>NZ_JAVFWZ010000009.1:0-173541 GCF_040981245.1 Kocuria cellulosilytica | reverse complement strand
ATCATCGGGGCCACCGCCGGGCGCACCACGCTCACCGGCGAGGGCCTCCAGCACGCCGACGGCCACTCCCCCGTGCTCGCGGGCACGAACCCGGCCGTGCGCTGCTACGACCCGGCCTACGGCTACGAGATCGCCCACATCGTCCGGCACGGCCTCGAGCAGATGTACGGCCCGGACTCGGCGGACCCGAACGTCATGTACTACCTGACGGTCTACAACGAGCCGTACCAGCAGCCGGCCGAGCCGGCGGACGTGGACGTCGAGGGCATCGTCCGCGGCATCCACCGGGTCGCCCGCTCCGAGCACCCCGGCCCGAAGGTCCAGCTGCTCGGCTCGGGCGTGTCGGTGCCGTGGGCCCTGCAGGCCCAGCAGGTGCTGGCCGAGGAGTGGGGGGTCTCCGCCGACGTGTGGTCGGTGACCTCCTGGAACGAGCTGCGCCGCGACGGTCTGGCCGCCGAGAAGGAGGCGTTCCGCACCCCGGGGGCACCGCGCCGGGTGCCGTTCGTGGCCCAGCAGCTCGCGGGGGCGGAAGGACCCGTCATCGCCTCCACGGACTTCGTCTCGGAGCTGCCGGACCGCATCCGGCAGTACCTGCCGAACGACTTCGCGACCCTGGGCGCGGACGACTTCGGCTTCTCCGACACCCGGGCCGCGGCGCGGCGCTGGTTCCGGACGGACGTGCACTCCATCGTGGTGCGGGCGCTGCAGATGCTCGCCGACCGCGGGGAGGCGGACGCCGGGGCCCCGGCCCGGGCGTTCGAGCGCTACCGCCTGGACGAGGTCACCGCCGGCACGACCGGCAACGCGGGCGGCGACGCCTGACCCGCACGGTCCGGGCACCCGACGGCTGCGCCCGCCGCCCCTCGTGGGGCGGCGGGCGCAGCCGTCGGGTGCGGGCCTCAGCCGGTGCGTGCCGGCCTCAGGCAGAGCCGGGCATCAGCTCCGCGGCGATCGCCTCGGCGGCCCGGCGCAGCACGGGCACGGCCCGGCGGCCGAAGTCCTCGTCCACCCGGGACACGGGGCCCGACACGGAGATGGCCGTGGGCGTGGGGGCGCCGGGCACCGCCATCGCGTAGCAGCGCACCCCGAGCTCCGTCTCCTCGTCGTCGATCGCGTAGCCGCGCTCCCGGATCCGGTCGAGGTCCGCGAAGAGCTCCTCGAGGGTCCCGATGCTCTTGGGCGTGGGTGTGGCCATGCCCGCCGCGCCCACGATGGCGCGGACCCGTTCGTCCGGCAGGGTGGCGAGCATGGCCTTGCCCACGCCGGTGTCGTGGGTGTCGGCCCGGCGGCCCACCTCGGTGAACATGCGCATGGACCGGTTGGACTGGGCCTGGGCGATGTAGACGACCTCCTGGCCGTCGAGCACGGCCATGTTCGCCGACTCGCCGAGCTCGGCCACCAGCTCGTCCAGCCGCGTGCGGGCCGCCGACCCGAACTGGCGCCCGGCGGCCTCCCCCAGCAGGATCAGCCGCGGGCCCAGCGCGTAGTTGCGGTTGGGGAGCTGGCGGACGTAGCCGGCGGGCACCAGCGTGCGCAACAGCCGGTGGATGGTGGGCAGCGGCAGCTTCACGGCGGCGGAGAGCTCGCTGAGCGACATCTCCCCGCCGGCCGCGGTGATCACCTCGAGGAGCTCGAACACGCGCTCCACCGATTGCACACCGCCCGAACCGGCTCGTGCGGTCGTCGTGGTCATGGGCATCTCCCGTCGGTACGGCCCGGCCGCCTCGTGCGCCGGGCCAGATCTCGGTCGCCGGATCCGTGACAGCTGTCACGCTGGATCCTTGCCAACCTCGGCTGGCTCCCATAATATCCATAATACGAAAGTTTCATTCCACAATGCGACTGAAATAGTCGAACCAGAGCCCTTGGAGGAACCATGGCCACGCCCAGTCCCGGATACTCGATGATCCTGCGTGTGGAGGCCCCGGCAGGCCTCACCGTCACCAGCGAGCTCGCCACCGCCGCCGCGCGGGCCGGCGCGGCCGTGACCGCCCTCGACGTCGTGGAGTCCCACGCCGCCCACGTCGTCGTCGACGTCAGCTGCAACGTCTCCGACGCGTCCCACCGCGACGAGGTGCGCGACGCCCTCGAGGCGCTCGACGGCGTGCAGGTGCGCAAGATCAGCGACCGCACGTTCCTGATCCACCTCGGCGGCAAGATCGAGGTCACCCCCCGCGTCTCGCTGCGCAACCGCGACGACCTCTCCCGCGCCTACACCCCCGGCGTGGCCCGGGTGTGCATGGCCATCCACGACAACCCCGAGGACGCCCGGCGGCTGACGATCAAGCGCAACACGGTGGCCGTGGTCACCGACGGCACCGCGGTGCTCGGCCTGGGCGACATCGGCCCGGCCGCCGCCCTGCCCGTCATGGAGGGCAAGGCGGCCCTGTTCAAGGCCTTCGCCGGCGTGGACGCCTGGCCGGTCTGCCTCGACACGACGGACACCGACGAGATCGTGCGCATCGTCAAGGCCATGGCCCCCGTCTACGGCGGGATCAACCTCGAGGACATCGCGGCCCCGCGCTGCTTCGAGATCGAGGCCCGGCTCCGCGAGGAGCTCGACATCCCGGTCTTCCACGACGACCAGCACGGCACCGCGATCGTGGCCCTGGCCGCGCTGTTCAACGCCCTGCGCGTGGTGGACAAGCAGATCGGCGACGTCAAGGTCGTGGTCTCCGGGGTGGGCGCCGCCGGCCACGCCATCATCCAGCTCCTCAAGGCCCAGGGCGTGCAGGACATCATCGCCTGCTCCCGCAAGGGCGCCATCCACCGCGGGGAGGGCTACGACGACCCGCACCGGCAGTGGATCGCCGAGAACACCAACGAGGCCGGGTTCTCCGGCTCGCTCAAGGAGGCCGTGGTGGGCACCGACGTCTTCATCGGCGTCTCCGCCCCCGACCTGCTCGACGAGGCCGACGTGGCGTCCATGAACGACCGCGCGATCGTCTTCGCCATGGCCAACCCCGACCCCGAGATCGATCCGGGCGTCGCCGCGGAGCACGCCGCGGTGGTCGCGACCGGCCGCTCGGACTTCCCGAACCAGATCAACAACGTCCTGGCCTTCCCGGGCCTGTTCCGCGGCCTGCTCGACGCGGGGGCGTCCGACATCACCACCGACATGCTGGTCGCCGCCGCGCAGGCCATCGCCGACTGCGTGGCCGAGGACGAGCTCAACGCGAGCTACATCGTCCCCAGCGTCTTCGACCAGCACGTGGCCCCGGCCGTGGCCGAGGCCGTGCAGCGGGTGGCCCAGCAGGACGCCCACCGGCTCGCACCGGTCGCCGCCCACTAGCAGCGCGGCACCGAGCCCGCACCACCGGGCGTCGCCGCCCGGCACCGCCGGCGGCGCCCCCCACCGAACCCAGCACCGAACGGAGACCACCATGGCCATCGAGTCCACCACCCCAGCCGGCCTGGACCGCGCGCACGAGATCCTCACCGACGAGGCCCTCGCGTTCGTCGAGGCCCTGCACCACCGCTTCGCCGCCCGGCGCACCGAGCTGCTCGGCGCCCGGGAGGACGCCCGCCGCCGCGCCGCCGCGACCGGCACCCTCGACTTCCTCCCCGAGACCCGGGAGATCCGCGAGAGCGAGTGGCAGGTGGCCCCGGCCCCGCCCGCCCTGCAGGACCGCCGGGTCGAGATGACCGGGCCCGCCTCGCCCGCCAAGATGGCGATCAACGCGCTGAACTCGGGGGCGAAGGTCTGGCTCGCCGACCTCGAGGACGCCTCGAGCCCCACGTGGCACAACCAGGTGGACGGCATCCTCAACCTGCGCGACGCCGCCCGCGGCACCCTGGGCTTCACCTCCCCGGAGGGCAAGGAGTACGCGCTGCGCCAGGACGCCCCGCTGGCCGTGGTGGTCACCCGGCCCCGCGGCTGGCACCTGCCCGAGCACAACGTCACCGTGGACGGCCGGCCCGCCGCCGGCGCGCTCGTGGACTTCGGCCTGCACTTCTTCCACACCGCGCAGCAGCTGCTGGCCAACGGCCACGGCCCGTACTACTACCTGCCGAAGATGGAGTCCCACCTCGAGGCCCGGCTGTGGAACGACGTGTTCAGCTTCGCCGAGGAGCACCTGGGCATCGAGCACGGCACGATCCGGGCGACCGTGCTCATCGAGACGATCCCCGCGGCCTTCCAGATGGAGGAGATCCTCTGGGAGCTGCGCGAGCACGCCTCCGGGCTCAACGCGGGGCGCTGGGACTACCTGTTCAGCATCATCAAGTACTTCCGGGACGCCGGTGAGAAGTTCGTCCTGGCGGACCGCTCCACCATCACCATGACCGCGCCCCTGATGCGCGCCTACACCGAGCTGCTCGTGCGGACCTGCCACCGCCGCGGGGCCTTCGCCATGGGCGGCATGGCCGCCGTGATCCCCAACCGCCGCGACCCGGAGGCCACCGAGGCCGCGTTCGCCAAGGTGCGCGCGGACAAGACCCGGGAGGCCGACGACGGCTTCGACGGGTCCTGGGTGGCCCACCCGGACCTGGTGCCCACCTGCCGCGAGGTCTTCGACGGCGTCCTCGGCCCGAAGCCCAACCAGGTGGACCGGCTGCGCGAGGACGTGCAGGTCAGCGCCGAGCAGCTGCTCGACGTCGCCAGCGCCGGTCGGGTGAGCACCCAGCAGGAGCTCGCGGCCAACCTCTACGTGGCGATCCGCTACACCGCGGTGTGGCTGTCCGGCAACGGGGCCGTGGCCATCCACAACCTGATGGAGGACGCCGCCACCGCCGAGATCTCGCGCTCGCAGATCTGGCAGCAGATCCGCAACGGCGTGGTCTACGAGGACACCGGCAACACCGCGACCCGCGAGCTCGTGGCCGAGGAGCTCCGGCGGCAGAAGGAGGTCCTGCGCGAGGAGGTCGACCCGGAGTCCTACGCGGCGCACTTCGAGCCCGCGGCCGCCCTGATCGCCGACCTGGTGCTGGACGAGGACTACGTCGACTTCCTCACCCTGCCCGCCTACGAGCTGCTCGAGCAGTCCGGCCGCGACCGGGTGGCCACGAAGTGAGCGCCGGGACGCTGGGCACGGCCTTCCGGCAGCGCGCCGCCGAGCGGCTGGCCGGCACCGACGAGCTGCTCCGGCGGTCCTATCCCGGGGACCCGGGAACACGCCAGCCGGTGCACACCGTCTACCTCCCCGCCGACAGCTTCACCCCGGCGACCGCCCGGCAGTGGGGGGAGCGCGCCGCCGAGGCCGTGGCCGGGCTCGGGGCGGCCTCCCTCGCGGAGCAGGTCGCCCCCGAGGGCGCCGACCCGGGCCTGGTCGACCGGGTGGCCCGGGCGGTCGAGCGCAAGCTCGCCACCGAGCCGATCGAGGACGTCCGCCTGGACTTCGAGGACGGCTTCGGCGACCGCGGGGACCAGGAGGAGGACGAGTGGGCCGTGCGCGCGGCGCACACCGTGGCCCAGGCCGTCCGGGAGGGGACCGCGCCGCCGTACATCGGGATCCGTTTCAAGTGCTTCGAGGCCGCCACCCGGGACCGCGGGCTGCGCACCCTCGACCTGTTCGTCACCACCCTGGTGCACGAGGGCGGGCTGCGGGAGGCCGGGCACAGCGAGGACGGCCTCCCCCGCGGCCTCGTGCTCACCCTGCCGAAGGTGAGCACCCCGGAGCAGGTCGACGTCATGGTCGAGGCCTGCGAGCAGCTCGAGGCGGGCCTCGGGCTGCCGGCCGGGCGGCTGCGGTTCGAGGTGCAGATGGAGACCGCCCCGATGATCCTGGGACCCGACGGCACCTGCCCCATCCCGGCGATGCTCCACCGGACGGACGGACGGGTCGAGGCCCTGCACTACGGGACCTACGACTACTCCGACTCCCTGCAGATCGCCGCCCAGTACCAGTCCATGGAGCACCCGGCGGCCGACCACGCCAAGGCCGTCATGCAGGTCGCCGTGGCCGGCACCGGGGTGCGGCTCTCCGACGGCTCCACGAACATCCTGCCGACCGGCAACGAGCAGCAGAAGCTGGCCGCCTGGCGGCTGCACGCCCGTCTGGTGCGCCGCTCCCTGGAGCGGGGCTACTACCAGGGCTGGGACCTGCACGCGCACCAGCTGCCCACCCGCTACCTCGCCACGTACTTCTTCTACCGCGAGGGCTTCGCCGCGGCGGCGCTGCGGCTGAAGAACTACGTGCACGGCATCGAGTCGGAGATCATGGACGAGCCCGCCACGGCCCGCGCCCTGGCCCGCTTCGTCCACCGCGGCGTGCTGTGCGGAGCGATCTCCGGGGAGGAGCTCGAGGAGAGCGCCGGCATCGGCGAGCACGAGCTCTTCTCCCTGGCCCACCCCAAGGCCGCGGCACCGGCCGCATCGACCACCGGAGGCGACTTCTGATGACCGAGACCACCTACCACGCGCCGCACGGCGGCCACCCCGACCAGACCCAGCTGCTCACGGACCGGGCGATGTTCACGGAGGCCTACGCGGTGATCCCGCGCGGGACCATGCGCGACATCGTGACCAGCCGGCTCCCCTTCTGGGAGGACACCCGGGTCTGGGTGCTCGCCCGGCCCCTGTCCGGCTTCGCCGAGACCTTCTCGCAGTACATCGTGGAGATCGCCCCCGGCGGCGGCAGCGACCGGCCCGAGACGGAGTCCGGCGTGGAGGGCGTGCTGTTCCTCATGGAGGGGACGCTGGTCCTGACGATCGACGGCGAGGAGCACGAGCTCGTTCCCGGCGGCTACGCGTTCCTGCCGCCGGAGTGCGAGTGGACCGTGCGCAATCCCGGCGGGGACCCCGCCCGCCTGCACTGGATCCGCAAGGCCTACGAGTACGTCCAGGGCATCGAGGTCCCGGCGCCGTTCGTCACCAACGAGCAGGAGGTCGAGCCGACCCCCATGCCGGGGACCGACGGCAAGTGGGCGACCACCCGCTTCGTCGACCCGGACGACGTCCGGTACGACATGCACGTGACGATCGTGACCTTCGAGCCGGGCGCGGTGATCCCCTTCGCCGAGACGCACGTGATGGAGCACGGCCTCTACGTCCTCGAGGGCAAGGCCGTCTACCGCCTCAACCAGGACTGGGTCGAGGTCGAGGCCGGCGACTTCATGTGGCTGCGCGCCTTCTGCCCCCAGGCCTGCTACGCGGGCGGGCCGGGCCGGTTCCGCTACCTGCTCTACAAGGACGTCAACCGGCAGATGAAGCTGCGCTGACCCGACGGCGATCCCGTCCCCACCGACCGGACCCCGTGCCGCCCTGCCACCGCGGCGGCACGGGGTTCTTCCATGCCACCCGACCCTTCCCCTCTTGTTTCCACATGCCGAAATAATGTTTCCAATAAAGGATTGACCTGCATCACAGCGGACCGTACGCTGTTTCATAAGACAGAAGCCGACTTCCACATCTCGAAATAAGTGGGGGTCCCGTGCGAACCAGGAGGATCCAGATGTCCTACACCGTGAACTGCTCCATCCTTCTCACCGACCTGCCCCTGCTCGAGCGGCCGGCCGCGGCGAAGGCCGCCGGCTTCGACGCGGTCGAGTTCTGGTGGCCCTTCGCCGAGTCCGTGCCCGCGGACCGCGACGTCGACGCCTTCGTGGACGCGATCCGGGACGCCGGGGTGCAGCTGAGCGGGCTGAACTTCAACGCCGGCGACATGCCGGGCGGGGACCGCGGCCTCGTGTCCTGGAAGGGCCGCTGCGACGAGTTCAAGGACAACGTCGCCGTGGTCGCCGCGATCGGCGAGCGCACCGGCTGCCGGGCCTTCAACGCCCTCTACGGCAACCGCCGGCCCGAGCACTCCCCGGAGGCCCAGGACGAGCTGGCGGTGCGCAACCTCGTGGCCGCGGCGGAGGGCGTGGCCCGGATCGGCGGGACCGTGCTGCTGGAACCGGTCTCCGGCACCGAGGCCTACCCCCTGAAGACCGCCCAGGACGCCCTCGACGTCATCGCGAAGGTCCAGCGGGCCGGCGCGGACAACATCAGGCTGCTCGCCGACTTCTACCACCTGTCGGTCAACGGCGACGACGTCGCCGCCGTCATCGAGAAGCACGCCGCGGACTTCGGCCACATCCAGATCGCCGACGCCCCCGGACGCAACGAGCCCGGCACCGGCGAGCTCCCGCTCCAGCAGTGGGTCGAGCGCAGCCGGGAGCTCGGCTACACCGGCCGGGTGGGCCTCGAGTACAAGGCCTCGCAGCAGGACCCCTTCGCCTGGACCTCGGCGTGGTCCGGCGCCCGCGCCGGCGCCTGATCCACCTCATCTTCCGCACCTGCCACCACCGCCCGTCGCCCGCACCGCACGGGCCCCCACAGTGAGGACCTCCACCATGACCAACGTCACCGTCATCGGACTCGGCATCATGGGCCTGCCCATGGCCAAGAACCTCGTCAAGGCCGGCTACGACGTCGTCGGCTACAACCGCTCGCAGGACAAGATCGACCAGCTCGTCGAGGCCGGCGGCCAGGGCGCGTCCAGCGTGGCCGAGTCGGTGGCGAACGCCGACGTCGTCATCACGATGGTCCCGGACTCCCCGGACGTCGAGGGCGTCGTGACCGGCGAGGACGGCGTCTTCGCCCACGCCGCGCAGGGCACCGTCTGGATCGACGCGAGCTCCATCCGCCCGGACGTCGCCGCCCGCCTGTCCCGGGAGGCCGTCGAGCACGGCCTGCGCCCGCTGGACGCCCCGGTCTCCGGCGGCGAGCAGGGCGCCGTCGACGCCGTGCTCTCGATCATGGTCGGCGGCGAGGCCGCGGACTTCGAGGCCGCCCGCCCGGTGCTCGAGGCCGTCGGCAGGACCATCGTGCACGTGGGCCCCGCCGGCTCCGGGCAGACCGTCAAGGCCGCCAACCAGCTGATCGTGGCCGGCAACATCCAGCTGCTCGCGGAGGCCGTCGTCTTCCTCGAGGCCTACGGCGTGGACACGGACGCCGCGCTGAAGGTCCTCGGCGGCGGCCTGGCCGGCTCCAAGGTCCTGGACCAGAAGGGCCAGAAGATGCTGGACCGCAACTTCGACCCGGGCTTCCGGCTGCAGCTGCACCACAAGGACATGGGCATCGTGACCTCCGCCGCCCGCGAGGCCGGCGTGGCCGTGCCGCTCGGCGCGATCGTCGCCCAGCTCGTGGCCGCCACCGTCAACAAGGGCGACGGCGGACTCGACCACTCGGGTCTGTTCAAGCTCGTCGAGGAGCTCTCCGGCCGCGCCGGCCGCTGACCTGCCCCCACCCCGCCCCACCGCTTCCCGACCCGATCCCGGGTCCTGCTTCCAAGGAGTTCATCATGGCCAGAATGCGCACGGTCGACGCCGTCGTCGCCATCCTCGAGAAGGAGGGCGCCACCGAGGCCTTCGGCCTGCCCGGCGCCGCCATCAACCCGTTCTACTCCGCGATGCGCGCCCACGGCGGCATCCGGCACACCCTCGCCCGGCACGTCGAGGGCGCCTCGCACATGGCCGACGGCTACACCCGCGCCGCCCCCGGCAACATCGGGATCTGCGTGGGCACGTCCGGCCCTGCCGGCACCGACATGATCACCGGCCTCTACGCCGCGTGGGCGGACTCCGTCCCGATCCTGTGCATCACCGGCCAGGCCCCCGTGGCCAAGCTGCACAAGGAGGACTTCCAGGCCGTGGACATCTCCACGATCGCCGCGCCGGTCACCAAGATGGCCATGACGGTGCTGGAGCCGGGCCAGGTGCCCGGGGCGTTCCAGAAGGCCTTCTACCTCATGCGCTCGGGCCGGCCCGGACCCGTGCTGCTGGACCTCCCCCTGGACGTGCAGCTCGCCGAGATCGAGTTCGACATCGACGTCTACGAGCCCCTGGCCGTGCACCGCCCCGCGGCGACCCGCGCGCAGGCCGAGAAGGTCCTGGACATGCTCTCCTCCGCCCGGCGCCCGCTCATCGTGGCCGGCGGCGGCATCATCAACGCCGACACCTCCGCGCAGCTGGTCGAGCTCGCCGAGCTGCTGGACGTGCCGGTGATCCCGACCCTGATGGGCTGGGGCGCCATCCCGGACGACCACCCGCTGATGGCCGGGATGGTGGGGCTGCAGACCTCCCACCGCTACGGCAACGCGACGTTCCTGGAGTCCGACTTCGTGCTCGGCATCGGCAACCGCTGGGCCAACCGGCACACCGGCGGCCTGGACACCTACACCCGGGGCCGCACGTTCGTGCACATCGACATCGAGCCCACCCAGATCGGGCGCGTCTTCTCCCCCGACCTCGGCATCGTCTCCGACGCCGGCGCGGCCCTGGAGATCCTCCTCGAGGTCGCCCGGGAGCGGAAGGAGCGGTTCGCCGTGCCGGACTGGTCCGTGTGGGTCAAGGACTGCGCCCAGCGCAAGGGCTCCATGCAGCGCAAGACGCACTTCACGCAGGTCCCGGTCAAGCCGCAGCGCGTCTACGAGGAGATGAACTCCGTCTTCGGCACGGACGTCACCTACGTCTCCACGATCGGGCTCTCCCAGATCGCCGGCGGCCAGTTCCTGCACGTGCACGGCCCCCGGCAGTGGATCAACGCCGGCCAGGCGGGCCCCCTGGGCTGGACCGGGCCCGCCGCCCTCGGCGTCGTCCGGGGCAAGCCCGAGGCCACCGTGGTGGCCCTCTCCGGGGACTACGACTTCCAGTTCATGATCGAGGAGCTGGCCGTCGGGGCGCAGTTCAACCTTCCCTACATCCACGTGGTGGTGAACAATTCCTACCTGGGCCTGATCCGCCAGTCCCAGAGAGGGTTCAAGATGGAGCAGAACGTCTCGCTGGCCTTCGAGAACATCAACTCCCCGGAGACCCAGGGCTACGGGGTGGACCACCTGAAGGTCGTGGAGGGCCTGGGCTGCAAGGCCCTGCGCGTGACCGACCCCGAGAAGCTGCGGGAGGCCTTCGACCAGGCCGGCGCCCTCCTGGAGGAGCACCGGGTGCCCGTGGTCGTGGAGGTCATCCTGGAGAAGGTCACCAACATCTCCATGGGGACCGAGATCGACAACGTGGTCGAGTTCGAGGAGCTCGCCGCCCGCGGCGCGGACGCCCCGACCGCGATCGCCCTGCTCGACTGACCCCCGTCCGCACACAACAGGAGGAACGACCGTGCGCATCGTCGTCGCCCCGGACAAGTTCAAGGGCTCGCTGGAAGCCACCGACGTGGTGGAGCACCTCGCAGCGGGGATCCGGTCCGTGGAGCCGTCCGCCGCGGTCGTGGCCGTCCCGGTGGCCGACGGCGGCGAGGGCACCCTCGACGCCGCCGTCGGCGCCGGGTTCACCGCCTGCTCCGCCACCGTGACCGGTCCCGTCGGGGACCCCGTCGAGGCAGGGTTCGCCCTGCTGGAGCGGACCGCGGTGGTGGAGATGGCCCTGGCCTCGGGACTGGCCGCCCTCCCGGTGGACGAGCACGGCGATCCCGTGCTCGACGCCGGGGGCGCCACCAGCTGCGGCACCGGTGAGCTGATCCGCGCCGCCCTCGACGCCGGAGCCACCCGGATCGTCCTGGGAGTGGGCGGCAGCGCCTGCACCGACGGCGGCGCGGGGCTGCTCCAGGGCCTCGGCGCGCGCCTGCTGGACGACGAGGGCGCCGAGCTGGGCCGCGGAGGCGCCGAGCTCGCCCGGCTGGCCCGGGTCGACCTCGCCGGACTGGACCCCCGGGTGCGGGACGCACGGTTCGTCCTGGCCGCGGACGTGGACAACCCCCTCACGGGGGCGAACGGCGCGGCCGCCGTGTTCGGCCCGCAGAAGGGCGCCGACCCGGAGCTCGTCGCATCCCTCGACGCCGCGCTGACGGTCTTCCGGGACCGGCTGGCGGACGCCCTGGGCCCGGCCGCCCTGGCCGCGGCCGCATCGCCCGGCGCCGGGGCCGCGGGCGGCGTGGGCTATGCGGCCCTCGCCGTGCTCGGGGCCCAGCGCCGCCCGGGCATCGACGTGGTCCTGGAGTTCGTGGGCCTCGCCGACCGGATGGCGGGCACCGACCTCGTGGTCACCGGGGAGGGCAGCCTCGACGAGCAGTCGCTCGGCGGGAAGACCCCCATGGGGGTCGCCGCCACGGCGCACGCCGCCGGCGTGCCGGTGGTGGCCGTGTGCGGCCGCACTACCCTGGACGAGGAGACCCGCCGGGCCGCGGGTTTCGTGCGCACCTATGCCCTGGCCGAGCTCGAGCCGGACCCGCGGGTCAGCATGCGCGAGGCCGGCAGGCTGCTCGAGCAGGTGGGCGCCCGCCTCGCCCGCGATCTCCCCGGCCTGCTCACCGGGACCCGACCCAACTGACGACCCGGCGGCCGGTGCGGACGCCGATGACGAGGAGGAGCTCCGACATGACGGAGAAGAAGACGCCGCAGCAGCCGGAGACCCCCGGCCGGGGCGGGCAGCAGAGCGACGAGCAGGGGCACCGGCCGGACCCGCGGCAGCCGCCCGCGGAGCCCGGCCGGGGCGCGGACGGCACCGCTGACGCCGCCGGGCGTGCGCAGCAGCTGAGCGAGGACCCCGCGGCGATCGCCCGGGAGGACTCCGCCCGCGCGGCCACCAAGCCAGCCTCCGCCCGGAGCGCCTACGAGGCCGAGCAGGCGCACAAGCTGGACGTGAGCCACGACGTCAACGACCCCGAGCGCGTCCGCCGGCTGATCGCCGACTACCAGCGGGAGCACGGGATCCCCGCCGATGCCGCCGACACCCCCCGCCCGGACTCGGCGAGCGCCGACGCGCACGGCCGCCGCGAGTTCGACCTCGTAGTGCGCGGCCGGAACGTCTCCTGCGGCGACCACTTCGCCCCGCGCGAGGTCGGCGTGCGCAACGGCAGGATCGTGGCCATCGAACCGCTCGGCGCCGGCCTGGCGGGCCGCGAGGTCGTGGAGCTGGCCGAGGACGAGCACCTGCTGCCCGGCTTGGTGGACACCCACGTGCACATCAACGAGCCCGGCCGCACCGAGTGGGAGGGGTTCGCCTCCGCGACCCGCGCCGCCGCCGCCGGGGGCGTCACCACGGTCCTGGACATGCCGCTCAACTCCGTCCCGGCGACGGTCAACGTGCCGGCCCTCGAGTACAAGCGGCTCTTCGCCCAGAACAACGTCTTCGTGGACGTCGGCTTCTGGGGCGGGGCCATCCCCGGCAACAAGCCCGACCTGCGCGAGCTGCACGACGACGGCGTCTTCGGCTTCAAGTGCTTCCTGCTGCACTCCGGGGTGGACGAGTTCCCCCACCTCGAGGCCGACGAGATGGAGGAGGACCTGGCCGAGATCAAGACGTTCGACTCGCTGATGATCGTGCACGCCGAGGACTCCCGGGCCATCGACCGTGCCCCGCGGCCCGAGGGGGACGTGTACGAGAACTTCCTCAGGTCCCGCCCGCGCGGCGCCGAGAACCTGGCCATCGCCGAGGTCATCGAGCGCACCCGCTGGACCGGCGCCCGCTCCCACATCCTGCACCTGTCCTCCTCGGACGCCCTGCCCATGCTCGCCACCGCGAAGCGGGACGGCCTGGACATCACGGTGGAGACCTGCCCGCACTACCTCACCCTGCTCGCCGAGGAGGTGCCCAACGGCGCCACCGCCTTCAAGTGCTGCCCGCCGGTGCGGGAGGTCGGCAACCGCGAGCTGCTGTGGGAGGGGCTGATCGACGGGACCATCGACTTCATCGTCTCCGACCACTCCCCCTCGACCCTGGACCTCAAGGACCTGGACAACGGCGACTTCGGGGTGGCCTGGGGCGGGGTCTCCTCCCTGCAGCTGGGGCTGTCCCTGATCTGGACCGAGGCCCGCCGCCGCGGAGTGCCCCTGGGCCGCGTGGTGGAGTGGATGTCGACGAAGCCCGCCCAGCGGGCCGGCCTGCGCGCCAAGGGCAAGGTCTCCCTCGGCTACGACGCCGACCTGGTGGTCTTCGCGCCCGACGACGCGTTCGTCGTGGACGCCGGGAAGCTGCACCACCGGAATCCCATCACCCCCTACCAGGGCAAGGCACTGTCCGGGAAGGTGCGCAGGACCTACCTGCGCGGCGCCGCCGTGGACTTCCGGACCCCCACGGGCCGGCTGATCCGGCGCGGGGAGAGCTGACGGAGAACCGGACCCCATGCGCATTCTCCTGGGCGGGAACGGTGCCGCGAACCCCGGCCGAGCATTCCTCGGCGCCGCTCCGCAGGGTGGTCCGGCGCACCGCGCGGGACCGCCGGCACGGCCCGCGTGCTCGGGCGGTGCCGCGGAGCGGCCGGGGCGCGCCGGGGACCGCTGCCCTCCCCGGCGACGGCACCCATGAGCGCCGTCGGCCTGCTCTACGTCGGTGCGGTCCTGTTCGTCAACGGGATGATGCTGCTGGGCCACGTCAGCGCCACCGGGGCCGCTCCGCTGAACTTCTTCGTGGGGGCGCTGCAGGTGGTGGCCCCCACCTGGCTCATCGTCTCGGCCGGGGGCGACGCGACCCGGATCGCCGAGGCCGCCGGCCTCTACTTCTTCGGCTTCACCTACCTCTGGCTGGGCGTCAACCTGGTCACCCGCTGGCCCGACCACGGACTGGGCTGGTTCTCCCTGGTCGTGGCCGTCAGCAGGGCCGGCTTCGCGGTGCACTCCTGGGTGGTGCTGGGCGGGAGCGTCCTCGTCGTGCAGTGGCTGATGTGGTCGGTGCTCTGGGGCGCGTTCTTCGTGCTGCTGGCCCGGGACCGCGCGGACCTGGCGCCCGCGGTGGGGGTCCTCGCCATCGGCAACGCGCTGCTGAGCACCGGCCTGCCCGGCTTCCTCGCCCTCACCGGAGCGTGGCACGACTCCCCCGCGCTCGCCGGCGGCCTCGCCGTCCTCGGGATCCTCCTGCTGCTGCTCTGCCGGCCGGCGGGCCGGCTCCTGGCGGCCCGTCCGCACTCCCCCGCAGCGCCCCCGGCGCCACGCCGCTGAGCCGGGGCCCCGGAAGGACGCGGGGCCCCGGCAGCGGTGTCCTGCCCGGAGCGGCGGCGCAGGGCCCCGCGCCGCCGGGTCGCCCCCGGCGGCTCAGGCCCCGTCCCTCTGCCCGAGGACCTGCAGGACCTGGCCCGTGTGCGTGATCTCCCCGGCGTCGATCATCCTCCGGACGTCCTCGAAGTGGTGCTCCGGAACCACCGCCACCTCGGCCCCGTCGCTGTTGACCACGGCACCGTTCTGGACCCGGTCGCCCTCCTGGAGGTGCGCGAGCACGTCCGCCCGGACGACCCGCACCGGCGCGGCCGCCATGACGGACTGGTTCGGGGAGTTGCCGGCGGTCAGCTCGTTGAACAGCAGGTTGAGGGCGATGGCCACGATCGCCGCGGCGCTGATCCCCGAGCCGAGGACGGTCTGGGCCCCGGACGGGAAACCGGCGTAGAACAGGGGTGCGGCCACGGGGACGAGGCCGAAGGCGAAGGCGACCGCCACGATGACGAGGTTCATGGAGTTGCCGAAGTCCACCTTGGCCAGCGTGCGGACCCCGGAGGAGGCCACCGTGCCGAAGAGCACGATCGACGCCCCGCCCAGGACCGGGGCCGGGATGGCCGCGACGACCTCACCGATGACGGGGAACATGCCCAGCCCCACCATGATGACCCCGGCCGCCGTGACCACGAAGCGGCTGCGGATGCCCGTCACCGCGACGAGGCCCACGTTGGCCGCGAAGGCCGTCTGGGTGAACGAGTTGAGCAGCGGCGCCCCCGCGGAGGAGAGCATGTCCGCCCGCAGGCCGTTGGCCACGCGCTTCGAGTCGACCTCGGCCCCGGTGATCTCGCCCACCGCGAGGATGTCCGCGGTGGTCTCGGTCATGGTCACGAGCACCACGATGAGCATCGAGATGATCGAGGCGATCTCGAAGCTCGGCGGCCCGAAGGCCAGCGGCGTCGGGAAGGTCACGAGGCCGCCCTCGCCCACCCCCGAGAAGTCGACCATGCCCATCGCCGCGGCGATCGCCGTCCCCAGGACGAAGGAGAGCAGGATGGACAGGCGGGAGATCATCCCGACACCGACCTTGGACAGCGCCAGCACGATGAGCAGGGTGGTCCCGGCCAGCGCGAGGCTGCGGGGGTCGGCGGCCCCGCCCTCCCCGCTGCCGGCCGCCCACGTGATCGCGACGGGCAGCAGGGAGATGCCGATGACCGTGATCACCGTTCCGGTGACCACCGGGGGGAACAGCCGGAGGATCCGGGAGAACGCGCCGGCGAGCAGGAAGCCCGCCACCGAGGAGACGATCACGGCCCCGAAGATGGTGGTCAGGTCGTTGCCCCCGGCGAGGATCGCGAGCATGGGGGCGACCCCGGCGAAGGAGACGCCCTGGACGAGCGGCAGCCTGGAGCCGAGCCAGGGGGCGCCGAAGCTCTGCAGGATCGTGGCGATCCCTCCCATGAGCAGGCAGGAGCTGATGAGCAGGGCGGTCTCCTCGCCGGAGATCCCTGCCGCCTGACCGATGATGAGGGGGACGGCGACGATGGCCCCGTACATGGTCAGGACGTGCTGGAAGCCGTAGGCGGTGGTGCGCCCCAGCGGCAGCACCTCGTCCTCGGGCCCGGGGGCGTGCGCCGCTCGCACCGTGCGTCCACGGCGGGTCGAGCGGTCCTTGCGCCGGCTGTCCGGTGTGGTCGATGACATGGGAGATGACATGGGAAGAGCCTCCTTCAGCGCGCAGGCGTCCGCTCTGCTGCGCAAGGTCCGGCGATCCTCTGTTTTTCCCGGGCCCGCCCGTTCCGGCGGGTCGGCCGTGAAGTGTCCAGATCTGGTGGTCCCGGTGGGAGCCGCCCGGGTGCGGCTGGTGCTCGGATCAGTACGCGGTGCGGTGGGCGTTCCCGCCCCAGGTCTCGAACGGCTGCGTGCGCGTGGCGAGCGGCACGTGGCGGACGGGGAGGGCCCGGTCCCGCTGCTCCGCGTCGTGGGCGAAGAAATCGTGGAACTCCGCGTCGTCGAACCCGCCGGCGGCGGCGTCGTGCCGGTCGGCGGCGAAGTACACCGCGTCCAGCCGGGCCCACAGCGACGCCGAGAGGCACAGCGGGCACGGCTCACAGCTGGTGTAGAGCACGGCCCCGCCGAGGTGGAAGGTGCCCAGCTCGCGGCAGGCGCTGCGGATCGCCATGACCTCCGCGTGCGCCGTGGGGTCGTGGTCCGCCGTCACGCGGTTGACGCCGGGGAACTCGCGCCCGTCGGCGGTGACGACGACGGCGCCGAACGGGCCGCCGTCGACGGCGGCGTTCTCCGCCGCGAGGTCGACGGCGCGCTGGAGGTGCCTCTGCGTGGGCGTGGTGGTCTCGTGGGTGGTCGACATGCTGCTCAGGTCCTCACGGATCGTGGGGGACCCGGGGAACGGCTCATGTCCGTCGGCGGGTCCGCCCGGCTGTCAGATCATGCCCGGTAGATAGCCCCGCTCGTCCGGGACCCGCCATTGGCTGAGGCAAACGTAGAGCAGTTCGACGTGACGCACAACACATTCCGGAACAATTCTTCCGTTCCCCCGGCGGCCGCGCCGGCCGCGCACGACCTCTTGCGGGTGCGTCGTGGCGTGATTAAGGTGTGAGACAGCCTACGGCGGGTCCTCACCGGACTATCTACCGGGCGAGCAACCACGAACCGCGCTGGCCCGCCGCCAGAGAGCTCCCGGTACCCCAGGGGAACCATCTCGCTCCACGGCGCGGCCGGTGGCCTGCACCGAGGAGCTTCTGCATGACCCCCTTCTCCGCGACCCACGTCCCCAGGACCGCGCCCGTGCCACCGCACGGCCGGCACGGCCAGGCCCGGAGGAGCACGGGACATGAGTGACATCCGCGTGACCGTCAACGGCCGGGCCCGCAGCTGCGCGGGAGCCGGTCCGCACACCCGGCTGCTGGACTGGCTGCGGGACGAGGGTCTGACCGGGGCCAAGGAGGGCTGCGCCGAGGGCGAGTGCGGTGCCTGCGCGGTGCTGGTCGCCCGGCCGGACGGCGAGGGGCGCAGCCGGTGGACCTCGGTCAACGCGTGCCTGCCCCCCGCGGTCTCCTTCGACGGCCAGGAGGTCGTCACCGCGGAGGGACTCGGCGCCGCCCCGGGGACCGGCACGGCCGCGGAGCTGCACCCCGTCCAGCAGGAGATGGCGGTCCGGGGAGGCTCCCAGTGCGGCTATTGCACGCCGGGGTTCGTCTGCTCCATGGCCGCCGAGTACTACCGCCACGAGCGCGCGGCCCCGCCCGCGGCCCAGGAGGAGCGGACGGGCACCGAGGCCGTCGGCGAGGAGCACGCCGCCGACCACGAGTGCGGGCCCAATGGGTTCGACCTGCACGCCCTGAGCGGCAACCTCTGCCGCTGCACCGGCTACCGCCCCATCCGCGACGCCGCCTACGCGCTGGGCACCCCTGCCGAGGCCGACCTGCTGCGGCGGCGCCAGGACCGGCCCGCGCCGCCGGCCCCGCCCACCCGGGTAGCGGCCGACAACGCACGGTTCGTCCGTCCCGGCTCCCTGGAGGAGCTCTTCGAGCACCTGGAGGACACCCCGGACGCCCAGCTGGTCGCCGGTTCCACAGACGCGGGCGTGGGTGTCAACATCCAGCACGCCCGTCCGCCGCTGACCCTGGCGGTGGACCGGCTCGAGCAGCTGCGCACGCTCGAGGTGGGGCAGGAGCGGATCGAGATCGGGGCGGCCCTGAGCCTGTCCGAGGTCGAGCGCGGTCTCGCCGGGCGGGTGCCCCTGCTCGACCAGCTCTTCCCGCAGTTCGCCTCCCGCCTCATCCGCAACGCCGCGACGTTCGGCGGCAACCTCGGCACCGGCTCGCCCATCGGGGACTCCGCACCGGCCCTGCTGGCCCTGGGCGCCTCCGTGGTCCTGGCCTCCGCCGCGGGTGAGCGCGAGGTGCCCCTGGACGAGTACTACACGGGGTACCGGCGCAGCGTCCGGGAGCCCGGGGAGATCATCCGCGCCGTGCGGATCCCCCTGCCGACGGCCGAGCACAGCGCGTTCTACAAGATCGCCAAGCGGCGCTTCGACGACATCTCCAGCGTGGCCGTCGGCATCGCCGTGCAGCTCGAGGACGGGTCGGTCTCCTCCGTGCGGATCGGCCTGGGCGGCGTGGCGGCGACCCCGATCCGCGCGCGCGCCGCCGAGGACGTCCTGCGCGGCGCGCCGTGGCACCGCGACACGGTCCTCGCCGCGGCCGCGGCCCTGGCCGGCGAGGGGACCCCCATCGACGATCACCGGGCCAGCGCCCGCTACCGCTCGGCGATGCTGGAGCAGGCCCTGCTGAAGTTCTGGGCGCAGCACGCGCCCGCCGACCCGGAGGTGTCCCGATGACGTCCCTCGCCGACCGCCCCGTCGACCCCGTGGTGGGCCTGTCCGTCCCGCACGAGAGCGCCGCCCTGCACGTCACCGGCACGGCCCTGTACACCGACGACCTGATCGTGCGGCACCAGGACGTGCTGCACGCCTGGCCGGTGCAGGCCCCCCACGCCCACGCCCGGGTGCAGGACGTGCGCACGGCCCGCGCCCTCGAGGTCCCCGGCGTGGCCCGGGTGCTCACCGCGGCGGACGTGCCCGGGGTCAACGACTCCGGCACCAAGCACGACGAGCCCCTGTTCCCCTCCGAGGTCATGTTCCACGGGCACGCGGTGTGCTGGGTGCTCGGCGAGACCCAGGAGGCCGCCCGGCGGGGCGCGGAGGCCGTCGAGGTCGACTACGAGCCGCTGCCCTCGCTGGTCACCGTGGCGGAGGCCGTCGAGGCCGGCAGCTTCCAGGGCGGTCAGCCCACCGTCAGCCGCGGGGACACGGGCACGGCGCTGAGCGCCTCCGCCCACCGCTTCGGCGGGGAGTTCGAGTTCGGGGGCCAGGAGCACTTCTACCTGGAGACCCACGCGTCCTTCGCCTACGTCGACGAGGGCGGCCAGGTCCTGGTGCACTGCAGCACCCAGCACCCCACGGAGACCCAGGAGATCGTCGCCCACGTCCTCGGCCTGCACAGCCACGAGGTCACCGTGCAGTGCCTGCGCATGGGCGGCGGGTTCGGCGGCAAGGAGATGCAGCCGCACGGCTACGCCGCCGTGGCCGCCCTCGGGTCGGTGCTGACGGGGCGGCCGGTCCGGCTGCGGCTCAACCGCACCCAGGACATCACCATGACCGGCAAGCGCCATCCGTACCACGCCCGGTGGGAGGCCGGCTTCGACGAGAGCGGCCGCCTGCAGGCCCTGGAGGCCACCGTCACCAGCGACGGCGGCTGGAGCCTGGACCTCTCCGAACCGGTGCTGCAGCGGACGCTGTGCCACATCGACAACGCCTACTGGATCCCCCACGTGCAGGTCCACGGCCGGATCGTGAGGACCCACAAGACCTCCCAGACCGCCTTCCGCGGTTTCGGAGGCCCGCAGGGCATGCTGGTGATCGAGGAGGTGCTGGGCCGGAGCGCCCCGCTGCTCGGGCTGGACCCCACGGAGCTGCGCCTGCGCAACCTCTACGTCCCCGGGCAGTCCACGCCGTACGGCCAGCCCGTCCGGCACGCCGAGCGGATGCGCACCGTCTGGACGCAGCTGCTCGGCCGGGCCGAGGTCGAGCGCCGCCGCGAGGAGATCGCGGCGTTCAACGCGACCCACCCCGACACCAAGCGGGCGCTCGCCGTCACCCCGGTGAAGTTCGGCATCTCGTTCAACCTCACGGCCTTCAACCAGGCCGGTGCGCTCGTGCACGTCTACAAGGACGGGTCCGTGCTCATCAACCACGGCGGCACCGAGATGGGCCAGGGCCTGCACACCAAGATGCGCCAGGTCGCCGCCACCGCCCTGGGCGTCCCGCTGGAGGCCGTCCGGCTGGCGCCCACCCGCACGGACAAGGTGCCCAACACCTCCGCGACGGCCGCGAGCTCCGGGGCGGACCTCAACGGCGGGGCCGTGAAGAACGCGTGCGAGCAGATCCGCGACCGGCTGGCCGAGGTCGCCGCCCGCAAGTTCGACATACATCCCGACGACGTCCGGTTCGTGGACGGCACGGTGACCGGGATCGGCTTCTCCGACCGGGAGCTGTCCTTCGCCCAGCTCGCGCACGACGCCTACTTCCAGCGGATCTCGCTGTGGGCCGCCGGCTACTACCGCACGGAGGGGCTGCACTGGGACAGCTCCCGGATGCAGGGCGAGCCGTTCAAGTACTTCTCCTACGGCGCCTCCGTCTCCGAGGTGGAGGTCGACGGGTTCACGGGCGCCTACCGGCTGCTGCGCACCGACATCGTCCACGACGTCGGGGACAGCCTCTCCCCCCTCATCGACGTGGGGCAGATCGAGGGCGGCTTCGTCCAGGGCGCCGGCTGGCTGACCCTCGAGGAGCTGCGCTGGGACGAGTCCGACGGGCCGCACCGGGGCCGGCTGGCCACCCAGTCGGCCAGCACCTACAAGCTGCCGAGCTTCTCGGAGATGCCCGAGGAGTTCAACGTGCACCTCTTCGAGGAGGCCACCGAGAGCGGCGTCGTCTACGGCTCCAAGGCCGTGGGCGAGCCGCCCCTCATGCTCGCGCTCAGCGTGCGCGAGGCGCTGCGCGAGGCTGCCGCCGCGTTCGGCCCCGGTGGCCGCAGCGTCGCGCTCGCCAGTCCCGCCACCCCGGAGGCCGTGTTCTGGGCGGTCCAGGAGGCGCGCCGCGCGCTGCCCGCGCCCGCGCAGGACGCCGTCGGGACGGCCGCCCCGGCGGCGCGCTGACGTGGACTGGCTGGACGCGCTGCAGCACCTGCGCGCGGAGGGCGCTCCGGGGGTGCTCGCCACCGTGACCGAGGTGCGCGGGCACGCCCCCCGGGAGGCCGGGGCCAAGATGGTCGTGGCCGAGACCGCCGCGTGGGACACCGTGGGCGGCGGCAACCTCGAGGCGACCGTGGTGGAGCGCGCGCGGGCGATGCTGGCGTCCGGGGCGAGCGCTCCGGAGACCATGACCTTCGCGCTCAACGAGCACGCCGCCGTGGCCCACGGGCGGCAGTGCTGCGGCGGCGTGGTCAGCGTCCTGCTCGAGCCCCAGCGCGCCCGGCCGTCCGTCGCCGTGTTCGGCGTGGGGCACGTGGGCCACGAGCTCGCCCGGGTGCTGTCCCGGCTGCCCCTGCACCTGCACCTGGTGGACAGCCGGGAGGGCCAGCTGGATCCTGCCCGGCTGGCCGACGTCACCGACGGGACCGCGCAGGTCCACGTCCACCGCAGCCCCGCCCCGGAGAACGTGCTCGCCGCGCTGCCGGCCGGGGCGCACGTGCTGATCATGAGCCACGACCACGCGGAGGACTTCGTGCTCTGCGACGCCGCGCTGCGCCGGGAGGACCTCGGCTCCGTGGGGCTGATCGGCTCCGCGGCCAAGTGGTCGCGGTTCCGGGTGCGGCTGCGGGAGGAGGGGCACGGCGACGCGGCGCTCGAGCGCATCGCCTGTCCCATCGGGCTCCCCGGCATCCCGGGCAAGGCGCCGGCGGTGATCGCCGTCAGCGTCGCCGCCGACCTGCTCCGGGTGCTCGCCGCCTGACCGTCCCCGGCAGCCGCGACGACGACGTCGTGGCCCTCCCCGGAGCGCGCGGCCGGCTCACCCCGCGCGGGGAGGGCGGACGGGCGGGGTCCCCTTCCCCTTCTCCTCGCCGGGACCGTTGCCGACCGTGACCTCGGCCAGGTCGGTCGAGGTCTGCCCGGCCGAGTCCGTGGCGGTCGCCGAGAGCGTGCGGTTGCCGTCGGCGACCGTGGTGGTGTCCCAGGACGCCGTCCACCCGTCCGCGCCGTCCGTGTCGGTGCCCAGGACCCTGCCGTCCACGGCGAAGGCGACCTGGGCGACCGCCACGTCGTCGACGGCCTCGGCGGTCACCGGCACGGTCCCGCTCACCGTCGCGCCGTCGGCGGGAGCGGTGACCGCGACACGGGGCGGGTCGTCGGCGGCGGCGGCCATCCGGTCCGCCACGTGCAGGCGGACGGTGGGCAGCTGGGCGTAGAGGCGCTCGCCCGGGCACTCGGTGGCCTCGTAGTCGCGGTGCCCGCCGATCGTCGGCACGGTCTTCTGGGTGCCGTTGACCGGGTTCGTGTAGGTGACCGTGGCGGCCGGGTCGAGGTCGTGGCGCAGGGCCAGCTCGGCGAGCAGGTCCTCCAGGGAGGACACGGCCGCCGGTTCCGGGTCGGCCCCGAACCTCCGGTGGCCGGTGAACTCCCCGAGCAGGGCCACCCCGAGGTTCCCGGAGTTCCAGCCGCCGACGTGGGCGCCGGTCACCATCCGGTCGGTGCCGTCCTCGTGGGCGAAGTCGGTCCCGGTGCCGCCGGCAGCCCCGCACGAGGTGCTGGCCGTGCCCGACCACCGGCCCTCGTAGACGATCCCGAACTCGTCGATCAGGTACTGGTAGCCGATGTCGCCGAATCCCTGGTCGACCGCGTGGTAGCGGTAGATGGCCCGCACGGTGGCGGCCGGGTCGGGGTCGTCGTTGGTGGTCGCGGTGTGGTGGACGGTCGTGACCTGGGCGTCGTAGAACTGCGGCGCCAAGAGCTCCTGGCCGTCCGCGTCGTGGCGCAGGGACTCGTCGGCACCCCAGTCGGCGCGGGAGCGGCACTGGCTGCTGTTGAGGGCCTGAGCGGCCCCGCCCGGAGTCTCGCCGACGGTGCTCCGGGGCCCGTCGGTGGTGTTCATCGCCACCGCGCGCGGGGCGACGGCATCGGCGGGGAGGCCGCGCACCTGGTAGGCGGTGGCGTCACCGGCGGGGACCAGGCCGCTGGCCCACTGTCCTCTGCTCGTGACGCCGTCCTCGATCAGCGGGATCCAGGGCCCCCACGTCTCGTCGTGGCGCAGCCGCACCGCACCGTGCGGCTCGGCGCCGGGTGCCTCCGCGGCGTGCTCCCGACCGGCCGGGACGTCCCACAGGACGCCGACGTGGTCGATGGTGAAGTCCGTGGTCACTTCGCCGGCCCGGACCGGTTCGGCCTCGGCCAGGGTCTCCGGGACGGTGCGAGCCTGCGCCGGACCGGACCACAGCACGGCCAGCGAGAGCACCAGTCCGGCGACGACGGCGTGCACGATGCTTCTCAGAAGACGACGCATGGGTTCCCCCTGGAGTGAGCGGTCGCTGCGGACGGGGCCGGTCGCGCCCCGGCCCCCGCCGGGGGCCCGCGCCCCTGCCCGTGGGACAGTCTGTCCCGGGCGGTGGGCCGGCACAATCCTTCCGGGCTCCTGACCGTCGTGTGACCAGTGCTCCGCTCCGGTGACGCCCTCCCGTGGGTCGGCGTGAGGACGTCACCGGGACCCGGAATCAGGCGAGGCAGCCGCCGAGGGCGATGGTGCCGTCGATGGCCGTGATCTGCTGCTGCACCTCCACGAGCTGCGCCTGGAGACCCTGCACGACAGCCGTCTGGGCCCGGATCGCATCCTTGTTCTGCTTCTTGGCCGCCTCCAGGCCGCGCAGCGTGTCCTGCGCGTCCGTCAGCCGGCCGTCCAGCGTCATCACCTGCTCCTGAAGCGTGCTCAGCCGCGTCTCCGTGGTGCTGACGGCGTCGTCGACCTCGGTGAGTTCGGCCAGCAGAGGAGCGACGCGGGTCTGGGTGCCGAGGATCTCCTGCTCCTTCGCCGAGATCTGCGCGTTCAGGTCCTTCAGCTCGGCGAGGACGGCGTCCATCTCGGCGGAGAGCGCGGCGACCTCGTCCTGCTTCGCGGCGACCGCCCGGTCGGCCTCGTGCGCGGCGGTCTGCAGACCTGTCAGCTCCTCCCGGAGCGCGTCGAGCTCCGCCTGCTGCTCCGCGACGGCGGCGGTGGCGCTCCGGTGCGCCGTCTCGGCGTCCGCGAGCTCGGTCCGCAGACCGTCGAGCACGGCCTCCTGGTCGTCGATCTCCCGCTGGGCGGTCTCCACCCCGTCCACGAGCCCCGGCAGCACGGCCTTCAGTTCGGCGACGGTCTGCTCCTGCGCCGCGACGGCGTCCTCCGCGGCGGTGACCGCGGCCTCCAGCGCCGGCAGGCCCTCCTGCAGCGCGGTGAGCGCGTCCTGCGCCGCCGAGGCCGTCGACTGCGCCTCGACCGCCGCGGTCCGCAGCGCCGGGAGCCGGTCCTGCAGGTCGGCGATCTCGCCGGTCCTGGTGGCGACCGCCGCGTCGGCGGCGGTCAAGGCCTCCTGCAGCGGGGCCGCTTCCTGCTGCAGCGCGGCGCTCTCCTGCTGCTGCGCGGCGAGCTGCTCGTTCAGGACGGTCACCTGCTGCTGCAGCCCGCCCAGGTCGCCCTGCAGGCCGGAGATCAATGCGGTGGTATCGGTGATCTGCGCGGTGACGGTCGTGAGCTCCGCCTTGTGCTGGGCGATCTGCGCCTCTCGCTGCTTCTTCGTCTGGCCCTCGCCCTTGACGGCGTCCAGGCGGGCGATCTCCTGCTCCAGGAACGTCTTCCGCTCCTGCTCCGTCCGCAGCTCGTCCTGGGCCTTCACGAGCTCGGCCTCGGCGGCCTCGATCGCCGCGCGCTTCTCGCCGAGCTGCTCCTCGAGCACGGCGATCCCGGCGGCGGCGACGGCGATCTTCGCATCGTTCGCGGCGGCGGCGTCCGCGGCGGCCTTCGCGGTGGCCCCGAGGACGGCCAGCCCGGCCTCGGCCCGGGCGATCTGCTCCTGCTGGGCGGTCACGGCCTCGGCGGCGGTGTCCGCGGTGGCCTGCAGTGCGGCCAGGTCGGTTTGGGCTCGGGTGATCTCCTCCTGCTGCTCGGCCAGGGCGCCGGCCGCGCTGTCCGCCTCGCGCTGCGTGTCGGCGAGGACCGCTTCGGCTCCGGTGAGCTCGTCCTGCGCGGCGTCGAGCTGTTCCTGCGCGGCCTGGCCGCCGTCCCGGAGGCGCTGCAGCTCCGCCTCGGCGTCGATGACGGCGGTGCCCGCCGCGGTCACGGCGTGCGCGGCATCCGCGGCGGTCGCCGCCAGAGCGGCCAGCTCGGTCCCCGCGGCGTCGATCCGCTCGTGCTGGGCGGCCACGGCGTCGGCGGTCTCCGCGGCGGTCGCCTCCAGAGCAGCCAGCTCGGCCTCGGCGGCGTCGATCCGCTCCTGCACGGCGGTGGCGTCGGCGGTGGCGCCGTCGGCCCGGCCCTCGAGGTCGGCGAGGTTCCGCTCGGCGGTGGCCAGCTGTTCCTGGAGCGGAGTCAGCTCGTCCTGCAGAGCGACCCGCTGGGTCTCCAGGTCCGCGAGAGCCTCCTCGGCCTCCGACACCGCGGCGACGGTCGCGGCCAGCTCGTCCTGCAGAGCGGCGATCTCGTCCTCGGCCGCCGTGATGTCGGCGGCGACCTGTGCCTCCTCGGCGTCGAGGGCCGTGAGAGCCTGCTCCCCCGCCGCGATCTCCGCCACGAGCTCCTCGGAGGTCGTCACCAGCGCGGCGCGCTCGGCCTGCAGCGCGGCGATCTGCTCGGCGTTCTGCTTCGCGGCCGCCTTCAGCAGGTTCTGCTGCACCGTTCCCCGGTGCGACAACTGGTTGACGACGCCGTTGCAGACACCGCCCGTCCCGGCCGGCGGTGCGGCGTGCGCCGGCACTGCCACGGCGAGTCCCCCGAAGACGGTGGAGACGGCCAGTGCCGCGACGACACGGCGGGTGCCCTGCGTGCTCTGGCCCCTCGAAGACAGCGTGGATCCACGGAAAAATGACATGTCTGGTCCCCCCAGAGTCGATCGGTCCGCCCCCCACGGGTGGACCCCACCTGGAGTTTGCATCAGTTAACGCAAGTTCATGGCACGACACGGTGGGGATGATGCAAATGCGTCGAGTTGTGACGTCGTGCGCGGACGCCCGTGACACGCGGCGGGGCGCGCCACGGTCAGTCTGCGCCGCGGTCCGGGCGTGCGCCCGCGGCCCTCTGCGACTCCCGGCGGGGACGCGGAGATCCCGCGCCCAGCCACCGGAGCAGCACGAGAGTCCCCGGCAGCGCGGAGATCAGGGCGAGCAGTCCGTAGCCGATCGAGATCGCGAAGCCGGTCCCGGCGGGCAGCCCGTGGGCCATGGCGGCCAGGGTGGTGATCCCCTCCCGGGGGCCCCAGCCGCCCACCCCGACGGGCACGGACATTCCCGCCAGGCCCAGCACGACGGTCCCCCACAGGTTCGCCAGGGACTCCTGCGGGGCGGTGCGCACGGCGGCCAGCAGGAACAGCCCCTGGTAGCAGGCCCAGGCGAGCACGGACAGCGCCCACACCCCCGCCCGGTCGCGCGCCGGGGCACCGCTCGTCGAGCGCCAGGCGACCGCCCCGAGGCCGAGCGCCCCGAGGCCGAGGGCCGCGGCGAGCCAGCCGCCGACCGCCAGGGCGGGCACGGTGCCCGCCGCGAGGAGCACGGACGTCCCGGCCAGCCGCTCGCCCAGCACGGACCCGCCGGCCCCGGGCCAGCTGTCGCCGCGCCGGCGGCGGCGGAGCACCCGCACCGCGTCCCCGGTCACGCCGCCGGGCAGCAGCAGGTTCACCAGCCCGGACGCCAGGCACTCGCCCAACGCCTCCCGGAAGCCGATCGGCATGCCCCGGCTGCGGGCCACGAGCCGCCAGCGCTGGGCCTGGGCCGCCGTGGCCAGGAGCCCGGCCCCCAGGGCGAGGAGCACCGTGGCGGGGGTCAGGATCCCGACGGCGCTGCGCACCGCGTCCGTGCCCAGGGCGCGGAACAGCAGGGCGAGCAGCAGGAGCCCGGCCGCCGCCTGGCCGGCGGCGAGCAGCGCGCGGAGAGCGGGCCGCCGCCGGGTGGGGGCTGGCGGGGTCTCGGCGGGCATGGGCGCAGTCTAGCCACCGCCCGTCGTCGCCCGGATTGACGCGGCGGGCCGGGCCCGCCCACGATGAAGACCCCCGACGCGGAAGGCGACCGCATGGCCCTGGCCCGATCCACCGGTTCCCGCCCCTCGGCGCGCCGGGACGGTGTGCTGGCGTTCCTGCTGCTGGGCGGCGCGCTCGCGGTGCTCCCCGTCCTGTCGGACGCGGAGCTCCCCGTGCTGCTGGCCTCCGGGGCGCTGGGCCTCGGCGTGCTCGGCGCGGTGGTGCGCAGCACCGTGCGCCGCCGCGGTGAGCCCTACGGCCCCGCCGACCGGGTCACCGTGGGCCGCTCGGTGCTCGTCGCGCTGGCCGCCGCGCTGCTGCCCGTGGGCCTGGCGCCCGTGCTGGGCCAGGACGGGGGCCGCCCCGCCGAGGCCTGGTGCTGGGCCGTGTTCGCCGTCGCGCTGCCCGCCTGGCTGCTCGACGGCGTCGACGGGTGGGTCGCCCGCCGCACCGGCACCGCCACGCACGCCGGCGCGCGGCTCGACCAGGAGGTCGACGCCGTGCTGCTGCTCGTCCTCTCCGTGGCCGTCGCCGCCCGGCTCGGGCTGCCCGGGGCGTGGTGGGTGGTGCTGATCGGCGCCATGCGCTACCTGTTCCTGCTCGGCCTGCGGGTGCGTCCCGCGTGGCGCCGCGGGCTGCCCTTCTCCTCGTACCGGCGGGTCGTGGCGGGGATCCAGGGCGGGGTCCTGCTCGGGGCGCTGGTCCCGCTCATCCCGCTGCCGCTGGCCGTCACCGCCGTCGCCGTCGCGCTGGTGCTGCTGCTGGTGTCCTTCGGCCGGGACGTCCGGTGGCTGGAGCGGTCGGAGCGCGGGCTCAGCTGACGGGCGGCAGGCCGAGCACGTCCGCGTGCCCCACCGTGGCCCGCAGCCGGCCGCGGGCGCAGTCCACCAGGCGGGTCCGCAGCCAGGCGTGGGCCTCGGCCGTGAGGTCCGGGCGGTGCTCCACGGCGGCGTCCGCCCGGTCGGCGAGGAAGCGCTCCAGGAGGGGCCGGGCCCACGCCTGGTCGGAGATCCACCAGGGCGTGGGCGTCACGTCCACGGCCATCCCGTGCTCCTGCAGGGCCTCGGCGGCCAGCCGCACGGCGTCGGTGCCGGCGAGCTCACCGCGGTGCTGGTGGTCCTCGAAGGCGCCCAGCACCGAGGGGTCCAGGTGGTGCGGGGGGTCGAGCAGGACCTCGCCGTCGACGGTCAGGGCGAGGAGCGCCGGGACGCCCGCCTCGGCCAGCACGCGGGCCAGCTCCCGGACCTGCTCCCGGGTGAGCAGGTCGAGCAGCGCGGAGCACGTGACCAGCCGGCGGTCGCCCGGGTGCTCCGCGAGGACCCGGCCGAGCTCCTCGACCCCGGCGAGGACGGGCACGACGTCGGTCCCCTCGGCCCGGGCGGCGGCCACGGCCTGCTCGAGCAGCCCGCGGTCGTGGTCGAGCAGGATCCAGCGCTGGGGGCCGGGCAGGTGCCGGGCCAGCCAGGCCCGGTTAGCGCCCGTCCCGGCGCCGAGGTCCACGACGACGACGGGCTCCGTACCCGGGGCGGTGTCGGTGCCGGACGGCGGCCGCTCCTCCCAGTGCCGGACGATCCGTGCGATCAGGGGCAGGGAGTCCTCGCGGGCGGCGGCGTCGGCGGGCTCGCGCAGGGCCAGCCAGTCGGCGGCGACGGGACGGTCGGGGGCGGAGTGGTTCGTCATCTCGGTCTCCTGGTGCGCTCGGTGGTGGTGTCGTGGTCGGCGTCGCAGCCGATGGCGGTGGTGGTTGCGGCTGTGGTGGCGTGGTCATCGGCGGCGTGCTCGTCGCCGGTGTCGTGCCCGGGGGCTCCGACGGGCCGGGCGATCGCGGCGAGGACGTCGCGGGCGGTGTCCTCCCAGCGGCGCAGGCGCTCGCGGCGGGCCAGCGCCGCGGCCCGCCACTGCCTGCGCAGGACGGGGTCGGTCAGCCAGTCCCGCAGCACCTCGGTCCAGGCGGACGGGTCGGCGGGGTCGAGGGCGGCGCCGGCCCGGGCCCCGGCGGCGGGCGCGGTGGTGGGGTCCGCGCCGCCGGCGGGCCGGGACGGCGGCGCGCCGTCGAGGGCCTCGACCGCGCCGGTGCCGGCCGCGACCACCGCGGGCACGCCGTGGGCGAGCGCCTCCGTGACGACCATGCCGTAGGTCTCGGCCGTGGAGGGCAGCAGCAGCAGGTCCGTGCGCGCCCACTGCCGGGCCAGCGCGGCGCCCCGGAGGGGACCGTGGCGGTGCACGCGTCCCGGATCGGGGAGCTGCCGGGCCGCGGCGTCCAGCTCGTGGACGTGGCGGGGATCGCCCTCGGGGCCCACGAGGTCGAGGGTCCAGTCGAGGCCGGCCAGCGGTGCGAGGGCCCGCAGCAGGAGGCGCTGGTTCTTGCGCGGGGTCAGGGACGCGAGGCAGAGCAGTCGCGGCGGGGAGGATCCCGCGGCCACCGGTCCGCGCTCGGCCCCGGGTTCGGCCACGGCGACCCCTGCGGCGCCGTAGCGGCGGCCGAGGTCCCGGGCCGCCCAGGCACTGGGCACCAGCACCCCGGTGGCCGCGGCGAGGGCGGCGGCCTCCCGCCGGGCGAGCTCCGCGGCGGCCGCGGGGTCCAGCCCCGTCTCGGCGGGCAGGGGCAGGTGCACGAGCAGGTGCACGGGCACGCCGGAGCGCACGGCGTCCTCGACGGCCTCCGGGGCGGCGCACCCCACGAGGCCGTCGAGGACGACCGCCCGCCCGGGGGACGGGCCGCCGAGGGCCCGCCGCAGCCGCGACCGGGCGGCGCCGTCCGGGGCGGGCCAGTCCCCCGCGACCGGCACGAGGCGGGCCGGGCGGCCCAGGGCGCCCAGTGCCGCCACGAGCCGGCGGTCGTAGAGCGATCCCCCGGTGGGCCGTCCGCCGTCGTCGGGCACCACCACGTCGATGCCCGCCCGCACCGTGCTCACCGGGCCGGGACGGGCCCGCCGCGCTCGCTCAGCACGGGCAGCTCGAGGGTGTAGGAGGCCCAGGCGTCGGGGTTCTCCCGCAGGGTCACGGCCAGCCGCTCGAGCCCCTCGACGGACGCCGCGCCCGCCGCGAGCCGCTCGGCCACGTACTGGGCGAGGACCTCCGTGGTGGTCAGCCGGCCCGCGAGGTCCGGGTGCTCGTCGAGGTTGCGGTAGCGCAGCCCGTCGAGCACGCCCGTGAGCAGGTCGCCGGCCAGGCCGATGTCCATGACCACCCCGTGCTCGTCGAGGACCGGCCGGGACCAGGTGGCCTCCACCTCGTAGGTGGCCCCGTGCAGGTTCTGGGCGGGGCCGAAGAAGGGGTCCGGCAGGCTGTGGGCGATCATCATGTGGTCTCGGACGGTCAGGGTGAACACGGGGCTCCTCGGGTCGGCGGGACGGATCGGTCGTAGTCCACCACGTGGCACAGCACGTCCGGGGCTCCGGCGGCGAGCCGCGCCATGGTGGCCGGCAGCTCCGCGAAGGCGGAGCTCCCGGAGAGCAGGGCGTCGAAGCGGGGGTCCCGCAGCGCGTCCAGCGCGGTGGCGAGCCGGTCGGCGGTCGTCCGGCGGGCCCGGCGGGCGGGGGCGACGGCGCCCACCTGGCTGGCGCGGATCTGCAGCCGCCGGGCGTGGAAGTCCGCGCCGAGCGGGACGGCCGGGTCCTCGTCGCCGTACCAGGACAGCTCGATCAGCTCGCCCTCGTCGCCGAGCAGCTCGAGCCCCCGCGCCAGGCCGGCGGCGGTGGAGGAGGCGTGCACCACGACGTCGCACTCCCCCGCGGCGTCCTCCGGCAGCACGTGCTCCACGCCGAGCCGTGCCGCGAGCTCCCCGCGGGACGGCTGCGGGTCCACGAGCTGCAGCCGGGCGAGCGGGAAGCGGGCCAGCAGCGCGGCCGTGCACGCGCCGATCATCCCGGCGCCGACCACGGCCACGCGGTCCCCGAGGCGGGGCGCGGCCTCCCACAGGGCGTTGACGGCCGTCTCCACGGAGCCGGCGAGCACGGCGCGGTCGGAGGGCACGTCGTCGGGCACGGGGGTCACGGCGGAGGCCGGGACCACGTAGCGGTCCTGGTGCGGGTGCAGGCCGAAGACCCGCCGGCCCACCAGGTCCTCCGGCCCCTGCTCCACGACGCCCACGGACAGGTAGCCGTACTTCACCGGGCCCGGGAAGTCCCCCTCCTGGAACGGGGCGCGCATCCGCCCGTGCACCCGCGCCGGGACCAGACCGCGGTGGACCAGCGACTCGGTGCCGCGGCTGATCCCGGAGCGCAGCGCCCGCACCAGCACGTCCTGCGGGCCCGGGACGGGCAGCTCCGCGGTGCGCAGCTCCCCCCGGCCGGGCTCCACGGTCCAGTAGGCGCGGCAGGTCAGGGGCTGCTCCGGGGCGGCGGTGTCGGTCATGCTCCCATTGTGGCGTGCCGGCGGGGGCACGCCACCGGGCGGCCGCCGCGGAGGCCCGTGCGCGCCGCGCACCCCGGCGGCCGCGGCAGCACGTGCTCGGCCGCGGCCCGTGGGTCAGGCGGTCGGAGCGGGCTCCTCCTCGTGCAGCTCGGCGAGCGCCCGCCGCAGCGCGGCGTAGCGCCGCGCCCCGAGCTTGCGCCGCCACTGCTCCTCCACCTCGGCGACCACGCCCGCCGCGACCGCCTGGGCGGCGCGGCCGCGCCCGGCGATGGTCACGAGCCGCGCCCGGGCGTCGGCGGGATCGGGCCGCCGCTCCACGTATCCCTCCTTCTCCAGGGCCTGCACGAGCAGGCTGGCCGTCTGCTTGGTGACGCGGGCCTGCTCCGCGAGCTGCACCGTGCGGGTGCCGTCGGGGCCGATCCGCTGGAAGATCCGCGCCTGGGCGTAGGAGAGGTCCGCGAACCCGGCGGCGTGCAGGGCCTCCACCACCCGGATCTCCATGTCGCGGTACGGGTAGTACAGCAGCAGCCCCGTGTTCGTCCCCTCGTCCTCGTGCATTCCCACCCCTTGACACCGTGCCGCAGCCGTCGGAAAATTTAGTCAGTAAATCTGACCACTAAGGAAGATTATCATGGACCGCACCGCCATCTGGGACGCCGTCCACCGGGAGCGGTCCGCGCTCGCCGACCTCCTCGGGACGCTCGGTCCCGAGGAGTGGGACCACCCCACCCTGTGCCCGGGATGGGCCGTGCGGGACGTGGCGGCCCACGTCATCTCCTCGCCGCAGTTCGGGGTGGCCGATCTCGCCGTCGCCCTGTGGCGCGGCCGGGGGAACTACGACCGCGCGGTGTTCCTGGACGCCCGGCGCCGCGGCCGCCGGCCGGTCGAGGAGATCGTCGCGGACTACCGCCGCCTGGACGGGTCGAGGCGCCACCCTCCGGGCACGGGGGTGCGGGATCCCCTGCTCGACGTCCTGGTCCACACCCAGGACATCGCCCTGCCCCTGGGACAGCACCACGCCATGCCCCCGGAGGCCGCCCGCACGGCCGCCGACCGGGTGTGGTCGGTCTCCTTCCCGTTCCGGGCCCGCCGGCGGCTGCGCGGGGTGACGCTCGCCGCGACCGACGTCGACTGGCGCGCGGGCAGCGGACCCGAGGTCCGCGGGACCATGGAGGCCCTGCTCCTGCTGCTGACCGGACGGACGGCGGCGCTCGACCGGCTCGAGGGTCCGGGCCTGGACCTCGTGGACCCGGGGGCGGGGGCCGTCCGGCGCTCTTGACACCCCGCCGCGGCGGCGAGGACGCTGGTGGAGGCGGCGTCCGCCGTCACCTCCCCCGTCCCCCGAGGTGACCCATGGTCCAGCGCATCCTCTTCCTGCACGGGGCCGGACTCCAGCCCGGCCCCGGCGGAAACCCGGTGCTCGAGGCCGTGCGACGGCAGTGGCCGGACGCGGACCTCGTCACCCCCGACCTCCCGAGCCCGGAGAACCCCGATCCGGAGCTGTGGCAGGAGGCGATCGGCCGGGCCGTCCGCGCCATCCCGGACGAGCCCTGGGTGATCGTGGGCCACTCCCTCGGCGGGTCCGAGGCCCTGCGCTTCCTCTGCAACCGGATCCCCACCCTGCTGCAGCGCGTCGTGACCGTGGCGGCCCCGTGCTGGTGCCCGGAGCACCCGGACTGGAACGAGCGCGGCTTCGCCCTGCCCCCCACTGTGGGCCGGACGCTCGCGGACCTCGAGATCGTCGTGGTCCACGCCGAGGACGACGACGTCGTGCCCTCCACCCACGCGCGCTGCCTCGCCGAGCAGCTGCCCTCGGCCGAACTCGTGCTGCTCCCTTCCGGGGGGCACCTGCCGACATCCTGGACGGACCGGGGTCTCATTGCGTGATGCGGAGCCGGGCGGATCGGCAGAACCGCCGCCGTGCGAGAGCATGGAGGTCATGACCCGATCCCAGCTCGTGCCCCGCAGGACCGCCCGCACCCTGGGGACCGCCGCCGCGCTCCTCGTGGGGCTCTCCGTGCAGGCTCCCGCATCGGCACTGCCCGCCGCCCCGGGCGGCGAGATCCCCGGGACCACCTCGGTCGCCGTCCCAGCCTCCTGCGGCCCGGCGGGCGCCGGATCGTTCGCCGTGGCGGACGGGCCCACCGCGGAGGACGACCGGCGCGCCCTCACCGCCGCCCTGGACGGGCTGAGCGGGGCCGTGGGCGCGGAGATCGGCCTGCTGGTGCAGGACCCGGACGGCCGCACGCTCTTCGCCCACCGCCCCGACCTGGCCGGCATGGAGGCGAGCCTCTCGAAGGTCCCGCTGGCCCTGACCACCATGCGCCTGGCCGCCGAGCGGGACGGCCGGCTCACGGCGCAGCAGCGGGAGCTGATCCGCAACAGCGTCCACGAGAGCGGCAACGAGTCCACCTCCGCCCTCTACGGCGCGCTCGGCCCCACGGTCCCCGCCATGGAGGCCGAGCTCAACGAGACCTACGACCTCATGGGCGTCAGCTCGACCCGGTCCTCGGGCGGCTGGGGCCACAACATGACCACGGCCTCCGACCAGCTGGCCGTGCTGGGCACGGTCGTCCACGGCGCGGACTGGCTGCCCGAGGAGGACCTCGCCTGGCTGCGGGAGCAGATGCGGCCCGGCCATCCGTCCCAGACGTGGGGCGTGGGCGGCCCCCGCGCGGGCGGGGCTGCCGCCGCGGACTCCCTCGTCAAGAACGGGTGGCTCCCGGACGCCGGCGGGCAGTGGGACACCCACAGCGTGGGGCGGGCCGCCACGGGCGGGACGGCCCACCACATCGCCGTGCTGGGCTCCGGCTACCCCACCGCGGCGTGCGGCCAGGACGTGGCCACCGCCGTGGTCGAGCTGTACTTCGCGCTCGGCGCCGCCTGAGCTCAGGCCGCCGCGTGCGGCGCGCCCCGGCCGGGGTCCACCTGGTGCGGGCCGGCCGCGGAGGGCCGGATGTCGAAGTCGAAGATCGCGGTGGGCAGGTACACCGTGGCGCAGGAGTTGGGGATGTCCACCACCCCGGAGAACCGGCCCTCGATCGGCGCGGCGCCCAGCAGCAGGTAGGCCTGCTCCGGGGAGTACCCGAACTTCGTGAGGTAGTCGACGGCGTGCAGGCACGCCCGCTGGTAGGAGAGCTGCGAGTCGAGGTAGCGCTGCTCGCCGTCGAGCGTCACCGAGGTGCCGGAGAAGGAGATCCACTCGCTGTACTGCGGGTCCGTCCTGCCCGGCAGGAAGATCGCGTTCTCCGAGACCCCGTAGGTCTCCATGCCGCCCTTGATGACGTCCACGTGGAAGTCGACGAACCCGCCCATCTCGATGGCGCCGCAGAACGTGATCTCGCCGTCGCCCTGGGAGAAGTGCAGGTCCCCCACGGAGAAGTTCGCGCCGTCCACGAAGACCGGGTAGAAGACCCGGGTGCCCTTGGTGAGGTTCTTGATGTCCTGGTTCCCGCCGTTCTCCCGGGGCGGGGCGGTGCGCGCGGCCTCCGCGGCGACCCGCTCCACGTCGGCGTCGGGGACCCCGCCCAGCAGGGCGTCCGCGGGCTCGGGCGGCAGCGCCAGGGGCGGGACCCGGTCCGGGTCGGTGGCGATGAGCGCCCCCTCGCGCGCGTTCCACCGGGCCAGCAGCTCGGCGGAGGGCGCGGTGCCCATCAGGCCGGGGTGGACGATGCCGGTGAACGAGACCTCCGGGACGTGGCGGGAGGTGGCCGTCTGGCCCCGGAAGTCCCAGATCGCCTTGTAGGCGTCGGGGAAGCGGTCGGTGAGGAAGCCCCCGCCGTTGGACCGCGCGAAGACCCCGGTGTACCCCCAGCCCTGCCCGGCCAGCGGACCGGAGTCCTCCTGCGGGACGGGGCCGACGTCGAGGATGTCGACGACGAGCAGGTCCCCCGGCTTCGCGCCCTCCACCGCGAACGGGCCGGAGAGCTTGTGCACGGTGGTCAGCGGCGCGTTGAGGACGTCCTCGGCGGAGTCGTCGTTGACGATCGCGCCGTCGAACCACTCCCGGCAGTGCACCCGGAACGTGTCCCCCGGTCGCACGGTCGCCACCGGAGGGATCTCCGGGTGCCACCGGTTGTGCCCCACCAGCTGCTGGTCCTCGAACGGCCGGGACGAGTCCAGGGGAAAGATGAGCTCCGGCATGACGTGCCTCCTAGGCTGCGGTGTGCGGGGTGGTGCTCGGTCGGGACGCCTCTCAGGGCCGGGGAAGCCTGCGGTGCAGGGGGTTGCCGGTGGTCCGGGTCGCGCCGCGGGCACCGGGCGGGGGTGCGGCGACGACGTCGGGTTCGGCGGCGGTGCGCTCGGTGCGCTCGATCAGCCGTGCCGCGGGGGTGCCGGCCCGGGAGAGCCCGGCCGCGCTCATCAGCCGCCGCGCCGGGGCCCCGCAGCCGGGACAGGTGCGCTCGCGCGCGGCGGCGCCCATCCCCAGCAGCTTCTCGAAGACGCCGCAGTCCGGGCAGCGGTACTCGTAGATCGGCATGCGGTGCGCCTCCCGGGAACGCGGGGTCTCTGGACTGTCGACCGTAGTGCCGTGCCCGCGGCCGGGGAAGGGCGGTCGCCGACATCGCCCGGAGATGACGGGGCGGGTGCGCCGGGCGCCCGCCCCGTGCGGTGCCGGCCGCGGCACGCTCAGGGCCGGTGGGGCTCGACGTTGAGGTTGTGCCGGAAGAGGTTCCCGGGGTCGTAGCGGTCCTTGAGGGCGGCCAGCCGCTGGTGCTTCTCCCGCCCGTAGGCCAGTCGCGCCGCCTCCGGGAGGTCGCCCCCGAGCTCGGTGTCCGGGCCCATGAGGTTGACGTACTCCCCGTGCTCGGCGAACGGCTGCATCCCGTTCCGCACGGTCCGGACGAAGCCGGCGAGGTGCTCGTCGTCGGCGGGGTCGTGCCGGACGCCGTAGACCGTCAGCCAGTACCGCGCGGAGCGGTTGGGGAAGGCGGTGGCCTCCTCCGGCACCCGCCCGAAGGCGCCCTCGAGGTGGTGGACGTCGATGCCGGCGCCCCGGCACGTGATCCCGGAGGCCAGGCCGGCGAGGACGTCGACGACCTCGTCGTCCAGCCGGGAGAAGGGCACGTTCCGCCAGTGGCCGTGCGAGCCCCTGGGGAAGGCGCCGTCCCTGGCCCCCTGCCAGGCGAGCCACGGTGTCGGCCCCATCTCCTCGGCGTCGGGCGGAGCGTCCTCCCGCAGCCCGTCGACGACGTCCAGGCCGGCGGCGTGGTTCTCGGAGGCCCAGCTGAAGCCCACGGTCAGCACCGGCTCGTCGCCCATCCCGGCTCCCGGCGGCGGGATCGCGAAGCTGAGCACCGGGTTCATCTCGTCCGGCAGACCGCGCGACCACCCGGCGAAGGCGCTCAGGGCGTCCCGCCAGTGCGGCCTGCGGTAGTAGAGGTTCCCCGCGAGCACGGCGGAGGGCAGCCGGCGGGCCCTGAAGGTGAAGGAGGAGACCACTCCGAGGTTGCCGCCGCCGCCGCGCAGGCCCCAGAAGAGCCCGGCGTTCTCCTCCTCGCTGGCGTGCAGATGGTCGCCGGCCGCGGTCACGACGTCGGCGGAGTCCAGGTTGTCGAGCGTCAGCCCGTTGCTGCGGGTCAGCCAGCCCATGCCCCCGCCCAGGGTCAGTCCGGCCACGCCGGCGGCGCCGACGAGACCGCCGGGGACCGCGAGACCGTACCGGGCCGTGGCACGGTCGAGCCCGGCGACGGTGGTGCCGGGGTCCACGCTCACGAGCTGGTTCGCGGGGTCGACGACGACGCCCCGCAGCCGCCCCAGGTCCAGCACCAGGCCGCCCTCGACCGTGCCGTGGCCCGCCACGCCGTGTCCGCCGCCCCGCACCGCCAGCGGCAGCCGCGTGCGCTGCGCCGCGGCCAGGACGAGGTCGATGTCGCCGACGTCGCCGGCCCGCACGACGGCCCGGGGGCGGACGTCGACCAGGCCGTTCCAGACCCGGCGGGCCCTGTCGTAGTCGGGGTCCCCCGGCTCGACCAGTCCCCCTGTGAGGCGGTCCCGGAGTTCCCGGAGCGCCCTGGCCGTCCCGTCGCCCGGCGCACCGTGATCGGTGGTGCTCATGGCTCCCGCTCCTGCGCGAAGAATGTGTCGGCCCGGGGCCAGATTCTAGTCCGCCCGGCGCAGGGCGCAGCGAAAGCCCTTGTCACACCTGCATAACTCCGTGCCGGGCGTCAGAGGCCGTCCGCCTCGCCCGCTCCGTCCGCCGGCACGGACCCGTCCGCCGGAGCGGCCGCGGCGGCGCCGGCGGCCTCCTCCGGACCGGCCGCCCCGCCCGGTCCGGCCGGGTCCGCGGCCTCGGCGGCGTCGGTGGTCGCTCCGGCCGCCGCCGTGGGCGCCGGGGTGTCCGGCTCCGCGTCCTCGTCGTTCGGGATCCCGTCCCCGTCGCGGTCCGGGTCCTCCTCGTTGCGCAGGCCGTCCCCGTCCAGGTCGGGATCGACGACGTCGGGGATCCTGTCCCCGTCGATGTCGTCGTCCAGCTCGTTGGGGGTGCCGTCGTTGTCGATGTCGGGGTCCTCCGTGTCGAGCGTCCCGTCCCCGTCGGTGTCCCGCACCGCGTCGGGAACCCGTGGCGCGACGCCCGGTTCGAGCTCGGGCTCCGGGTCGGGGACCGGCACGGAGTCCGGGACCTGCACGGGGTCGGGCGCCGGTGCGGGGTCGGGGACCGGCACCGGGTCCGGGGCGGTCACCGGCTCACGGTCCGGTGCCGGCACGGGCTGCTGCCCGGGGGCCGGCTCGGCAGGGATCGGCGCAGGGTCCACCCCGGCCGGTGGGGCCGGAGCGGGGACCACGGGGTCGGCCTCCACGGGAGCGGCGGGAGGAGCGGGCACCACCGGGGCCGCCGGTGCCGGCGGGTCCCCCACCGGCCGCCCCGGCCGCTCGGTGGTGCCGTTCTGCTCGTGCTCCGCCCGCTGCGCGGCGTCCGCCTGCTTTTTCGCCGCCTCCGCCCGCTTCGCCGCGTCCGCCTTCTTCGCCGCCTCGGTCTTCCGGGCCGCCTCGGCCTTCTTCGCTGCCTCGGCTCTCTTGACCGCGTCCGCCTTCTCGGCGGCCTTCGCCTGCTTCTTCGCGGCCTCGGACTTTTGGGCGGCCTGCGCTCTCTTCGCGGCGTCGGCCTTCTTCCGGGCGGCCTCGGCCTTCTGCGCCGCCGGGTCCTCGACCGCGTCCGGCACGGGGACCTCGAGGGAGTACTTGCTGCGGGAGGCAGGAATGACGCGCATGCCGTCGACCCAGTCGAAGGACTGGGGGTCGACCGCCTGGCCGTCCACCCAGGTCTCGAAGTGCAGGTGCGGACCCGTGACCCGGACGCCGGTGGCGCCGACCGTGCCGAGCTGCTCGGAGGCGGCGAGCCGGTCACCGGTCCGCACCCGGACGTCCTCGAGGTGGCTGTAGGTGGTCCTGACCCCGTCCGCGTGGGTGACCTCCACCCGGTTGCCGCCCCAGACGTCCCAGAACACGGCCGTCACCACGCCGTCGAGGGCGGCGACGACCGGCAGGCCGGGCGCGGCCGAGACGTCGGTCCCGTTGTGGAACTCGCGCCCGCCGCGGTCGGGGGCGATCCGCCAGCCGAACTGCCCGCCGGGCAGCACGGCGCCGGGCCGGGTCGGCGCGATGATCGTGTTGACGGGCAGCTCGCCCTGGTACAGCTTCGGCGCCTGCCGGCCCGGGCGCACGGTCGACGCGGACTCGCGACCGCCGTCACCGCGTCCTGTCCCGGCCCGCCAGGAGCCCTTCCCCTCGCCGCCGTCCCGCACGGGCGAGACGGCGCGGTCCTCCCGCACCGGGCGGGCCGGAGGCGCCTCCTGCTCCTGGCCGGCCGCGAGCAGGCTCCACCGGCTCTCCTGGTGCTCCGCCCGCTCCGCGGAGGCCGCCGGGGCGCCGAACGCCGAGGTCCCCCGGTCCTCGCCGGCCTCCGGTGCGATGCCCGCGCTGACGGCCACGCTGACGGCCACGAGGGCCGAGAACGCGGTGAGGGCGGTGACCGGCGAGGACGCGCGGTGGCGCAGACCGGTGGGAGCAGGGCGGCGAGAGGAGTCGCGGGGCATGACGGTGTTTCCCCCAGGATGTCGCGGACGGCGACGAGAAGATCGTGCAGATGATCGGGGCGCTGTCGCCCCGCGGCATCAGCTTAAGTGAACAACCGGTCGTGACCGAGGGATCCGCCGTCCCCTCATCGGCGCCTTGTCACACGACGACTTTATGCAAACGCAAACGCTCTCGCCCTGGGTGAAGCGCTCTTGCGCGGCGCCCGCGCGGGCGAGAGCCACCGGGAGGAACGGTCAGTAGGGCCCGGACCACCCGTCGTCGAGCAGCCCCCGGACGTAGGCGGCCTGGCCGAGGTGCTGCGCGGCGTCGTCGACCGTGCTGACCAGGCGCACCCCGCGGGTGACGGGCGGGCTCCAGGACCGGTCCACCACGTCGTCGAGCTGGGCGTCGGTGAGCCCGTGCACGTAGGCCACGGTGCGCTCGACCACCGCGTCGAGGTAGCCCCGCAGCAGGTCGGGGGACGCCACACGGACGCGCGCGACGTCCTCCGGGCCGTGGCCGAAGCCCATGGAGGAGTCGGGGAGGTCGAGGCCGAACCGCCCGCTCCAGCCCTCGGCGGTCCACACCTCCTCGGCACCGGCGAGCCGGGCCACCTGCGCGTCCTGCTGGCGGGCCGCGTGCCACACCAGCCAGGCCACGGAGTTCGCGGTCCCTCCCGGCATGGTGTTCAGCACCTCCGGCGAGATGTCCTCGAGCACGTGCTCGGCCACCTGGGACGGGCGGCGGGCGGCGTCCTCGAACAGGTCCTGCGGCGTCATCGCGACCGCTCCTTCCGTACCGGGGGGGGGACCGGACGGCCCCTGCCGCCGAGCCTACGTCCGCCCGGGGCGGGGAGCCGCACAACAATCCGGCGGCGACACCGGCCCCTGCCTGCGGCGGGCAGGTCAGCGCGCGGCTGGCCGCAGCACGCGGGCGACCGTGAACGCGGCCAGGACCACCACGGCCGTCATGACCAGCGCCGTCCAGTGCATGCCCGCGGTGAAGGCCGCGAAGGCGGCCTCCCGCACGGCGGGACCGAGCGCCCCCGCGCCCTCCGCGATCTCGACGGCCCCGCCGAGGGTCTCGTGCGCCGCCGCGGAGGAGCCGGGCTCCAGCGCCGTGGGCAGATCGAGGTGCCGCTGGTAGAACGCGGTCAGCAGCCCGCCGAGCACGGCCGTGCCCAGCACCGCACCGACCTCGTAGCCGGTCTCCGAGATCGCCGAGGCGGCCCCGGCCTTGTGCGGCGGCGCGGCCGTGAGGACCAGGTCGTTGGAGAGCGTCTCGGCGAGCCCGATGCCGGTGCCGACCAGGCAGAAGGCCATGAGGACCACCACGGCGCCGGCGGTCGCGGAGAGATCGGCGAGGGCGACCACGAGGAAGCCGGCCGCGGACAGGAGCATCCCCGCGGTGATCACGGTCCGCGGGCTCAGCCACTGCACGGCCCGCACGGCCAGGAAGCCGGCGAGGACCGTGAGGACGAGGCCCGGGACCATGGTCAGTCCGGCGCTCATCGGGTCCAGGCCGACCACGAGCTGCAGGTACTGGGTCAGCATGAACAGGAACCCGTAGAGCCCCACGTTGCCGAGCACGTTGACGGTCACCCCGCCCCGGAAGCCCGGGTGCCGGAACAGGGCGAGGTCGAGCATCGGGTGCGCCAGGACCGCCTGGCGCCGGACGAAGAGCACACCGGCCAGCACGCCGAAGGCCGCGCTGAGCAGGCCGTGGAACAGCTCCCCGGAGGCCGTCGCCGCCTTGACGCCGTACACCACCGGGGTCATGGCCAGCATGGCGAGCAGCACGGACGGGACGTCCACGGGCCCGGGCCGGGGGTCGCGCGACTCCGGCACCAGGACGGGGCCGAGCACGAGCAGCGGCAGCAGCACCGGCACGGACATCAGGAACACCGAGCCCCACCAGAAGTGGTTGAGCAGGAAGCCGCCGACGATCGGCCCGAGCGCGGCGCCGCCGCTGAAGCCGCCGGCCCACACCGCGATCGCGATCCGGCGCTGGCCCGGGTCCAGGAAGATGTTGCGCAGCAGGGACAGGGTGGCCGGCATCAGCATCGCGCCGAAGAGCCCCATCGCGGCCCGCCCGGCCACCAGCAACTCGGCGGTGGGCGCGAAGGCCGACGCCGCGGAGACGGCGGCGAAGCCCGTGCCGCCGATCAGCAGCAGCCGCCGACGGCCGATCCGGTCCCCCAGTGACCCCATGGGGATGAGCAGGCCGGCCAGCACGAGGGGGTAGACGTCCACGATCCACAGCAGCTGCGCCCCGGTGGGGTGCAGTGCCTGGGAGATGGTGGGCAGCGCGAAGCTCAGGGCCGTGTTGTCGACCGACACGAGCAGGACGGGCATCATCAGGACCGCGAGCGCGGCCCATTCGCGCGCACCGGCCGTGGGGCGGGGCGTCAGCAGAGTGGTCATGGTTCACCTCCGGGGAAACGGATCGGGATCGGACAGCCGCATTAACTGTACCGTCTAGACGGTACAGTTATGGGCGGGCTGGCACAATGGGCACCACGTCCGATCCAGGGAGGTCTTCCTCACATGCCGCGCCCACCCGTGGCCCGGGACAAGCTCCTGGCCGCCTTCGAGCAGATCGTCCTCGACGACGGCGAACGAGCCGCGACCCTCGACGCCGTCGCCGCCGCCGCCGGCGTGTCCAAGGGGGGCCTGCTCTACCACTTCCCGCACCGCCAGGCCCTCGTGGACGCGACGCTGCAGCGGCTCGAGGAGCTCATGCGCCTGGACCTCGAGGCCATGGCGGCGGCGCCGGACGGGGCCGCCCGCTACTTCCTCGTCACGTCCCTGTTCGAGGACAGCCGGCTGGACCGGGCCCTGATCGTGGCCTCCCGCCTGGTCCAGGCCGGGGACGAGAACGCCCGTGCCGCCCTCAAGCGGCTCGAGGAGGCGTGGTACGAGCTCATCCTCGCGGACGTGGGGGACCCGGTGGTGGCCACGGCGGTGCAGCAGATGGGCGACGGGCTCTACCAGAACGCGTCGATCGGCCTGCTGCCCGACGGCAGCGCGCAGCGGCACACGATCCTGGAGCACCTCCTGGCCGCGGTCGACCGGCTCAGCCCGCGGCCCTGAGCTCACGGCCCCGGCCGGACGGGCCGGGGTCCGTCAGTCGCGGGGCAGCGGACGGACGTGCTCGGGCCGGAGGCCGATGCCGATGGCCCGTCCGGTCAGGTGGGGCAGGAACGGCAGCGCCCGCACCACGCCCAGCGGCACCGGCGGCCGCGGCGCCTGCCCGGGCCGGGAGGGGACCAACCGACGGGCCAGCACGAGCTGGAACAGCTGGGTGACGCGCGCCGGCCACGCCCGCCGCCGCTGCACCCGCGCGAGGTCCCGCGCCCGCACCCCGCCGTGCAGCAGGCGCGGGCCGAGGAGGTTCGCCGCGGCCACTGCGTCCTGGATCGCCAGGTTGATGCCCACGCCGCCGGCCGGGGACATCGCGTGGGCGGCGTCGCCGAGGAACAGGACCCCGGGCCGCCACCAGCGGCGCAGCCGGTCCACGCGCACGCGCAGCAGCTTCACCTGCTCCCAGTCCTCGATCGTGGCGAGCCCCTCCCCCAGCCCGGGGGCGAGCGCGCGCACCCGGTCCCGGAAGGCCTCCAGCCCCTGGGCGCGCAGCGCGTCGTGCTCACCGGCCCGCACGATCATGGCGGCCTGCCAGTAGCCGGTGCGCGGCAGGGCGACCACCGCCCCGTCCCCGGCGTTGAACAGCGGCTGCTCCTGGCCCTCGCTGCGGGGCACGCGGAACCACAGCACGTCCATCCGGGACGGCGAGGCCCGCGGGACCAGGCCGGCGGCGGCCCGCAGCACGGAGTCGCGGCCGTCGGCGGCCAGCACCAGCTCGGCCCGGACCTGCACCGGGGTCCCGTCGTCGTCGTGCGCCGTGACGCCGGTGCACCGGCCGTCCTCGACGAGCAGGCCGTCGGCGGCCGTGGAGCGCAGCAGCCGGAAGCCGGGCAGTGCCTGGCCCTTCTCGGCGAGCAGGTCCAGGAAGTCCCACTGCGGCAGGAACGCGATGAACGGGCAGCGCACGGGCAGGCGGTCGAAGCGGCCGACCACGACCGTCTCCCCGCCGAGGGAGACGGTGGCGCGCTCCACGCGGGTGTGCGGCAGCGCCAGGACGTCCTCGAGCCAGCCGAGCTCGGCCATCACCTCCAGGGTGGAGGGGTGCAGGGTGTCGCCGCGGAAGTCCCGCAGGAAGTCCGCGTGCTTCTCCAGCACGACCACGTCCACGCCCTGGCGCGCGAGCAGCACACCGGCCAGCAGCCCGGCCGGGCCTCCGCCCACCACGCAGCACGTGGTCCGCACCTGCGCCACCGTCCGCCCGGTCGCCTGCTCCGCCGCCACGGGTGCCTCCCGGACCCTCGCCGAACCCTCGTCCCTGCCGAGGGTCCCACCGCGGCCCCGGCCGCGCAAGGGACCGGCACGCCCCGGCCGACGGCCGATCCCGTCATGGGGCGCCGAGCCCTTTCCACCGCCGCGCGGCCGCGCCAGAGTAGGAGCCGCAGACAGGAGCACCGACCGCACCGGCAGGAGATCCCCGTGGGCCAGCTGATCGTCACCGAGTTCATCACCCTCGACGGCGTCGTCGACTCCCCCGGCGGCGGCCCGCACCCGCACGCCGGCTGGACGTTCCGGCACGTCCCCTACGACGAGGCCGCCTACGAGCTCAAGGACCGGGAGCAGAAGGAGGCGGCGGCGATGCTGATGGGCCGGGACAGCTACGACGAGTTCGCCCCCGTGTGGCCCTCGATGGAGGAGTTCGCGGAGTACAACGCCATGCCCAAGTACGTGGTCTCCTCCACCCTGGAGGACCCGCAGTGGCACAACACCACCGTGCTGCGCTCCCTCGACGAGGTCGCGCGGCTGAAGGAGACGGTCGACGGCACCGTCCTGGTCCACGGCAGCGCCACCCTGGCCCAGGGCCTCGCCGCCGCGGGACTCGTGGACCGGTACCACCTCCTGGTGTTCCCCGTGCTGCTCGGCGCGGGCCGCCGCCTCTTCGACGACAGCACCGACACCTTCCGCAGGCTCGAGCTGGTCGAGCACGAGGCCTACGCCAACGGCGTCCTCAAGGCCGTCTACGACGTCGTCCGCTGACCGGCGGGCGCCTCCCGGGGCTCACCCGCCGTCCTCCCGCCGCTCCTCGGGACCGCGCTCCAGCAGGCCCTCGTGCTCCTCGACGAGCCGCAGAGACAGCTCCTTGTAGCCGACCGACTCGAACAGGACGATGATCCGGTCCGGCTCCGCGCCCATGACGATCCCGTGCCCCCACTCGCGGTGGGTGACCGGGGTCTGGATCTCCCACCCGTGCGGGGTGGCGGCGGCCCGCTCCTCGGCCTCGGCGGCGGAGCCCGTCTCCGCGCAGTTGTCGCAGTTGCCGCACCAGCCGCCGGTCTCCTCGCCGAAGTAGTTGAGCAGCCAGTCCCGCCGGCACCCGTCCGTCTCGGCGTAGCCGCGCATCATGTCGATCCGGGACCGGTCGATCCGGTGCCGGGCCTCGGCCTCCGCGAGCGCGGCGGCGACGGCGGCTCCCGTCGTGGCGCCGTCCACGGCACGGCAGCCCTCGCGCCGGGCGAGCACGCCGCCGCTGTGCTCGAGGAGGTGCAGGGCCCGGGCCTGGGCGCGCGGGCCGAGCCCGGTGTGCTCGCGCAGCTCCCGGGACCGGACCGGCCCGTGCCGGCGGACCGCGCGGAAGACCTTCTCGAGGTCCTCCGGCTCGGGGGCGGCCCCGGCGAAGTACTGCTGCAGCCCCAGGTCCTCGGAGCGGTAGTGCAGCACGGCCAGGGCGGGCCGCCCGTCCCGGCCCGCCCGGCCGATCTCCTGGTAGTAGCTGTCCAGGGAGTCGGGGATGTCCGCGTGCACCACGAAGCGCACGTCCGGCTTGTCGATGCCCATCCCGAAGGCGGTGGTGGCCACGACCACGTCGAGCTCGTGGTCGTGGAACCGGGTGTGCACCTGGTCCCGCTCGGACTTCCGGCGCCCCGCGTGGTAGGCCTCGGCGCGCACGCCGCGCCGGGTGAGCTCCGCGGCGTAGTCCTCGGTCTCCTTGCGGGTGGCGACGTAGACCAGCCCGGGGCCCCCGAGTCCGGCGACCTCGTCGAGCACCGCACGGCGCTTGTCGGAGGAGCGATGGTGGCGCACGACCCGCAGCTCGATGTTGGGCCGGTCGAAGCTGTGCACCAGGACCAGGGGGTCGCGCAGACCGAGCCGGTCGACGATCTCGGCCCGGGTGTGCGGGGAGGCGGTGGCGGTGAGGGCCACGACAGGCGGGCGGCCCAGCCGTTCGGCCGCCTCCCGGAGCACGAGGTAGTCGGGGCGGAAGTCGTGGCCCCAGGAGGAGATGCAGTGCGCCTCGTCCACCACGAACAGGGACGGCGGGTGCGCGGCGAGCCGCTGCGTCGTCTCCTCCCGGGCCAGCTGCTCGGGGGCGAGGAAGAGGAACTTCGCGTCCCCGCGCTCCACCGCCGCCCAGGCGGCACGCTCGCGGCGGGCCCCCACCGCGGAGTTCAGCGCGAAGGCGACCTCCGCCCCCAGGTCCTCGTTGATCGCCTCGACCTGGTCGTGCTGGAGGGCGATCAGCGGGGACACCACCACGGCCGTCCCGGGCAGCGCGGCGCCCGGGACCTGGTAGATCGCGGACTTGCCGTGACCGGTGGGCATCACCGCCAGGACGTCCCGGCCGGTGGCCGCCGCCTCCATCGCCTCGAGCTGCCCCTCCCGGAACTCGTCGATGCCGAAGCGGGACGCGGCGACCTCCCGGAGCCGTTCCGCGGAGACCTGCGCTGTGTGCTGGTTCGGGCTCACGGCTGCGCTCCCGCTCAGAACGGGAACCGGGCGTGGCCCTCCTCCTGGACGGTGATCCACCGCCGCTCGCTGAACGACTCGACGCCGGCCTGGCCGCCGAACTTCCCGTACCCGGACTCCTGGATCCCGCCGAAGGGGGCCTGCGGCTCGTCGGCGACGGACTGGTCGTTGACGTGCACGATCCCGGTCCGGAGCCGCTTCGCCACGGCCATGCCCGCCCCGAGGTCCTCGGTGATGACCCCGGCGGTGAGGCCGTAGTCGGTGTTGTTCGCGAACTCCACGGCCTCGTCCGGGCCGTCCACCTCGAAGACGGTGGTGATGGCGCCGAAGATCTCGTCGTCGAAGATGTCCATCGCCGGGGTGACCTCGGTGAGGACGGTCGCGGGCACGAGCGAGTTCTCGAGCCGGTGCCCGCCGGCGCGCACCACGGCGCCCTTGGCCACGGCGTCGTCGATGAGCCCGTACTGCCGCTCGGCGGCCCGGGCGTTGACGGCGGGGCCGATGACGGTGCCCGGGTCGGTCGGGTCCCCCGTGGGCAGGCCCTTGACCTTCTCGGCGAACCTCTCGGTGAACTCCGCGGCGACGGCGCGGTCCACGAGCACCCGGTCCACGGACATGCAGATCTGCCCGGCGTTCATGTAGGCCCCGAACGCCGCGGCGTCCACCGCGTAGTCCAGGTCGGCGTCCTCGAGCACCACCAGGCTGTTCTTGCCGCCGAGCTCCAGCACGGCGGGCTTGAGGTGCTGCGCCGCGAGCGTGCCGATGGTGCGGCCCACGGCGGTGGACCCGGTGAAGTTGACGATCCGCACCCTCCGGTCGGAGATCAGTGCCGAGACGACGTCCGCGGCGTCCGCGCGGTCGTTGGTCACCACGTTCAGCGCCCCGGCCGGCAGGCCGGCGTCGACCAGGGCGTCGGCGAGGAACAGGCCGCAGGCCAGCGGCGCGTCCTCGCTGGGCTTCAGGACCACGGTGTTGCCCACGGCCAGGGGCACCGCGATGGAGCGCATCCCCAGGATGAAGGGGGCGTTCCAGGGGGAGATCGCGGCGACCACCCCGTAGGGCTGGCGCACCGACATCGAGCGCACCCCCGGCAGGTCGGTGGCCAGCACCTCGCCCTGGGGCAGGGTCGTGGCGGCGGCGGCCTCCCGGAGGATGTCGGCGGCCAGGTGGGTGTTGAACTCCGCCCAGCCGCGCACGCCGCCGACCTCGCGGGCCATGATGTCCGCGCCCTGCTCGATGCGCTCCTCGAACAGGTCCGCCGCGCGCAGGAAGATCCGCCGGCGGGCGCCGGGGGCCATCCCCGCCCACTCCTCGGCGGCGGCCGCGGCGGCGTCGACGGCGCGGGTCACGTCCTCGGGCCCGCCCGCGGCGACGGTGGCGAAGACCTCGCCCGTGTAGGGGTTGACGTCCTCGGCGGTCCTCCCGCTGAGGGCGGGCACGTGCTCCCCGTCGATGATCAGGTCTCGGGTGATGCTCATGGCGCACCTTTCGGTCGTCGTCGTCCCGCAGGGACCTCGCGTGACAGCAAGGGTACTTATCGAATCCGGGAAGTGCCACGACCGGCCGCGTGCGCACCGGGACCGGGCGGACGGGGCGCAGAATGGGACCCGTGGAGATCATCGTCGTCGCCGCCCTCGCGATCCTCGTGGGCTCGGTCCTGCAGCGCGTCTCGGGCACCGGGGTCGGTCTGGTGGTGGCCCCGACCCTCGCGCTGCTGCTGGGCCCCGCCACGGGCGTGCTCGTGACCAACGCGACGACGACCGTCTCCGGGTTCCTCATCATGCTCTCGGTGTGGCGCCACGTGGACTGGCGGCGCTACGCGCTCATCGCCCCGGCCGCCGCGGTGGGCGCCGTGCCCGCGGCGCTCGTGGTGCGCGAGCTGCCCGCGGCCTGGCTGCAGGTGGTCGTGGGCGGTGTGGTGCTGCTGGCGCTGACCACCATGTTCGGGCTCCCCCGCCTGCCCGAGTGGCCGGGGCGGCTGCCCACGGTGCTCGCCGGGGCGATCGGGGGCTTCTTCAACACCACGGCGGGGGTGGCCGGACCGGTCATGGTGATCCACTCCCGGCTGGCCCGCTGGGAGCAGCGCTCCTTCGCCGCGACCCTGCAGCCGGTGTTCATGACGATGGGCGCCCTGTCGGTGCTCACCAAGACCCTGCTCGGGGCGGCCGGCACGGACGGGATGCCCCCGTGGTGGGTGGCGCCCGGAGTGGTCCTCACGGTGGTGCTGGGCGTGCGGATCGGCGGGGTCGTCGCCCGCCGCGTGCCGCTGAGCACCGCGCGCACGATCGCCCTCGTCCTGGCGGGGCTGGGCGGGGCGATCACGCTGGTGCGCGGGCTGCTGGGCGTCCTCTGAGCCCGGCCGCTCCTCAGTCCTCCCGGGCTCGGCGCGTCGCGGCGTCGTTGGCCTTCCGGATCGCGTCGACGAGCTCCTTCTTGGTCATGTAGGAGCGGCCCTCGACGCCGAGCCGCTTCGCCACCTCGTAGAGGTGCTGCTTCGAGGAGTTCGCGTCGACCCCGCCGGCGGTCTCCGCACGGGAGTCGCGGCCCCCGGCGGCGTGCTCGTCGGAGGGCCCGGGCTCCTCCTTGCCCTCCCAGTGGTCGCCGACCTTCTCGTGGGTGTGCTTGAGCGCGCTGTAGGCCGTGCGCGCCGCGCGCTCCTCGTCGTCGTACTGCTCGAGCGCGGAGTCGTAGGTCTTGGCGAACGTGTCCTGCGCCTTCCGTCCCGAGCGCTGCAGGGTGGAGGGCAGCTCGCTCTTCTTGGCGTGGTCGTCCTGGCCGGTCTTGGGCACGAGGTGCTCCTTCCGTGGGGGGTTGCTCAGAAGACGGGCATGCCGCCGGTGACGCCGAGCACGATGCCGCTGACGTAGCTGGCCTCGGCCGGGCTGGCGAGGAAGACGTAGGCGCCGGCCAGCTCGGCGGGCTGGGCGACCCGCCCGAGGGGCGTCTCCTTGCCCATGTTCGCGACCGCCCCGGGCTCCTTGGTGGCCGGCCCCAGCGGGGTCCACACGGGCCCGGGGGCCACGGCGTTGACGCGGATGCCGTCGGGGCCGAGCTCGGCGGCGAGGTTGGCGGTGACGTTGTTGAGGGCCGCCTTCGTGGCGGCGTAGTCGACCATCGACACCGAGGGGTCGTAGGCCTGCACGGACGTGGTGTTGATGATGCTGTCCCCGCGGCCGAGGTGCGGCAGCGCCGCGCGGCTGATCCACAGGGTGCCGTAGAGGTTGGTGCGCACGGCCCGTTCCAGGTCCTCCGTGGCGAGCCCCTGGAGCCCCGCCTCCCCGCGCGCCCAGTGGAAGCCCGCGTTGTTCACGACCACGTTGAGCCCGCCGAGGCCATCGACCGCCCGGTCCACGATGTCCTGGCAGTTCCGCTCCTCGCGCACGTCGCCGGGGACCAGGACCGCGGTGCGCCCGGCCTTCTCGATCCAGCCCACCACGTCCTGGGCGTCCTCCTGCTCGTCGGGGAGGTAGTTGATCGCGACGTCGGCGCCCTCCCGGGCGAACGCGATCGCCACGGCCCGGCCGATCCCGGAGTCCCCGCCGGTGATCAGGGCCTTGAGCCCCTCGAGCCGGCCCCGCCCCTCCCAGGACGCCTCCCCGTGGTCCGGCACGGGGTCCATGGCGGCGGTCAGGCCCGGGGGCGTCTGCTGCTGCTCGGGCATCCCGCCCTCGTCGTCGGCCATCGCGCGGGCGTGCTGGGAGACGGGTGCCTCGGGCATCTCGGGCTCCTTCGATCAGGTTGCTTATCGTTGCCTGCTCCCACCCTAGGAGGGCCGGGCACGCCTTGTCTTCCCCCTGCGGGCACAAAGTTCCGTGCCGGCCGTGGACATCCCTCGACGCTCCTCGAGTTCCGTTGATAGGTTCGCGGGACGCCCTGCCCCGCGCACCCCACCGCGCACCGACGACCCGGGAGAGACCGCATGAGCCCCGACATGAAGCCCCGCAGCCGTCAGGTCACCGACGGCATCGACGCGACCGCCAGCCGCGGCATGCTCCGCGCCGTGGGCATGGGCGACGCCGACTGGGAGAAGCCGCAGATCGGCATCGCGAGCTCCTGGAACGAGATCACCCCGTGCAACCTCTCGCTGGACCGGCTCGCCCAGGGCTGCAAGGAGGGCGTCCACGCCGGGGGCGGCTACCCCCTCCAGTTCGGCACGATCTCGGTCTCGGACGGGATCTCGATGGGGCACGTGGGAATGCACTTCTCGCTGGTCTCGCGGGAGGTCATCGCGGACTCCGTGGAGACGGTGATGCAGGCGGAGCGCCTCGACGGCTCCGTGCTGCTGGCCGGGTGCGACAAGTCCCTGCCCGGCATGCTCATGGCCGCCGCCCGCCTGGACCTGGCCTCGGTGTTCCTCTACGCCGGGACCATCGCGCCGGGGTGGGTGAAGCTCAGCGACGGGACCGAGAAGGACGTCACCCTCATCGACGCGTTCGAGGCCGTGGGCGCGTGCAAGGCGGGCCTGATGGGCCGGGCCGACCTCGACCGGATCGAGCGGTCCATCTGCCCGGGCGAGGGCGCCTGCGGCGGGATGTACACGGCCAACACCATGGCCTCCGTGGCCGAGGCCCTGGGCATGAGCCTGCCGGGTTCCGCGGCCCCGCCCTCGGCGGACCGGCGGCGCGACCAGTTCGCCCACCGCTCCGGGGAGGCCGTGGTCGAGATGCTCCGGCAGGGCATCACGGCGCGGGACGTCCTGACGAAGGAGGCCTTCGAGAACGCCGTCACCGTGCTCATGGCCCTCGGCGGGTCCACCAACGCCGTCCTGCACCTGCTGGCCATCGCCCACGAGGCGGAGGTGGAGCTCACCCTGGAGGACTTCAACCGGATCGGTGACCGCGTCCCCCACCTCGCGGACCTCAAGCCGTTCGGCCGCTACGTCATGAACGACGTCGACCGGCACGGCGGCATCCCCGTGGTCATGAAGGCGCTGCTCGACGCCGGGCTGCTGCACGGCGACGCCCTCACCGTGACGGGGCGCACGGTGGCCGAGAACCTGGCCGCCCTGGACCCCGATCCCCTGGACGGCGACGTGATCCGCACGCTCGACAACCCCATCCACCGCACGGGCGGGATCACGGTGCTGCACGGCTCCCTGGCGCCGGAGGGCGCGGTGGTGAAGTCCGCCGGCTTCGACGCCGAGGTCTTCGAGGGCCCGGCCCGGGTCTTCGAGCGCGAGCAGGCGGCGATGGACGCCCTCGAGGCCGGCGAGATCACGGCCGGGGACGTGCTCGTCATCCGCTACGAGGGCCCCAAGGGCGGTCCGGGGATGCGCGAGATGCTGGCCATCACCGGGGCGATCAAGGGCGCGGGGCTCGGCAAGGACGTGCTGCTGCTCACCGACGGGCGGTTCTCGGGCGGCACCACGGGCCTGTGCATCGGCCACATCGCGCCGGAGGCCGTCGACGCCGGTCCGATCGCGTTCCTGCGCGACGGCGACCGGATCCGAGTGGACCTGGCGGCCCGTTCCCTGGACCTGCTGGTGGACGCCGAGGAGCTGGCCGGGCGCCGCGACGGCTGGGCCCCCCTGCGCCCGCAGTACGAGGGCGGTGTGCTGGGCAAGTACGTCAAGCTGGTGCGCTCGGCGTCGCTGGGGGCCGTCACCGGCTGACCGGGCCGGCGGCCCCCGTGCCCGGTCCGGGCGCGGCTCGGCCGCACCGGTCACCCCTCCCGTGCACCGGGCCCCCGACCGCGGCGGTCGGGGGCCCGGCGCACGGGAGGGGCCGGCTCAGAGCGCGCCGCCCGCGGGGCGGTCGTCGATGCGCCGGCTGGTGGGGTCCACGTCCAGGTCCGCGTCGACGGTGTCGTCGGTGAGGGCCTCGTCCACGGTGGGGATCGGCGGGACCTCACCGGTCACGGTCTCGCCGGAGGTCACCGGCGCCGCAGGGGCCGTCGGTGCCGCGGGCGGCGCCGACGACTCGAGGGTGACCGGCTCCGTGTCCGGAGCGGAGTCCTTCTTCTTCGCCGCGGCGGCCGCCCCGGCGGCCGCGACGCCGGCCGCCGCGACGCCGGCGGCGACCGCCTTGCCGGACACCCCGGCTTTGCCGTCGTCCCCGCGGGAGGCGGCCGCGTGCTCGACCCCGGGGGTGCCGACGGGCGCGCCCTCGTCGACGGAGCCCCGCCAGGCGCCGGTCGCGTAGCCCTCGTCCTCGATGAACTTCTTGAACCGCTCGAGGTCGCCCTCGGCCTGGTTCTCGACCACGTTGAGCTTGTCCCCGACCTTCTCCACGAGGCCCTCGGGCTCGTACTCGAGGACCAGGTGCACCTCGGTCCGGCCGTTGCCCGCGTCGTGGAACATCACGGTGCCGGCGTTGGTGGCGCCCTCGGTGGCGGCCCAGGAGACCCGGCGGTCCGGGACCTGCTCCACGATCTTCGCCTCCCACTGCCGGCGGACGCCGCCGATCTCGGCAACCCACTCGAGGCGGTCGTCGCCGCGCTGCGTCACGCTCTGCACGCCGCTCATGAAGTGGGGGAAGTCCTCGAACTGGGTCCACTGGTTGTACACGGTGGTCAGCGGCACGTCGACCACGACAGTCTTCTCGACCTTGGTGCTCATGGCATCTCCTTCGTTCCGTCTCGACGATCAGCGGTGACGAAAAACAACAAATTCGCCAGTCTGCTTACGGTACCGCGCACGGCCCCGCGAGACCAGGGCTCCGGGCCCCCGAAGGCGCCGCGGGACGCACCGGCCGGCCCGCCCGGGACGCCGACTATGGACTTGACGTGGGCGGACGAGGAGAATTGCCGCACGACTGGCGGGGGGGCTCGGCATGGCGACACTCGAGACAGAATTCCGGACACTGGTGTCCGTCCAGAACGCGCGAGCGCCCGACGCCGTCGAGGGGCACCTGGCGTGGGGACGGCTGGTGGACAGCGACTACGTGCTGGTGCAGGGCCCGCCGGACTGGCTGGGACGGGACGTCGACCCCGAGGTGCTGATCGCCCGGGTCGCGTCGGGGCGCACGGACGAGGTCGAGCGGATCAGGATCTCGCGGATCCTGCTGCACGGCGTCCTGCACGACCCGGACTCCGAGATGACGGGCATCCGGCTCGAGCACCCGTCCGGGTGCCCGGCGCAGGGCCCTCCGGACGGCGCGGGCTCCGAGCGCCGGCTCGCCACGGGCGCCGAACTGTGCTCGGCCGTGGAGACGGCGCTGGGGGCACGGCCCGCCGAGGTCCCGGACTGCGCCGAGGACGCCCTGCGGCCCGTGGTGGCGTGGGAGGAGATCCGGCGCCACTCGATCGTCGAGGACTGCCGGCTGCCCGCCCCTCCCGTCGAGCGGATGTGGATCTGCACCGTCTTCGGCAGGTCCGTGTGCAGCTGAGCGGGGGGGCCGATGAGATCCTGGAGACACCCCTCGCGCGTGGCCCTGGACCTCGTCGCGGTGCCGGTGCTGTGGGGCATCGAGCTCCAGATCACGTGGGACCGCACGGCGGAGCCCGGCGCGGTCGCCCCCTGGCTCGTCGTGCTCTCGGCGGCGCTGCTGTACCTGCCCCTGTTCTGGCGCCGGCGGTGGCCCCTGGCGGTGCTCCTGCTGGTCGCGCTGGGCGCCGTGGCCGTCGCGCTGCTCGGCTTCGGGTTCCACCCCATCTTCTGCGTCTGGCTGGCCCTCTTCGCGGTGGCCGCGCACTGCCCGGACCGCAGGGCGGTCCCCGGCCTGGCGATCGCGTTCCTGCCGGTCGCCACCAGCGTGCACGCCACCGTCCAGGACACCCCCGACCCGTCGATGCGGGCGGCCGCGTTCCTCGTCGCGGCCCTGTTCCTCACCGTGGCCCACCTCGTCGTCTTCGGCGTGGGCCGGTGGGTCCGCTGGAGCGTGGCGCAGCGTGAGCTCGTGGCCCGGCTGGCCGCCGCCCGGGCCGAGGCCGAGGAGCGCCAGCGCATCGCCCGGGAGCTGCACGACGTCGTGGCGCACGCGGTGAGCCTCATGGTGCTGCAGGCCGGAGGGGCCGAGCGCGTCATGGAGCGCGACCCGGACCGGGCCCGGGCGGCGCTGCGGCAGGTCGACGAGCTCGGTGAGCAGGCCGTCACGGAGCTGCGGCGCATGCTGGGCCTGCTCTCCCCGGCGCCGGCGGCCCGGGCGGAGCAGGAGCCGGTGGGCCTGCAGCGCCTCGACGGGCTGCTGGACCACCTGCGCGCGGCGGGCCGGGAGGTGGAGCTCTGCGTGGCGGGCGAGCCCTGCGCCCTGGAGCCGGCCGTGGACGAGGCTGCCTACCGCATCGCGCAGGAGGCCCTGACCAACGCCGTCAAGCACGCCGCCCCGGACCGCCCCGTCCGGGTGGCCCTCGACTGGGGGCCCCGGGACGTCGAGCTCTCCGTCCGCACGGACGGCGCCGGGACCCGCGGTCGCCTCGCCGCGCGGCTGTCGACCGGGCACGGAGTGCGGGGGATGGCGGAGCGCGCCCGGGCGGTGGGCGGCGAGGCGACGGCCGGCCCCGACCCGCACGGCGGGTACCTGGTGTCGGCGCGGCTTCCCGTCGGCCCCGCCGACCCGCACGGCGCCGCGGCGGCCGCCGCGGGCGGGGAGGCCACCGGATGACACGGGGCACGGAACCCGCACCCGTCCGGGTGCTCCTGGTGGACGACGAGGCGATGGTGCGCTCCGGGCTGGCCATGCTCCTCACCGCCGAGCCGGACCTGATCGTCGTCGGCGAGGCCGCCGACGGCGCGGCGGCCGTCGAGGAGACGGCCCGCCTGCAGCCGGACGTGGTGGTCATGGACGTGCGCATGCCCGGCACGGACGGGGTGGCCGCCACCCGGGTGCTCACGTCCGACGCGTTCCTCGACCGGATGCCGAACGTCACCACCGTCCTGATGCTGACGACGTTCGACGAGGACGCCGCCGTCCACGCCGCGCTGCGGGCGGGCGCCTCCGGCTTCATCCTCAAGAGCTCCGCGCCCAAGGTCCTGGCGGACGCCGTGCGCTCCCTCGCCCGCGGCGGGGGCTGGCTGGACCCGGACGTGACCCGCAGGCTCCTGACCGAGTTCAGCCGGCACCCCGACCCGGCCGTCCCGCCGCCGGAGCAGCTGCAGCAGCTCACCCGGCGGGAGCGCGAGGTCCTGGTCGCCGTCGCCCACGGCCTGACCAACACGGAGATCGCCCGGCGGCTGTTCCTCAGCGAGGCGACCGTGAAGACCCACGTCCACCGGATCTTCCTGAAGCTGGGCGTCAGCGAGCGCGCCCAGGCGGTGACGGCCGCGTTCAAGAGCGGGCTCGTCAAGCCCACGGACAGCTTCTGAGCCCTGCCCCCCGGCCCGGCGCGTACCACCCCGGTTGTACGCCGGAGTTCAACTCCCGGGTGGACGCCGCGCGGTGCCCCCGACTGCGAATCTGGTCCTGTCGGTTCGAGAAGTTCCCCGCCGGACCCCGGGGAGGAACCACCGGCAGCCACGCAGTCCCTCTTCCGCAGGAGACCCGAAATGTCCATCGAAACCACCTCGTCCGCAGCCCCGCAGCCGGCCGGCGCCCGCCGCTACGCCCGCAAGGCGGTGCTGTCCCTGGCCTCCCTGACCCTGGCCGCCGGCGCCCTGCCCCTGCTGGGCTCCCCCGCCCAGGCGGCTCCGGCGCCGGCCGACTCGGCGCAGTCCTCGGTGCTCGGGACGGAGTCGCACAAGCCGCACCAGAAGCACTGCTCGGTCGACGCCCACAAGCCCTCCTGGACGTGGCACCACGGGAAGAAGATCGTCAAGTACCCGTTCCACGTGAAGTGCCCCAAGTGGTACAAGGTGGAGGTCAAGCAGCACTACTACGCGGTGAGCAAGCACGGCCACCACCACTACACCGGCGGCGACCACTACTACTACTGGGGCGGCGCCTGGGGCGGCGGGCACTACAAGCACCTGGACCACCACGACGACAAGAAGGTCTACCACGTGGTCAAGTACCGCTACTACGACGGCTACTCCTGGTCCCCCTGGTACCAGGACACCAGCCACTGGACCGGCCTCGGCCACTGACCGGACGGCGCCGGGGGCCGGCCGCACACCGGCCGGCCCCCGGCCGCCCCCTCCTTTCCTCCGCTCTTCCTCCATCACCTCCCGTTCCCGGGGCCGTTCCCCGGCGCTGTGCGCCGGCGGGGCGGACTCCCCTCCAGCTCAAGAGCCGATCGATCATGGACCTCACCCATCAGCACCCCACCGCCAGGGCCTGGGACCTCGCCCCCGGCGACACGTTCCACGGCCGCACCATCACGGCGGTCCGCGGCGTGGTCGGCCTGGCGCTCAGCCCGGTGGCCGTCATCTCCTTCACGGAGGACAGCTGTGAGCCCCGCGCCCAGGCCCGGATCGGGGCCGCCCACTGCGAGACCCACCAGTACTACGACGAGATCATGCTCAGCGCCCGCGCGTGGGTCCGCACCCACGGCCTGCACGAGGGCGACGACGTGGACCTGGACCGGCTGCGGGCCGAGGTCATGGGCGCGGCCGCCCGGAACTGACCCCGTCCCTGCCCGGCGTCCCGTCCTCCGCGAGCAGCGGCGCCACCCGGTACGGGATGACGGTGCGCAGGAACATGCTCGTCGACGTCCGCAGGATGCCGGGGCACAACCGGATCTCCTCGGAGACCCGGTAGAGGTCCTCGGGGTCCTTCGCGACCACCCGGCACAGCAGGTCCGTCTGCCCGGCGGGGGCGAACACCTCGATGACCTGGGGAATCGCCTGCAGACCGGCGATCGCCTCGTCGAGCTGGTGCTGGTCGAGCTCCACGGCCACGCTCGCGGCCAGACCGTAGCCGAGCGCCGCCGGCGTCACCCGGGTGCTGTGCGGGCGCAGCGCGGGGCTCGCGCGGTAGCGCTCGAGCCGGGCGTGGATGGTCCCGCGCGCCAGGCCCGTGCGCTGTGCCAGGGCCAGCACGGTCATCCGCGGGTCCTCGTCCAGCGCCGCCAGGATCCTCCGGTCCGTCGGGTCCAGCGGACCCGTCCCGGCCCCGCCGTTCGTCATGCTGACCACAGCAGCCCCTCCTTCCCGACCGAAATCGGTCGATCTGATCAGGTTCAGAGTAGACGTTTGCGCATCGTGCTGACCACGGTGTCAACTGGTGATCACACGGTGCGCCACCGGACCCGGTTCCGCGCATCCCGGCCGGCGCCGGACGCCCACGAGGCGTCCCGCGCTCCGCACCGCTCGGCACCCCGCGGCGGCAGAGGCCCTCTCCCGGCCCGCGGGAGCTCCGAGGAGCTCCCGCGGGCCGAGCGCTGTCCCGGACAGCACGGCCGCCGCCCGGGCCGGGCCCGGCCCGCGGTCCGGGACCGCGGCGGAAGCGCGGCAGCTCCCACCCCCAGGCGAGCAGCACGATCCCCAGGTAGAGCGGCACCCACGGCGTCCACACGGCCGGGTCGAGCAGGGGCTCGCCGGCGAGCGGGCCCTCGCGGAACAGCGGCCGCGAGAGCAGGAACGGCGCGGCGAAGGCCAGGCCCAGGGCGATGGTGGCCCAGACCAGCTCCCCGGCGGTGACGTCCCGCTCGGGGCGCGGCGGCGGCAGCCGCTCGACGGTCCAGCGCGGGGGCGCCTGCCCCCCGGCCCCGCCCCGGTCGCCGCGGCGCGCCGCCTCCGCGGCCTCCGTGCGCTCCACCACGGCGAAGACGACGACGGCGATGCCCGCCCCCATCAGGGCCCCCTGGATCGCGGCGCCGACCGCGGGGGCGAGCGAGAGCACGAGGTAGCTGACCAGGTCCTCGCGCCCCGCCTCCCCGAAGAGCCGGCCGAGCAGGGTGAGCCCGCCGAACAGGCCGGCCAGCACGGGCACCAGGACCCGCAGCAGCTCGAGGAAGTCGTGGTAGTGCGCAGGGCCGATCAGGTGCCGGGGACCGGAACCGTAGTCCTCGGCCAGCAGGGCGGAGCTGCGGGCTCCGTCAGGACGCGATGACCTTCGGCACGCCGAACGCCTTGAGGCCCTCCACCCCGAACTCCACGCCGAAGCCCGAGCCCTTGATCCCGCCGAAGGGCATCCGGGGGTCGATCGCGCCGTGCTTGTTGATCCACACCGTGCCGGCCTGGATCCGCGCGGCCACCTCCCGGGCGCGGTCGGTGTCGGTGCCCCACACGGAGGCACCGAGCCCGACGTCCAGCCGGTTGGCCATGCGCACGGCGTCGTCCACCGAGGAGTACTTCACGATGGGCAGGGCCGGCCCGAACTGCTCCTGGGTCACGAGGGGGTTGTCGTCGTCGAGGTCGGCCACCAGGGTCGTCGGGTAGAAGTGCCCCGGCCGGTCCGCGTCCGGGTCCCCGCCGAGCAGCACCCGCCCCCCGCCGGCCCTGGCCTTCTCCACGAGGTCGGCCACGATCTCGAACTGCGACCTGTTCTGCAGGGGGCCCAGGACGTTGCGCTCGTCCCGGCCCTCGCCCATCGGCATGGCCGCCGCGACCTCGGTGAGGGACTCGCACACGGCGTCGTAGACGTCCTCGTGGACGTAGAGGCGCTTGAGGGCCGCGCAGGTCTGGCCCGTGTTGATGAACGCGCCCCAGAACAGGCCCTCGGCGATGGCCTGCGGATCGGCGTCCGGGAGCACGATGCCCGCGTCGTTGCCGCCGAGCTCGAGGGTCAGCCGGGTCAGCGTGTCCGCGGCCGAGCGCATGATCGCCTTGCCCGTGGCGGTCGACCCGGTGAACGTGAGCTTGTCCACGCCGGGGTGCCGGGACAGCGCCTCGCCGATCTCCCGGCCGCCGGGGACCACGGTGACGAGACCCTCGGGCAGCACCTGGTTCACGACGTGCGCCAGGCCCAGGACGGAGAGCGGGGTGTGCTCGGAGGGCTTGAGCACCACGGTGTTGCCCATGCGCAGCGCCGGGGCGATCTGCCAGACCGAGATCATCATCGGCCAGTTCCAGGGACCGATCGCCCCGACGACGCCGATGGGGTCGTAGGTGAGGACCGCGGTGCCGGACTCGTCGTCGAAGACCGTCTCGGGCCCGAGCGGCAAGGACGCCGCGGCGCGCATCCAGGCCGCCGCGCCGCCGACCTCGAACATGGCGTTCGGCCCCTGGTGCACCGGCTTGCCCTGCTCGCGCGAGAGCAGCTCGGCGAGCGCCGGAGCGTTCGCCTCGATCGCGTCGGCGGCCCGGTGCAGCAGCGCGCAGCGCTCGGCGTCCGGGACGGCCGCCCACTCGGCCTGCTCCTCCCGGGCGCGGGCCAGGGCCTGCTCCAGCTCCTCGACCGTGGACTCGTGGACCCGGCCGACCAGCTCCCCGGTGGCCGGGTCGAGGATCTCGCGACCCTCCGGGTCGGTGACGGCGGCGAGCAGCTCGCCGTAGGTCACGGTCTCGGTCGTGGTCTCGGTCGTGGTGGTCACGGGGTCTCCTTCGGGACGAGCGGATCGGGACTGCCCCCATGGTGACCCGGGACACGTCGCCGCGGCTTGTCCGTGCGAGCACTCCTCTTGACCCACAGCGCGGACCGGCGCGCTGTGGGTCAAGCGCCGTGCACGCCGGGACAAGGTGCCGCGGTGTGCCCCGGACCACACTGGGGCCATGGACAACGAGACCGCCAAGACCTACGTCGTCGTGGGCGCCGGCACCGCCGGCAGCATCCTGACCCGCCGCCTCCTGGACGCCGGCCACGAGGTGATCCTCCTCGAGGCCGGGGGCAAGGACCTCAACCCGGCGATCCACCTGGTGTCCCGCCTGGGCGAGCTCTGGCACTCGCCCGAGGACTGGGACTACTTCACCGTGCCCCAGCGGCACGCGGACGGCCGGGTCATCCACTGGCCCCGCGGGCGCGTGCTCGGCGGCTCCCACGCGCTCAACGCCACCATCTGGGTGCGCGGCGCGGCGCAGGACTACGACGCCTGGGCGGCGGACGGCTGCCCGGGGTGGGGCTGGGACGACGTGCTGCCGTGGTTCACCGCGGTCGAGGCCTACGTACCGCCCGCCGGGGCGGTCCCGGACGGGAGCCGGGGCACCGGCGGGCCGGTCCCCGCGGTGCAGGACTACCCGCTCAACCCGATCTTCGAGTCGATCGTCGAGGCCGCCGAGCACGTGGGCGTGCCCTGGAACGAGGACTACAACGCCGGCACGCTCGACGGCGTCTCCCAGCAGCAGATCAACGTCCGCGACGGACGGCGCTTCAACACGTACATGGCGTACGTGGCGCCGGTGGAGGAGCACCCGCGGCTGACGGTCCGCACCGGCGTGCTCCTCCAGAAGGTCCTGCTCGAGGAGGCCCGCGCCGTCGGCGTGGCCGTCGTGCCCCTCGACGACCCGGACGGCGTCCCCGAGCGGATCCACGCCGACGAGGTGATCCTGTGCGCCGGGGCGCTCGACTCCCCCAAGATCCTCCTGCGCTCCGGCATCGGCCCGGCCGGGCACCTCGCCGACGTCGGGGTGCCCGTGGCCCACGACCTGCCCGGGGTGGGCGCCAACCTGCACGACCACCTGCTGGCCCCCGTCATCGCCGAGGCGACGAACCGCACCATCGAGCACCCCGCCTCCGACTGGTCCGTCACCCAGACCCACCTGTTCTGGCGCTCCCGGCCGGAGCTGGACGCGCCCGACACGCAGCCGATCCACTTCTCGGTCCCGATGTACGACGCGGGGATGACGGGGCCGGCGAACGCCTTCACGCTGCACGCGGGGCTCGTCCGCCCGCACTCCCGGGGCACGGTGCGGCTCACGGGGCCGGGAGTCTCGGACCCCGTGGAGCTGGACCCGAACATCTTCGACGACCCGCGCGACCGCGAGGCGCTGCTGGCGTCCTTCCGGCAGGCCCGCGCGATGGTCGCGGCGCCGCCGCTGGCGGAGGGATGGGGCGCCGAGGAGGTCTACCCCGGGGCGGAGGTGCGCACCGAGGACGAGGAGGTCGCCTACCTCAACAAATTCGTGACCACCTACCACCACCAGGTGGGCACGTGCCGCATGGGCACCGGCCCGGACGCGGTGGTCTCCCCCGAGGACCTGCGCGTGCACGGCGTCGACCGCCTGCGGGTCGTGGACGCCTCGGTCATGCCGCGGGTGCCCAGCGGCAACACCAACGCGCCCACGGCGATGATCGCGGAGCGCGCCGCGTCCCTCATCACCGGAGGGTGACGGCGCCGCTCAGTCGTCCCAGCCCTGCTGCGGCGTGGCGCAGGACTCCCGGAACACGTACTGGGAGATCCGGCGCCGCTCCCGGCTGGACCAGTCGATCGCCGGGCGGCGGTGCTCCTCCGGGACGTAGCCCAGACGGTAGACGGCCATGAGCTCGAGGTCCTCGGGCACGTCCAGGAGGTCCACGATCTCGGCCCACCGGGCGGGGGCCTCCATGGGGAAGGAGATGAACTGGATGCCCATGCCGAGCTCCACGGTGGTCAGCCACAGGTTCTCCATGGCCGCGCCCATCGAGAAGAGCGAGTAGAACCCCGAGAGCTCCCCCGGGCGGTACTCGCGGCGGTCGAGCATCACGCCGAGCAGCAGGGGCGAGCCCGCCACGAGCTTGTGGTTCTCCGCGCCCAGGGTCTGCGGCACCCGCAGCCGGTTCATCATCGCCTGCCCGCCCGGGGTGAACGCCTTCTTGGTGAAGGGGCGCAGCACCGCGGGCAGCTTGTCGAAGAGCATCCCGAAGCGCTGCTCGTCCATCTCCTGCCTGCTGAAGCGGAAGTAGCGCTTGTACCGGTCGAAGAACGTCCCCTCGGCCATCACCTGCGTCATCGAGTCGGCGCTGATCCGGGCGATCCGGTCGATGGTCCCCCGGTCCTCGATCAGCACGAAGCGCCACGGCTGGCTGTTGAACTGGGAGGGCGCGGCCGCGGCCGTCCGCAGCAGCAGCTTCTGGTGCTCCGGGGACACCCGGTCCGGCAGGAACGGGCCGTTCGTGGTGCGGCGGTTGAAGACGACGTCGAGGAACTCCATGTGCTCTCCGGTCAGATCGGGCGGATCGGGTCAGGACGGGCGGGTCGGTCCGCGGGCGGCGCGGGCGCGGCCCAGGGCCGCGGCGTAGAACGGTGCCGCGGACAGTGCCGCGAGCGCGTGGCGGCGCGGGTGCCCCTGCGCCGGGGTGCCGATGCGCGGGAGGGCGAGCAGGGGCAGCAGCGCCGGCGCCAGGGCCCGGCCCGCGGCGCGCCCGGAGGCGGAGGACGAGCCGACGGCGAGGAGCGTGGCGGCCGCCGTCGTCGTGGTGGTGGCGATGTAGAGGGCGTGGTGGATCCAGCGGAACCGGCCCGTGCGCACGAGCCCGGCGCCCACGGACGCACCCAGGGCGGCGTTGGCGGCCCAGCACGCGCTCGCGAGGCCGATCCACGGCGCGGGCGACGAGCCCACGGCACGCACGGTGTGTCCCACGCGGCCCCCTTCTCCCGTCTGCTCCTGCCCGGCGCCGGCAGAGGTCCCCAGTCTAGTGACGGCACGGCACGCCGCTCCCGGCCCGCCGCGCTCCTTGGCGGATCGTGTCGTCCTGCGCAGAATGGGCAGATGCCCTCCGTCCTGCCGCGCGCCCGGCCCGACCTCTCCCGGCGGGACGCCGGGCTGCGCGAGCTCATGGACGACCCCGCCTGCGACCTCGCCGCGCTGGAGCGCACCTACGCGCGCTTCGACCTCGTCAACTCCCTGGTCGCCGGCTGGTCCGCCACCTACCGGCACCGGATCCGGCCCCTCGCCGCGACCGGCCGCCCCCTGAGCCTCCTGGACGTCGGCTGCGGCGGCGGGGACGTCGCGCGCGCCCTGTCCCGCTGGGCGCAGCGGGACGGGATCGACCTGCGGATCACCGGCATCGACCCGGACGCCCGCGCCCACCGCTGGGCGTCGGCACGGACCGCCCGCTGGGCGGCCCGGCACCCGCGGGCGGCGCCCCCGGCCTTCCGGCGGGTCACCAGCCGGGAGCTCGTCGCGGCCGGCGAGACGTTCGACGTGGTGGTCTCCAACCACCTGCTCCACCACCTGGACCCCGGGCCCGTGCGGGAGCTCGTCGCGGACTCCGAGCGGCTGGCCGGCCGGCTCGTGGTGCACAACGACCTCGTGCGCAGCCCCGCGGCCTACCGGCTGTACTCGGTGGGCGTGCTGCCCCTGACCCCGGGCTCCTTCCTGCGCACCGACGGGCTGCGCTCCCTGCGCCGGGCCTACCTGCCCCACGAGCTGCGCGAGCTGAGCGGCCCGGGCTGGGAGGTCGCCCCCGGTTCGTTCGGGCACCAGCAGCTGGTCCGGGACCGTTCACTCCCGGTTCACGCACGTCCTCCACGCTGAGGCCGACACCGACACGACGGGCCCGGCACCGGCCGGTCCGGGAACGGAGCACCAGTGAAGATCGTGATCCTCGGCGGTGACGGCTTCTGCGGCTGGCCCGCCGCCCTGCACCTGTCCGCGCGCGGCCACGACGTGGTCGTGGTCGACAACCTCTCCCGGCGCGCCCTCGACGTCCGGCTCGGCACGGAGTCGCTGACCCCCATCCGCGGCCTCGACGAGCGGCGGGCGGCGTGGGCGGAGCGCACCGGCCGCCGACTCGGCGCCGCCGAGATCGACCTCGCCGAGGACTACGAGGCGTTCCTCGACCTCCTCGTCGTCGAGCGCCCGGACGCCGTGGTGCACTTCGCGGAGCAGCGGGCCGCGCCCTTCTCCATGAAGACCCCCCGGACGAAGCGGTACACGGTGGACAACAACGTCAGCGCCACCCACAACGTGCTGTGCGCCGTCGTGGAGTCCGGCCTGGACGTCCACCTCGTGCACCTGGGCACCATGGGCGTCTACGGGTACGGCACCGCCGGGATGCGGATCCCGGAGGGCTACCTGGACGTGGAGGTCCCCGGCCCGCACGGCGGCGTCCCCCAGCAGATCCTCTACCCCTCCCACCCCGGCTCGGTCTACCACATGACCAAGGTGCTGGATCAGACCATGTTCGCGTTCTACGCCAGGAACGACCGCCTGCGGATCACGGACCTGCACCAGGGCATCGTCTGGGGCACCGGCACCGCGGAGACGGCCCTCGACGAGCGACTGGTCAACCGCTTCGACTACGACGGCGACTACGGCACGGTCCTCAACCGCTTCCTCGTCCAGGCCGCGGTGGGCCACCCGCTGACCGTGCACGGCACCGGCGGGCAGACCCGCGCGTTCATCCACCTCCAGGACACGGTCCGGTGCGTGGAGCTCGCCCTGCTGAACCCGCCGGAGGCCGGGGACCGGGTCAAGATCTTCAACCAGATGACGGAGACGCACCGGGTCCGCGACCTCGCCCGCCTCGTGGCCGGGCTCACCGGCGCGGAGGTGGAGACGGTCCCCAACCCCCGCCAGGAGTCCGCGGAGAACGACCTGCACGTCGACAGCACCGCGCTCCTGGACCTCGGGCTGCGCCCCACCACCCTGTCGGAGGGCCTGCTCCGGGAGGTCGAGCAGACCGCCGTGCGCTGGGCCCACCGCGTGGACCTCTCCCGCATCCCGGCGACGTCCGTGTGGAACACCCGCCGCCGCCCGGGCGTCCCGTCGCGGCCGGCCCGCCCCGCGGCCGTGGGCGCCTGAGCCGGCGGATGCGGATCGCGCTGTACACGGACGTCTTCGTCCCGAACGTCGACGGAGTGGTGACGCGCCTGACGCGCACCCTCGACGAGCTCGGGGAGCTCGGCCACGAGGTGCTCGTGCTCACACCGGGCAGCCCGCCCGGGCGCTGGGGCCCGCACCGGGTGCTCAGGGTCCCGTCCGTGGCGTTCCCCTGGTACCGGGACGTCCGGGGAGGCCTGCCGTCCCCGCGGGCCGAGCGCGCCGTGTCGGCGTTCCGCCCCGACGTGGTGCACGCCGTGAACCCGGTGTGGTTCGGCGCGTGGGGCGCCCTCTCGGCCCGGGCCCGGGACCTGCCGCTGCTCACGTCCTTCCACACCGACGTGCCGCAGTACATGAGCGTGTTCGGGCACGGGCTCGGTGTCCTGCGCCGGCCCGTGGAGCGGTGGATCCGCACGACCCACAACCTCGCCGGGATCACGCTGTGCACGTCGGGCCCCATGGTGGAACGCGCGGAGACCCTGGGCGTGCGCGGCGCGGCGCTGTGGCCCAAGGGCGTCGACACGGAGCTGTTCCACCCCGCGAAGGCGTCCCCCGCGATGCGCGCCCGGCTCACCGGCGGGCACCCCGGCGACCGCCTGGTGCTCTCCGTCGGGCGGCTGTCGCGGGAGAAGAACGTGGCGGCGCTGCTCGAGCCGCTGCGGCGGCTGCCGGGCACCCGGCTCGCCGTGGTGGGCGACGGCCCGCACCGGGCGGAGCTCGAACGGCGCTTCGCGGGCGCCCCCGCGGTCTTCCCGGGGCGGCTCGCCGGGGAGGAGCTGGCGGCCGCGTACGCCTCGGCGGACGTGTTCGCATTCCCGTCCACCACGGAGACCCTTGGACTCGTGGCCCTGGAGTCCCTGGCCAGCGGGGTGCCGGTGGTCGGCGCCCGGGCGGGCGGGATCCCCTACGCGGTGCAGGACGGGCAGACCGGACTGCTCGTGCCGCCCGGGGACACGGACGCGCTCACCGGCGGCCTGGCCCGGCTGCTCGACGACGCGGCCCTGCGCGCACGGATGGGAGCGGCCGGCCGGGCCGACGCCGAGAGCCTCGGCTGGCGGGCCGCGACCGAGGTCCTCGTGGCGTCCTACCAGGAGGCGGTCGAGCGGCACCGCACCCGCCGGCAGCGGTGCCGGCGCCCCGCTCCCTAGATACCCCTGGGGGTACTTGCGCTATACCCCCAGGGGTATTATCGTTGTGCTCAGGACGACGCGGGAAGCCCCGACGGGGCACGCGTCACCAGCCACCGAACCAAGGAGAGAACCATGCTGATCGAGCGCATCTACGACGAGGACCTCGCCCAGGCCAGCTATTTCATCGGCTGCCAGCGCACCGGCCAGGCGCTGGTGGTCGACGCCCGCCGCGACATCGACGTCTACCGGGACCTGGCGGCGAGAAACGGCATGGAGATCACCGCGGTCACCGAGACCCACATCCACGCCGACTACCTCTCCGGCACCCGCGAGCTGGCCGCCGCCACCGGGGCCACCATGCATGTCTCCGGTGAGGGCGGGGAGGACTGGCAGTACGAGTTCGAGGCCGCCCGCCTGCACGACGGCGACGAGATCCGCATCGGCAACATCGTGGTGGCCGCCGTGCACACCCCGGGCCACACCCCGGAGCACCTGTCCTTCCTGGTCACCGACGGCGCGTTCGCCGACGCTCCCGGGTACCTGCTCACCGGCGACTTCGTGTTCTCCGGGGACCTGGGCCGCCCGGACCTGCTGGACGAGGCCGCCGGCGGGGTGGACACCCGCTTCCTCGGCGCGCAGCAGATGTTCGCCAGCCTCAAGCAGAAGTTCCTGACCCTGCCCGACCACGTCCAGGTCTTCCCCGGCCACGGTGCGGGCTCGGCCTGCGGCAAGGCCCTGGGCGCGATCCCCTCGACCACGGTCGGCTACGAGCGCCTCTACGCCTGGTGGGGCCCCTACCTGGCCGCCGACGACGAGGCCGGCTTCGTCGCCGAGCTGCTCGAGGGCCAGCCCGACGCCCCGTTCTACTTCGGGCGGATGAAGAACCAGAACCGCCGGGGCCCGGCCGTCATGGGCGAGCGGGCCCCGCTGCCCGAGCTCGACACCCAGCAGGTCGCCCAGCGCCTGGCCGCCGACGAGGTGACCTTCGTGGACACCCGCTCCGCGGACGAGGTGCACGCCGGGACCGTGACCGGGGCGCTGAACATCCCGGCCGGGAAGTCCATCGCCACCTACGCCGCCTGGGCGGTGAATCCCGAGACCGACCCCCGCCCGCTGGTGCTCCTGGCCGAGGACCAGGAGGCCGCCGACGAGTTCTGGGACCACCTGGTGCGGGTGGGCATCGACGCCGTGGCCGGCTACGTCACCACCGTCGAGGGTCTGCCGCAGTCCACCCCGCGGCTGGTGGCCCCGGAGGAGGTCGAGGCCTTCGACAAGGCGATGCTGCTGGACGTGCGCGCCGTGAGCGAGCACACCGCCGGCTCCGTGCCCGGTTCCGTCCAGCTGCACGGCGGCCGGGTCCTGTGGAACCTGGACCGACTCCCGGCCGAGGGCACGATCGTGACCTACTGCCAGAGCGGGCTGCGGTCCTCGGTCGTGGCCTCGACCCTGCGCCACGCCGGCTACGACGTCGTCGAGCTCGAGGGCTCCTACGCCGCCTGGTCCGCCGCCCAGGACTCCGTGGCCGCCCGCTGAGCCGCGCTCCGCTCCGGCGGAGAGCTCCCCGAACGCCGCGACCCCCGGGTGCCACCGCACCCGGGGGTCGCGGCGTGCCCGAACCCGGTCCTGCGCGCGCGGGACGGGATCCTCGCCTCCGCCGGCCCGCCGAGCCCGCCAGGCGGGCGGCCCCGAGGGCTCCGCCCCGACCCGGTGATTCACTATTGCCAACAAAGGCTACCGGCACGTAGTTTGACGGCACAGCAGTCCGTCGGACGCGCCCGGATCTCCGCGAGCTCCGGGGCGCACGCCGCCCGACCAGCAGCACGACATTTCCTGTCACCCCCGCGCGCGGACCGGTGACGCCGGGGGGAGGTCTGCCGCGCGCTGCCGGCCGCGGGGTGGCCCCGGGGCGAGGACCGAGCACAGGAGACACAGGACATGACTGCTGGAAAGACATGGGCGGCCACGGGCGCCGCGGCCGCGATGCTGGCCGGAGGCCTCGTCGTGGGCACCCCGGCGGCCCTCGCCGCACCCGGGGATCCCGCCTGCCTGGAGGCCACGGCCCAGCTGGACGCGGCGCTGACCGGGGCGGGCCTCACGCCCGACTCGCTCGCGGCCCTCGACTCCTCGGCCGAGTCCCTGGCCGCCGCCGAGGCCCAGTACGCCGCGCTCGTGGGGGGCGCCGGCGGGCCGAGCCTGCAGGAGCTGGAGGTGGCCGGGGCCGCGCTGATGGCCGCCCAGGAGTCCGGCGACCCGGAGGCGATCGCCCAGGCCGAGGCGCGCCTGGCCGAGCTCGACCAGGAGCTCGCCGCCGCGCTCGGCACGCTCGACCCCGCCGTCGCCGAGCAGGCCCTCGCCGACGCCGCCGTGGCCTTCGAGGCCCTCCTGGCACAGCTGGCCCTCGACGAGGCAGCGGTCGGGCAGTTCCTCGTGCTCCTCGAACAGGCCCTCGTGGCCTGCGAGGGCCCCGCCGCGCCCGTGGCCCCGGTGGCTCCCGTGGCACCGGCCCCGGCGCCGGCCCCGGTGCTCCCCGCCCCGGTGGAGGCCGCGCCCGTCGCGCCCGTGATGGCGGCTCCCGTCACGGAGGCCCCTGTCGCGGAGGCCCCCGCCGGGACCGCGGCCGTCAACCCGGGCCTCAACATGCAGACGGCCGCCGCGGAGCCGGAGCAGCGCTCCGGCCTCCTGGCCGGGCTGCTCGTGGCCGGGACCGCCGTGGGCGCGGCGGTCGCGCTGCGCCTGCGGCGGCGCAGCCGGGCCTGAGCCGCACGCCGTTCCCGGGGCCCGCGGGCACCGGGAACGGCGCCGCCCCCGTTGCCGGGGGCCTCAGCCCCGCGTCACGGCGCTGCTGCCCGCCGTCGGGGCGGTCGGCGGGTCCAGGACCGCCACGAGCCGGGCGAGGTCCTGGGCCGCGGCCATGACGAGCCGGTCCTCCGCCCGCGAGGGGTCGGTGAGCTCGGCGTGGAGCCGGCCCACCAGGGAACGGACCCGCTCGGCCGCCTCCTCGGGGTCCTCGTCGTCGGCCCACGCGCGCACCGCGTCGGCGGCGGACTGCACCGCCTCGGCGAGCCGGGCGCTCAGGGCGGCGGGCACCAGCCAGTCGTGCTGCTCGTGGTCGTAGAGCTCCCGCAGCGCGTCCGTGAAGCCCCGGAGGTGGAAGATCACGTTCTCGAGCTTCAGCAGGGAGTCGTAGCCGGGGTCCGCCGAGGCCGCGGCGCGGTGCCGGCGGCGGAGCACCATCCGGGGGTTGCCGCGGGCGCTGCGCGCCGACTCGTCGACCGCCTCGCGCACCTCGCCCGTGATCCGCACGAGCGCGTGGTTGCGCTGGCGCCAGTCCCGTCCCCCGGTGGTCCCGGGCTCCGCGAGCTCCCCGGCGACGTCCTCGAGGTAGTCGACCGCGACGTTCTGCAGCCGGTCGAGCTGCAGCCGGGCGGTGCGGAAGTCCAGGGGCGGGATGACCGTCACGTTGACGAGCAGGCCGATCGCGACGCCCACCGACATCTGCACGAGGAAGCCCGCCGAGAAGCCCTCGGCGTCCTGGCCCCCGACGATGAGCACGAACAGGGCACCGACCGGGACGTACTCCGCTCCGGCCCCGAGCCGGCGGATGCCCGCCAGGAGCACGCCCAGGCCGACCGCCACCGACACGGTCACGAGATTGGGGTCACCGATCAGCAGGACCCCCGCGGCCAGCATGATGCCCAGGGCGATGCCGGCGACCGTCTGCAGGCCCGCGCGCACCGAGCCCAGCACGGTCGGGTACATCGCGGAGATCGCGCCCAGCGGGGCGTAGTACGGGTAGTCGTCGATCACTCCGGGCATCCGCTGGGCCACGACCCAGGACAGGGCCACGGCCAGCGAGGTCTTGAGGGCCAGGAGGATCCGGGCACCGCGTATCGTCTGCACCCCGACATCCTACGGACCCGCCGGTAGGATCGAGCCGCCGACCGCTCCCCCGCCGGAGCCCGCCCCCGAGGAGCCCCCCATGAGCCGACCGCCGCACCGGCGCCTGCTGCTGGTCCTCGCCGTGGGAGCCGGCGGAGCGCTGGGCACGGGGGCCCGCCACGGCCTCACCGTGATGATGCCGGCGGTGGCCGGCTGGCCGCTGGCCACCCTGGCGGCGAACCTGCTCGGGGCCTTCCTGCTGGGCATGCTCCTGGAGTCCCTCCTGCGGCGCGGCGAGGAGACGCCCCGCGGGATGCTGCTGCGTCTCGGCGCGGGCACCGGGGCGCTCGGCGGGTTCACGACGTTCTCCTCGCTCGCGCTGGAGGCGGAGCGGATGCTGGCCGGCGGCGCCGCGGGGCAGGCCCTGGCCTACGTGGGGATCTCCCTGGGGTGCGGTTTCCTGGCGTGCCTCGCCGGCACCGTCCTCGCGGCCCGGGGGCGGCGCGCGTGACCGCCCTGCTGATCTGCCTCCTCGGCGGGCTGGGGGCGATGGCCCGGTTCGCGGTGGACGGGGCCGTGCGCCAGCGGTGGGCCACGGCCTTCCCCGCCGGCACCGTGCTCGTCAACGTGAGCGGCTCCTTCCTGGCCGGGCTCCTCTCCGGCGCCGCGCTGGCCGGGACGCTGGGCGGGCCCGCCGCCACGGCCGCCGTGGTCGGCTTCTGCGGCGGGTACACCACCTTTTCCACCGCGATGACCGACACCGTGCGGCTGGCCCGGGACGGGAGTCCGCTGCGCGCGCTGCTCAACGCCGCGGGCACCGGCGCGCTGACCGTGCTCGCCGTGCTCGCGGGGCTGGCCGCGGCCGCACCGCTGTCCTGACCGGCGGCCGGGGCGGCGGAGGGCGCGGGGCCCCGGCGCACGCTCCGTGACGGAGGACCGGGTCCGGCCCCCGAGCGGGCGGCCCGTTTCACCAGCAGGCTTGCTATTCTGTTGGGAGCACCCGTTCCAGCACGTCCGACCGAAGGAAGCAGGACCCCGTGGCCGACATCAATCCCGAGCAGGCGCGCAACGATCCGGAGAAGGCCCGGGAGGCCTTGAACGAGGAGTCCGGGCGCAGCATCGACGGCGACACCCCGCCCGACGCCGGCGTGGGGGTGGGGCCCGACAATCCCGACCTCGACGTCGAGCACCGCGGGGACTCCGCGAAGGGCAAGATCGCGCTGGCGGTCATCCTCGGCCTCGTGGCGCTGTTCGCGGTGCTGTGGTTCGTCGGCGCCGTGGTGGGGATGTTCTGAGGCACCCGTCCTGGGGCACCGGGCGGCCGGCGGCCGCGCTCACGGCCGGCCGTCGTCCTCGCCGGTGACCTCGTCGTCCTCCTCGTCGTCCTCCTCCTCGGTCCAGTCCTCCGAGGACGGGCCCATCATGGCGAAGCGCTCGCCGTCCGGGCCGGCGGCGAACACGAGCTCCCCGTAGCCGAACTCCTCCGGCTCCTGGATCAGTGCACCCCCGGCGGCGACGACCCGCTCGGCCGCGGTGTCGGCGTCGTCGACCTCGAAGCAGACCCACCACAGCGGCGGCGCCTGCTGCAGGTGGTCGACGTCCTCGGCGGGCACGCCGATCCCGCCGGCCGTCCGGTCCATGCCCGGGACCGTGAACACCGAGTACGCCTCGTGCCGCGTGCCGATGTCCTGGTACGTGTAGCCGAACACCTCGGCGTAGAACCGCTCGGCGGCCGCCTGGTCGGAGGTCAGGAGGTCGCACCAGGCCACGGTCCCGTGCTTGCCGACGATGCTGAAGCCGGTGTGCTCCTGCGGCTGCCACACCCCGAAGGCCGCCCCGGTGGGGTCGATCCACACGCCCATGGTGCCGAAGCGGCCCACGGCCATCGGCTCGAACAGCTGCCGGGCGCCGGCCGCCACCGCGGCCCGGCCCGTGGCCGCGATGTCGTCGGACGCGAGGTAGACGGCCCACGCGTGCGGGTCGTCCTCCATGTCCGGCAGCGCCGGCGACAGCCCCGCCACCGGCTCGCCGTCCACCAGGGCGTTGCAGTAGCCGCCGTACGCCGGATCGGAGGGCGTGAACCGCCACCCGAGCACGGAGGCGTAGAAGTCCATGGAACGGTCCAGGTCCGAGACCATGATGTCCGCCCAGCACGGGGCTCCCGCGGGCCAGTGGTCGATGCGCTCGGTCATGCCTGAGTCCTCTCGTCGCGCGCCGGGACGGCTGCGCCCGGGTGCCGGCGACGCGGCCCGCCCCCGGGCGGTCCTTCGTCCCCCCATGGTCGTCCCCCCGCGCCCCGGTTGGGAACACCTCCCGCCGACATCCGGGCCCGCCCGCGCCCGGGGCGTTCCCCCGCGGGGCGGACCGGCCTGGGCTGGGCCGTCCCGGGCAGGGGACCGGGGACGGGAACGACGGACGGGGCATTAACATTCGTCGTTTCCGGCCGGGGCCCGTGTTCCGTTCCTAGACTCGGAGCAGGACAGGGGTCACGGCCGCGGCCGGAGCCCTCCCCGGGGGATCGACGAGGACAGCATGCGTGCGTGGTGGATCGATGAGCCGGGTCCCGCCGCCGGCGGGCCGATGCGGTTCGGGCAGTGCCCCGACCCTGTGCCGGGAGCCGGGGAGCTGCTCGTGCGGGTGCGGGCCTGCGGGGTGTGCCGCACCGACCTGCACCTCGTGGAGGGCGACCTTCCCCTGCACCGGGCGGGCGTGATCCCGGGCCACGAGGTCGTCGGCGAGGTGGTGCGCGCGGGCCCCGGGTGCGGCCGGTTCCGGAAGGGCGAGCGCGTGGGCGTCGCGTGGCTGCGGCACACCTGCGGCCGCTGCCGGTTCTGCCGCCGCGGGCGGGAGAACCTCTGCACGGCCCCGCGCTTCACCGGGTGGGACCAGGACGGCGGCTACGCGGAGCTCACCCTGGCCCCCGAGGCCTTCGCCTACCGTCTGCCCGAGGAGTTCGACGACGAGCACGCGGCGCCGCTGCTGTGCGCCGGGATCATCGGCTACCGGGCGCTGCGGCGGGCCCAGCTGCCGCCCGGGGGACGGCTGGGCATCTACGGCTTCGGGGCCTCCGCCCATCTCACCGCCCAGGTGGCCCTGCACCAGGGCGCGGAGGTCCACGTCATGACCCGCTCGGCGGAGGCGCGCGCGCTGGCCCGCGAGCTGGGCGCCGCCTTCGTGGGCGAGGCCGACGAGCCTCCCCCGGTGCCGCTGGACGCGGCGATCCTCTTCGCCCCGTGGGCACGCTGGTGCCCCCGGCGCTGCGCGCCCTGGACCGGGGCGGCACCCTCGCCGTCGCCGGGATCCACCTCAGCGACGTCCCGGTCCTCGACTACGCCGCGGAGCTCTTCCAGGAGCGGCAGCTGCGCAGCGTGACCGCCAACACCCGGCAGGACGGCGAGGAGTTCCTGCAGCTGGCCGCCCGGCTGCGGCTGCGCCCCACCACCGTCCCCTATCCCCTGCGCGCGGCGGACCGGGCCCTCGCGGACCTGGCCGCGGACCGGGTCACGGGAGCAGCCGTCCTGCGCGTGTGAGCCGTGGTCCCGCGGACGTCCCGCACCGCCGGACCGGCCGCGCGGAAGGGACCGCCGGGGACAGCACCGCAGCAGGCAGAACGCGTCGACCGGAGCACAGCGACCGGAGCACAGAGAGGAGACCCGCCGTGGCCGTCCTGGTGGTCTACGAGTCCATGTACGGCAACACCCACCGGATCGCCGAGGCGATCGGCCGGGGGCTCACGGAGGCGGGGGTCCCCGCGGAGGTGCGCTCGACCGCCGAGGCCCAGCGGCGCCCACCGGGTGCCGGTGACGTGCTGGTGATCGGCGCCCCCACCCACGGCCACGGGCTGAGCCGGGAGAACTCCCGCGAGCAGGCCGTGCGGGACGCCTCCCGCCACCACCTGGACGTGGACGGCTCGGCCGCCGGTCCCGGGGTCCGCGAGTGGCTGGCCGCCCTGGACGCGGAGGCCGGGCGGGCGGCCGCCTTCGACACCCGGGTCAAGGGCCCGGCGATGCTCACCGGCCGCGCCTCGCAGAAGATCGTCCGCGCCCTCGAGGAGCACGGCTACGAGCTGGTCGCCGAGCCCGAGAGCTTCCTCGTGACCATGGGCAACGAGCTGGTCCCCGGGGAGGAGGAGCGCGCGCTCGCGTGGGGCCGCGGCCTCGCCGCCGCCCTCTGACCGCCCGGACGCCCCGCACCGGGCCCGGCACCCGTCCGGCTCCGCCACTCCGGCGCCGCCCCTCCGACCTACGAACGTCCGACGCCGCCCGTCCGACCCCACCCGGCCGACTCCGCAGGAGCTCCCATGCACGAGCACCCCGTCACCCGCCCGCCCCGCCCGTCCGCCCGGCACGGCACCCCGCGCCGCACCCGACCCGGGCAGTGGGTGCTGCTGGTCCTGGGCGCCGTCCTGACCGCCCTGGCCCTGGCGGCGCTCGTCAGCGGCCTCGTGCTCGCCGGCGCCGCCGCGGCCCAGCAGGACGGGCGCTTCCTCACGACGTCCCCGGACCGGCACCAGACCATCACCTACGCCCTGGTCGGGCCGCCCGCCGTGCTCGACGTCGGCGACGCGCAGGTCTCGCCCGTGCCCTTCCTCGACCGGCTCGGCCGGGTGCAGGTGCGCGTGACGGCGGCGGACCCGCAGCAGGAGATCTTCGTGGGCGTGGCCGGGACCGGCGACGTCGACCGGTACCTGGACGGCGTCGCCCACGCCGAGCTCGGCAGCGCCACGGAGTCCGGGGACGACGCCCCGTCCCGTGTGCCCGGCGAGCGGGTGCCCGACCGGCCCGGGAACCAGACCTTCTGGGCGGACTCGGACCAGGGCACCGGCACCCGGGAGCTGACCCTGGACCTGCGCTCGGGCAGCTGGACGCTCGTGGTGATGAACGCGGACGCCACCCGGCCGGTCTGGGCGGACCTGCAGCTCGGGGCGCGCTCCGACCTCCTGGGCCCCCTGGCCGGCGGCCAGCTGGTCGGCGGCCTGGCAGGCCTGGTCGTGGGCGTCCCGCTGCTGCTGCTCGGCGCCGCCGGGCTGGGCCGGGACATCGATCCGCGCACGCCGCCGCGCGGCACGGGCCCGGGCGCGGCGCTCGCCGGGGCCCCGGACCGGAGCGGGGCCCCGGACCGGAGCGGGGCCCCGCGGCCGGTCTCCCCCGTGCGCCTGAGCGGGTTCCTCGACGCGGGGCTGTCCCGGTGGCTGTGGCTGGTGAAGTGGCTGCTGGTGGTCCCGCACCTGATCGTGCTGGCGGTGCTGTGGTTCGCGCTCGTGGTCACCACGGTGGCCGCCGGCGTCGCCGTGCTGTTCACGGGCCGGTACCCGCCCTCGTGGTTCTCCTTCAGCGTGGGGGTCCTGCGGTGGAGCTGGCGGGTGGGGTTCTACTCCTACTCGGCCCTGGGCACCGACCGGTACCCGCCCTTCAGCCTGGCCCGCGCGGACTACCCGGCGGAGCTGGAGATCGCGCCCCCGGAGCGGCTCTCCCGCGGCCTGGTGCTCGTGAAGTGGTGGCTCCTGGCGATCCCGCACCTGCTGATCCTCGGGGTGCTCACCGGCGGCGGGAGCACGTGGAGCACCAGCCGCAGCGGCGACGACGGCACGACGACCACCAGCTGGGGGCCGTCCCTGCTCGGGCTGCTCGTGCTCGTGGCCGCCGTGCTCCTGCTCTTCACGGGCCGCTACCGTCCCGAGCTCTTCGCCCTGGTCATGGGCATCAACCGATGGGTTAACCGGGTCCTCGCCTACGTGCTGCTCCTGCGGGACGAGTACCCGCCGTTCCGGCTCGACCAGGGTCCCGTGGAGCCCCCGCCCCACCCGGCGAACCCGCCCTGGTCCGCCGGGGCGCACGACCGGACGCCGGACCGGCAGCAGGACCTGCCGCACGACCGGTCGCGGGACTCGACCGGTGACGGCCCGGAGGGCCAGGACCCGGCCCGCTGAGCCGGCGCACTCCCGGGACGGCCGGCCGGACGGGACCGCCCAGGAGTGAGAGCTCAGCGGAAGCGGACGTCCTCGAGCCGCGCCCGGAAGAACTCGCCCGCGGTCTGCCGGTCGGTCCCCCACGCCCAGCCGGCGCGCAGGACCGTGGGCACGCGCACACCGCCGACGTCGGCCTCCTCGGACAGCGCGACCCCGAAGGGGTGACGGCCGAACCCGGTGCCGTCGGGATCTCCCCACCGCTGCATGCTCAGCTCCCGGAGCCGGCCCTCCGGGTCGACCCGGAGCAGGGCGTCCTCGCGCACCCCGTCGAGGACCCAGGACATCACGGCGGTGTCCGGGTCCGGGCCCTCGGACCACTCGGCACCCAGGCAGGCCGGGGGAACCGTGATGCTCTCCCCGGCGAGCCGGCCGGCGGCGCTGCGGGTGATGTCCGGGCCGGCGGCCGACATCACGGGCACGAGACCCAGCAGCCGCCACCGCAGCTCGCCACCGCCGGGGCCGTACCGGTCGTAGCCCGCGACCGGCAGGCCGAGGACCCGGGTGCGGGCGGCCCACACGAAGCCGGTCCCGGGGACGAGGAGCTGCCGGGCGGAGAACGCCCGCCAGGAGCCGCCGAGCCGGATCTCACCGCGCATCGACAGCTCCGCCACGGACCACGCCGGGGTGCCGGGCGGCACGGCCCGCTCCAGCCAGCGGCGTGCGGGCTCGGGCAGGGCGGCCACCGCCGCGGCGTCCACCGCGGGCGGTGGCTGCGGGCCCGGGCGCTCCAGCGCCGCCCAGTGCCGGCGGGCGCCCCGCGGCAGCCGCCCGGTCACGGCCGGTCCCGGAGCATCACGACCGCCGCCGGCAGGTACCACAGGACGGGCACCAGGCGCAGGGCCGTGGTGAGCCCGCCGAGCGGGGAGAGCGGCCCCGCGGTGGGCACGAGGGAGAAGACCGTGAGCAGGGCCGCGGCGGCCGCCCCGGCGGCGATCCCGCCGAGCCACCGCGGGTACGCGCCGCGGGCGAGGGAGAGCGCGGCGACGGCGGCGAACGAGACGGCGAGGGGCAGGTTGGCCAGAGCGAGGAGGACCACGCACAGGTCCATCACCGCGGCCGCCGTCCCCGCGTCCATCGACGCCGCGGCCGGCATGGTCAGCACGAGCTGCACCCCCTGGCCGGCGATGTTCAGGGCCGCGGCCATGAGCCCGGCGCCGAAGGCCACGGCGGAGACCGTGCCGGGCGGGCCCTCCGCCCGGAGCAGGCGGGCGCGCACCCAGCCGAGGAAGCAGACCAGTGCCCCCTGGCCGAGGACGAAGAGCACGCTCTGCGCCAGCAGGGGGCCTCGGTTGCGCGCCAGGAACGGCCCGTGGGCGGGGTCCCCGGCGGCCGGCCAGGGACCGGAGAGCGCGGTCTCCATGAGCCCTCCGGCGATGCCAAGGAGCACGGAGAGCAGTCCGGCGGCCGCTCCGGCGACCGGCCACAGGACGGGGACGGGAGCGGGCTGCGACAGGGTCCGGGACCGGGTCATGCCCCCAGGCTAGACCGGCGGCCCGGCGCCGGTCCCGCTCCGGACGCAGGGCCGGCCGGTCGCCCGGATTCCCCGGTCACACTCGGACACGGGATCCGGCGCAGGAGCAGGATGGCCCCATGAACCTGCACCGGGTCCCGTGTCCGTCGCCGCCCCCTGCGGCGTCCCTGCGGGCGCCCGGGCCGGTGCTCGCCCTGGTCCTCGTGGCGCTGGTGCTGCTCGCGCACCTGGCGGCGCCGTCCGCCGCCGCGCCGGAGCGCGGAGGCCAGGAGGAGCAGGGCGTGCGGGAGTTGACCCCCGAGGACGTCGGCCCGTGGCTCGACGGCCTGGTCCCGGCCCTCCTGGACGCCGAGCGGCTCCCGGGGGCGACGGTGGCGGTCGTCTCCGGCGGCGAGATCGTCGCGCTGCGCGGGTTCGGCGCGGCGGACCGCCCCCAACCCGTGCCGGGCGCCACCCCGGTGGACCCCGGGCACCACCTGTTCCGGATCGGGTCGCTGACCAAGCTCTTCACCGCCACGGCCGTGCTGCAGCAGGTGGAGCGCGGTGCCCTGGACCTGGACGCCGACGTCCGCGAGCACCTCGACTTCCCGCTCGAGCTCCCCCGGGGGACGGTGACGCTGCGGCACCTCCTCAGCCACACCGCCGGCTTCGAGGAGCGCGTGGACCACCTCATCACCCCGGACCCCGGAAAGGTCCGTGACCTGCGCACCGAGCTGGCCGAGGACCCGCCGGCGCAGATCTTCGCGCCGGGCACCACCCCGGCGTACTCCAACTACGGTCTGGCCCTGGCCGGCTACGTCGTCCAGCAGGTCACCGGCGTCTTGTTCGAGGAGTACGTGCGCCGGGAGGTCCTCGAGCCGCTGGGCATGACCTCCAGCACCGCCGAGCAGCCGCTGCCTCCTGCCCTCGCCGGCCGGCTGGCCGGCGGCTTCCCCGCCCCGGAGGCCGCGGCCGCGCCGTTCGAGCACATCTCCGTGCCGCCCGCGGGGTCCGTGAGCAGCACCGCGCGGGACATGGCCGCGTTCCTGAACCTGCACCTCGGCCACGGTCCCGACGCCGTCCTCGGCCCGGAGGCCATGGCGGCCATGCACGCCCCGGCGCTGCCGCCCGCGTCCCTGGGCGGGCTCGGTGCCGCCGAGCAGATGACCCTGGGCTTCCGGGGCCACGAGGTGCGGGGGCAGCGGGTGCTCTCCCACGGCGGCGACACGAACCTGTTCCACAGCGAGCTGGCCCTGTTCCCCGACGCGGACACGGGCCTGTTCGTCTCCGTCAACGGCAACGGGGTGCGCGCGCTCAGCACCGTGGTGCTGCGGCAGCAGCTGGTCGAGCAGTTCGCCCGCCGCTACGTCGCCCCGCCCGCCCGGGAGGAGCCCGCGCCCCCGCCCGGCACCGAGGAGCGGACCACCGCCGTGGCCGGGCACTACCGCAGCGAACGGCGGGCGGAGTCCAGCGCCGCGGCGCTGGTGGGGGCGCTCGGGATCACCACGGTGCGCGCCGGCCCCGACGGGACGATCCGCGTCACGTCCCTGGCCGCTCCTCCCACCACGATGCGCGAGGTCGAGCCGTGGCTGTGGCGGGAGCCCGGGGGCACGGCCACCCTCGCGGCGCGGACCGGCGAGGACGGCGTCCGGGACGTCGCGCTGGCCGCCTACCGCACCGAGGGCAGGGTGAGCGCCTGGCACGGCCTGTTCGTGCCCCACCTGCTGCTGCTCGCGGCGCTGCTGGTCCTCGTCGTGACCCTGGCCGTCTGGCCGGTGAACCGGCTGCGGCGGCGCCGGCGGTGGGGTCCGCCGGGGACCGGCGCCCGGGCCCGGCGGGTGCGGCGGCTGGCCTACGCGGCCCCGGCGGCCGTGCTCGCGGGGCTGGTCCTCTTCGCCGCGAGCGTCCAGCCGGACCTGTCCCTGCTGCGGCCCCTCACCCGTCTCGGGCAGGCGCTCCTGCTGCTCGGCGTGCTGGGCGTGGTGCCCGCCGCCCTGCACCTGGCGGGCGCGGTCCGGCACCGCCGCGGAGTGGTCGCCGTGGCCGGGGCCGCGCTGCTGGTCCTGGCCCTCGCCTGGGTCGCCGGCTACTCGGTGGCCTTCCGCGTCCTGTGGCCCGACATCAGCGTCTGAGCGGCGCCGGGGCGGGGCGTTGACGGCCGGCGGCGCCCGCACCAGCATGAGTGGCAGGGGCCGCCCACGGCGCGGCCGCGGGACCACCGGGTCCCCGAGCACCGGGAGGACGACCATGACGCGCACCGGAACGAGAAGGCGCACCGGCCGGAGGAGCATCCGGTGGAAGGACCTGACGCCGGGGCAGCAGACCGTGCTGCTGACGCTGGCGTCCGTGCAGGTCTCGCTGGCCGCCACCGCCTGGGCGGACCTCGCCCTGCGCCCCGCGGAGGAGGTCGACGGCGGCAAGGCGAAGTGGGCGGCGGTCATCGCGATCAACTTCGTGGGTCCGGTCCTGTACTTCCGGCGCGGCATCCGCCGCTGACGGCATGAGACGCTCACCGACGGCCCGCCTGCTCACCGGGATCTCCGCGGCGGCCCTGGCCACCACCGGCATCGCCCTCGCGGGACCGGCCCACGCGGTGTCCACCCAGGATTTCCTCTCCTACGTCGACGGCTGGCGGGTCGGCCAGCACGTGCGCGAGCTCGCCGACGTCGACGGGGACGGGCGTGCCGACGTGGTGGCCTTCGGCGATCCCGGCGTGTTCGTCGCCCACGGCCGGGCCGACGGCACCTTCGCCGCGCCGGTGCTGACGGTCCGCGACTTCGGCACCGCGCAGGGCTGGCGCACCGACCGGCACCCGCGGCAGGTCGCCGACGTCGACGGGGACGGCCGCGCCGATCTCGTCGGCTTCGGCCGCTCCGGGGTGGTCGTCTCCTACGCGCAGCCCGACGGCGGCTTCACGGCGCCGGCGCTGACGGTCCGCGACTTCGGCTGGGACCAGGGCTGGCGGGTCGACCAGCACGTCCGCGAGCTGGCGGACCTCGTCGGGGACGGCGCGGCGGACGTCGTCGGCTTCGGGCACTCCGGCGTGACCGTCTCGCACGGCCGGACGGACCGCACCTTCTCCGGCACCGGCAAGCGGATCGACAGCTACGGCTGGGACCGCGGCTGGCGGGTCGACCGGCACCCGCGGATGCTCGCCGACATGGACGGGAACGGAACGGCCGACATCGTCGGCTTCGGGGACGCCGGGACGTACGTCTCCTCCTTCTCGGCGCCCGGGGACACGTTCACCCAGCCCGTGCTGGAGATCCCCGACTTCGGGTACGCCCAGGGCTGGCGGGTCGACCAGCACCCCCGGGCGGTCGGCAACGTCAACGGGCACGGCCCCGCGGACGTGGTCGGGTTCGGTCACCGCGGCGTCCTCGCCGCCTACTCGAGGCCCTTCGGTCCGGGCGAGCCGAAGTACCGTCCGGTGTCGCTCGAGCTCGCCGATTTCGGCGTCGCCCAGGGCTGGCGCACCGACCGGCACCCGCGGGACCTCGCGGACATCAACGGCGACGGCATCCTGGACGTGGTCGGCTTCGGCGACGCGGGCGTCCACGCGGCCTACGGGGACGACGACTTCTTCCTCGGGCCCGAGCTGACGTCCACCGCCTTCGGCTGGTCGGCCGGCTGGGACCCGGCACGGTTCCCGCGCCTGCTCGGGGACGTGGACGGCGACGGCCGCGACGACGTCGTCGGCTTCGGCTACTCGGCCACCTCCGTGGACCTGTCCTGACGCTCCCGGCGGAGTCCGCCGCTCCGGTTCCGGCCCGGGCGCCGGGGACGGCGGCCGCCACCGTGTCGCCGGGCGGCCCCGGCGGCTAGGGTGGGTGGTCCCAGATCGATGCACTCAGACCGGAGCACGTCCCACCCGAATCCCGAGGAGCACGCTGATGACCCGACGCACCCTGACCCTCGCCGCGGCCGGCCTGACCGGGGCGCTGCTGCTGACCGCCTGCCAGGACGAGACCCGCCTGACCCAGCTGGACCAGTCCGGAGTCTCCACCGAGGAGCTGGTCGGGCAGGAGATCACCCTGACCAACGAGGTGGAGGGGATCTACGGCGAGGAGTTCCTGACCATGGGCGACGAGCAGACCGTGGTCTTCGTGACGGAGATGCCCGCCGACCTGCGCCCCGGGGACGAGGTCGAGGCCACCGGCACCGTCGAGGCGGGCGACCTGTTCAGCGAACCCGGCGACCGCGACCGGCTGCTGCGGCTCACCGACGAGGAGACCGCCAACCACCTCGTCAACCGCGAGTCCGAGCCCTATCTCACCGAGGCCACCGTCACCGTCGTCGAGTAGGCTCCCGCCCCGGCCGGTGCGGCGGCGCGGCGGCCTCGAGGGCCCCGCGCCGCCGGAGCCGGCTCAGGACGGGCGGCTGGTCGCGTCCCGGACCTCCCCGACCAGCTCCTCGAGGACGTCCTCGAGCGCGACGACGGAGGCGGCCCCGGCCGTCGACCCCTGTCCTTCGACGAGGGCCAGGTGGGCGTTGCGCTGCTGCATGGCGCGCACGACCTGCTGCAGCTTGGCGCCGGCGGGCACCGTGCCGAGCCGCCGGACCGCCTCCGGCGGGACGGGGGCGTGGCGGCGCTCCGCCGGGGTCCCGAGCAGGTCCTTGGCGTGGACGTAGCCCACCAGCGTCCCGTCGTCGTCCCGGACGGGGAACCGGGAGAAGCCCGTGCCCGCGCAGATCTGCTCCAGCTCCGCCACGGTCGCCGACCGGGGCACGGTGCGCAGCTGCTCCGCGGGGATGGCCACGTCCTCCGCGGTGAGGTGCTCGAACTGCAGCGCCCCGGTGAGCAGGGTGATCTCGTCCTCGTCGAGCAGGCCCTCGCGGCCCGACTCGGCGACGAACCCGGCGACCTCGTCCGAGGTGAAGGAGGAGGCGACCTCGTCCCGGGGCTCGGCCTTCAGCACGTACCGGACCACGAGGTTCGCGGACTGGTTCATCAGCCAGATGAAGGGGCGGAAGACCAGCACGAAGACCCGCAGGACCGGGCCCAGCAGCAGGGCCGAGGCCGCGGGCTTGGCGATGGCCATGTTCTTGGGCACCATCTCCCCGATCACCATGTGGAAGAAGGTGACGACCAGCAGGGCGATGACCAGGGCCACGGGGTGCACGAGCCCCTCGGGCACCCCGGCCTCGGCCATGGGGCCCTCGATGAGGTGGGCGATCGCGGGCTCCCCCACGGCGCCGATCAGCAGGGAGCAGGCGGTGATGCCCAGCTGGGTGGCGGCCAGTGACGTCGAGACGTCCTCGATGCCCTTCAGCGCGGACCTGGCGGCGCCGGAGCCGGCCGCGGCCCTCGGCTCGATCTGGTCGCGGCGGGCGGAGACCATGGCGAACTCCGCGGCCACGAAGAACGCGTTGCCGCCCAGCAGCAGGACCAGGAACAGGATGGCGAGGCCCTCGCTCATCGGGACCCACCTCCCCCGGAGTCGGCGGCCGTGGAGCCGGCCGCATCGCCGGCCCTCCCGAAGGAGGTCTGCGCCGCCTTCTCGGCGGACGTCCCGGCGGCCTTCTCGGCGGACGTGGCGCCGGTGTCGGCCCGGCGGCCGTCGCCGCGCCGGACGACGATCCGGTCCACCCGGTGCCCGTCCAGCCGGACCACGGTGAGGGTGACGTCGGTGCTGGTGGGCAGGTTGTCGTCGTCGCGGTGGACGTGGTCGACCGCCTCGAACGAGACCGTGTCCCCGGCCAGGGGCAGCCGGTCGAGCTTCTCCGCCATCAGCCCGCCGAGGGTGTCGGACTCCTCCCCCTCGGGCAGCTCGAGGCCCATGACGTCGCCGAGCTCGTCGGGGCGCAGCAGCCCGGACACGGAGATCGCCCCGTCGCGGGTGCGGCGGTACCGGGCGACCGACTCGTCCTGCTCGTCGTCGATCTCCCCCACGATCTCCTCGATCAGGTCCTCGAGGGTCACGATGCCGGCGGTCCCTCCGTACTCGTCGACGACGACGGCCAGCTGCAGGCCCGGCCTGCGCAGCTCGCGCAGCAGCGGGTCCAGGGTCATGGACGCGGAGACGGTCGTGGCCGGGACCGCGATCTCGCGCACGGTGCGCGTGCCCCGGTCCTCGTACGGCACCGCGAGGGCGTGCTTGAAGTGCACGACGCCCACGATGTCGTCGACGCTCTCGCCCTCCACCGGGAAGCGGGAGTGACCGGTCTCGGCGGAGATCTCCACGAGGTCCTGGACGGTGTGGTCGTCGAGGAAGGTGACCTGCGGGCGCGGGCGCATGACGTCGGCGGCCGTGCGGTCGCCGAACTCGATGGACCGGGCCACCAGCTCGGCGGTGCCGGGGTCCAGGGTGCCCTCGGCCCCGGAGCGGGAGACCACGGCCATCAGCTCCCCGGCCGTGCGCGCGCTGGCCACCTCCTCGGTCGGGGTGAACCCGAGCAGCTTGAGCACCCAGTTGGCGGAGGAGTTGAGGATCTTCACCAGCCAGCCCAGCAGCAGCATGAAGATCCGCTGCGGGTGGACCACGAGCCGGGACACGCGCATCGGCTCGGCGATCGCCCAGTTCTTCGGCACGAGCTCGCCGAAGACCATCTGGGTGAACGTGGCGATCACGAACGCGGCGGTCGTGGCGATGCCGGTGGCGGCCGCCGGGGACAGCCCGGCGAGGCCCAGCCCCTGCGCCAGGAGGACGCCCAGCGAGGGTCCGGCGAGGAAGCCCACGATCAGGCTGGTGAGCGTGATGCCCAGCTGCGCGCCGGAGAGGTTGGTGGAGGTCTTCGTCAGGGCCCGCTCGACGGCGGCGGCCCGGCGGTCGCCGGCCTCCTCAGCGGCCCGGACCTCGTTGCGGTTGACGGTCAGGAAGGCGAACTCCACGGCCACGAAGAGGGCGTTGCCGAGGACCAGGAGGACGGCCACGGCGAGCAGGATCCATGCTTCTAGCACGCGGCGCTCCCCTCGGACGGGGCGGTGCGGTCAGGGGAACCCGTACTTCGGGGCTCCGTGTCGTCCGGACCGGCGGGGGCGCGGTGCGCCCCTCCGGGGGGCCGGGAGTCCAGGGAAGGCATGGTCCCAGGATAACGGCACGCCCAGGGGGCGCGGTCCTCACCGTCAGGTGAGGAACGCGCGCAGGGACCGCTCCGCGGCGCGGTAGGTGCCGGCGTCGATGGTCTCGCCGCCCATGAACCGGTCGATCACCCGGGGGTCCGTGTAGGAGCTGCGGGCGATGGCGGCCGTGTTGCCCAGGTGCTCGGCGACCTCCCGCATGGCGGCGGACACGGCCTTCTTCCGGGCGCTCTCGCTGGGCCGGGTGTCGGCGCGGGCGGCGAGCGCCATGGCCGCGGTCACCGTTCCCTGCCAGGTGCGGAAGTCCTTGGCGGTGAAGCCGGGGCCGCACCGGTCCCGCACGAAGTCGTTGAGCCGGGCGCTGGTGATGCCGGTCCACTGCCCGTCCTCGTCCCGGTGGGCGAGCGCGGTCTCGTCCGGGGCGCGCTCCAGCATGGGCGCGAGCGCGGCGGCGAGGTCGGCGTCCCGGAGGCTCAGCGTCCAGCGGTGCCCGCTCTTGCCGGGGAAGTCGAGGTGCACGTCCGCTCCGTCCACCCGGACGTGCCGGACCAGCAGGGTGGTCACGCCGTAGGAGCCGTTCGACTGGGCGTACTCCTCGTTGCCGACGCGCAGGGCGGCCTCGTCCATGAGCCGGAAGGCCGCGGCGCAGGCCTTCTCGGCCGTGGCGCCCTCGGAGCGCAGCAGCCGGGTGACGGCCGGGCGGGCCTGCGGGAGCGTGTCGCCGAAGTCCAGGACGCGGTCGAACTTCTCGCGGTCCTTCAGCTCCCGCCAGCGCGGGTGGTAGAGGTACTGGCGCCGCCCGGCGTCGTCGACGCCCGTGGCCTGGATGTGCCCGTTGGGCTGGGGGCTGATCCACACGTCCGTCCAGGCCGGGGGGATCGCCAGCTGCCGGATCCGCTCGAGCTCGGCCGGCTCCTGCACCTTCGTGCCGTCGGCGCGCCGGTAGGAGAAGCCCTTGCCGTGGCCGCGGCGGGTGATCCCGGGACGGTGGCAGTTGCTGCGCCGCAGGCGGGGCGTGCGGGTCTTCGCTGGGCTCTGCTGCGTGGCGGCCATGGTGTCCTTCCGGATCGGCTCCGGGACCACCCCGGGAACACCAAGTCTACTGACTGTCAGGGTGCCCGTCGCGCGGCCCGGCGGCGGCCCCGGTCAGGGCTCGGAGCGGGTGTACGCGGCGGCGCGCACGGCGTCGTCGTCCTCGAGCCCGGCGCCGAGGGCCCCGCCCACGGTGGCGAGCGTGGCGGTCAGCCACGCGAGCTTGACGTACTCCACCGCCCCGGCCGGGGCGCCGATCACGGCCGCGAGGACGTCCCCGTCCACGAGCAGCAGCGCCCCCAGCCAGGACAGGGCGAAGACCGCGAGGTAGAAGACGGACACGCCGATGGCCACGGTGGCGGCCGTGGCGAGGTTGAACAGAGCCACCTGCTCCCGCTCGGCCCGCCGGCGCGGGCGCTCCCACAGCCGGGCGCCGACGACGAGCGCGCCGGTCACCGCGGCGATCGACAGCAGCGCCAGCAGCCCCAGCCGCCAGGGCCCGTAGGCGGCGGCGAGCAGCCACAGGTCGGAGGCGACCAGGGTGAGCACCCCGGTGGCAGCGGCCAGGGCGAGGAGCCGGGACAGCCGCACCACCAGGGTCCAGGGCCGGTTGGCGCGGATCATCCCGAGGAGCAGGCGCACGTTGCCGCCCAGCACGCGGGCGGTGAACTGCACGGCGTTGTCCTCGGGCCGGTCCTCGAGGTCCTCCGAGCGCTGCCGTGCGCGCCGGACGAGCTCCGCCTGCGCGTCGGCGTCGTCCGCGTCCTCGGTGTCGTGGCCGAGCAGGTGGCCGACCACCCGCACGGTCGCCTGCCGGACCTTCTGCCCGACGTGCAGGGCGCCGAGGGCCGGGACGGCGAGGAGGCCCACGCCGTGCACGGGGCTCAGCTGCGTGAGCACCGGGCTGCGGCCGTCCTTGAGCGGGACGTCCGTGAGGACGACGACGAGGTCCCAGTCCTCGTCGAGCATCCGGTCGCGCGCGGCCTCGAGCAGGTCGAGGCCGTCGGCGGGCGGGACCACCAGCCGGTCGGTCACCGCGCTCACCCGCCAGCGCACCCCGGGATAGCGCTCGTGCAGCGGCCCGGACACGGAGGCCGCGAGGTCCCGGGGCAGGGCGCCGGCGATCTGGGGCGAGAGGACGAGACCGACCAGCAGCTCGGGCACGGGCTCGTGGCCGGGGGCGGGGTCTGCGGCAGAAGGGTGGTCGGGCACCGGTCAATCCTGGGACAGGACGCCCGGAAACGCCATTCGAGCCGGCGCGGCACCGCCGCCGCCCTCCCCCGAGGCACGGCCGGGCCCGCGGGGCCCGGCCGTGCTCACGGCCGGGTCAGAGGCCGTCGAGGAAGTCCCCGATGTTCTCCCAGGTCCAGCTCTCGCAGCGCGCCGGGCCCATCTCGGCGGGCTTGCCCCGGTGCTCGGGCTCCACCCACAGGCCCAGCAGCGGCTTGCCCTCGGCCACCGCGCAGCGGAGCTGCCACCGCGCCGCGGGCGAGTCCGAGGTGCCCCCGCCGATCAGCGCGATCACCCCGTCGCAGCCGCGGATCCGCTCCCGCACGTCCCGCTGCCACTGCTGCGGACACGCCCCGTCCTCGGGCGGGGCCAGGAACCGCGCCTGGTCCCCGGCGCGGGACCACTGTGCGGTGAACACGTCCCGGAACAACTCGTCCTGCTCCGCGAAGGCCAGGAACACGGTCTTCGGCGCCATTGCCGTCAACTCCCCGAAATAGAAATCCATGCAGAACCGCACTGTATGCCCCGGGGCCGTCCGGCGGACAGACAGCGGGACACACGCCTTAACGAAGGGGCCGGGGCCGGAGCGCCGCGCGGGGACCGGGGACGGACCGCGGGGCGGCGGTCCGGTGGCCCCTCTTCGACGGCCGGGCGGTGCGCGGAGAAGCTGCCGCTCCGGCGCCCGGCCGGGGCGAGGTCGTCAGCGCGCGGTGAACCAGCGCGTCGGCGGGGCCGGGGCGGGAGCCGGCCCCGCCCCGGGGTGCCCCCGCAGCGAGGTGGCGCACGCCACCCCGGCGGCCGCCCCCTTGCCGATGGCGATCGGCACCAGCTGCAGACCGGCGGTGATGTCGCCCGCGGCGTAGACTCCGTCGACGCTGCTGAGCTGGAACCCGTCGACGGCGATGCGACCCTCGTGGTCGAGCTCGCAGCCCAGCTGCCGCGCGAGGTCGTTGCCCGGGTGGTGCGCGTAGGAGAAGAAGACCTTGTCCCCCTCCACGAGCTCCCCGCCGGCCAGCTGGACGCCCGCCAGGGCGCCGGGCGCCCCGATCAGCGCCTCGGCGACCCCGTCCACGACCTCGGCCCCGTGGTCGGCCAGGACCGCGCGCTGCTCCTCGTCGAACGCCGGTCCGGTGGTGCCGGTGACGATCCGCACGCTGCCGGCCCAGTCGAGCAGCTCCGCGGCGTAGGCCGGCACGTGCCGGCCGGAGCCGAGGACGATCACCACCCGGCCCCGGGCGGTGTACCCGTCGCAGGCGGGGCAGTGGTGCACGTCGACGCCGTAGTGGTCGGCGATGCCGGCGATCTCGGGCACCTGGTCGCGGACCCCGGTGGCCAGCACGATCCGTTCCGCGGAGATCTCCACGCCGTCGACGTCGGCGCGGAACAGGCCGCCCTCGTCCCGGCGCAGGCCGGCGACCGTTCCGTGGTGGAGCGTCACCTGCGGGTACTGCGCCAGCCCGGCACGCGCCTCGGCCAGCAGCTCGCCCGGGGTGGTCGGATCCCTGCCCAGCAGGCCGTGGGCGGCCTCGGCGGACAGGTTGCGCTGCTGCCCCGCGTCCACGACCACGGTGGAGCGCTGGTAGCGGCCCAGCCAGGTGGCCGCGGACAGACCCGCGGGGCCGCCGCCGACCACGAGCACGTCGACGGAGGACGGGAGGTCGGCCGCCATGGGTTCTCTCCTCCGGCTCGGGGGAACGCTGCATCGGTCGTCCGGCCCACTCTACGCACCGGGCGGGAGACGGCCAGGCCCACCCGGCGACCGCCCCGGCCGGATTAGCACATGCTCGTGTTGCGTATTGCCCGGATCACGGCCTAGGGTGATGGCTGTTCCGAAGGTTAGGCAACCCTTGCCTCACCCCGCTCCGCACCGACGGCCCTGTCGTCGACCTCCGAAAGGGTGGCCGTGGCCTCTCTGCTCCTCCGTGCTCCGCGCACGCCGTTCCCCGCTCCGCGCCCCGCGCCCCGCGTCCTCGCCCCGGCCGCCCTGCTGGCGGCGGGCGCCCTGGTCCTCACCGGGTGCTCCACCGGCCCCGCGGGCGGGGAGTCCGCGGGCGGTTCCGCGTCCGCGGAGGGCGCCACCGGCGAGTTCCCCCGGACCGTGGAGCACGAGTACGGCGAGACGACGATCGAGGAGGCGCCCGAACGGGTGGCCACGGTGTCCTGGGTCAACCACGACGTGGCGACCGCTCTCGGCGTGGTGCCCGTGGGCGTGCCCACCACGGACTTCGGCGCCAACGAGAACGGGTCCACCGACTGGTTCGACGCCGCGCTCGAGGAGTCCGGCGCCGAGGCCCCGGAGACCTACGCCGAGACGGACGGGATCAACTACGAGGCGATCGCGGCGCTGCAGCCCGACGTCATCCTGGGGGCGTACTCCGGGCTGACCCAGGAGGAGTACGACAAGCTCTCCGAGATCGCCCCCGTGGTCGCCTTCCCCGAGGACGCCGTGGCCTACGGGACCTCCTGGCAGGACTCCACGGAGCTCATCGGCCAGGCCCTGGGCCGGGAGGAGCGGGCCGCGGAGGTCGTGGCGGACGTCGAGCAGCAGATCGCCGACACCGCGGAGCAGTACCCGGAGCTGGAGGGCACCTCCTTCGTCTACGGCACCATCGACCCGGCGGCCGCAGACCCGATCTTCGCCTACACCGCGGTGGACAACCGCCCGAAGTTCCTCGGGTCCCTGGGCATGGTCCAGTCCGAGGCCGTGCAGCAGGCCGCCGAGGGCAAGGAGGACGAGTTCTTCGTCACCTGGTCCCCCGAGGAGGCCGACAAGCTGACCTCGGACGTGTTCGTCAGCTGGGCCGAGGACGAGGGCGTGCGCGAGACCATCCAGGACGACCCCCTGCTCAGCAGGATCCCGGCCGTGGCCGACGGCGCCCTGGTGCTCCAGACCGATCCGCAGGAGGTGCTCTCGGTCTCCGCGGCCTCCCCCCTGAGCATCCCGTGGGCGCTCGAGAACGTGGTCCCGGACATCGCCGAGGCCGCCGCGGCCGCCGGCGGCGAGTGAGACCGCGGCCCCGGTGAGCACCACCAGCACGGCTGCCCCCGCCCGGCAGGGCCCCGGCGCCGCACCGCGGCGCCGGGGCCTCGCCCTGTCCGCGGCCGTGCTGCTGCTGGCGGCCGCGGCCGCGGCCTCCCTGTTCTGGGGGGCCCGCTCGGTGGACCCGGCCACGGTGCTCGCCGTGCTCACCGGGCTGCCCGCGGCCCTGCTCGAGGGCGGCTGGTCCCAGGTCTCCGCCGGGCTGGGCATCGACGCCGCCGTGGTGCAGAGCCGGATCCCCCGCACCCTGACGGCCGTGCTGGTGGGAGCGGCCCTGGCCGTGGCCGGCGCCGGGATGCAGGGGGTCAGCCGCAATCCGCTGGGCGACCCCGGGCTACTCGGACTGACCGCCGGCGCGGCGTGCGCGGTGGTCCTCGGGATCGGCTGGCTCGGCCCGGTGACCACCTGGCAGCTCACCGCGCTGGCCCTCGCCGGCTCGGCCGTGGCCGCGGTGCTCGTCTTCGGCTCGTCCCGGCTCGGCGGCGGCGCCCCGACCCCGGCGGGCCTGGTCCTGTCCGGGGCCGCCGTCAACGCCGGCTTCACCGCCCTGACCACCTCCGTGGTGCTCGTGCTGCCCGCGGTGCTGGACCGCTTCCGGTTCTGGAGCATCGGCTCGGTCGCCCGGGCCGAGACGACCGACCTCGCCGCCGTGGCGCCCCTCGTCCTGCTCGGCGTGCTCCTCGTGCTCGGCGGCTCCTCGGGGCTCAACGCCATGGCCCTGGGCGACGAGCTCGCGCACGGGCTGGGCGTGGACCTGGGCCTGCAGCGCGTGCTCGTCTTCGTGGGCGTGGTGCTGCTCTCCGGTTCGGCCACGGCCCTCGCCGGCCCCATCGCCTTCGTGGGGCTGCTCGTGCCCCACGCCGTGCGCCGTCTCCTCGGCGGCGACTACCGCTGGATCGTCCTGTTCAGCGCGGTGCTCGGCCCCGTGCTGCTCCTGCTCGCCGACGTCCTGGGCCGCGTGCTGACCCCGCCCCAGGAGATCCACGTGGGCGTGACCACGGTGGTGCTCGGCGTGCCGGTGCTGCTGGCGCTGCTGCGCCGGGGACGGAGCGTGACCCTGTGACCGGCACCGTGCTCGCCCCCGCCCCCGCCGCCCCCGAGCCGGCGGGGGCCGAGGAGCTCGTCCGGGAGGTGCGCCGCGATCGGTCCCGCCGCACCCGCCGGGCGGTCGCCCTGCTGGCCCTGGCGCTGCTCGCGGCCCTGACCGTGCGCGTGCTGCTCGGGCGCTACACCGTGACGGTCCCCGACTTCCTCGCGATCCTCGCCGGGGAGCAGATCCCCGGGGCGAGCTTCATCGTGCTCCAGGAGAAGCTGCCGCGCGCTGTGCTGGGCGCGCTCGCCGGGACCGCGCTCGGCTGCTCCGGCGCCCTGTTCCGCCGGGTGCTGCGCAATCCCCTGGCCAGCCCGGACATCCTGGGCATCACCTACGGCGCCGCCGCGGGCGCCGTGGCCGGCACCGCGGTGTGGGGCCTGCGCGGCACGGCCGTGTCCTGGACCGCCCTGGCCGGGGCCGTGCTCGCCGCGGCCCTCATCGCCACCGCCTCGGTGCGCCTGCGCACGGGCGGGATCGTGGGCGAGCGCTTCCTGCTCGCCGGCATCGGCGTGGCCGCGCTCGCCCAGGCCCTCACCGCGGCGCTGCTGGTGCAGCTGTCCCTGAACGCCGCCCAGGACGCCGCCCTGTGGACCGCGGGCTCGCTCAACGCCGCCACGTGGGAGAGGATCGTCGTCCTCGCGGCGTTCCTGGCGCCTGCCGTGCCCGCGGCCGTGGCCGTGCACCGCGCGCTCGAGCCGGCCGAGCTGGGCCCGGAGCTCGCGGCCGGTCTCGGGGCACGCCCGGCGCGCAGCCGGGCCCTCGCCCTGGGTCTGGGCGTGCTGCTGGCCGCCGTGGCCACCGCCGCGACCGGTCCGCTCGCCTTCGTGGCGCTGATGTCCACCCCGGTGGCGACCGCCCTGACCCGGGGCCGGACCTCGATCGTGGCGTGCGCCCTCGTGGGCGCCGTGGTCGTGGTGGTCGCCGACTCCGTGGGCGCCGACCTGCTGGCGCAGGTGCAGCTGCCGGCCGGCGTGGTCACCGGCGCCGTGGGCGCCCCCGTGATGCTGTGGCTGCTCGTGCGGCAGCGGAGAGGAGCCCTGGCATGAGCCCCGAGCTGCGCCCCGACCTGCGTCCCGTGGCGGATCCCGCGGCCGGCGTCCCCGCCTTCCGGATCCGCGGGCTGTCCCTGGGCTACGGCGACCGCGCCGTGGTGCGGGAGGTGGACCTCGACATCCCGCACGGGGACACCACCGTGCTCATCGGCGCCAACGGGTGCGGCAAGACCACGCTGCTCAAGGGCCTGTCCCGGCAGCTGCGCCCGCTCGCCGGCACCCTCGAGGCCGACGGCCGCGACGTCCGCGAGTGGCACGCCCGCCGGTACGCCCGCTCGGTCAGCCTCCTCCCGCAGTCCCCGGTGGTCCCCGAGGGCCTGACCGTGGCGGAGCTCGTGGAGCGCGGACGGCACCCGCACCGCCGGTGGTGGGGCGCCCCCTCCCCCGACGACGACGCAGCGGTGGCCCGCGCGCTGGAGCTCACCGAGCTCACGGCCCTGGCGGGGCGGCCCGTGGAGGAGCTCTCCGGCGGACAGCGCCAGCGGGTCTGGATCGCCCTGACCCTGGCCCAGCGGGCCCGGACGATGCTGCTCGACGAGCCCACCTCCTACCTCGACCTGGCGCACCAGGTGGACCTGCTGGACATGCTCCGGGGGCTCGAGCACCCGGAGGGACCGGGCGCCGGCCGGGCCACCGTCGTCGCCGTGCTGCACGAGCTGAACCTGGCCGCCCGCGTGGCGGACCGGCTCGTGGCGATGGCCGCGGGGCGGATCGTGGCCGTGGGCACGCCCGCCGAGGTGCTCACCCCCGAGCTGCTGGCCGAGGTCTTCGGACTCCGGGCGGACGTCGCCCGCGACCCCGTGGGCGGACGGCCCGTGGTCCTGCCCCGCGGGCGGGCCCACGAGGGCTCCCACCCCGTCCCGCCCGCCGTTCCCGTGCCCCTGGATCCCGCGCCCCGAGCGGCCGCCGAGATCGGAAGGACCCTGCTGTGACCGTCATCCCCGCCCCCGAGGCCGCCGCCCACGAGGCCCCCGTGCTGTGCGTCGAGGCCGTCGTGACGTCCGTGGCCCAGCTGTGCCCGTCCTTCCGCCGGATCACCCTGGCGGGCCCGGAGCTCGCCGGCCTGTCCCCGGCCCTCATCGGGGCCGGGGACGCCGCCCGGTGCCGGGACGCCTACATCAAGCTGCTCGTCCCGCCGCCGGGCCGCGAGCCCGAGCGGGCGGACCTGTCCCTGGGCCTGCGCGAGGGCTGGTTCGCCCGGCCCGCCGAGGAGCGCGGCTGGATGCGCACCTACACCGTGCGCGGCGTCCGCCGCACCACGTTCTGCGGGATGGTGGTCCCCGAGCTCGTGATCGACGTCGTGGTGCACGGCGGGCACGCCCAGGACGGCCCCGGCAGCCGGTGGGCGGCCGCGGTGTCCCCCGGCGAGTGCGTGTACCTGCTCGGGCCCGGCCCCCGGGAGCGGCCCTGGGCGGCGTGGGACCACGGTGGCGCCCACCGCGTGCTCGCCGTCGGGGACGAGACCGCGGCCCCGGCCCTGATGTCCGTGGCGGAGGAGTTCACGGACGCCCACGCCGGGCCCTCCGCGGGCGGGACCCGGCCCCGCCTCGACGTGGTGCTCGAGGTCCCGCACCCCGAGGACGCCGCCGCCCACCGCCTGCCCGCCGACCTGCCGGACGTGCGGCTGCACGTCCTGCCCCGCGCCGGGGGCGGGGAACAGGCCGGGCACGGGCACCGGGCCGCGGTGCGCCTGGCACACCTGCTCGAGCTGCCGGGCCGGGCCGTGGACGACGTCCTGGCGGGCCGCCGCCCGCAGCGCGGCGGCGGGGCGCCCGCCCGGCCGGCCGCGCGGAACGCCGCCGGCGACATCGCCGCGAGCATCGCCGAGGACGCCGCCGAGCCCCGGGCGTGGTCGGTGGCCACCTCCGCGCGCGCCGACGTCCCCTACGTGTTCCTCGCCGGCGAGTCCGGCACCGTCAAGGCGCTGCGCCGGCTGTGCGTCGACGCGGCGGGCATCCCCAAGGACCACGTCTCCTTCATGGGCTACTGGCGGCGGGGCCAGGCGGAGTCCTGAGCGCCCGGCACGGGCCCCAGGGGGAACCGCCGGCACCGGACCCCGACCGGTCCCCGGGCGCCGCTCAGCTCTCGTCCGGCCGCGGGGTGACGCGCAGGACGGCGTCGTCGCCGCCGTTGGAGGTCGTGACCCACAGGGCGCCCTCGTCGTCGAGGGTCAGCGAGCGCAGCCGGCCGTAGTCGTTCTCCAGCTCCGCCATGCGGGTCAGGCCGGTGACCGCGGTGTCCTCCACCCGGTAGACCCCCACCCCCGTGTTCTTCAGCTCGGCCACGGCCAGCGCGCCCTCCCACGCCCCCCAGCGCTCCCCGTCGAGGAAGGCGGCGCCGCTGAGGGCGACGGTCGGGCGCCCGGAGGACCACGCGGCCGGGATCGCGTCCGGGTACTCCTCGAGGTCGGTCATGGGCACGGACTCGTCGTAGCCGGGCGCGGGGTCCCACCCGTAGTTCCCGCCGGGCTCGAGCACGTTGATCTCGTCGTCGGTGCCGGGTCCGTGCTCCGCCGACCACACGGTGCCGGTGCCGGGCTGCACGGCGAGGCCCTGGACGTTGCGGTGGCCCAGGGTGTGCACGGCGGCCGCGGGCCCGTCCCGGTCGGCGAACGGGTTGTCCCGGGGGATCGTGCCGTCGGGGTGGAGCCGCAGCGTCTTGCCCCCGAGCGAGTCCGGGTCCTGCGGGTTCTCGCCCTGGGCGGCGTCCCCGGTGCCGACGAGAAGCGTGCCGTCGGGGACGAAGCGCAGCCGGCAGCCGCTGTGCCGGCCGGAGCTGATGGGCAGGCCGTCGACGACCGTCCCGGTGCGCTCGGCCGCGGCGGCGTCCTCGTCGAGCCGCCAGCGGGTGACCCGCACGTCCTGCGGCCGGCCGTCCTCCGTACGGGTGGCGTGGCACAGGAAGATCTCCCGGGTCCGCCCGAAGTCCGGGGAGACCTCCAGGCCCATCAGTCCGGCCTCGCTGCCCACGAACAGGTCGTCCAGGTCCGCGGCGACCTCCCGCACGCCCTGCTCGTCGCGGGCCAGCAGCCGGCCGCCCCGCTCGGTGACCAGCACGGTGCCCTCCGGGGTGAGGGCCACGTCCCACGCCAGCTCGAGGTCGTCCACCACGACCTCCACGTCCAGGGCGGGCGCGTCCGCCGGGCCGCCGAGGCGCTCGCCGGTCGCCAGGGTCCCGCCGTCGGGGGCGCAGCCGCTCAGCAGCAGTGCCGGCACGCACAGCGCGCTCACGATCCCCCCGCGGACGTCCATGGTGGCAATCTACTCCGATCCCCGGCCGGGCGGACCGTAGGATCGGTGCATCCTGCCTCCGACGGGGCGGGGCCGGACGGCGGCGGAAGAGAACGGGGGGGTGCGCCGGTGGACCACGAGGCGGCCGGCCGGGCCCGGCTGATCCTCCTCGGCGCGGTGGCGCCGGTGGTGTGGGGGACCACCTACGTGGTCACCACCGAGCTGCTGCCCCCGGACCGGCCCATGACCGCGTCCCTGCTGCGGGCCCTCCCGGCGGGGCTGCTGCTGCTCGCCCTGACCCGGCAGCTGCCGCCGCCCGCCTGGTGGGGCCGGTTGGCGGTGCTCGCGCTGCTCAACTTCGGGGCGTTCTTCCCCCTGCTGTTCCTCGGCGCCTACCGTCTGCCGGGGGGTCTCGCCGCCGTGGTGGGCTCCGCGCAGCCCCTGGTCGCGGCGCTCCTGCTGCTCCTGGCCTTCCGGCAGCGCACCCCCCTGCCCCGGGTGCTGTGGGCCCTCGCCGCGGTGGCCGGCGTGGCCGTGGCCGTGTTCGCGGGCACCATCACCCTGGACGCCCTGGGGCTCGCCGCGGCCTTCGCCGGGACCACGGTCATGGCCGCCGGGGTGGTCCTGACCCGCCGGTGGGGGCTGCCCGAGGGGCTGAGCGGGCTCGCCGCGACCGGCTGGCAGCTGACCCTGGGCGGTCTCATGATCGCCCCGCTCGTGCCCCTGCTGGACACAGGTCCCTTCGTCCTGGACCTGCCGGCCGTGCTCGGCTACGCCTGGCTGGCGCTGCCCGGCGGCGCCGTAGCCTACGCCGCGTGGTTCCACGCCGGCCGGCGCGTGCCGCCCACGAGCCTGACCCTGCTGATGCCCCTGACCCCGGTGACGGCCGCGGTCCTGGGCCTGCTGCTGCTCGGCGAGACGCTCACGGGTCTCCAGGCGGCGGGGTTCGGGCTGGCCCTCGTGGCGTCCCTGGCCGGGCAGCTGCCGGGCCTGCCGCGCCTCCGCACCGGACGCGTGCGCGCCGGGCGGGGACGGCCACAGCCGTGAGGAGGGCCCCCGTGTGACGATCCTGGCGGTTCCGGGAAAATCAAGTGGTGATCCGTGACCCGTGTCTCAGTAGGATGGGCCGGAGCCGCCGGATCTTCCTGATTTCCCTGGTGGCTGGGCCGGTGCGGGGGCGATCTCGTACCGGCCGCTTTCTGCCCCCGCACCACGCGTGCCCCGGCTCAGCAGACCCGCTCCTCGGCGGGCAGCACGCCCTCGAGGAGGTAGGTGGTGATCGTCTCGTCGACGCACCGGTTGCCGCTCAGATAGGCCCCGTGCCCCTCACCCACCCGGGTGAGCAGGTGCCCGCCCTCGAGCTGCGCGGCCAGCGCCTGCGACCAGGCGTAGGGCGTGGCCGTGTCTCCCGTGGTGCCGACCACCAGGATGGGTCCGGCACCGGCGGCGTCGATCGGGGCGGGCGTGCTGACGGGCTCGTGCGGCCAGGCGCCACAGGTGACCTGCCCGTGGCTGAACCAGTCGCCGAAGGTCGGGGAGGCCTCCTGCAACCGCGCGTCCAGCGCCGCCATCGCGGCGGGGTCGTCGTTCTCGGGACGGTCGAGGCAGTCGATCGCGATGTTCGCCTCGTAGGAGTTGCTGTAGGTGCCGTCGGGGCCGCGGCCGTAGGCGATGTCCGCGAGGCGCATCAGCCCCGTCCCGTCCCCGTGCTCCGTGGCCAGTGCGAGGGACTGGGTCAGGAACCACCAGATGCGCGGATCGTAGAGCGGTTTGATGAGCCCGCTGACCGCGTCGTCCACGGTGAGCGGCCGTCCGTCGGCGGTGGGCAGCGGCTGCGCCTCGACCTGCCGGAGCAGGGCCTCGATCTCCGCCAGCCCCTCGTCCACGGTCCCCTCGAACGGGCACCCGTCCAGCGGCAGACAGGACTCGACGTACACGCGCAGGGACCGTTCGAAGGCGGCGGCCTGGTCGAGGATCAGCCCGGCCCCGTCGAGGGACGGGTCCATGGCCGCGTCGAGCACGAACCGGCCCGTCCGCTCGGGGAACAGGTCGGCGTACGTGGCGCCGAGCAGGGTGCCGTAGGAGTAGCCGAGGTAGTCGAGCTCGTCCTCGCCCAGCACCTCCCGCAGGATGTCGAGGTCCTTGGCCGCGCTGATCGTGTCGACCTCGCCGAGCAGCGGACCGGTGTTCGCGGCGCACGCCGCGGCGAAGCGCTCGGCCGTCGCGATGGCCTGGGCCAGCCCCTCCGGAGTGTCGGGATCGATGGAGCTCGCGCGCCTCGCGTCCATCGTGGCGTCGTCGACGCACTCCACGGCGGTGGAGCTGCCCACGCCCCGCGGGTCGAAGCCCACGACGTCGTACGCGGCCCGCACGCGCGGGTCCAGCCCGGCCGCCCACGCCTCGATCGAGGCGGTCCCGGAACCGCCCGGGCCGCCGAAGTTCACGAGCAGGGAGCCCTGCCGGGCCGCGGGGTCGGTGCTCGGCAGCCGGGTGAGCGCCAGCTCGATCTGCCCGGCGGCCGGGTTGTCGTGGTCCAGCGGCACCCGCACCCGGGCGCACTCCGCGGCCGCGCCGCACGCGGTCCACACGAGCTGCTGGGCGTAGAAGTCCTCGAGCCCGGGCGGCACCTGGGCGGTGACGACGACGCCCTGCTGCGGCGCGGCGACCGTGGCCGCCCCGGCCGCCCCGCCCGCCGGGGCGGCCGCCAGGAGCACGGCCAGCGCCAGCGCGGAGCCTGCGCGGCGGGTGCGCGCGTGCCTCCGGCCGCGGGAGCCGGAGGGGTCGTCGGGGCCGCGGGTGTTCTCGGGAGGACGCATGGCTCATCACTGCTTTCGGTCGAACCGGCCGGACGCCGGTGCGCGAGCACGAGCGCGGACGCGCACGGCAGGACCCTGCCGGCGGCCTCGCGGTCCCCCAGGGCCTCGGGCGCCCCCTGCGCCCGGCCGGCCCCGGTCTCCACGCCCCACCGCCGCGCGACAAGGGGCTTCAGCGTAGGAACGCGCCGATCGGGCGGTCAAGGATGTGTCGCGGCGCGAAGGCGTCACGGGCGGTCCCGCGCCGCGGGGCGCAGGACCGCCGCGGACAGCAGCCCGCCGGCCGCGAGCAGCCCCGCGCACACCCCCATGACCACGGGGAAGCCCTCGCGGACCCGCGCCGGGTCGGTGAGGCCGGTCTCCCCGAGCCCGCCCACCAGCGGGATCGCCGCGACCGCGAGCAGGCCCGCGGTGCGTGCCACCGCGTTGTTGACCCCGCTGGCCAGCCCGGCCTGCTCCGTGGGCAGGGCCCCGAGGACTGTGGCCGTCAGCGGCGTGACCAGCAGGGTCAGCCCCGCGCCGAACACGGCGGCCGGGAGCAGCACCTCCAGGAGGTAGTGTGCCCCGGGCCCGGCCCGGCCCAGCAGGAGCACGCCCAGCGCGGCGATCAGCGGACCGGCCGTCATGGGCAGGCGCGGACCCGTCCGGTGCGCCAGGGCGCCGGCCGACGGGGAGAGGAGCAGCATCAGGACGGTGACGGGCAGCAGGGACAGCCCGGCCGCCACGGGCGGGAACCCGGCCCCCACCTGGAGGGCGACGACGAGGACGAAGAAGACCGCGCCCAGGCCGGCGTAGACCACGAAGGTGATGAGGTTCGCCGCGACGAACAGGCGCTGCCCGAGCAGCGCCGGAGGCAGCAGCGGAGCCGCCGCACGCCGCTCCCGGAGCAGGAACGCGGCGAGCAGCCCCGCCCCGGCCGCGAGCGCCCCGCCCGTGACCGGGACCGACCGGCCGTCACCGGCCGCGGCCGTCAGCCCGAGCGTCAGCGCGCCGAGCCCCGTCACCAGCAGCACGGCGCCGGGCACGTCCAGCTGCGGGCAGGCCCCCGGGTCCCTCGACTCCGGGACGTGCCGGCGGGCGATCAGCACCACGGCGAGCGCCACCGGGAGGTTGACCAGGAACACCCACCGCCACGAGGTGGTCTGGACCAGCCAGCCGCCCGCGAACGGCCCCACGGCCGAGGCCACCCCCGTGAACCCCGACCAGGCCCCGATGGCGCGGGCCCGGTGACCCGGCGCGAAGGAGGACTGCAGGATCGCGAGGGCGGTGGGCACCAGGAGGGCGCCGCCGATCCCCTGGACCGCCCGCGCCGCGACGAGCACGGTGACGTCCGGGGCCAGTCCGCACAGCGCGGAGGCCCCGGCGAAGCAGGCGACGCCGAGCAGGAAGATCCGGCGCCGGCCGTACCGGTCCCCCAGGGAGCCGCCCAGCAGCACGAGGGCGGCCAGGGTCAGCGTGTACCCGTTCACCACCCAGGTCAGGCCGGTGCTGCCCGCCCCCAGGTCGGCGCCGACGGCCGGCAGGGCGATGCTCACCACGGTCGTGTCGATGAACGTCAGGGCGGAGCCGAGCACGGTGGCGACCAGCACCCACCGGGCCCGCCGCTCCCCCCAGGACAGCAGCTCGGGCGCGGTGTTGTCACCGAGGACTCGCGCCATGGGCCGCCCGTTCGTCGTCGTGGCCGGTCCCGGTGCGGGCCCCGCCGGAGCACCGCTCGGACCGTTCCCGCCCAGTGTCCCACCGGGCGGACCGGGCGGTCCCGCGCGCTCTGCCCGCACCCTGGACGCCCGGCCCGGTCCCAGCGCAGACTGGGGCGCAGGAGGAACCATGCCCCACGCCGCCTTTCCCGAGATGCCCTACGAGTCCTGGCGGGACACTCTGGACACGGTCCACCGGTTCGCGCAGGTGGTCGGCAAGGTGCGGCTGGCGGCCGCGCCGCGCCGCAACCACTGGTGGAACGTCCCCTTCCACGTCACCGGCCGCGGCATCACCACCCGCCCGATGGGACGGGACCCGGTCTTCGCGATCGACTTCGACTTCCTGGACCACCGCCTCGACGTGAGCACCGCCGCCGGGGCTCGGCACTCCTTCGCCCTGTCGGGGCTGTCCGTCGCCGAGTTCCACGCCCGGGTGGTGCGCGCCCTGGAGGCGGTGGGGGTGGAGGTGACCATCGCCCGCCCGCGACCGTTCGACCTGCCCGACTCCGGCCGCCCGTTCGGGGACGACACCGAGCACGCCGCCTACGACCCCGCCGCCGTCACCCGCTACTGGCAGGTCCTGGGCCAGGTGAACCTGCTGCTGGAGGAGTTCGCCGCCGGGTGGTCCGGGAAGACGAGCCCCGTGCACCACTTCTGGCACACGTTCGACATCACGGTGACCCGCTTCGCCGACCGCTCCGTGGATCCCCCGCCCGGCACGGACCCGGTCACCCGGGAGGCCTACTCGCGGGAGGTCATCAGCTCCGGGTTCTGGTTCGGGGACCCCGCCTTCCCGGCCCCGGCCTTCTACTCCTACACGGCCCCGGAGCCCGAGGGGCTGGCGGACGAGCCCCTGCGGCCGGAGGCCGCGTCCTGGAGCGAGCGCGGCAGCGGCCACCTCGCGGTCCTGCGCTACGACGACGTGCGGGCGCTGCCCGACCCCCACGGCGCCGTGCTGGAGTTCTGGGACAGCGCCTACCGGGCCGGCGCGCGCCGCAGCGCCTGGGACTTCGAGCGCTACGACTGCCCGGAGGGCGTCACCGACCCCCTCCACTGAGCCGGGGTCAGCCGCTCTGCTGGGCCTGCCGCCCGGGGTCGAAGAACTTCCCGAGCACCACGGTGTCCTGGACGGCGTAGCCCATCCGCTCGTAGAACTCCCGGGTCCCCGTGTTGGCGGTGCGGACCATGAGCTGCATCTTCGGGATGCCGTGGCCGGCCACCCACTGCTCGGCCGCGGCCATCAGCTCGCGGCCCAGCCCCTGGCCCCGGCGGGCCGGGTGCACGGCCACGTAGTACACCCACCCCCGGTGGCCGTCGTGGCCGACCATGGCGGTGCCGCTCAGGCGTCCGTCCTCGACGGCGGCCAGGACGGTGGAGGACGGGCTGCCGAGCGCCCGGTCCAGGTCCGCGCGGGGATCGTTCCAGGGGCGGGTCAGGCCCGCGTCCTTCCACAGGGACACGGCGTCCTCGTGCAGGTGCTCCGGCAGTCGTTCGACGATCACGCGGCCTCCTTCGGTGGGCCCATGCTCTCACGGGCCCAGGCGCTGTCGGCTGCCCGCCCCTGAGCCGCGCCGCACGGACCGGTCGGTTCCCGGGCGTGCCGGCCTGTCAGCGAGCGCTCATTCGACCGTGAGCTCGCTCATCCGGTTCCAGCCCGAGGCCGAGATCTGCTCGCTGATGATCTGCGGGGTCTCCACGAGCGCCTGGGGCGCCTCCGCCGTGAACTTCCGGAAGTGGTCGCTGTTCACGTGCGGGCCCGCGCCGTCGTCCGTGAAGGCCTCGACGAGCACGAACTCGTGGGGGTCCTCCACGCTGCGGGACCAGTCGAACCACAGGTTGCCCGGCTCCGCGCGGGTGGCCTCGGTGAACTCCTTCGAGAGCTCGACCCAGCGGTCGGCCCAGTCCGGCTTCACCTTGAACTTGACGACGATGAAGATCATCCTTGCTCCCTTCTCGGCGGACGCCCCGCAGCGGCGGGGACTCTCCGTGCCAGTGTCACGGGTCGTGGCGCGGCCCGCCATGTGAGGTTATCGCGGACCGACAACGACGGCGCACGCGTCCGGTCACGGCCCCTGGCGGGGTGGGATCATGTCCCCATGAGCCACGACGTGACCGCCGCCCCCGGGGGCGGCCGCTCCCCCCGCGCGCCGGGGGAGCCGACAGGGACCGGCCCGGCTCGGGCGGAGGTCCTCACCGGCGTCCGCCTGACCCCGGTGCAGATGCTGCGGGCCCTGCGGGACCAGCCCGGGCTGGTGGGGCTGTTCGGCGACTGGTTCGACGGGGACACCGTGATCGGCTTCCGGCCGCTCCGGGTGCTGGGCGCCGACGAGGACCCCTTCGCGGCCCTGGACGCCCTCCCCCCGCAGGCGCACGACCCCGCGGCGGACGGCCCCCAGGAGGCCGGCGCCCCCGCGGACGGCCTCGGTCCCGCCGTCGGCGGCGGCTGGATCGGCTTCCTCGGCTACCAGCTGGCTCGGCGGCTCGAGCGGCTCCCCGCTGCCCCGCCGCGCCCCGCACGGCTGCCGGACCACCACCTCGGCTACTACGACCACGTGCTGCGCCACCGCGCCGCGGACGGCGCGTGGGTGCTCGAGTGGCTGCCCGGCACGGACCCGGCCCGGACGGCGGCGGCGCGGGAGCTGGCCCTGGCGGCGCCGGGCGTCCCGCACGCCCCCGCGCCCTACCGCTGCGGGCCGTTCACGGCCGACGCCTCGGCCGCCGCGCACGCCGCCGCCGTGAGCGCGGTGCTGGGCCACATCCGGGACGGCGACGTCTTCCAGACCAACGTCTGCCGCGGGCTCGAGGCCGGCTTCGAGGGCGATCCCCTGGACCTGTTCTGCGCCGGGCTCGAGGCCCTGTCCCCGCGCTTCGCGGCCTTCCTGCGCCTGCCCACGGGGGCGGTGGCGAGCCTGTCCCCGGAGCTGTTCCTGCGCCGCACCGGGCGCACGGTGCTGACGTCCCCGATCAAGGGCACCGCACCGGCCGCGAGCGACCCCGCCGCGCTGCACGCCTCCGCGAAGAACCGGGCGGAGAACGTCATGATCGTGGACCTGATGCGCAACGACCTCTCCCGGGCGTGCGTGCCCGGATCGGTGCGGGCCCCCGCGGCGCCCCGGGTCGAGCCGCACACCGGGGTCCACCACCTGGTGGCGGACGTGCACGGGCGGCTGCCCGAGGGCCTCGGGGACGGGGCGCTGCTGCGCGCCACGTTCCCGCCGGGGTCCTGCACGGGCGCGCCCAAGATCCGTGCCATGGAGATCGTCAACGCGCTCGAGCCCGCGGCCCGCGAGGTCTACACGGGGGCGATCGGCTGCGCGGGCCCGGCCGGTCTCGTGCTCAACGTGGCGATCCGCACCTTCGAGTTCAGCGGGGACCGGGTCCGGCTCGGGGTGGGCGGCGGGATCGTGGCCGACTCCGACCCCGCGGACGAGGCGCACGAGACGCTCGTGAAGGCGGTGCCCCTGCTCGACGCCGTCGGGGCCGTGCTGGACGAGGAGCTCCGGCGGGACTGGGACGGGCACCGGCCCGCGAGCGGCCCCGAGCACCTCCCGGCCCTGCCGGCCCTCCCGCCGGTCCTCGAGGAGGGGGTCTTCACCACGCTGCTCGTGCGGGAGGGAGCGCCCGTGGACCTCGACGCCCACCTCGGGCGGCTCGGCGCCAGCTGCCTCGCCTGCTGCGGCGCGGCCCTGCCCCCGGGCGTCCGCGGCGAGGTCGTCGCCCGCGCCGCCGGGCTCCCCGGCCCGCACCGGCTGCGGATCACGGCGGTCCCCGCCCCGGGAGGCACCCTGACCGTGACGGTCACGGCCACGGCCCTGCCGCCGGAGCCGGTGCCGCCCTGGCGGCTCGTCCCCGTCCGGCTGCCCGGCGGTCTCGGCGGGCACAAGTGGGCGGACCGCCGCGCGCTGGCCTCCGAGCCGGTCCCGGGCCTGTGGTCGCGCAGCTGCGACCCGCTGCTCGTGGACGCCGACGGCACGCTCCTGGAGACAGGCCGGGCCAACGTCTTCGTCGTCGTCGACGGCGCCGTGCTCACCCCGCCCGCGGACGGCCGGATCCTGCCCGGGGTGGTGCGCGCCCGGGTGCTGGCGGCGCTGCGCGCCGCCGGGGCGGACGTCCGCGAGCGCCCGGTGCGGTGGGCGGAGCTCGCCCGCGCCACCGAGGTGTTCGTGACCAACTCGGTGGCGGGCGCGCACCCCGTCGGGTCCGTCGACGGGGTGCGCCGGTGGGAGCCAGGGCCCGTGCTGCGCGCCCTGGGACCGCTCCTCGGTCAGCCCTGGGACGAGGCGGTCCGCCAGCCGCCGTGGTAGTCCTTGCGGACCACCTCGGAGTAGGGCACCGGGCTGACCACGGCGCGGACCTCGAGCTGCTCGTGCGGTTCCACGGTGGTCTTGCGGCTGCCGCCGTCGGGCTCGCCCCAGACCACCTTGAGCTCGGTGCCCTCGGGCACGTTCGGGTCGAGGGTGGCCAGGGACAGGCCCTTGCGCTCGTTGTAGCTGTAGCCGGTGAACATGGACAGGCCCACGGTGCGGCCGTCGGCGTCGACCACCGCGTCGTAGTTGGAGGAGCCGTAGTTGGCCAGGGGCAGGTCGAAGTACTTGTAGTCCGGGCCCTCGGTGTCGAAGAGGGAGGCGAAGATCTTCGTCATGTCCTCGGCGTTCCAGGCCAGGGTCGCCTTCCGGCGCTGGGTCGAGGGGTCGACCTGCTCCAGGGCGTCGCGGCCGATGAAGTCGTGGTCGAACTTCACGAAGGACCCGTAGCCCAGCTCCCAGGGCGTGAGGTAGTAGTCCTCGATGTTCTCGGAGACGAAGCTGCCGGCGAGCGCGTTGGTGGCCTCGTAGCTGTCCGCGCCGAGCCACTTCCGGTAGTCCGCCGTGCCCTCGCCGGTGTAGATGGCCGGCAGCGGGGACGGGATCCAGCCCGACTCGAGGGTGTTCGAGGGGTACGCCCGGGCGCCGACGGGCACGATGCCGAACTCGGCCCCGACCTCGAGGATCGTGGCCCGGACCTGCTCGTAGGACTCGTAGGGTCCCCAGATCTCCAGGCCGGGGGCGCCGGCCATGCCGTGGCGCAGGGTGCGGACCTGGGCGCCGCCCACGTTCATCCGGTCCATGGTGAAGAACTTCAGCTGCTCGAGCGGGCCGCCGTTGAGCCTCTCGATGATCTGCCACGCGTTCGGGCCCTGGATCTGGAAGCGCCAGTACTTCCGGACCACGGGCTTGCCCATCGGGCGGGACGGGGAGCGGCGGTCGACCTCGATGTCGACGTCGTAGCCGCCGGTCTCGCCGTGGAAGAGCAGCCAGTTGGCGGCCGGGGCGCGGCCCACGTAGACGTACTCGTCCTCCTCCTGGTGGAACAGGATGCCGTCGCCGATGACGTGGCCGGCCGGGGTGGTGGGCACGTACTGCTTGGCCTTGTTCACGGGGAACGTCTTCGTGCTGTTGATCGCGGTGTCCGAGATCAGCTTCAGCGCGTCCTTGCCGCGGATGAACAGGTTGTCCATGTGGTGGGACTGGTCGTAGAGCACGGCGGTCTCCCGCCACGCCTTCTGCTCGCTGCGCCAGTTGTGGAACTCGGGCGCCACGACGGGATAGATGTACGCGCCGATCTGCGAGTTGCGCAGCAGCTCGACGGTGCCGTTCGAGGCGTCGAGGACGTCCTGGAGGGTGCGGGGTGCCACGGTGAGCTCCTTCTCTGCGGTGGTGCCCCGGAGCGGTGCGCGCCCGGGGCGGGAACGGGGATTCAGAACACGATGGTCTGCCGGTCGTGCCGGATGATGCGGTCCTGGCAGTGCCACAGCACGGCCCGGGAGAGCACCTGGCGCTCGACGTCCGCGCCGCGGCGGGCGAGCTCCTGGGCGGAGTCCCGGTGCGAGGCCCGGACCACGTCCTGCTCGATGATCGGCCCCTCGTCGAGGTCCTCGGTGACGTAGTGCGCGGTGGCGCCGATGATCTTCACGCCCCGCTCCTTGGCCTTCCGGTACGGCTCGGCCCCGATGAAGGCCGGCAGGAACGAGTGGTGGATGTTGATCACCGGGACGCCCACGGCCTCGAGGAACGGCGAGGAGAGGATCTGCATGTAGCGCGCGAGCACCACGAGGTCGACGTTGCCCTGCAGCAGGCGCAGGTGCTCCGCCTCGGCCGCCGCCCTGTCCCGGGTGGGGACGTGGAAGAACGGGATGCCGAAGCCGCGGACGTCCTCGGCCATGTCGGGGTGGTTGGAGACGACCATGGAGATGGTCATGGGCAGCTCGCCCCGGCGCTGGCGCCAGATGAGGTCCAGCAGGCAGTGGTCGGACTTCGAGGCGAAGATCGCCACCCGCCGCGGCACCGAGAGGTCCGTGAACCGCCACTCCAGCTCGAAGCCGTCGCCGAGGGCCGCGCCGAGGTCCTGCTCGAGCGCGGGGCGCCGCGCCGGGTAGCCGGGCAGGTGGAAGACCGTGCGCTGGAAGAACGCCCCGCCCTCCGGGTCGTCCGAGTGCTGGTCGAGGGCCACGATGTTCGCCCCGTGCCGGGCGAGCACCGAGGTGACGACGGCGACGATCCCCGGCTGGTCCCGGCCGTGCACCACGAGGCTGGCGTGGTCCGGGCGGAGCATCGACGGCCGGCCGGGGCTCACGGGGTCCCCCCGTCCGCGCCGAACCCGCGGACCCACTCGGCCGTGGCCCGCAGCCCGCCGAACGTGTAGAAGTGCAGCCGCACCTGCCCGTGGACGGCGGGGTCGTGGCCGGCGGCGAGGTCGCGCAGGAACCGGTCCGGGCCCGCGGTGCCCAGCAGGTTCGTCAGGGAGAAGCCGTACTTCTGGACGATGCCGGCCGAGGTGCCCACGCCGAAGCGGCGCGCGTAGCCGAGCAGGCGCTTGACGCCCGCCGGCCCGGGCACCCCGATCCGCACCGGGGCGTCGACGCCGCGGCGGCGCACCTCGGCCAGCCACTCCAGGACCGGGTCCTTGTCGAAGCCGAACTGGGTGATGATCTCGGGCTCGAGGCCCTGCTCGCGGATCGCGGCGGTCTTGTCGGTCAGGGCCGCCCAGAGGACGTCGTCGCCGATGTCGGGGTGGCCCTCCGGGTAGCCGCTGACGCCCACTCCCCGCACGCCGTGCCGCTGGAGCACCCCGGTGCGGATGACGGACAGGGAGTCCTCGTACGGGCCCTCCGGGGTCTCGGGGTCCCCGCCCACCACGAAGACGTGCTCGGCGGCGCCGACCTCCGCGAGCGCCGCCAGGAACTCCTCGAGCTCGTCCTGGGAGCGCAGCCGCCGCGCCGAGAAGTGGGGCACCGGGACGAACCCGTGCTCCCGCACGGCGCGGGCCGCGGCCACCCGCATGGCGAGGTCCTCGTTGCCGAGGAAGGTCACGTTGATCCGGGTCCCCGGGGGGATCGCGGCGGCGGCCTCCTCCAGGGCCGGGACGTCCTTGCCCGTCATCTCGAGGGAGAAGTCCTGGAGCAGCGCGGCGGCCGGTCCGGCGTGGGGCGTGTCGATCGGCATCGATCCACTTCCTTTCCGCGGGGCGCGCCCGGGAGCGCGCCGCGGGGCTGAGGGCATTCGGTCTCGCCGCCAGTGTTGCAGGTCACAATAACTATGTACAGAGTGTTTCTGGTGCGACCGGCCGGCGGGGACCCGATGCGTGCCCGCGGCGCCGGGAGAGCCCGTGGGACGTCCCGGCGGAAGAGGCCTCAGCCGCCCCGGGAGCCCGGTGCGGACCGGGCGGGCCGGCGCGGCAGGGACAGCTGCCCGGTCTCCACGACCTCCGTGGCGATCTCGGCCAGCTTCCGGTTGCCGTCCTGGCTGGCCACGCGCAGCAGCTCGTGCGCCTGCTCCCGGGTGAGCTTGTGCTGGGCCATCAGCACCCCGATGGCGGTCCCGATCGCCCGGTTGGACCGCAGCGCGGCCTCCAGGTTCTGCGCCCGCTGCTGGGTCAGCGCCAGCGACACCGCCCACGCGGCGTGCGTGGCCAGCAGCGTGCCGGTCCACCGCGCGGACGCGTCGAAGGCGCCGGGGACGTCGGAGTACAGGTTCAGCCCGGCCAGCAGGTCCGGGTCCGCGACCAGGGTCAGGCGGTAGGCCAGGGCGCTGCGCATCCCCAGCTCCCGCGCGACCCGCGCCCCGTACTCCGGCCAGCGCCCGTCCCGGGCCAGATCCGCCGAGCAGTGCACGCTGTCCTCCAGCACCGTGTCCACGCACGGGCCCGCACCCAGCTCGTACTGCAGCGCGTCGGCGGCCCGGGCCGTCTCCCCGGTCGCGGCCAGGGTGCGGAACGTGCCGTGGCGCAGCGTGGTGATGCTCGCCCACCGCGCCCCGGGCAGCACCTGCACCGCGTGCTCGATCACCGCATCCACCAGGGTGTCGGCCGTCGCGTTCCGCAGCTGCTCCCCCAGCCGCACCACCGCGTCGGCGACCTCGGCCAGCCCGGCCGGATCGGCCGGTGACACCGACACACCCATGAGCACTCCTCCACCGTTCCGGCCGCGGACGCCCTCGCCCGGCGGACCGGGCCCTGCTGCTGAGGCGTCCTGAGAGTCTAGCGAAGGCCCCTGGGAGGCCTCCCGGCCGGCCGGGCCCGCCCGTCACACTCCGGGTCCGGCACCGTGCCCGGCGGGAGGGGAGGCGGCGTTCCCGGAGTACTGTGGACCCGCGCAGCTCGAGGGCGGCCGGCGTCGCCGGCCTCCGGGCCGCGAGCCACCCCGGAAGGAGACCTCCCCCGTGCCGAGCCCGCACGCCGATCCGACGACGGCCCCGACGTCCCGCAGGGCGCTGGTCTACCTCGCCGTGTGCGTGGTGCTGGTCGGCCTGAACCTGCGCACCGTCTTCTCCAGCTTCTCCGCGATCCTCCCGGAGATCACCGCGGCCGCCGGTCTCCCCGGGTGGGCGGTCACCGTGCTGACCACGGCCCCCGTCACGCTGCTCGGCGTCTTCGCGCCGTTCGCGCCGCGCCTGGCCCGGCGGTTCGGTCCGGAGAACGTGCTGCTGGGCGCCATGGTGGTCCTGACCCTGGGCCTGCTGGCCCGCGGGCTCCCGCTGCCCGGGGCGAGCGCCCTGCCCCTGCTGCTCGCGGGGACGGTCGCGTGCGGCGCCGCGATCGCCCTGGGCAACGTGCTGCTGCCCTCCATCGTGAAACGGGACTTCGCCCACCGCATCGGCCTGATGAGCGGGCTCTACACCACCGCGATCTGTGCCTCCGCCGCCCTCGGCGCGGGCCTCACCTACCCGGTGTACCAGGCCACGGACTCCTGGCGCGGCTCCCTGGCGGTGTGGGCGGTCCCCGCGGCGGTCGTGGTGCTCCTGCTGGTCCCGGTGGCGCTCCACCACCGCACCGCCGGCCCCCCGCCGCCCGGCACCGGCGGGCCCGGCCCGTGGCGCTCGGCGGTGGCCTGGCAGATCACCCTGTTCATGGTCTTCCAGGCGATGATGTCCTTCAGCGTCTTCGCCTGGCTGGCCCCCATCCTGCGCGAGCGCGGGATCGACGGGGCCACCGCGGGGCTGATCGTGGCGGTGTCCATCCTGCTGCAGATGACGGGCTCGCTCTTCGCGCCGGTCCTGGCCGCACGCCTGGCGGACCAGCGGGTGCTCAACGCCGTGGTGGCCCTGATGGCGGGCGGCGGGTTCGTGCTCTCCATCTTCGGGCCGACCGAGCTGATCTGGGTCTGGACCGGGCTGCTCGGCCTGGGCCAGGGCAGCCTCACCGCGGTGGCCCTGACGATGATCGCCCTGCGCACCCGCAGCAGCCACATGGCGGTGCGGCTCTCGGGCATGATGCAGGGCGTCGGCTACGGTCTGGGCTCCTCCGGCACGTTCCTGGTGGGGCAGCTGCTGCACTGGACCGGGGGCTTCGCCGCCGCCGGCGTCATGTTCGCCGTGGTCGGCGCGCTCGCGGCGGTCTTCGGCTGGCAGGCCGGCAGGGCCCGCCTCATCCGGGAGGTGTGAGCCCTCAGCCCAGCCGGTCCGCCAGGACCCGGATCACCTCGGCGCGGCTCCGCGCCCCGAGCAGGGCGTTCCGGAACTCGGTCCTCGTCAGCGCCCGGGAGAGGGTGGCGAGGATCCTCAGGTGCTCGTCCCCGGCCTGCTCCTGCGGCACCGCGATGAGGAAGACCAGGTGGACGGGTGCGCCGTCCATGGACTCCCACTCCACTCCTTCGGCGCTGCGGGCGAACGCGATCAGGGGCGCGGCCACCTCGGCCGCCTTGGCGTGCGGGATCGCGATGCCCTGCCCCACCCCGGTGGTGCCCTGCTCCTCCCGGGCCAGGGCCGCGGCGACGACGGCGTCCACGTCCCGCACCTGCCCCGTGGCGGCGCCGAGCTCCACGAGCCGGCGGACGACGTCGTCGCGGCCCGCGCCGCCGACGTCGAGCAGCACGGTGTCCTCGCTCAGGTGGTCGAGGACGGAGCCGGTGGGCCGCCGCCCGGAACGGGCTGCGGCCGGCTCCTCCGGCGAGGCGCCGGGGGAGACCGCCGTCGCGGTCGCCGCCGAGGCGCCCGACGGTCCGGGGGCCGCTGCGGCCCCCGGTGCCGCCGCGGTGGATCCGCCCTCCGGACCGACCGCCACGGGCTCGCGCTCCCCGGCACCGACCGGGGCGTCCTCCGCCCCGGTGCTCGCGCCGTCCGCCGCCGCGGCGCCGTCGTCGTGCCCGTTCCGGCGGGCGCCGATGCCGAGCAGGAACAGCGCCGTCAGGGCCGTCACGAGCAGGCCGGCCGCGATCGCCACGAAGAACCCGGCCACGTTCTCCACGGCGCCCAGGACGGCGACGATCGGGCCGCCGTGCATGACGTTGTCCTCGACGGCCAGCAGGGCTGCCACGGCCCCGGCGACCGTGCCGCCGGCCATGTTCGCCGGGATGACCTGCAGCGGGCGGGCGGCGGCGAAGGGAATGGCCCCCTCGGTGATGCCGAAGAAGCCCATGAACAGGGCCGCGATCCCGGACTCGCGCTCCTGGGCGGTGAAGTAGCGGCGGCGCAGCAGCGTGGCCACCCCCATGCCCAGGGGCGGAACGGCGATGGCCGCGGCGACCATGCCCATCGGGGCGGCGTTGCCGGCCGCGATGAGCCCGCCGCCGAACAGGAACGCGGTCTTGTTGACGGGCCCGCCCATGTCGAACGCGATCATCGCGCCGAGGACGGCGCCGAGCAGGACGACGCTGCCGCCCTCGAGCCCGGCGAGGAACGAGGTCAGCGCGGCGAAGGCGCCCGCGATGGGGGCCCCCAGGACGTGGACGAACAGCAGGGCCACCACCAGCGTGGTCAGCACCGGGATGACGATGATCGGCCAGATCGGGGCGATGTAGCGGTGCACGGGGATCTTCTTGATCGCCAGGGCCACGTAGCCGGCCAGGAAGCCCGTCACGATCGCGCCGATGAACCCGGCGCCGGACTCGGAGCCGTAGAGCGCTCCCGTGTTGGCGATGAACCCGCCGATCATGCCGGGGGCGAGGCCGGGGCGGTCCGCGATCGCGTAGGCGATGTAGCCGGACAGGACCGGCACCATCAGCGTGAACGCGAGGACGCCGACCTGGCTGATCACGTACCAGAAGCTGTCCTCCGGGATGACGAGCCCCTCGGGGGTCGGGGTGCCGCCCAGGGACAGCGAGACGGCCAGGAGCAGGCCGCCGGCCACCACGAACGGGATCATGTGCGAGACGCCGTTCATGAGCGCCTTGTAGACGGTCGCGCCGACCCCGGGGCGGGTCTCCTCCCGGTCCTCCTGGCGCGGGGCCCCGGCGCTGGGCGCCGCGGCGAGCGCCTCGCGGATGAGCTCGCCGGGCCGGCGGATCCCGTCGGCCACGGGAGCGGTGACCACCCGCTTGCCGGCGAAGCGGGAGAGGTCCACCTGCTTGTCGGCGGCGACGACCACGGCGTCCGCCCGCTCGATGTCCTCGGCGGTGAGCGCGTTCTCGACGCCGATCGAGCCGTGGGTCTCCACCTTGATCTCGTGGCCGAGCCGCTGCGCGGCCTGTTCCAGGTTCTCGGCGGCCATGAAGGTGTGCGCGATGCCGGTGGGGCACGCGGTGATGGCGAGGATCCGCTGCGGGTCGCTCATGACTGCTCCGATCGACGTGGCGGGCGGTGCCCGGGCCGCGGGGCGGGTCCGGTGCGCGGCAGGCTCCGCAGGAGCGGGAGATCGATGCTCTCCAGGCTATCCACGACGAGGCGCCGGGGGGCGTGTTCCACGGGTATGACGCCGCGGACCGCGACGACCCACGCCCCGGCGGCGGTCCCCGCGGCGGCCCCCGGGGGCGAGTCCTCGACGACGACGCAGTCCGCGGCCGCCACGCCCAGCAGCTCGCAGGCGGCCAGGTACGGGGCCGGGTGCGGTTTGGGCCGGTGCCCGTGGTCGCCGGCGACCACGGCGGAGAAGACCCCGGGGGGCAGGGTGCGCACGGTGGCGCGGAGCAGCGCCGCGGGCGAGGAGGAGACGATCGCCGACGGCACGCCGGCCGCCCCGAGCTCCTCGAGCAGCCGTTCGACACCTGGCTGCCACCGGACCGCTCCCCCGCCGAGGCGGGCGTGCATGGCGCGCTCGAGCCGGTCCGCGACCGTCTCGACCTCGTCCGCGGAGGGGTCAGGGCGACCGGCGCGGCGCAGCAGGATCCCGGCCGTGGCCGCCATGGTGGTCCCGACGAGCTCGTCCGCGAGCCCGGGGCTCCACGTGCCGCCGAGCGACTCGAGCTCCTCGCGCTCCAGCTCCAGCCAGATCGGCTCGGTGTCCACGAGCGTGCCGTCGAAGTCCCACAGGACGGCGGCGGGGAATCCGGGCGCGGTCACGGCGTCGTCCCCTCCGCGACGGCGCCGCCCCGGGGCGGCGCGGTGGAGGAGCGCTCGACGAGCGAGGTCTGCAGCTGGAGCGGGTGGGCCCGGCGCGAGCCGCCGGCCAGGAGGGTGACGGCGCGCTCGACGGCCATCTCGCCCATCGCGTGCAGGGGCTGGCGCACCGTGGTCAGCTTGGGCGAGGCCCAGCGGGCGATCAGCGTGTCGTCGAAGCCGACGACACTGAGGTCCTCGGGCACCCGCAGGGACGCCTGCCGCGCCGCCTCGAAGGCGCCGAGCGCCGACTCGTCGGAGGCCGCGAACAGCGCCGTGGGCGGGTGCCCGAGCTCGAGCAGCTCCTGGGCCCCGGCGAAGCCGGCCTCGTAGCTGAAGCCGTTGCCCGTCACGAGCTCCGGGTCGTGCGGGACCTCCGCGCCCTCGAGGGCGCTGCGGTATCCGGCCAGGCGCTCGCGGGCCGGGAGGGACTGCCCCGGACCGCCGAGGTGGCCGATCCGGCGGTGCCCCAGCTCCAGGAGGTGGGTGGTGGCCTCGTACCCGCCGGCCCAGTTGGTGGAGCCGATGCTGGGCACCGTGGACGGGAGGCTGTTCACGGGGTCGATGGCCACCAGCGGGACCTGCGCGTGGGCCGCGGCGGCCACCTGCTCCGCGGTCAGCGGCGTGGTGACCGCGATGACCGCGGTCTCGCCCCGGCGGCCGCAGCGGGCGAACCACTCGTCGGAGAACGGGGGGACGTCGCCCTGCTCGAGGCTCGGCAGCGTGCTCAGCAGCAGGTCGGCGTCGGCGCGGCCGCAGGCGTCCACCGCACCGGCCATGACCTGGAGGGAGTAGTTGCTCTCCAGGGTGTCGAAGACGAGCACGATGGCCGGCCGGGGCCGGCGGGCGGCCGAGCCCGTGTAGCCCAGGGCGGCGACCGCGGCCCGCACCTTCTCCCGCGTGTCCTCCCCCACGTCCGGGCGGCCGTTGAGCACCTTGGAGACCGTGCCCTTGGAGACGCCGGCCTGCGCGGCGACCTGGCTCAACGTGGTTCGCTTCATGGCAACGGTCTCCTCGGGCGCCGGGCGGATCCTCGGGGGACGACGAAACGTTTCGCCGCACCCCGGAGCAGTGTCCCCGGTCACACCTGGGGGTTGACGGGTGTGAAACAGGCCACTTACTCTTCTCGCAGCGAAACGCTATACGAAAAGTTTCGTAAGCGCAACGTATCGCTCAACGATGAGGAGAACGCCATGTCCACCCACCGCAGCCTCCGCCCCGCGCCCGCCGGCGCGCACCGGGCCCCCTTCTCCCGCCGCTCCCTGTCCCGCATCGCTCTGGTGGGCGCCGCGGCCCTGGCCCTCGCCGGGTGCGGCGGCGGCGGCGCCCAGGCCGGCGGGGACGGCGGGGCCACCGCCTGGACCCTCACGGGCGGCGCCGAGGAGACCTTCCGCACCTCCTTCGAGGCCTGGAACGAGAACCACCCCGACACCCCGGTCAGCGCCGAGTACTTCGCGAACGACGCCTTCAAGGAGAAGATCCGCACGAGCGTGGGCTCCGGCAACGCACCGACCCTGATCTACAACTGGGGCGGCGACAACCTGGAGAGCTACGTCGAGAACGGCAACGTGGTGGAGCTGACCGGCGAGGTGCCCGAGATGGAGGAGCGGGCCCTCGACTCCGTGCTGGAGACCGGCAAGGTGGACGGCACGCTCTACGCCGTCCCGAACAACAACACCCAGCCGGTCATCCTGTACTACAACACCAAGCTCTTCGAGGAGGCGGGGGTGAAGGTCCCCACCACCTGGGAGGAGATGCTGGACGCGGTGGAGGCCTTCAAGGCCGAGGGCGTCACGCCGATCTCCGTGGCCGGCTCCAGCCAGTGGCCGTACCTCATGTGGATCCAGTACCTCACCGACCGGATCGGCGGGCCCGAGGTGTTCCAGGCCGTCGTGGACGGCGAGGAGGGCGCGTGGTCGCACCCCGCGATCACCGAGTCCCTGGAGAAGATCCAGGAGCTCGTCGAGGCCGGCGGCTTCGGCGACACCTACGGGTCGGTGGTGGCCGACGCGGGCGCCGACGTGGCCCTCGTGCACACCGACCAGGCGGCCATGATGCTGCACGGCAGCTGGGTCTACTCCAGCTTCCTCACCGACGCCCCCGAGTGGACCGCCGAGGGGAACCTGGGCTACACCGAGTTCCCCGTGATCGAGGGCGGACAGGGCGACCCGCAGAACATCGTGGGCAACCCGGCGAACTTCTGGGCCGTCTCCGCGGACGCGAGCGAGGAGCAGCAGGCCACGGCCATCGAGTACCTGAACGAGATGAACCTCGACGACACCGCGGTCGACACGCTCTTCGACGCCGGGCTGATCCCCGCCGTGGACGGTGTGGAGGACCAGATCGCCGACACCGAGCACCCGGAGTACCTCGACTTCGCCTACTCGATGGTCCAGGACGCGCCCCACTTCCAGCTGTCCTGGGACCAGGCGCTCCCGGCCGACCAGGGGCAGGCCCTGCTGACCAACCTCAGCCAGGTCTTCGCCGGCGAGATGAGCCCGGAGGAGTTCCAGACCGCGATGAACGGCACGCTGTGATGCTGAAGCGCACGCCGTCGAGGCGGACGCGCCGGGCGGGGGCCGGCCCCAGCAACTGGCTGCTGGCCCCCGCCCTGGTCTTCTTCGGCATCTTCTCGATCGGCCCGCTGCTCGGGGTCCTGGTCCTGTCCTTCATGCAGTGGGACGGGCTGGGCACGCCGCAGTGGGCGGGCGGGGACAACTGGGCCTCGGTGCTCGAGGACCCGGTGTCCCTGCAGGCCATGTGGCTGACCGTCAAGCTGACGCTGCTGAGCTACGCCGTGCAGTTCCCGCTGAGCCTCCTGCTCGGCGTGTTCATGGCCGGCCGCCAGCGGTACCGGGAGTTCCTCTCCGTGCTGTACTTCCTGCCGATGCTCTTCTCCGCCGCGGCGGTCGGCATCGCCTTCCGGGCCCTGCTCGACCCGAACTTCGGGCTCTCGAGGGCGTTCGACTCGGCGCTGCTCAGCCAGGACTGGCTGGGCGATCCGAGCCTGGCGTTCTACGTCGTCGTGTTCGTCATCTCGTGGTCCTTCATCCCGTTCCACTCGCTGCTCTACCAGGCGGGGGTCCGGCAGATCCCGCAGAGCATGTACGAGGCCGCCACGATCGACGGCGCGGGAACGGTGCGCAAGTTCTTCTCGATCACGCTGCCGCAGCTGAAGTACACGATCGTGACGTCCTCCACGCTTATGCTGGTCGGCTCCCTGACCTACTTCGACCTCGTCTTCAGCCTCACCGGGGGCGGGCCCGGCACCGCGACCCGCATCCTGCCCCTGGACATGTACCTGACCGGATTCCGCAGCAACCAGATGGGCGAGGCCAGTGTCCTGGCGGTCATCCTCGTCGCCGTGGGGCTCACGCTCGCCCTCGGCCTGCAACGGCTCACCGGGGCCGACAAGATGGAGAGCCAGGCGGAAGGTGCATAGTCCCATGAGCACACGACTCGCGGACGCCCGTCCCGAGAGCACGCAGTCCGAGAGCGCACCCGCCGGGAGCGCGCCCCGCTCCCGATCCCGCCGCCGGGGCGTCCCGAACATCCCGGCGGCCGTGGGCGGGTGGCTGTGGCTGGCCGCGATCATCATCCCGATCTACTACATGGCCATCACGAGCCTGAAGCCCCGCGAGGACTACTACTCCACGAACCCGCTGGTGCCCTCGTCCCCGACGTTCGCCCCGTACGCCACCGTCCTGGAGAACCAGTTCGCCCAGTACTTCGTGAACAGCGTGGTGGTGGTCGTCTGCACGGTCGCCGGGATCGTGTTCCTGTCCCTGCTCGCCTCGTACGTGATCGTGCGCAGCAGGACCGGGCTGGCCGTGTTCTCCAACCAGCTGTTCCTGCTGGGCATCGCCATCCCGATCCAGGCGACGATCATCCCGGTCTACCTGATCATCGTCCAGCTGGGCCTCTACGACACCCTCACCGCCCTGGTCCTGCCCGGCATCGCCTCGGGGATCCCGATCACGGTCCTGATCCTGACCAACTTCATGCGGGACATCCCGAACGAGCTCTACGAGTCCATGACCCTCGACGGGGCGGGCGACTGGCGGGTCTTCCTCCGGCTGGTCCTCCCGCTGAGCGTGCCGGCCATCACCACCGTGGGCGTCTACAACGCGCTGAACAGCTGGAACAACTTCCTGTTCCCGCTGATCCTCACCCAGAGCTCCGACAAGCGCACGCTGCCCCTGTCCCTGTGGACCTACCAGGGGGAGTTCCAGGCCGACGTCCCCGCCGTCCTGGCCGCCGTCGTCCTGTCGGCCCTGCCGATCCTCGTCCTCTACATCTTCGGGCGCCGGCACCTCGTGGCCGGGCTCACCGCCGGCTTCGGCAAGTGACGCGCCCACCGACCAGAAAGAGCACCCCCATGACAGCACCCGAGACCGCACCCTGGAACGACCCCGCCCGCCCCGTCGCCGAACGCGTCGACGCCCTGCTGCAGGAGCTGACCCTCGAGGAGAAGGCCGGTCAGCTCGGCAGCTACTGGCTGCGCCCCGACCCGGAGGAGGCCACGGGCGGCGCGGCCCCCATGGAGTCCGCCTTCGCCGACGACCGCTCGACCTTCGAGGCCGCGATCGCCCACGGGCTGGGCCACATCACCCGCGCCTTCGGCAGCGCGCCGATCTCCGCCGCGGACGGGGTGGAGCACCTGCGCACCCTGCAGCGCCAGGTCGTGGCGACCTCCCGGCTCGGGATCCCCGCCATCGCCCACGAGGAGTGCCTCACCGGGTTCACGACCCTCGGGGCCACCTGCTACCCGGCCGCGATCGCCTGGGGCGCCGCCTTCGACCCCGAGCTGGTCCGCACCATGGCCCGGCACATCGGGACCGACATGAAGGGCGTGGGCGTCCACCTCGGCCTGTCCCCCGTCCTCGACGTCGTCCGGGACTACCGCTGGGGCCGGGTCGAGGAGACCGTCGGCGAGGACCCCTACCTCGTGGGCGCCCTGACCACCGAGTACGTCCGCGGGCTCCAGGAGGCCGGCGTCGTCGCCACCCTGAAGCACTTCGCGGGCTACTCCGCCTCCCGCGCCGGGCGCAACCACGCCCCGGTCTCGATCGGACCGCGGGAGCTCCGGGACGTCGTGCTCGTGCCCTTCGAGATGGCCGTCAAGCTCGGCGGGGCCGGCGCGGTGATGAACTCCTACGCGGACGTCGACGGCGTCCCGCCCGTCGCCGACCCCGAGCTGCTCACCACGCTCCTGCGGGAGACGTGGGGCTTCGAGGGCACGGTCGTGTCCGACTACTGGGCCGTGAGCTTCCTCGAGTCCATGCACCACGTGGCCGCGGACGCCCGCGACGCCGGCGTCCAGTCGCTGGCCGCGGGGATGGACGTCGAGCTGCCCGAGACCGGCTGCTTCGCCGACCTCGCCGGTGCCGTGCGGGACGGCGAGCTCGACGAGTCCCTGCTCGACCGCGCCGTGCGGCGGGTGCTCACGCAGAAGGTCGAGCTCGGCCTGCTCGACGAGGGCTTCGACCCCGGCACCGCGGGCGGGGCCGTGGACCTCGACTCCCCGGGAAACCGGCGGCTCGCCCGCCGGATGGCCGAGGAGTCCGTCGTCCTGCTCAAGAACGACGGCGTCCTGCCGCTCGCCCAGGACACCGCCCGGAAGGTCGCGGTGATCGGCCCCAGCGCCGGCCAGCCCCGCTCCTTCCTCGGCTGCTACAGCTTCACCAACCACGTCCTGTCCCGGTTCGGCGAGTCCGGCACCGGGATCGAGATCACCTCGATCGTCGACGCCCTCGCCGAGGAGTTCGCGGGCGGGCGGACCGTCTTCCGGCACGCCCGCGGCGTCGACTTCACCGACCCGGACACCAGCGGCATCGCCGAGGCCGTGGCCGCCGCCGAGGACGCCGACCTCGCGGTCGTGACCGTGGGCGACCTAGCGGGGCTGTTCGGCACGGGCACCTCCGGCGAGGGCTGCGACGTCGTCGACCTGTCCCTGCCCGGCCGGCAGGCGGACCTCGTCGAGGCGGTGCTCGCCACGGGCACCCCGGTGGTCCTCGTGCTCGTCACGGGGCGTCCCTACAGCCTCGGCGCGTTCGACGACCGCTGCGCGGCCGTCGTCCAGGCCTTCATGCCGGGCGAGGAGGGCGGGCACGCCGTCGCCGGGGTGCTCTCCGGCCGGGTGAACCCCTCCGGGCGGCTGCCCGTGGGGATCCCCCAGCACGTGGGCGGCCAGCCCGGCACCTACCTGGCTCCCGCCCTGGGCGGGTACTCGGAGGGCGTCTCGAACCTCGACCCCCGGCCGCTGTACCCGTTCGGCCACGGCATCGGGTACTCGAGCTTCGCCTACGACGCGCTCGAGCTCTCCGCGGCCGAGATCGGCACGGACGGCACCGTGGACGTCGCGGTCACCGTGACCAACACCTCCGAGCGGGCCGGCCAGGAGGTCGTCCAGCTGTACCTGAGCGACCCCGTCGCCCAGGTCGTCCGGCCGCTGAAGATGCTCGTCGGCTTCGCCAAGATCGCGCTCGAGGCGGGGCAGAGCGCCCGCGTGGTCTTCTCCCTGCACGCCGACCGCACCTCGTTCACGGGCCGGGCCATGCGCCGGATCGTGGAGCCGGGCGAGTTCGTGCTCCGGGCCGGGTCCTCCAGCGAGGACCTGCCCCTCGAGGGCCGGTTCACGGTCACCGGCGCGGTGCGGGACGTGGAGGACGCCGACCGCGTCCTCACGACCCCCGTCGAGGTCCGGGCCGCCGACCGCGCCCTCGCCACGGCCGCCGACGCCTCCTGAGCCCGGGGCGCGGGCCGCGCAGCGGCCCGCGCCCCGTCCACCCGCCCCTCCGACTCCCGCCGTCCCGCCGACCCCCTCCCCCGTTCCCATCCCCCCCCCATCCCCCATCCCCCATCCCCCATCCCCCATCCCCGACGAAGGAATCCCCGAGATGAGCAGACGAGCCCCCATCCTCCGCGCCGGGGCGGCCACCGCCGTCGCCGCCCTGTGCCTCACCGTGGCCCCCCAGGCCGCGACCGCCGCCCCCGACTCCCGGCCCCCCGGCCTGGCGAAGCAGGACACCCTGCGCTGGAACACGCCGGAGGACTTCCGCATCGGCAGCGCCGTGGCCGGCGGAGGCCACCACACCAGCGCCGACTACCCGGAGCCCTTCCCCTCCGACCCCGAGTACCGCTCGGTCCTGGCCCGGGAGTTCAGCTCCCTGACCCCGGAGAACCAGATGAAGTGGGAGTTCATCCACCCCGAGGAGGGCGTGTACGACTTCGGCCCCGCCGACGACATCGTCGACTTCGCCGAGGCCAACGGGCAGGTCGTGCGCGGCCACACCCTCTTCTGGCACAGCCAGAACCCCGACTGGCTCGAGAACGGGGACCACACCCCCGAGGAGCTGCGGGCCGTCCTCAAGGAGCACATCTACACGGTGGTCGGCCACTACGAGGGCCGGATCCAGCAGTGGGAGGTCGCCAACGAGATCTTCGACGACAGCGGCCGGCTGCGCACGGAGGACAACATCTGGCTGCGCGAGCTGGGGCCGGGGATCATTGCCGACATCTTCCGCTGGGCCCACGACGCGGACCCGAACGCCCAGCTGTTCTTCAACGACTACAACGTGGAGGGCCTCAACGCGAAGTCCGACGCCTACTACGCGCTGATCCAGGACCTGCTCGCCCAGGGCGTGCCCGTCCACGGCTTCGGCATGCAGACCCACCTGGGCCTCCAGTACGGCTTCGACGGGCGCATGCAGCAGAACCTCCAGCGCTTCGACGACCTCGGCCTGGAGACGGCCGTCACCGAGATCGACGTCCGCGGCCCGGTCGACGAGGACGACCGGATGAGCGAGGAGCTGCGGCAGCAGCAGGCCGACTGGTACCGCATGGCCCTCGAGGCGTGCCTGGCCGTGGAGGACTGCAACTCCTTCACCGTGTGGGGCGTGCTCGACGAGCACTCCTGGGTGCCGAACACCTTCCCCGGCTACGGGGACGCCCTGACCATGGAGGGCGACTACGAGCGCAAGCCCGCCTACGACGCGCTGCAGGAGACCCTGGTCCGGTCCCAGCCGGGCGGCGACGCGAAGTGGAAGCACCACCCCGCGTTCCGCTGAGCCGATCGTCCGGCTGGAGCGCGACGGGGCCCGCTCGCACGAGCGGGCCCCGTCGTCGTTCCGTGCGGGGACCGGCCGCGGGGCGCCGGCGGATCGGCGCCGGCCGATCAGCGCCGGTCGATCCAGCGGGCCGGGGAGTCGTGGATCGGCTCGAGCGCCGTCGCGGCCGCACCGGTCAGGGCGGGACGGGCGTCCGCCGCCGAGCGCTGGATCTCGACGGGCCCCACCTCCGCCGTCAGGGCGTGCGCCTCGAGGACCTCGCGCAGCACGGGCTCCAGCTCCGGCGCGATGGGGGCGAAGTACCCGGAGAGCACGACCGTCGACAGGTCCAGCAGGTTCATCGAGTTCGCGAGCACCACGCCCAGGGGCCGCCCGATCATCTCCATGACCGCCGCCCGGCTCCGCAGCCGTTCGGCCGTGGCCGCCACGAGGTCCTCGATCCGGACGTCCTCCGGCAGTCCCGTCCGGCCCCGCAGCGCGTGGTAGCTGGCGTAGGCCTCGAGGCAGCCGCGCCGGCCGCACCGGCACAGCTCCCCGCCGGGGGTGATCGTGACGTGGCCCAGCTCCCCGGCCCAGCCGTGCTCGCCCCGGTGGATGCGCCCCTCCAGGACCACGGCGCCCCCGATGCCGGTCTGGCCGTGCAGGAACAGGAAGGACTCCCCGGGCCGGCGCAGGACCTCCGTGCGCGCGGCGAGCATGCTGTCGTTGCCGGCGGTGAGCGCCGCCGCCCGGAACGGCGGGAGCCGGCGGAGCCGCTCGACCAGCGGGACGTCCCGCCAGGCCAGGTTGGGGGCGGAGAGCACGGTGGCGCCGTCCGTGGAGAGCCGGCCGGGGACCGAGACGCAGACCCCGGCCAGGGGCACGTCCCGGCGCGGGGACAGGGCGGCCTCGAGCAGGCCGGCCAGCTCGGAGGCGACCTCGTCCACGGAGGCCCCGGCGAAGGCCCCGAACCGGAACTCCTCGTGCAGGACGCGGCCGCCGAGGTCCGTGACCAGGCACGCGAGGTGGTCGGCGGCGATCTCCAGGCCCACGCCCAGCACGGTCCCCCGGGCCACGGTCAGGGGGATCATCGGCCGGCCGGACACCCGGGCCGCCGCCTGCTGCCCCTCGACGAGCAACCCGGCCTCCAGCAGCTCCTGCACCAGCTTGGAGACCGTGGGCTTGGTGAGGCCCGTGCGCTTCGCGAGCCCGGCCCGGGAGACCGGGGCCTCCGCCCCGGCGACGGCGCGGAGCACGGTGGAGAGGTTGTGCTCCCGCAGGTGGCTCGACTGCACGGGCGGCTCTCCTCTGGTGCGGGCGGGGACGGGTCCGGCGCGGATCCCGGCCGATCGGCGGGAAAGAAAAAAACTCCCGCCGGTCTTTCCCCACGGTACTCCAGCACCTAGAGTAAGTAACGGTAACTAACCCAAAGGGAGAGGAACTCCGATGCCCACCGCGTCCCCCGTCACCTCGGCGTCCAGCACGCTCGCCCCGTCCCCCGCGGACAAGTTCTCCTTCGGTCTCTGGACCGTCGGCTGGGCGGCCCGCGACCAGTTCGGCACCGCCTCCCGGCCCGACCTCGACCCCCTCGAGTCCGTGCGGAAGCTGAAGGAGCTCGGCGCCTGGGGCTTCACCTTCCACGACAACGACCTGATCCCCTTCGACGCGTCCGAGGCGCAGCGCGAGAAGCTGATCGGGCAGCTCAAGCAGACCATCGACGAGACCGGCATGGTCTGCGAGATGGTCACCACCGACACCTTCGCGGAGCCGGTCTTCAAGGACGGCGCCTTCACGTCCAACGACCGGCGGGTCCGGCGCTACGGCCTGCGCAAGGTGCTGCGCAACGTGGACCTCGCCGCCGAGCTCGGCGCCACGACCTTCGTGATGTGGGGCGGGCGCGAGGGCACCGAGTACGACTCCTCCAAGGACCTCTACGCGGCCCTCGACCGCTACGCCGAGGGCATCGACACCGTGGCCGGGTACATCAAGTCCCAGGGCTACGACATGCGCATCGGCATCGAGCCGAAGCCCAACGAGCCCCGCGGCAACATCTTCCTGCCCACCATCGGGCACGCGCTCGCCTTCATCGACCGGCTCGACCACGGGGACGTCGTGGGCGTGAACCCGGAGACCGGGCACGAGCAGATGGCCACCCTCAACTACACGCACGGCCTCGCCGAGGCGCTGTGGTGCGAGAAGCTGTTCCACATCGACCTCAACGGGCAGAACGGCCCGATGTACGACCAGGACCTGGTGTTCGGCCACGGCAACCTGATCAGCGCCTTCTTCACGGTCGACCTGCTGGAGAACGGGTTCCCGTCCAAGCCGGGGGCCTACCAGGGGGCCCGGCACTTCGACTACAAGCCCTCCCGCACCGAGCACGTCGACGGCGTCTGGGACTCCGCCGCGGCGAACATGCAGATGTACCTGCTCCTGAAGCAGCGGGCCGTGGCCTTCCGCCAGGACCCCGACGTGCAGGAGGCCATGGCGCAGTCCGGCGTCCTCGAGCTCGGCGAGCCGACCCTCGCCGAGGGCGAGGACCTGCAGGCCTTCCTGGCCGACCGCAGCGTCTACGAGGACCTCGACCTGACCGGGCCCTCCGAGCGCAACTACGGCTTCGTGCGCCTGCACCAGCTCGCCGTCGAGCACCTCATGGGCGCCCGCGGCTGACCCGCCCGGGGTCCGGCACCCGCCCCCCGCTCCCCCCGATCCCGGGTGCCGGACCCCGTACCGGCCCGGCCCGGCGCACGCCCCCCTGCGCCGGGCCGGGCACCTCCCGTCCCTTCCCGCGGTCTCCCCGGCCGCCCCCGCCCCGACCCCGCACCGAGGTTCTTCATGGCACGCACGACCGTCCTGGGCATCGACTCCTCCACCCAGTCCACGAAGGCGCTGCTCGTCGACGCCGGCACCGGCGAGGTGCTCGCGCAGCGCCGCGCCGCCCACCCCGACGGCACCGAGGTGGACCCGCGCGCCTGGCTCGCCGCGCTCGACGACGCCGCCGGCCCCTTCCTCGACGAGGCCGCCGCGGTGTCCGTCGGCGGCCAGCAGCACGGGATGGTCGCCCTCGACGAGCAGGATCGCGTGGTGCGCGACGCCCTCCTGTGGAACGACACCCGCTCGGCGCCGCAGGCCCGCCGGCTCGTCGAGGAGATGGGCGGCGCGGCCCCCTGCGCCGAGGAGCTCGGCAGCGTGCTGGTCGCGTCCATGACGTCCACCAAGCTGCGCTGGATGGCGGAGCACGAACCGGAGCACGCCGCCCGCACCCACCGGGTGCTGCTGCCCCACGACTACCTCTCCTGGCACCTCGGCACCGACAAGGGCGCCTTCAGCACCGACCGCGGCGACGCCTCCGGCACCGGCTACTTCTCCACGCGCACCGGAGCCTGGAAGCACGAGCTCGTCGAGCAGGCCCTCGGCCACGACGCCGAGCTGCCGCAGGTGGCCGCCGCCCCGCACGAGGCCGTGGGCCGCACTGCCTCCGGGGCGGTGCTCGCGGCCGGCACCGGCGACAACATGGCCGCCGCGCTGGGCCTCGCACTCGGCCCCGGGGACGTGTCCCTGTCGATCGGCACCTCGGGGGTCGCGGCCATGGTCTCGGAGACCCGCACGGCGGACCCGGCCGGGCTCGTGACCGGTTTCGCCGACGCCACCGGCCGGTACCTGCCCATGGCCACGACCCTCAACGCCGCGCGGATCCTGGAGTTCGGGGCCCGGGTCCTCGGGGTCGACCACGCCGGGCTCTCCGCCCTGGCCCTGGCCGCCCGCCCCGGGGCCGGCGGCGTCACGCTGCTGCCCTACCTCGACGGCGAGCGCACCCCCGACCGCCCCGAGGCCCGCGCCACCCTGCACGGGATGTCGTCGCGCACCGGCCGCGAGGACATCGCGCGGGCCTGCGTGGAGGGCCTGCTCTGCTCCCTCGCCGACGGCGTGGCGGCGCTCGAGCGGACCACCGGCGCCGCCGCGGAGCGGATCCTCCTGATCGGCGGCGGCGCGCAGTCCGAGGCGGTGCGCCGGCTCGCTCCGGCCGTGCTCGGCCGGCCCGTGCTCGTGCCCGCCCCCGGGGAGTACGTGGCCCTCGGGGCCGCCCGGCAGGCCGCCTGGGCCCTCGCGGGCGCCGAGGAGCCCCCTGCCTGGCCGCTCGCGGGCGCCAGGGAGTACGAGGCGGTGCCGACGCCCGAGGTCGTGGAGGCCTACCGCACCCTGCGGGACCGGACCGCCGGCTGGTCCCCTTCCTCGGCCGGAGACCGCCGTGCGCGGTGAGACCGCCCCGCAGGACTTCGGCACGCTGCCCGACGGCCGGCAGGTCACCGCGCACACCCTCCGCGCCCCGGGCGGGCTGAGCCTGCGCGTGCTCGACCTCGGCGCCACCGTGCAGGCCCTGCACGTGCCCGACGGCTCGGGCGGCAGCACGAACGTGGTCCTGGGCCACCCGGACGCCGCCGGCTACGCCGCGCACGCGGACGCGTACCTGGGCTCGGTCGTGGGCCGCTGCGCCAACCGGATCGCGGGCGCCCGCTTCGGCCTCGACGGCGAGCTCGTGCAGCTGGCGGCCAACGAGGGCGGCAACACCCTGCACGGAGGACCCGACGGCTTCCACCGCCGCACCTGGCAGGTGCTGGACGCCGGTCCCGGCCGGCTGGTGCTGGAGCTGGTCAGCCCGGACGGGGACCAGGGCTTCCCCGGCCGGCTCGTCCTGCGCGCCGCCTACGCCGTCGCGGAGGACGTCGTGAGCCTGGACCTGGAGGCCCGCACCGACGCCCCCACCGTGGTCGGACCCGCGAGCCACGTCTACCTCAACCTCGCCGGGGAGGGGGCCGGGACCGTCGACGACCACCGGCTCACCGTCGAGGCCGACCGGTACCTCCCCGTGGGCCCGGACGGCCTGCCGCTGGGCGGCCTCGCCGCCGTGGCCGGGACGCCGTTCGACCTCACGGCACCGGCCCGGATCGGGGACCGGGTGCGGGCGGAGCACCCGCAGACGATCGCCGTGGGCGGGATCGACCACTCCTTCGATCTGCGGGGGTCGGGCCTGCGCCGGGCGGCGCGGCTGGAGCACCCGGCGAGCGGGCGGTCCGTGGAGCTGTGGACCGATCAGCCGGCCCTGCAGGTCTACACGGGCAACGCCCTGGACGCCACCGGAAGCTCGGGGCGCCGGTACCGCCAGGGCGACGGGGTGGCCCTGGAGCCCCAGCGCCACCCCGACTCCCCCAACCGCCCCGAGCTCTCCGACCCCGTCCTGCGCCCGGGCGGGACCTACCGCTCCCGCACCGAGTGGCGCTTCCGGCCCTGACCGCTCAGCCCAGCGCGTCCTCCAGCACGGCCAGCACCTCGGAGGCGCTCCCCGCGCCGAGGAGGGCCTGCCGGCAGGGCTCCCCGGCCAGGGCCTCGGAGAGCTCGGCCAGCAGCTCGAGGTGCTCGTCCCCGGACCGCTCCCGGGGGAGGGAGATCAGGAAGACGAGGTGGACGGGCTCGCCGTCCAGCGCGTTCCACTCCACGCCGTCCCTGCTGCGGGCAAAGGCGACCATCGGCCGCTCGGCCCCTGCGGACCGGGCGTGCGGCAGGGCCACGCCGTGGCCCACCCCGGTGGAGCCCTCCTCCTCCCGGGCCAGGGCCGCCGCGACGGTCTCGTCCGCGTCGTAGGCCCGCCCCGTGTGCGCGCCGAGCTCGGCGAGCTGCCGGATGACGCCGTCCCGGTCCGCGCCGTGGACATCCAGGAGCACGGTCGACTCGCTCAGGTGCGCCAGGACGGCCCCGGGAGGCCCCGGGGAGTCGTCCGCGGTGCGGGGGGTCCTGTCGCTCATGTGCTGTCCCATCGGTGGAGGCGGACGGGCGGCGCGGCCCCGCCATGCCGGCTGCGGCACCGCTGCGCCCTGATGGGGGCCAACATACGATGGGCGGCACCGGGCGTCCACCGATCCGGACGGAACCCGACGCCGAGCCGGATCCCGTCGGCAAATATTGTTGAACAATCTTGACGGACCAGGCATGCTGGAGGAACCGACGTGACAAGGAGCACAGCATGTCCCCCTCCGACATCGATCTCAACGCGGACTGCGGCGAGTCGCTCAGCGCCTGGGCCATGGACGGCGACGAGGCCGTCCTGCACGTGGTCAGCAGCGCCAACGTGGCCTGCGGCTTCCACGCGGGGGACCCCACGGTCGCCCGCCGGACCTGCACCGTGGCCGCGGAGCAGGGCGTGGCCGTGGGCGCCCAGGTCTCCTACGACGACCTGAAGGGCTTCGGCCGCCGCTTCATCGCCGTGCCCCGGGCGGAGCTGAGCGACCAGGTGGTCTACCAGATCGGCGCCCTCCAGGCCCTGGCCCGCGCCTCGGGCACCCGGGTGAGCTACGTCAAGCCCCACGGCGCCCTGTACAACGCGATCGTCCACCACGAGGAGCACGCGGGCGCCGTCGTGGACGCCGTGCGCGACGTCGACGACGCCCTGCCGCTGCTGGTGCTGCCCGGCTCCGAGATCGAGCGGCAGGCGCGGGCGGCCGGGCTGCGCACGGTCCGCGAGGCCTTCGCGGACCGCGGCTACACGCCGCAGGCCACGCTCGTGCCCCGCACCGAGGCCGGCGCCGTGCTGCACGACCCCGAGGCGATCGCCGCCCGCGTGGTGCGGATGGCCGTCGAGGGCGTCGTCGAGGCCGTCGACGGCTCCCTCGTGGCGGTGGACGCCCAGAGCATCTGCGTGCACGGGGACACCCCGGGCGCGCTGGCCATCGCCGAGCGCGTGCGCCGCGCCCTCGAGGAGGCCGGCCTGCGGGTCGGCAGCTTCCTGTGAGCGCCCCGGCCGCCGGGCCCCGCGGGGTCCGGCCGCTCGGCCCGCGCGCGGCGCTGGTCGAGTGCGCCGACCTGCACGACGCCGTGGCCGTGCACGCCCGTCTCGCCGGCACGGACCTGCCCGGGCTCGTGGACTGCGTGGCCGGCGCGCGGACCGTGGTGGTGCGGGCGAGCACCACCGCCGCCCTGGAGGGCATCGTCCGCGCCGCCCGCGCCGTCCCCCGCGGCAGCGCCGGGACCGGTGAGGCCCGCACCGTGACCGTCGACGTCGTCTACGACGGCGAGGACCTCGCGGCGGTCGGCGAGCTCACGGGCCTCGGCGCGGACGGGGTGGTCCGGGCCCACTCGGAGCAGACGTGGACCGCGGCCTTCGCCGGCTTCGCCCCCGGCTTCTTCTACTGCGTGGGCGACGCCGAGGACGGCCTCGACGTCCCGCGCCGGGACACCCCGCGCACCGCCGTCCCCACCGGGTCGGTGGCCCTGGCCGGCCGGTTCTCCGCGGTCTACCCCCGCAGCTCCCCCGGCGGCTGGCAGCTCATCGGGCGCACGGCGGCGCGGATGTTCGACCTCGACCGCGACGACCCGGCCCTGCTGCGCCCCGGGGACCGGGTGCGCTACCGGCCCGTGCGCGAGCTCGCGGAGATCACCCCGGGCGCCGCCGAGCCCGCGCCCGTGCGGGGGCCGCACCTGGCGGTCGGGTCCCCCGGGCTGCAGACGCTGGTCGAGGACCGCGGCCGCGCGGGCTCCGCCGCGCTGGGCGTCTCCCCCTCCGGCGCGCTCGATCCCGCCGCCGCCGCCTCGGCCAACCGGCTCGTGGGCAACGGCCCGGGAGCGGCGGTGCTGGAGAACCTGCTGGGCGGGCTCGAGCTGACCGCCCACGGCGAGCACGTCCTGGCGGTCACCGGCGCGCGGGCGGCGCTGACGGTGACGGGCCCGGCCCCGTGGCGCCCCTCGCTCGGCGCCCCCTTCGCCCTGCGCGACGGCGAGCGGCTGGCCGTCGGCGCCGTGACGGCCGGGGCGCGGGTCTACGTGGGCGTCCGGGGCGGCCTCGCGGTCCCGCCGGTGCTGGGCAGCCGCTCCGCGGACACCCTCGCGGGGCTGGGCCCGGATCCGCTCGCCGCCGGCGACGCCCTGCCGGTGGGACCGGACCCGGGCACGGCCGTCCGGCCCCCGGAGCCGGTGCCCGACCCGCCCGAGGTGTCCTCGGTCCGCGTGGTCCCGGGTCCCCGCGACGACTGGTTCACGCCCGCCGCCGTGGCGTCGTTCTTCGCGCAGGCGTGGGAGCTCGCCGCCTCCGCCGACCGCGTGGGCGCCCGGCTGGAGGGCGAGCCGCTGGCGCGGGAGCGCACGGACGAGCTGCCCAGCGAGGGGACCGTCCCCGGCTGCGTCCAGGTCCCGCCCTCGGGCCTGCCGGTCGTCCTGCTGCAGGACGCGCCCACCACCGGCGGCTACCCCGTGCTCGGCGTGGTGCACCCGGAGGACCTGCCCGTGCTCGCCCAGCTGCGCCCGGGCGACCGCCTGCGCTTCGTGCGGGTCCCGGCACCCGAGCTGGGCGCGCCGTCCCCTGAGGACCCCGCCGGGACCGCCGGGCCGCCCGGCACCAGCACCGAGAACTCCACCGACCTCTCCACCGACACCTCCCAGGAGTAGCACCGTGCGCAAGATCCTGATCGCCAACCGCGGGGAGATCGCCGTCCGCGTCGTCCACGCCTGCGCCGAGGCCGGCCTCGAGTCCGTGGCCGTCTACGCCGACCCCGACGCCGACGCCCCGCACGTCGCCCTGGCCGACGAGGCGTACGCCCTGGAGGGCACCTCGGCCACCGAGACCTATCTGGACGGGGACGAGGTCCTGGCGATCGCGCTCCGGTGCGGCGCCGACGCCGTGCACCCGGGCTACGGGTTCCTCTCCGAGAACGCCGGCTTCGCCCGGGCGGTGATCGAGGCCGGCCTCACCTGGATCGGTCCCTCCCCGGAGACCATCGTGCTGCTGGGGGACAAGGTCGCCGCCCGCGAGATCGCCCGGCGGGCCGGCGCCCCGCTCGTGCCCGGCAGCGACGGGCCGGTCGAGTCCCCGGAGGAGGCCCGCGCCTTCGCGCAGGAGCACGGCCTGCCCGTGATCGTGAAGGCCGCCCACGGCGGCGGGGGCCGCGGCATGCGCGTGGTCCGGGAGCTCGACCAGGTCGAGGACGCCTTCCGCTCCGCCGCCCGCGAGGCGCAGAGCGCGTTCGGCCGGGGCGAGTGCTTCGTGGAGCGCTTCCTGGACCGCCCGCGGCACGTGGAGGCCCAGGTCGTGGCCGACGCCCACGGCCACGTCGTCGTGCTGGGGACCCGGGACTGCTCCCTGCAGCGCCGCCACCAGAAGCTCGTCGAGGAGGCCCCCGCGCCCTTCCTCACGGACGACCAGCGCGAGCGGATCGCCGCTGCCGCGGAGGGCATCTTCCGGGAGGCCGGCTACGTGGGGGTGGGCACGGCCGAGTTCCTCGTGGCCCCGGACGGGCTGATCTCCTTCCTGGAGGTCAACACCCGGCTGCAGGTGGAGCACCCGATCACCGAGGAGGTCTACGGCGTGGACCTGGTCCGCGCCCAGCTGAGCGTGGCCGCGGGCGACCCCCTGCCGGTGCTCGAGACCCCGGCCGCCCGCGGGCACGCGTTCGAGTTCCGGATCAACGCCGAGGACCCCGGCCGCGGCTTCCTGCCCTCCGGCGGCACGGTCGAGGCCGTCGACACCCCCACCGGCCCGGGCGTGCGCGTCGACTCGGGGGTGCGCCGCGGCACCCGGGTGGCCACGACCTTCGACTCGCTCCTGCTCAAGCTCGTGGTCAGCGCCCCCGACCGCACGCAGGCGCTCGTGCGCGCCCGCACCGCCCTGCGCGAGCTGCAGGTGCACGGCGTGGCCACCACGGTCCCGTTCCACCGCGCCGTGCTGGACGCCCCCGCCTTCGCCGGGGACGACGAGCTCGGGGTGTGGACCACGTGGATCGAGGAGGAGTTCGCCGACCGGCTGGCCCCGGACGCCGGGTACGCCCGCGCGGACGAGCAGGGCCGCACCCGCTTCACCGTGGACGTGGACGGGCGGCGCCTGCGCATCGGGATCCCCGACGCCCTCGCCGCGGCCCTGGGCTCCGCGCCGGCGGCGGACGCGCCCCCCGCCGGGGCGGAGCCCGCCGACGACGGCGCCGTCACCGCGCCCTTCGCGGGCACGCTCGTCTCATGGCTGGTGTCCGAGCAGGACGAGGTGGCCGCGGGCCAGGACGTGGCCGTGCTGGAGGCCATGAAGACCGAGACCCGGGTGTCCGCCCCGCGGGCCGGGACGGTCCGCGAGCTCGTGGTGGGCCCCGGGGACGCGGTGCAGGCCGACCAGGTGCTCGCCCGGCTGTCCTGAGCGGGCCCGGCCGCCGCGCCTCCGGATGCCGGTCACTCGGGCAGCAGCTCGTCCAGGTCGGGCGCCTCCTCGATGAGGCCGTGCTGCACGGCGAGGTCCGCAAGCTCCTGCACGGACTGCCGGTTCACCTCGGTGGGGTAGGACGGCAGGACGAGCTGGTCGATCAGCTCCTCGTCGAGCTGCGTGTAGCTGGGCAGGACGGCGCGCACCTCGTCGGGGTTCTCCTGCGCGTACTCGAGGGACCTCTCGATGGCCGTCCGGAACGACTCCACCTTCTCCGGCTCCTCGGCGACCACGTCGTCCGTGGTGAAGTACACGGCCACCGTCAGGTTCTCGATGGGGAAGGCGTAGTTGGAGACGGCCGAGCGCGCCCCGTCCTGCAGGGCGATGGTCCGGAAGGGCTCGATCGACCCGATCGCGTCCACCTCGCCCCGGTCCAGGGCCGCCGGCATGTCGGGCAGCGGGATCTCGACGAACTCGACGTTCCCGGGATCCCCGCCCTGCGCCTCGATGGCGGCGCGGATGGTGGTGTCGCTGATGTTGTTCAGGGTGTTCACGCCGACGGTCCGGCCCTCCAGGTCCGCTGCGTCCTGGATGTCGCTGTCCCCGCGCACCAGGACGTCGGCGAAGTCCTCGCCCTGGACGCCGGTGGAGTTGTTGGCGTTGGCGACGATCTGCAGCGGCAGCCCCTGGGAGCGGGCCACGATCAGCGACGTCACGTTGCTGAAGCCGAAGTCCAGCTCCCCGCTGACCACGGACGGCACGATGGCCGCCCCGCCCTGGGCCTGGGTGATGTCGAGCTCCAGCCCCTCCTCCTCGAAGAAGCCCTGCTCGATCCCCAGGTAGAGCGGTGCCACGTCGGTGCTCGCGATGACGCCGATGCTGACCGTGGTCAGCTCGCCGTCCCCGGCCGCGCCTCCGCCGGAGTCCCCTCCCCCGCACGCGGTCACGGTCAGGACGGCGGCTGCGGCCAGTGCTGCGCGGGTCTTCTGCATCGGGGCCTCCAGGGTTCGGGACGGATGTGCTGGAAGCCTAGAGGACGGTCCGGGTCCACCACCAGGGTGCCGCTGCGCGGCCGGGCCCCGCGGGATGCCAGGATGGTGGACTGATGAACACCGTGGAGAACGAGTTCCTGATGACGGCCGTCGCGCAGGCCGGGCCCGCGCCGCAGGCGGAGGCCATCCCGTGGGCCGTGGACGTCCTGCGCCAGGGCGTCGTGGCCGGCCGGCTGCCGCCCGGGACCAGGCTCTCGGAGGCCCGGGTCAGCGAGGCGCTGCGGGTCTCCCGCAACACCCTGCGCGAGGCGTTCACGATTCTGGTCGGGGAGAACCTGCTGGTCCGGGTGCCCAACCGCGGGGTGTCGGTGGCCCGGCCCGGCGCGGACGACGTGCGGGAGATCCACCGGGTGCGGCTCGCGCTGGAGACCTCGGCGCTGCGCTGGTCCGAGCCCGCCCCGCAGCCGGGCCTGCACGCCGCCGTCGAGGACGGCCGGACCGCCCGCCGCCGGCAGGACGTCCAGGGCATGGCCGACGCGAACCAGCGGTTCCACCGCGGCGTGGTGGAGCTGGCCGGCTCGGCGCGCCAGGACGAGCTGATGTCCCGGGCCCTCGCCGAGATGCGGCTCGTGTTCTACTCCATGCGGCAGGACCCGTCCTTCCACGAGCCGTACATCGAGCGCAACGCACGGATCCTCGAGCTCTTCGAGCAGGGCCGGCGCGAGGAGGCCGCCGTGCAGATGCACGACTACCTGGCGGCCTCCCGGCAGCAGCTGCTCGACGTCCTGGAAGGTCCCGCGCCGGCCGCGCTCAGGGCACCTGGTACTGCCAGTTCGGAACGTCCGTGACCAGCATGTGCCCCGGGGCGTGCCCCAGGGCGAAGGGCACCCCGGACGCGAGCACCGCCGCCTGGGGCGTCACGCCGCAGGCCCAGAACACGGGCAGGTGCCCGGCCGGGACCTCCACGGCGTCCCCGTAGTCCGGCGCGGCGAGGTCGCGGATGCCCAGCTCCTGCGGGGCCCCGACGTGCACGGGGGCTCCGTGCACCGCGGGATAGCGCGAGGTGATGCGCACGGCGTCCGCCACCCGGTCCGCCGGGACCGGCCGCATGGACACGACCAGCGGCCCGGACAGCCGCCCGGCGGGTGCGCACGGGCGGTCCGTGCGGTACATCGGGACGTTGACGCCCTGGTCGATGTGGGCCACCGGGATCCCGGCCTCCTGCAGCGCCGCCTCGAAGGTGAAGCTGCAGCCGAGGGCGAAGGTCACCAGGTCCTCCCGCCACACGTCGAGGAGGTCCGTGCTGGTGCCCGCCGCCGCGCCGTCCCGGTAGACGGTGTAGCGCGAAACGTCAGTGCGGACGTCGCCCCCGCCCAGCAGCGGTCCGGTCACCTCGCCGGCCTCGAGCACGCCCAGCACCGGGCACGGCTTGGGGTTGCGCTGCGCGAAGAGCAGGACATCGAACGCCCAGTCCTGCGGGACCACGATCAGGTTCGCCTGCGCGAAGCCGTCGCACCAGCCCGACGTGGGCGTGACCAGGCCGCTGCGGAACATCGCCCGGGCGGCGGCCGGGGCCAGGGCGGCACGCTCCCGGCGCTCCGGCGCTCCCATGGCGCTCATGCCCACAGCGCGGCGATGCCGCTGAGGGACTGGTATCCCAGGTAGATGGTGAGCAGCCACACCACGGTGCCGATCAGCGCGAGCCAGGTGGGGTACCGGTAGCCGCCCAGCAGGTCCCGCCGCCGCCAGGCCACCCACAGCAGCACCGCGAAGCCCAGCGGGAGGATGAGCCCGTTCACGGCTCCCGCCACGATGAGCAGCGTGGAGGGCGCCTGGCCGAGCAGGGCGAACACGGTGGCCGAGACCACGATGAACGCGACGGTCATCAGGTTCCGGGTGCGGGGCGCCGTCCGCGAGGTCGTGAGGAAGGACACCGAGGTGTAGGCGGCGCCGATGACCGAGGAGATGGACGCCGCCCACAGGATGACGCCGAACAGGCGCAGACCGACCTCGCCGGCGGCCGAGAGGAACGCCTGGGCGGCCAGGTTCTCGCCCGAGAGCTGGGCCCCGCCGGCCACCACGCCGAGGATCGCCAGGAACAGCAGGAAGCGCATCACGCCGGTGAGCACGATGCTCACCACGGAGCTGCGGGAGATCTGCTTGACGCTCTCCACCCCGGTGATCCCGGCGTCGACGATGCGGTGGGCCCCCGCGTAGGTGATGTACCCGCCCACGGTCCCGCCGATGAGGGTCGTGATGACCAGGAAGTCCACGTTCTCGGGCAGCACCACGTTGCGCAGCGCCTCTCCCACCGGGGGGCGCGAGACGATCGCGACATAGGTGGTCACGATGAGCATGAGCACGCCGAGGACCACCACGATGCGGTCCAGGGCCACGCCGGCGCGCTTGCTGACGAACACGCCCACCGCGATCAGCGCCGTGATGAGGCCTCCCCAGGTGGGGTCGAGGCCCAGCAGCGCGTCCAGGCCGAGCCCGCCGCCGGCGGTGTTGCCCACGTTGAAGACGAGCCCCCCGGTGGCCACCAGCGCGGCGATGAACCAGCCGAGACCCGGGAGCACACGGTTGCCGAGCTCGTGGGCCTTGAGCCCGGAGACGCCGATGATCCGCCAGACGTTCAGCTGCACGGCGATGTCGACGACGATCGAGATGACGATGGCGAACGCGAAGGCGGCGCCCAGCCGGACGGTGAAGTTCGCGGTCTGGGTGATGAACCCGGGACCGATGGCGCTGGTGGCCATCAGGAAGAGGGCGCCGAGCAGGGCGGAGCGGTTCACGGCCCGCATCGCCGCGGGACTGCCGACCGCGCTGCGGCCCTCCGGGGCGGGCGGGACGGGGGCGGAGCTGGACATGCGGTCTCCTCGGGACGGGGCGACCTGCACCGGGGCCCGGCGCCGGCCACCCTGGATGTGGCCGCGGTCACTGTCCTGCCAGTGTAGTGATTGTTGAACAATCTGCACAGGGTGGGCGGAGAACTTTCCGTCCGGGCGGGCAGCGGCGGCGGAGGACCACGACGAGGGCCCCGGCCGCTGTCCGCGGACGAGGCCCTCCGGGTGCCGCGGCCGGTCAGGCCGTGCCGGCCGCCAGGTCGCGGATCTCGGCGAAGTGGCAGGCCGAGGGGTGCCCCTGGCCCCGGTCGACGAGTGCCGGGACCTCCTCGGCGCAGACGTCCTGGGCCTTCCAGCAGCGTGTGCGGAAGCGGCAGCCCGAGGGCGGGTCCGCCGGGCTGGGCAGGTCGCCGCTGAGCATGATCCGCTCCCGCGACCCGCGCAGCGCGGGCTCGTGCACCGGCACCGCCGAGAGCAGGGCCTGCGTGTACGGGTGCGCGGCCCGCTCGTAGATCGCGTCCCGGTCCCCGGTCTCCACCACGCCGCCGAGGTACATCACGGCGACCCGGTCGCTGAGGTGGCGCACGACCGAGAGGTCGTGGGCGATGAACAGGAAGGACAGCCCGAACTCGTCCTGCAGGTCCTGGAGCAGGTTGATCACCTGGGCCTGGACGGACACGTCGAGGGCGGAGACGGGCTCGTCGCAGACGATCAGCTCGGGCCGCAGCGCCAGGGCGCGGGCGATCCCGATGCGCTGGCGCTGCCCGCCCGAGAACTGGTGCGGGTAGCGGTTGGCGTAGTCGGCGCGCAGCCCCACGCGCTCGAGCAGCTCCCGCACCCGCGCCCCGCGGTCCTTCCGGTCGAGGGTGTTGGGGTGCACGTCCCAGGCCTCGGCCACGATGTCGCCCACCGTCATCCGCGGGTTCAGCGAGGAGTACGGGTCCTGGAAGATGATCTGCACGTTGCGCCGGTACTCGCGCAGCTCGCGGGCGGACATCGCCGCGACGTCCCGGCCCTTGTAGAGCACCTGCCCGGCGGTGGGCCGCTCGAGGGCCATCACGAGCTTCGCGACCGTGGACTTGCCCGAGCCGGACTCGCCGACCAGCCCCAGCGTCTCGCCGGCGCCCACGGTGAGGTCCACGCCCTCGACCGCCCGCACCTGCCCGATGGTGCGCCGCAGGACGATCCCCTGCGTGAGCGGGAAGTGCTTGGTCAGCCCGCGCACCTCGAGCAGCGGCGCCTGCGCCGTCGTCGTCCCCTCGGGGACCGGTGCCGTCTCAGCCATGGGCGAGCTCCTCGCTGTAGTGGCAGGCCGCCGTGCGGCCCGGGACGATCTCGCGCAGCGCCGGGACGTCCCCGGCGCAGTCCCCGCCGGGGACGGCCGCGGGCCCGGAGCGGGCCATCGGGCAGCGCGGGTGGAAGGCGCACCCGGAGGGGATGGCCGAGAGGTCGGGCGGGGTGCCGGTGACCGGGTGCAGCCGCTCGCCCTGGGACTCGAGGCTCGGCATCGAGGCCATCAGCCCCTTGGTGTAGGGGTGCAGCGGGGCGGCCAGCACCTCGTCGACCGTGCCGTTCTCCACGATGCTGCCGGCGTACATCACGGCCACCCGGTCGGCGACCTCGTTGACCACCCCGAGGTCGTGGGTGATGAGGATCATCCCCATCCCCGTCTGCTCCTGCAGCTCGGTGAGCAGGTCCATGATCTGGGCCTGCACGGTGACGTCGAGCGCGGTCGTGGGCTCGTCGGCGATGAGCAGGTCGGGGTCCAGGGCGATGGCCATCGCGATCATCACGCGCTGGCGCATCCCGCCGGAGAACTGGTGCGGAAAGGCGTCGACGCGCTCGCGGGCCGCGGGGATGCCGACCCGCTCCATGAGCTCGACCGCCTTCTCCCGGGCCTCGGCGCGGGAGGCCCCGCGGTGGACGCGGAACAGCTCCCCGATCTGGTGGCCGACCGTGAAGACGGGGTTGAGGGCGGAAAGCGCGTCCTGGAAGACCATGGCGATGCCCGGCCCGCGCACCGCCCGCTGCTCCTTGCGGGTCATCGTCAGCAGGTCCTGGCCGCGGAAGCGGATGGCGCCGCGGGTGATGCGCGCCGGGGGGACGTCGAGGATGCCCATGACCGCCTGGGCGGAGACGGACTTGCCCGAGCCGGACTCCCCGACGATGGCGAGGGTCTCCCCCGGGCGGACGGCGTAGGAGATGCCGTTGACGGCCCGGACGGTGCGGCGGCGGGAGCGGAACTCGACCGCGAGGTCCTCGACCTCGAGGACGGGCGGCTGCGCGGTGGGCGGCTCCGCGGCGGCCCCCGGGGCGGGGGCGGGAACGGGGTGCGAGGGGTTCATCGGCGCAGTTTCGGGTCGAGGGCGTCGCGCAGCGCGTCTCCCATGAGGATGAACGCGAGCACGGTCAGGGACAGGAAGAGCGAGGGGAACAGGATCAGGTGCGGGGCGTCCCGCAGCCGGTTCTGGGCGGCGTTGATCTGCAGTCCCCAGGAGATCTCGGGCAGCTGCAGGCCCACGCCCAGGAAGGTCAGCGTCGCCTCGGAGGCGATGATCGTGCCGACCGCGATCGTGGCGTAGACGAGCACGGGGGCCACGGCGTTGGGCAGGATGTGCCGGACGATGATCCGCCCGGTGCGGGCCCCGAGGGCCCGGGCGGCCTGGACGTAGTCGGACTGCTTGACCCCGATGACGTTGGAGCGCACCAGGCGCATCGCGGTCATCCAGCCGAAGGCGATCAGGGCGAGCGAGACTTCGAGCACCCCGCGCTCGGGCAGCACGGAGAGCAGGATGATCGCGCCGAGGATCAGCGGCAGGCCGTAGAAGATGTCGGTCACGCGGGCCAGCAGCGAGTCGATCCACCCGCCGTAGTAGCCGGCCAGCGCGCCCACCACCACGCCGATGGCGAGGACGCCGAGGACCGAGAGGAAGCCGATCGCCAGGGACACCCCGGCCCCGTGCACCACGTTGGCGTAGTAGTCGCAGCCCTGGATGTCGAAGCCGAACGGGGCGCCGGGCTGCGGGCCGTCGCCGGAGCGGGCGAGGTCGCAGACCCGCGGGTCGGTCGAGGTGAAGAGCCCCGGGGCCACCGCCATGGTCGCGAAGACCAGGAACAGCAGCGCGCCGACCAGGAAGAACGGGTTGCGGCGCAGCTGCCGCCAGGCGTCCTGCCACAGGCTGGTCTGCTCGATGTCCCCGGCCGCGGCCGCCGAGGCGAGCTCGTCGGCGCGGTCGTCCACCCGGTCGGCGTAGGTCTCCCGGTGCAGGCCCTCCGGGCGGGCCTGCTCCTCGAGGGCGTCCGTGCGGGGGTCATTCATAGCGGATCCTCGGGTCGAGGGCGGCGTAGAGGACGTCGACCACCAGGTTGAAGAAGATGTAGAAGAACACGAACAGGGTCACGATCCCGACGACGACGGCGCCCTCCTGGCGCAGCACCGCGTCGTAGACCGCCCGGCCCAGGCCGGGGATGTTGAACACCGACTCGGTGACGATGGCCCCGCCCATCAGCGCGCCCAGGTCGGCGCCGATGAAGGTGATCACGGGGATGAGGCTGTTGCGCAGGGTGTGCTTGCCGACCACGCTGGCCTCGCTCAGGCCCTTGGCGCGGGCGGTGCGCACGTAGTCGCTCTGCAGGTTCTCCGCGAGGCTCGTGCGGGTCAGCCGCGCCACGTAGGCCAGGGAGAGCGCCGCGAGCACCAGGCCCGGCAGGACGTAGCTGTACCAGCCCTGGGAGATGCCCGCGATCGGGAACCAGCCCAGCCGCACGCCGAGGACGTACTGGGCGAGGAAGCCGAGGACGAACACGGGGATCGAGACCACCACCGTGGTCGAGACGAGCACCAGGTTGTCGAAGAACGACCCCCGGCGCAGTCCCGCCAGGACACCGGCCGCGATGCCGATGAGGATCTCGAAGGCCACGGCCACGAGGGCCAGGCGCGCGGTCACGGGCAGCCGGTCCAGGATCGTGTCCAGCACCGGCCGGCCGGAGAAGTCGGTGCCGAAGTCGCCCTGCACGAGCCCGGCGAGGTATTTCAGGTACTGGATCAGCAGCGGGTCGTCGAGGTTGTACTCGGCGCGCAGCTGCGCCTGCACCGCCTCGGAGAGCGGGCGGTCCCCGCCCAGGGCTCGGATGGGGTCGCCGGGCAGCGCGTAGACCATCGAGAAGATGAGCAGGGATGCCCCCAGCAGCACCGGGATGGTCAGCAGCAGACGGCGGATGACGTACCGCCCCATGGGTCTCCTTCGTTCACGGTCACAGCACTCGGTCGGAGCGCTCGGTCGCACGCACGGGCCCGGGGCGCCCCGATCGGGGGCGCCCCGGGCTCAGCACCGGGTCACTCCGAGCCGACGACGACGTCCTCGACCTCGACGCGCCCGAAGCTGTTGACGTACACGTCGCTGACGTTCTCCGAGTGCGCGTACTGGACCAGCCCGAAGAACAGGGGGGCGGCCGGCATGTCGGCCAGGAGCAGGTCCTCGGCCTCCTGGTAGGCCTGGATCGCCGCGTCGATCGAGTCGGCGGCGTTGCCCTCCTGCAGCTTGGCGTCGAACTCCTCGTTCGAGTAGAAGGTCACGTTCGAGCCGGCCGGCGGCAGCGCCGCGGTGGAGTAGGTCGGGCCGAGCATGTTCTCCATGACCGGGTAGTCCATGATCCAGCCGGAGCGGAACGGGCCGGTCATGCCCTTCTCGTCCTGCTTGGGCAGGTACTCGGCGAACTGGAGGTCGCCGCGCAGCTGGTACTCGACCCCGAGGTTCTCGCGCAGCTGGTTGCCCACGGCCTGCATCCACTCCTCGTGCCCGGCGCCGGCGTTGAACCACAGGTCCACGGGCTCGGACTTGTCGAAGCCGGCCTCCTCGAGGAGGCGGTTGGCCTCCTCGACGTTCAGCTCGCAGGCGTCGCAGGCGTCCTCGCGGTGGCCGTCGATCACGGGGGAGACGAAGGACGCGGCCGGGGTGCGGGAGCCCTGGAAGATCGCGTCGGTGATCGCCTGCCGGTCGATCGCCATGGAGAACGCCCGGCGGACCTGCGGGTCGGCGAAGCGCTCGTCGTAGGTCGGGAAGCCCAGCGAGGTGATGTCGCCGCGCGGGGTGGTCTTGAACCGCTCGCCGAACTGGTCCTCGGCGGAGGCGATGGCGTCCGGCGGGATCTGGTCGATCACGTCGAGGGAGCCGGCCTGCAGGTCGTTGTAGGCGGTGTTGATCTCGGTGTAGACGCGGAACTCCACGCCCGCGGCCTTGGCCGGCTCCTCGCCGCCGAACTCCTCGTAGCGGGTCAGGGTGATGCCCTGGCCCTCCTGGAAGGCCTCGTCCGCCCTGAAGGGGCCGTTGCCGACCGGCTGCTCGCCGAAGCCCTCGGGGTCGTCGAAGAACGCCTGCGGCAGCGGGAAGAACGCCGTGTAGCCGAGGGTCGTGGGGAACTGCGCGTAGGGCTCGGTGAGGGTCACCCGGAACGTGGTGTCGTCGACGACCTCGAGCCCGGACATCTCCGTCCCGGCGGGCTCCTGGCCCTCCTCGGCCTGCAGGTCCTCGTAGCCCTCCACGTTGGCGAAGAAGTAGGAGTTGCCCTGGGCGTTCGTGCTGTTGGCCACGTAGTTCCAGGTGTCGACGTAGCTCTGCGCGGTCACCGGGGTTCCGTCGTGGAAGGTCCAGCCGTCCTTGAGGCTGACGGTCCACGTCTTCTGGTCCTCGGACTCCACGGACTCCGCGACGCCGGTGTAGACGGCCTCGTTGCTCTCGCGGTCGTACTCGACGAGACCGGTCCACAGCGCGTCGACGACCTGACCGCCCTCGGTCTCGCTGGTGTTGCCGGGGATCAGCGGGTTCTCGGGCTCGCCGATGTACGCGCTGAAGGTGCCGCCGCCGTCGCCGCCGTCGGCACCGGCCTCGCCGCCGCCTCCCCCACCGCACGCGGTGAGCAGCAGGGCTCCGGAGAGCACCACTGCCGTGCCCGCGATCCGCTTCGTTCTCATCGTTTCCTCCATGGTCGATATGGGCCCGCCGGGAGTGCTGGGTTCGCAGTCCGAGGGGGACGGGGCCACGCCGGGGCGAGCACGGGGCTCGCGCGTCGTGGAGCACAGGGCTCCGGGCCCGACGTGACGGAGATCACCGTCCGCCGCGCCCAGGAAGAAACCTATGGTCTCCGGTCGCGGGACGGGAGCAGACACGCCAGAAGAAACAGGAACTGCCGGTATCAGTTACCCATTCGTAACCCCGGGGTCGGGGACGGCAGGACGTCGACCGGACGGGTCGCGGCCCGGACGGCTCCGCACGGCCGGGGCCGGCCGTGCGGAAAGGGATCGGGGGCGGGAGGTCTCCGCGGGAGCGGCGCTCGGCTCAGACCGCGGCGGCCAGCCCGCCGGGCCCGAGCCCGGGGTCCGACGGGGAGTCCGCGGGGTGCCGCAGCACCGACTGCAGCTCCGCGGTCTCCGCGCCGGACGCCTCGGAGAGGCGGGCGAGCGGGACGCCGTGCCGCGCCGCGGTGCGGATCTCGGCGTGCAGAGCCTCCACCGCCCGGTCCAGGGACCAGCGCGCCGACTCCAGGGCGCCGTCGAGGGGAGCGACGTCGAGACCGATGCCCACCTCCTCGCCCGAGGCGGCGGCCTCGAGAGCCTGGTCGAGCACCCACTCCGCGGCCTCGGCCTCCCCCGCGGCGGTGAGGACCCGCTGGAGCAGCCCGGCGTGCTGGAAGCGGAGGTCGCCGCCGGGACGGTCGGAGCCGGACCCGGCCGGACCCTCCGGGGGCGCCGGCGGCACGGCGGGCTCCGGGAGGAGCGGGACGTGCACGAGGTCGGCCGACCGGGTCGACTGCGGGGACAGCGCCTTGCTCATCATGGATCCTTCCTGGAGAACTGCTGCGGCGGCCCCGCGCCGGCGCCTGCCGCAGCCGGGCGGGGCCTTGCTCCCATCGAACCAGCCACCTCGGCGAAGGTCCAGGAAGATTCCGGTGAACACCACACAAATCCCTCTGTGACCTGCGACAACGCCCTCCCGGAAAGTGGACAGGAGCCGTTCCTGCTCCTAGGGTCGAGGAGGCCCGAGGGGATCCGGGACCGACGCCGCACCGGGCTTCCCACCCCGGGGCACCGACGTCCGCACCGTTCCTGCCCCAGGGACCGGCCGGGCGCCCCACCCGGCCGCCCGGAGCCCCGCGAGCCGACCCGTCCACGCGCCCCCTGCGCACACCCCCCGCGCACGCCCTCGTGCACGACCCGCCGGTCCCCGCCGGCAGCGGTCACGCCCCCGTGCGCTCCCCCGCCCCCGGAGACCCCCCTTGAGCCGAACGACCGAAGCCCCCGCCACCGGCGCGGCCCGCACGAGCGGTGCGGCGCCCGCCCGCAGGCCCCGCCTCATCGCCGTGGACGCCGCCCGCGGCCTGGCGCTGATCGGCATGATCGCGGTCCACATCCTGCCCGTCCACGACCCCGAGACCTTCGAGCCCACCCTGCAGTGGAGCCTGTTCGGCGGGCGCGCCGCGGCGCTGTTCGCGCTGCTGGCCGGGCTGAGCCTGGCGTTCTCCTCGGGCGGGCGCACCCCGCACCGCGGCCGCGCCCTCGCCGCCACCCGCGCCGGGCTGGTGGTCCGGGCGCTGCTCATCACGTCCGTCGGACTGGCGATCAACCAGGTCATGCCGTCCCCGGCGCCCGCGCTGGGCATCCTGGTCTACTACGGCGCGTTCTTCCTGCTCGCCGTTCCCCTGCTGGGCCTGCGGCGCCGCACCCTGGCCGCCGCCGCCGCGGGCGCCGCGGTCCTGGGCCCCGTGCTGGTGCACGTGCTGGGCCCCGCCCTGCCCCGGCCCGAGGTCGCCAACCCCACCCTCGGCAGCGTGCTCGCGGATCCCGGCGCCGCCCTGGCCCAGGTGCTGCTGACCGGGACCTACCCGGCCGTGCCGTACCTGACCTACCTCTGCGCCGGCCTGCTCCTCGGCCGGACCGACCTGCACGAGGTCGTGGTGCGGGTCCGGATCGCCGTGACCGGTGCGGTCCTCGCGCTCGGCGCGTGGTTCGTCTACTGGGTGCTGGTCCTGCAGGCCGGCGGCTACGACCGACTGATGCAGCACACCCCGTGGCTGAGCGAGGACCAGATCGACGAGATCATCGTCTGGGGGCCGAGCCCCGACCTGCCCACCTCCACCTGGTGGTGGCTGCTCACCCCCGGCCCGCACAGCAACACCCCGGTGACGCTGCTCATGGACCTGGGCACCGGCCTGGCCGTGCTGGGGCTCTTCCTGCTCCTCGCCCGCCCGAACCGGCTGTGGACCGTGCCGGCCGCCATGGGCGGGCGCACCCTGACCCTGTACTCGGCCCACCTGCTCGCGCTGGCCACGGCGGCCCACGAGGACGACCGCCTGCTCTGGTTCGCGGTGCACGTGGCCGCGGCCGCGGCCTTCGCCGTGCTGTGGCAGAGAACGCTCGGGCAGGGGCCCCTCGAACGGGTGATCGCGGCCGCCGCGCGCGGCACCCGCCGGCTGGTGCTCGGCGCCTCCACCGGGACGGCGGACCCCGCCCGCGCCCGGGGAGCCGAGCGGGCCTAGAGCGGCCGGGCGGACCCGGGACCGGCGCGCGCGTCCGGCCGGCCCGGCGCACCGGGAACGCCGCGCGGACACGACCGGCCGGTGTGGCCCCTGACACATCACCGCGCGGCGGGCTATGCTCTCGCCATGGCACGATTCAGCCCACTGGAGTGGCCGGTCCTCCGTCAGATCCGCTCGGGCGACCTGCTCGGTCGCGGCCCGGCCGTGACCTCGGAGCGCACCCGGACGACGGCTCCCCGCACGAGCACCGCCGACCGGGTCGTGCAGAGCGTCTGCCCGTACTGCGCGGTCGGCTGCGGCCAGCGGGTCTACGTCAAGGACGAGAAGGTCGTCCAGATCGAGGGCGACCCCGACTCGCCGATCTCCCGCGGCCGCCTGTGCCCCAAGGGCTCGGCCAGCGAGCAGCTCGTCAACGCGCCCGGCCGGCAGACCGAGGTGCTCTACCGCGCGCCCCGGGCCACCGAGTGGCAGCGGCTGGACCTCGACACCGCCGTCGGCATGGTGGCGGACCGGGTCCTCGAGGCCCGCCGCAACGGATGGCAGGACGCCGACGAGCAGGGCCGTCCGCTGCGCCGCACCATGGGCTTCGCCTCCCTGGGCGGCGCGACGCTGGACAACGAGGAGAACTACCTCATCAAGAAGCTCTTCACCGCCGCCGGGGCGATCCAGATCGAGAACCAGGCCCGTATTTGACACTCCTCGACGGTTCCCAGTCTGGGAGCCTCGTTCGGTCGCGGTGGCGCGACGCAGTCCCTGCAGGACATGGCCAACGCCGACTGCATCGTCATCCAGGGCTCCAACATGGCCGAGTGCCACCCCGTGGGCTACCAGTGGGTGACGGAGGCCAAGGCCCGCGGCGCCCGGGTCATCCACGTCGACCCGCGCTTCACCCGCACCTCGGCGGTCGCCGACCGGCACGTCCCGATCCGGGCCGGCTCGGACATCGTCCTGCTCGGGGCACTGATCAACCACGTGCTCGGCCATGACCTGTGGTTCGAGGAGTACGTCCGCGCCTACACCAACGCGGCCACGATCGTGGACGAGGACTACCGCGACGCCGAGGACCTCGACGGGCTGTTCTCCGGCTTCGACCCGGAGACCGGCCAGTACGACATGTCCACGTGGGCCTACGAGGAGCGCGGCGACGACCGGGTGCAGGGCCCCGAGGGGGACCCCGAGCACGGTGCCGAGTCCGTCCCGGAGGCCGCCGGCCAGCAGTTCGGCAGCGGCGGCGCCCCGATGGAGAACGCCCGCGTGGAGCGCGACGAGACCCTGCAGCACCCGCGCACGGTGTTCCAGATCCTCCGGCGGCACTACGCGCGCTACACCCCCGAGATGGTGCAGGAGGTGTGCGGGATCTCCCCCGAGGACTTCGCGTACCTGGCGCGCTCCGTCACCGAGAACTCGGGGCGCGAGCGGACCACGTGCTTCGCCTACGCCGTCGGCTGGACCCAGCACAGCCTCGGCGCGCAGTACATCCGCACCGCAGCGATCCTGCAGCTGCTGCTGGGCAACATGGGCCGCCCGGGCGGGGGCATCATGGCCCTGCGCGGGCACGCCAGCATCCAGGGCTCGACCGACATCCCGACGCTGTTCAACCTGCTGCCCGGCTACCTGCCGATGCCGGTGGCCGGCACGCACGACACGTTCGACGACTACCTGGACGCGATCGCGTCGAAGCAGCAGAAGGGCTACTGGGCCGAGGCCGACGCCTACACGACGAGCCTGCTCAAGGCCTGGTGGGGGGACGCCGCCACCGCCGAGAACGACTGGGCCTACGACTACCTCCCGCGCCTCACCGGGGCCCACGGCACGTTCCAGACGCTGACGAGCATGCTCGACGACGAGGTGGAGGGCTACTTCCTGCTCGGCCAGAACCCCGCGGTGGGGTCCTCCAACGGCCGGATGCAGCGCATGGCCATGTCCCACCTGAAGTGGCTGGTGGTGCGCGACCTCAACCTCATCGAGTCGGCGACCTGGTGGAAGGACGGTCCGGAGATCGCCTCGGGCGAGCTGCGCACCGAGGACATCGAGACCGAGGTCTTCTTCCTGCCCGCGGCCACGCACGTGGAGAAGTCGGGCACCTTCACCCAGACCCAGCGGCTGCTGCAGTGGCGCCACCAGGCCGTGGCCCCGCCGGGCGAGTGCCGGAGCGAGCTGCAGTTCTTCTTCGAGCTGGGCCGGCGGATCCGGGAGCGGCTGGCCGGTTCCGAGGACGAGCGCGACCGCCCGCTGCTCGACCTCACCTGGGACTACCCCGTGGACGAGCACGGCGAGCCGGACCCCGAGGCGGTGCTCGCCGAGATCAACGGCCGGCACCTCACCGGCCCGGACGCCGGCCGGCCGCTGTCCTCGTACACCGAGATGCGCGCGGACGGTTCGACCTCCGGCGGCTGCTGGATCTACACCGGGGTCTACGCCGACGGCGTCAACCGTGCGGCCGCCCGCACCCCGGGCCGGGAGCAGGGCCCCACCGCCCCCGACTGGGGCTGGGCCTGGCCCGCCAACCGCCGGATCCTCTACAACCGGGCCTCGGCCGACCCCGAGGGCCGGCCGTGGAGCGAGCGCAAGAAGTACGTCTGGTGGGACGAGGAGCAGAACCGGTGGGTCGGGGACGACGTTCCCGACTTCCCGCTCCACCTCGCCCCGGGCACCCGCCCCGAGCCCGACGCCGGAGGGGCGGCCGCGCTGGCCGGTGACGACCCGTTCATCATGCAGAGCGACGGCAAGGGGTGGCTGTACGCGCCCAAGGGCGTGGTGGACGGGCCGCTGCCCACGCACTACGAGCCGCAGGAGTCGCCGGTCGCCAACGCCCTGTACGCCCAGCAGCGCAATCCCTCCCGGGTGCTGTTCGCGCGCCAGGACAACCTCAGCGCCCCGAGCGCCGGGACCCCGGGGGCGGACGTGTACCCGTACGTGTTCACCACGTACCGGCTCACCGAGCACCACACGGCCGGCGGCATGAGCCGGTGGCTGCCGTACCTCTCCGAGCTGCAGCCCGAGATGTTCTGCGAGGTCTCCCCCGAGCTCGCCGCCGAGTGCGGGCTGGAGCCCTACGGCTGGGCCACGATCGTCTCCCCCCGGGCGGCGATCGAGGCGCGGGTGCTGGTCACCGAGCGGATGACCCCGCTGACGGTGCGCGGGCACACCGTGCACCAGATCGGGCTCCCGTACCACTGGGGGGTGGGCGACGACGCCGTGGTCAGCGGCGACTCCGCCAACGACCTGCTGGGCCTCACGCTCGAGCCCAACGTGCAGATCCAGGACTCCAAGGTGGGCTCGTGCCACATCCGCCCGGGCCGCCGGCCGCGGGGCGCCGAGCTGCTCGACCTGGTCGCGGAGTACCAGGAGCGCGCCGGTGCCACGGTGGCGACCGGCAACACCCGGATCGACGTCCCCGGCAGGATCCCGGACCCCGGCCGGAGCGGCGAGCCGAGCCCGGACCCGGCCGCCGGCGAGACCACCGACACGACCACCGACCCGACGAGGGAGACCTAGATGGGCCAGCTGGCCGGACCGACCGATCCCACGGCCGACGCGCACTGGGAGCACCAGCACGAGCGGAAGGGCTTCTTCACGGACACCTCGATCTGCATCGGCTGCAAGGCCTGCGAGGTGGCGTGCAAGGAGTGGAACCAGAACCCGCAGGACGGGGAGCTCGAGCTGCTCGAGTCCTCCTACGACAACACCGGCTCCCTGGGGGCCAGCACCTGGCGGCACGTGGCGTTCGTGGAGCAGGACAGCGAGCGCATCGAGGAGGCCCGGGAGTCCGGGCGCAAGCTCGTGAGCCTGGGCATGCCGCGCGTCGGCCCGCCCGAGGCGCGCCCGCAGCCCTCGGGGGACACGACCCCGCCCGACACCCCGGAGTTCCGCTGGCTGATGTCCTCCGACGTCTGCAAGCACTGCACGCACGCCGGGTGCCTCGACGTGTGCCCCACCGGGGCGCTGTTCCGCACCGAGCACGGCACCGTGGTGGTCCAGGACGACGTGTGCAACGGCTGCGGCACGTGCGTGGCCGGCTGCCCGTTCGGCGTGATCGAGCGGCGCACCGACGGCACGGCCGCACCCCGCACGGAGCGGGACGGGCAGCCGGGCAAGCCCGGCAAGCCCGAGGTGAAGAACGTGGGCGTCGCCCAGAAGTGCACCCTGTGCTACGACCGGATGGTGGACGACCAGACGCCGGCGTGCGCGCAGACGTGCCCGACGACCTCCATCAAGTACGGCGAGCACGAGGACATGGTCGAGCAGGCCCGGCACCGGGTCGCCGAGCTGCACGCCGAGGGCCGCACCGAGGCCCGGCTCTACGGCGCCAACGAGCTGGACGGCGTCGGCGGCACCGGCTCGGTGTTCCTGCTGCTCGACGAGCCGGAGGTCTACGGGCTGCCGCCGGACCCGCGGGTGCCCACCGCGGACCTGCCCCGGATGTACCAGCGGGCCGGCCTGGCCGCGGCGGGCATGCTCGCCGCCGCCGCCCTGGCCTTCGCGGGAGGCCGCTCGTGAGCCTGTCCGAGTTCGACAGCTACCGTCCGCCCGAGCCGCCGCGCCGCCGGCGGCGGGACGGAGCGCGCCGGCGGGGCGCCGGCCAGGCCGGCGGCGACGGCTCCCGGGAGATGCCGATGGTCCCGGAGCCGGAGTTCGGCTCCTACTACGGCCGCCCGGTGGTCAAGCCGGCGCCCTGGGGCCACGAGGTCGCCGCGTACCTGTTCCTCGGCGGCGTGGCCGGCGGCTCGGCGCTGCTCGCGCTCGGCGGTCAGCTGACCTGCCGGGACGAGCTGCGGCGCAACGCCCGGCTGGGCTCGGTGACCGCGCTCGGTCTGGGCGGCGCGGCCCTCGTCGCGGACCTCGGCCGGCCCGAGCGGTTCCTGCACATGCTGCGCACGTTCAAGCCGACCTCGCCGATGAGCATGGGCACGTGGATCCTCAGCGCGTTCGGGGCCGGCATGGGGACCGCGGTCGCCTCCGAGGTCGACCGGATGACCGGGGCCCGGTTCCCGCTGGGCCCGCTGCGCCCGGTGCTGCGCGCCGTGGAGGGACCGGCCGGTGTGGAGGCCGCGGTCCTCGCCGGTCCGCTCGCCGCCTACACCGCGGCCCTGCTCTCCGACACGGCGACGCCCACCTGGAACGCGGCCCGCGAGGACCTCGCGTTCGTCTTCGTGAGCTCGGCGAGCCTCGCCGCGGGCGGTCTGGCGATGGTCACCACGTCCGTGGGCGAGGCCGGCCCCGCCCGGCGGCTGGCGGCGCTGGGGGTGGCGGGCGAGCTGGTCGCCACGAAGATGATGGAGCGCCGGATGGACCCCGTGGCCGCCGAGCCCCTGCACCACGGCCAGGCGGGGACGATGCTCGCCTGGAGCGAGCGGCTCGCGGTCGCCGGCGGTCTCGGCACGCTGCTGGGCGGGCGGCACCGGGCCGTCGCCGCGCTCTCGGGCCTGGCGCTGCTGGCCTCCTCGGCGCTGACCCGGTTCGGCGTGATGGAGGCCGGTCTGCACTCCGCCGTGGACCCGCGCTACACGATCGAGCCGCAGAAGGCGCGGCTGGCCGCGCGGCGGGCCGCCGGGGTCACCGACGACTCGATCACCACCGTCGGCTGAGCGCCCGGCGCCGTCCCGCGACGGCGCTCAGCGCACCTCGATGCCGGACCCCGCCACGGTGTGGCCCACCACCGGGTATCCGGGCACCTCGCCGACGACGAGCAGCCCGCCCGAGGTCTGCGCGTCGGCGAGCAGCAGCAGGTCGTCCTCGTCGACGCCCGCGGCGGAGCGCAGGTGGGGGCGCACCCAGTCGAGGTTGCGGCGGGTCCCGCCCGAGACGTAGCCGTCCCGCAGCGCCTCCTCGGCCCCCTCGACGAGGGGCACGGCCGCCCGGTCCAGCACGACGCCGACGCCGGAGGCACGGCACATCTTGTGCAGGTGCCCGAGCAGGCCGAAGCCCGTGACGTCCGTGGCCGCCCGGGCCCCGGCCGCGAGCGCCGCCTCGGCCGCGTCCCGGTTCAGCCGGGTCATCGTGGCGACCGCCTCGGCGAACACCTCGCCGGTGGCCTTGTGCCGGTTGTTGAGCAGCCCCACGCCGATCGGCTTGGTGAGGGTGAGGGGCAGCCCCGGCGCGGCGGCGTCGTTGCGCAGCAGCCGGTCCGGGTCGGCCACGCCGGTCACGGCCATGCCGTACTTCGGCTCCGGGTCGTCGATGGAGTGCCCCCCGATCACGGGGCACCCCGCCTCGGAGGCGACGGCCAGCCCGCCGCGGAGCACCTCGGTCAGCAGCTCCATCGGCAGCTTCTCCCGGGGCCAGCCGACCAGGTTGATCGCCATCACCGGGCGCCCGCCCATGGCGTAGACGTCCGAGAGCGCGTTCGCGGCGGCGATCCGGCCCCAGTCGTAGGCGTCGTCGACGACCGGGGTGAAGAAGTCGGCGGTGGACAGCACCGCGAGGTCGTCGCGCACCAGGACGGCCGCGGCGTCGTCCCCGTCGTCGAGGCCGACCAGCACGCCGGCCCCCGGCTGCCCGGTCAGGCCCCGGACCGCGTCCTCGAGCTCGCCGGGAGGGATCTTGCACGCGCATCCGCCGCCGTGGGCGAAGCCGGTCAGCCGGACCGCTCCGGCGGCGGACAGGGGCGGGGTCGACGTCCGGGTCTGTTCCATGCCGTCAGCCTACTGGTGGCGGCGGTGCTAGGTTGGACGGTGGAGGCGTCCGGGTCCTGGTGGGCCCCCCGGTCTTCAAAACCGGTGAGGCCGAGCATCTCGGCCTGGCGGGTTCGATTCCCGTCCGCCTCCGCCAACCTCTGCACCGCTCATCCGCACCGCGCCGCGCGCGACGAGGAGGACCCGTGGCCCTGGACGACCCGCGCCGGCTGATCCCGCGCACCGACCAGCTCATGGCCCTGCCGCCCGTCCGCGACGCCCGCGACCGGCTGAGCGAGGGCGTGCTCCGCGCCCTGGTGCGCGAGACCCAGGACCGGGCGCGGCGCGGTGAGCTCGCCCCCGAGGACGTCGAGCCGGCGGTGCTCGCCGCGCTCGGGTCCCGCTCCGCGTCGACCCTGACACCGGTGCTCAACGCCACCGGCGTGGTCGTGCACACCAACCTGGGCCGCGCCCCGCTGTCCGCGGCCGCGGTCGAGGCGCTGCGCACGGCCGCCGGGTACGTCGACGTGGAGCTCGACCTGGGCACCGGCACCCGCTCCCGCCGAGGCACCGCGGCCCGGGCGGCCCTGCTCGCCGCCTGCCCGCCCGCCGAGGACGCGCTGGTGGTCAACAACGGCGCGGCCGCCCTCGTGCTGGCCACCACGGCCCTGGCTGCCGGCCGCGAGGTGGTGATCAGCCGCGGCGAGCTCGTCGAGATCGGGGCCGGGTTCCGGCTGCCGGAGCTGATCGAGTCGACCGGCGCCCGGCTGCGCGAGGTCGGCACGACCAACCGGACCCACCTGCGCGACTACGCCGAGGCGATCGGCCCGGAGACCGGGTGCCTGCTCAAGGTGCATCCGAGCAACTTCCGGCTGGAGGGGTTCACCGCGGCCGTCGAGGTCCACGAGCTGCGGACCCTGGCCCGGGCCCACGGCGTGCCCCTCGTGGCCGACCTCGGCAGCGGGCTGCTGACCCCCGACCCGCAGCTGCCGGGCGAGCCCGACGCCGCCACCGCCCTCGAGGGCGGCGCCGACATCGTCATCGCCAGCGGCGACAAGCTGCTCGGCGGCCCGCAGGCCGGGCTGGTGCTCGGCGCCTCGGACGTCGTGGCCCGGATGACCGCCCACCCCCTCGCCCGCGCCGTCCGTGCCGACAAGCTCGCGCTCGCCGCCCTGGAGGCCACGCTCGCCGGCGGGCCCGTCCCGGTCGTGCGCGCGCTGCACGCGGACCCGGAGCGGCTCCGCGAGCGCGCCGAACGGCTCGCCGCGGCCGTCGGCGCGCCGGTGGTCGCCCACGACGGCCGGGTCGGCGGCGGCGGTGCGCCCGGCGTGCCCCTGCCGGGGTGGGCGGTGCGGCTGCCCGAGGCGGCGGCCCCCCTGCTGCGCACCGGCCGCCCCGCCGTTCTGCCCCGGGTGCACGACGGCGCGTGCCTGCTCGACCTGCGCTGCGTGCCCGAGTCCGACGACGACCGTCTGCGCGCGGCGGTGCAGGCCGCCCTGGCCGCTCCGGGGGTGGTGGACCGGGCGGACGACGTCGCCGGGCGGGCCCGGTGAGCACGCACGTCGTCGCCACGGCCGGGCACGTCGACCACGGCAAGAGCACCCTGGTGCGGGCCCTCACCGGCATGGAGCCCGACCGGTGGGAGGAGGAGCGCCGCCGCGGGCTGACCATCGACCTGGGCTACGCCTGGACCACGCTGCCGTCCGGGCGGGACGTGGCCTTCGTGGACGTGCCGGGCCACGAGCGCTTCCTCGGCAACATGCTCGCCGGGCTCGGGCCGGCTCCCGTCGTCTGCTTCGTGGTCGCGGCCGACGAGGGCTGGCAGGCCCAGTCCGGCGACCACCGCGACGCCGTCGCGGCCCTGGGCATCGAGCACGGCGTGGTGGTGCTCACCCGCGCCGACCGGGCGCCCGGGCGGATCGGCGAGGTGCTCGCCCAGGTGCGCGCGGAGCTGGCCGGGACCGGTCTGCGCGACGCGCCCGTGGTCACCGTCTCGGCGCTCGAGGGCACGGGTCTGGCCGAGCTGCGCGCCGCCCTCGACGAGGTCCTGGCGGGGGCGCCCGCACCCGACGAGGGGCGGCTGCGGCTCTGGGTGGACCGGTCCTTCACCATCACCGGCTCCGGCACGGTGGTGACCGGCACGCTGACCGCGGGCACGCTCCGGCAGGGCGACCGGCTGGAGCTGCTCGGCGCCGGCGGGACCCGGCCGGCGGTGGTCCGGAGCCTGCACAGCCGGAACGAGCCGCACACGGCGCTGGAGCCGTGCACCCGCGTGGCGCTGAACTTGCGGGGGGTCTCCGCCGAGGACGTGCACCGCGGCGACGCTCTGGTCACCCCCGGGACGTGGCCGCTCACGGGTGTCCTCGACGTCCGCCGCAGCACGGGGCCCGCTCTCACGGCCACGGCCGAGCACCTCGTGGTCCACGCCGGCACCGCGGCGGTGCCGGCCCGGCTGAGCCCGTTCGACGACGACCACGCCCGGCTGGTCCTCGACCGGGCCCTGCCCCTGGTCCTCGGGGACCGCCTGGTGCTCCGCGACCCCGGCAGCCGCGCGGTGCTCGGCGGCGCCCTGGTCCTCGACGCCGATCCCCCCGCGCTGCGGCGGCGCGGGGACCGGGCGCGCCGGGCCGCCCGGCTCGCCCGCACGGACGTCCGCGGGGACGTCCTCGGGGAGGTGGCCCGCCGCGGCGCGGTGCGGGCCCAGCACCTGCACCGCCTCGGGCTGCTGCCCGCCCCGGACGCCGCCCCGCCCGGGGACGTGCGCGTGCTCGGCGACTGGTGGGTGCACGCCCCCCTGCTCGAGTCCTGGACCCGGAGGCTGCGCACCGCAGTGGAGGAGCTGCACGCCCGCGACCCCCTGGCCGCGGGGCTCTCGCGGGGCGCCGCCCGCGATCTGCTCGCGCTGCCGGACGCCGCGCTGGTCGGGCCCGTGGTCAGCGGCGCCGGCCTGGAGCAGGACGGCGGGCACGTCCGCTCCCCGCACCACCGCGGGGGCCTCGGCGCCCACGAGACCGCGGTGCTCGAGCTGGAACGGCGGCTCGCGGCCGAGCCCTTCCGCAGCCCGGAGGCCGACGACCTGACGGCGCTGCGGCTCGGCGCCCGCGAGCTCGCCGCGGCCGAGCGCACCGGCCGGCTGCTCCGCCTGGGGGACGGTGTCGTGCTGCTCCCCACCGCCCCCGCGCTGGCGATGCGCGAGCTCGCGGGGCTGCCGCAGCCCTTCACCACCAGCCAGGCGCGCCAGGCGCTCGGCACCACCCGGCGCGTCGCGATCCCGCTGCTCGAGCACCTCGACGCCCGCGGCTGGACCCGGCGGCTGGACGCCGGCCACCGCACGGTGGCCCGCTGACCGGGAGGTTCCCGCAGGAAGCGGTCCCCGCCGGCGCCCGGGCTCCCCGCCGGTGGCCGGCGTCCCCGCCGACGCCCGGGTCCCCGGCCGGTGGGGCGTTCCCGGCGGCTCCCGGGCTCACTCCCCGCGCAGCCTCCGGAGGTGCTCGACCGCCTGGGGCAGCACCGTCCGGAGGTCGCCCACGATGCCGAGGTCGGCGATCTCGAAGACCGGGGCCTGCTCGTCCTTGTTCACCGCCACGATCGTCCTCGCCGTCTGCATGCCCGCGCGCTGCTGGACGGCGCCGGAGATCCCGCAGGAGACGTAGAGCTGCGGGGAGACGGTGCGCCCGGTCTGGCCCACCTGCGCCTCGGGGCCGATCCACCCGGCGTCCACCGCCGCGCGGGAGGCGCCGATCGCCCCGCCGAGGACGTCCGCGAGCTCCTCGAGCGGTCCGAAGTCCCCGCCCGTGCCGCGGCCGCCGGCCACGACCACGCGGGCCTCGCCCAGTGCGGGCCGCCCGGAGACGGGCAGCTCGGTCCGGCCCGCGATCCGGGCCGCCGGCACGGTGTCCTCGAGCGCGTGCGTGCGCACCCGCGGGCGCCGCGCTCCGGGCTGCCCCGCGGCGGGTCCGGTGCCCGGGGCCGCCGCGGCAGGACCGGAGGGAGCGTCCGCGCCGTCCTCCGCCGGGGCCTCCCCCGGGACCTCCGCCAGGTTCTCCACCGGGGCCTCCCCCGGGTTCTCCGCCAGGTTCCCCGCTGGAACCTCCCCCAGGTTCTCCGCCGGGGACTCCGCCGGGAGCTCGATCGAGTTCGGGCGGACGGTCGCGATCAGCACGGGGCTCGTGGCCCGGCACCGGGTGGTCCAGCCCCCGGCGAGCACGGACTTGGTGGCGACGAGGTCGGCGTCGAGGGCCACGACGTCGGTGACGACCCCGGCCCCGAGCCGCACGCCCAGGCGTGCGGCGACGTCCTTGGCCTCGGGGGTGCCGGCGAGCAGCAGCACCCGGGCCCCGGTCGCCCGGGCGGCGGCCTCCGCGAGCGCGACCGCGGGCGTGCTGAGCCGGTCGCCGGGCCCGCCCTCCGGGGCGTGCACGGTGTGCACCGCGTGGGCGGCGAGCGCGTCGAGCAGGGCGTCGTCGGGCGCGGCCGGCACGACGACGTGCGTCTGCCCCAGGGTGCCCGCGAGCACGAGCAGCTCCCGGTCGGCGCGGCGCAGCCGGTCCGTGCCGGCCAGCACCACCAGGGCGACGGACGCGCCGGTGGTCGTCGTGGTGGTCGTGGTCATGGTGGTCCTCCTCCTGCCCGGCGGGCGGGCGCGTGCGGTGCGGGTCCGGCTCGGTGCGGCCGGGTGCTCAGACGAGCTTCCGGGCCACGAGGAACTCGGCGAGCCGGACGCCGCCCTCGCCCTCGTCGACCACGACCTCGCCGTGCGCGCGGGGCGGTCGGGGCACGGCGTCGAGCACCTCGGTGAGCGAGCCCGCGAGTCCCACGGCGTCCGCGTCCAGGCCGAGATCGGCGGCCGACCACGTCTGCACGGGCTTCTTCTTGGCCGCCACGATCGCCTTGAAGTTGGGGTAGCGCGGGGTGTTGGCCTGGTCGGTCACGGCCACGAGGGCCGGGAGGTCCGCGACGACCTGCAGGGCCTCGGTCTCCGTGTGCCGGACGGCCGTGAGCGAGGCGGCGTCCTCGGCCACCGCCAGGGAGCTCGCGAAGCCGACGTGGGCGAGGCCGAGCCGCTCGGCGAGCTGGCCCGGGACCAGGGACGTCTCGCCGTCGGTGGCGGCCATGCCGGTGAGCACCAGGTCCACGGCGCGGTCCTCGGTCCGGGCGATCCGTTCGACTGCGGCGGCGAGCACGCGGGCGGTGACCCACGCGTCGGAGCCGGCGAGGGCGTCGTCGAGCACGTGGAACCCGGCGTCGGCGCCCAGCTGGAGGGCGCGCTTGAGCGCGTCCGTCGCGCCCGCCGGGCCCATGGTCAGGGCGAGCACGCGGTGCCCGGCTCCCGGGCCGCCGTGCGTCCCGACGATCTGCAGCGCGGCCTCGAGCGCGTACTCGTCGAGCTCGGAGAGGATCCCGGACGGGCGCTCGAGCAGGGGCGGGCTCCCGGCGAGGACACGGTCGCCCGCGGCGTCGGGGACGTGCTTGACGGGGACGACGATCGTCAGGGGCTGGCTCATGGTCTCCTCCGGACGGAACGGAACGGGACGGGACAGGACGGGACTCGACGGGTCCGGGCCGGACGGGTGGGGCCGGCGGCTCGGGCCCGGACGGCAAGGGAGCCTCAGGCGTCCGCGCGGCGCACGAGGCGCTCGGCGTGGCGGACCAGGGGCTCGTCGACCATCCGCCCGCGGAACGTGAAGACCCCGGGGGTGCGGCGGGCGGCGTCGAGCAGCTCGCGGGCGGCCTCGACCTCCGCGGCGTCGGGCCGGTAGGCGGCGCGGACGGTCTCGACCTGCCCCGGGTGGATGCAGGCGGTGGCCGCGAAGCCGGAGGCCACGGCGTCGAGGGCCTCCTCGCGCAGCCCGTCGAGGTCGGCGATGTCGAGGTGCACCGCGTCGATCGCGGGCCGGCCGGCGGCGCCGGCCGCGAGCAGGACGGCGGAGCGGGCGTGGCGGGCCACGTCCCGGTAGGTGCCGTCCGCGCGCCGGGACGAGCTGCCGCCGAGCGAGGCCACGAGGTCCTCGGCGCCCCACATCAGGGCGACCACGTTGGGGGACCGGGCGATCTCGGCCGCGTTGACCACGCCCTCGGCGGTCTCGCACAGGGCGACCACGCGGTGCAGGCCCAGTTCCGCGGCGACGGCGAGCCGTTCGGCGGAGGCCGTCTTCGGCAGCATCACGGTGGTGTACGCGGTGTGCCGCAGGGCCACGAGGTCGTGGGCGAAGTCCTCGGTGTCCTCGGCGTTGATCCGCACGATCGTGCGGGCCGGGTCCAGGGGCGTGGCCACGAGTGCGTCCCGGGCGGCGGGCCGGGCGGACGGCGCCACGGCGTCCTCGAGGTCGAGGATCACGGCGTCGGCGCGCTCGGCCGCCTTGGCGTAGCGCTCGGGGCGGTCGGCCGGGCAGAACAGCAGGGCCGGGCCGAGGAGGAACGGGTCGGTCATCGGGGCTCCTTCGCCGGGGTCTCGCTGCGGGCGGGGTCGGTGCGGGCGGTCGATGCCGGGATCGCCGTGGGCGTTCCGGCGGGCGGTCACTGCGGGGCGGCGTCGCGGGACCACACGAGCACCGAACGGGTGCACCGGGCGACGACGGCGCCGTCCTGGTTGCGGCCCACGTGCTGGAGCCGGACGATCCCCTGCCCGGGCCGGGAGGAGGAGGCCCGCGCGCCGAGGACCTCGGAGGACGAGTACAGGGTGTCCCCGTGGAAGAGCGGGTGCGGGAAGGCGACCTCCTCGAAGCCGAGGTTCGCCACGATGGTGCCCTGGGTCAGCTGGGCCACGGACGCCCCCACGAGGGTCGAGAGGGTGAACATGGAGTTCACGAGCCGCCGGCCGAAGGGCTGGCGCTCGGACCACGCGGCGTCCAGGTGCAGGGACTGGGTGTTCATGGTGAGGGTCGTGAACAGCACGTTGTCCGCCTCGGTCACGGTCCGCCCGGGGGCGTGCTCGTAGACCGTGCCGACCTCGAACTCCTCGAACCACAGCCCGCGCTGGCGGACCACCTTGCGCTCCCCGGTCACGGCGGCCTCCTCACAGTCCCAGCTCGCGGGCGATGAGCATGAGCTGCACCTCGGTGGTGCCCTCGCCGACCTCGAGGATCTTGGCGTCCCGGTAGTGGCGGGCCACCCGGGACTCGTTGATGAACCCGTAGCCGCCGAAGACCTGGGTGGCGTCCCGGGCGTTGTCCATCGCGGCCTCCCCGGCCACGAGCTTGGCGATCGCGGCCTGCGTCTTGAACGGCCGGCCGGCGAGCATCCGGGACGCGGCGTCGTAGTAGGCCAGCCGGGCGGTGTGCGCGCGGGTCTGCATGCGGGCGATCTTGAAGGACACGGCCTGGTTCGCCCCGATGGGGCGGCCGAAGGACTGCCGCTCCTGGGCGTAGCGCACGGACTCCTCGACGCAGCCCTGGGCCGCGCCCGTGGCGAGGGCGGCGATGGCGATGCGGCCCTCGTCCAGGACGGACAGGAAGTTGGCGTAGCCCCGGCCCTCCTCCCCCAGCAGGTTCTCCTCGGGGACCCGGACGTCCCGGAGGGACAGCGGGTGGGTGTCCGAGGCGTTCCAGCCGACCTTGTCGTAGGCCTTCTCGGCGCGGAAGCCGGGGGTGTCCGTGGGGACGATGATCGTGGAGATGTCCTTCCGGACCCGCCCGTCCGGCAGCTCCGTGGTGCCGGTGACCGCGGTGACGTTCACGAGGCGGGTGATGTCCGTGCCGGAGTTGGTGATGAACTCCTTGGCCCCGTCGAGCACCCACTGCCCGTCCTGGCGCTTCGCGGTGGTGCGGGTGCCGCCGGCGTCCGAGCCGGCCTCGGGCTCGGTGAGACCGAACCCGGCGAGCGCCCGGCCCGCGGCGAGGTCGGGGAGCCACTGCTGCTTCTGCGCCTCGGTGCCGAAGCGGAAGATCGGCATGGCGCCCAGCGACACCCCGGCCTCGAGGGTGATGGCCACGGACTGGTCGACCCGGGCGATCTGCTCCAGCGCCAGGCACAGGGCGAAACTGTCCCCGCCCATCCCCCCGTACTCCTCGGGGAAGGGCAGGCCGAACAGGCCCATCTCCCCCATCTGCGCCACGATGTCGTAGGGGAACTCGTGGGCCGCGTCGTACCGCGCGGAGACGGGGGCGATCACCTCGTCGGCGAAGTCGCGGACGGTGTCGGAGAGGTCCTGGTACTCCTCGTCGAGCTCGAAGTTCATGTGCTCTGCTCCTGGTCGGTCGGAAGGGGCTCGGTCGGGCGGGGACCGGTCGGCGGGCGGGCGCCGGACGCCCCCGGGGCGTCGCCGGGCGTCCCGCCGGGGGTGCTGTCGGAGGTGCCGCCGGGGCTGCCGTCGGGGGCGTGCCCGGCGACGGCGTCGGGGACCACGCGGGCGAGCAGCTGGTGCAGCCGCACCTGCTCGCCCGGCCGGACCAGGACCTCGACGGTGCCGGCCGTGGGCGCGGTCAGCCGGTGCTCCATCTTCATGGCCTCGACCACCACCACGGTCCGGCCCTCGGCGACCCGCTCCCCCGTGGCCGCGGGCACGGCGACCACGGTGCCGGGCATGGGCGAGTGCAGCTCCGGGGCGGCGGGCCCGGCCGTGCGCTCCAGGGCGGCCAGAGCCCGCTCGAGCAGGGCCTCGCGGGACAGGACGTCGAGCTGCACGGCGAAGCCGTCCTCGCCCACCCAGACGCTGAGCCCGTCGGGGGCCGCGGCGAGATGGACCACCCGCGACGTGCCGCCGGCCTCGAGCAGGTGCGCGGCCGGACGGCCCGGCAGCGGGCTCAGGCGCACGGCGGGGTCCACGACGGTCCGGCGGGGCTCCTCGAGCCCGTGGGCCAGCACCACCGCGGGCCGGGCGCGCCCGGTGGCCCGCCAGCCGTCCGGGCGGGACCAGGGGCTCAGGTCCCCGGCGGGGCGCGGATCGGCGGGGTGGTGCCGGGCGAGGAACGCGGCCGCGGCGGCGAGGTGGGTCTCGTCGGGGGCCGTGAACTCCAGCTCGGGCAGGCGCCGCTCGACGAGGGTGGTGTCCACGTCCCCGGCGCGCACGCCGGGATCGGCGAGCAGGGCGCGCAGGTACTCGGTGTTGGTGCCGACCCCGAGCACCACGGTCCGGGCCAGGGCGAGGTCGAGCCGGTCGAGGGCCTGGGCCCGGTCGGCGCCCCACGCGACGACCTTGGCGAGCATCGGGTCGTAGTCCGGGCCCACCCGCAGACCCGGCGCCAGCGAGGAGTCCACCCTGATCCCGGGGCCGGAGACCTCCTCCAGCGCCAGCACGGTCCCGGCGGTGGGCAGGAAGCCGCGCGCGGGGTCCTCCGCGTAGACCCGGGCCTCGACCGCGTGGCCGGTGAGCACGACGTCCTCCTGCGCCAGGCCCAGCGGCTCTCCCGCGGCGACGCGGAGCTGCTGGGCCACGAGGTCCACGCCGGTGACCAGCTCGGTGACGGGGTGCTCCACCTGCAGGCGGGTGTTCATCTCCATGAAGAAGAAGGTCTCGGGCTGCGCGGCCGGCACCAGGAACTCCACGGTGCCGGCACCGGTGTAGCCGACGGAGCGGGCCACCGTGCAGGCGGCCTCCCCGATCCGTTCCCGGGCGGCGGGGTCCAGCAGCGGCGAGGGCGCCTCCTCGATGATCTTCTGGTGCCGCCGCTGCAGGGAGCACTCCCGCTCCCCCAGGTGCACCACGGCGCCGTGGGCGTCGGCGAGGACCTGCACCTCGATGTGCCGGGGGGACTCGATCAGCTGCTCCAGCAGGAGGGTGTCGTCCCCGAAGGCGGCCGCGGCCACCCGCCGGGCCGTGGCCAGGGCCTCCGGCAGCTCGGCAGGGGTGCGGGCCACGTGCATGCCCTTGCCGCCGCCGCCGGCCGAGGGCTTGATCAGGACGGGATAGTCCATCCCGGCGGCCGCGGCGACCAGGGCGTCGTCGTCGAGCCCGGCCTCCGAGACCCCGGCGACGACGGGCACCCCGGCGGCCGCGACGTGCTGCTTGGCGCGGATCTTGTCGCCCATGGTCTCGAGCGCCTCGGTGCCGGGGCCGATGAACACGATCCCGGCGGCGGCGCACGCCCGGGCGAAGGCGGCGTTCTCGGACAGGAACCCGTAGCCGGGGTGGATGGCCTGCGCGCCGGTGGCCCGCGCGGCCCCGAGCACGGCGTCGATGCGCAGATAGCTCTGCGCCGGGGCGGCGGGGCCCACGCACACGGCCACGTCGGCCTCGCGCACGTGCACCGCGTCCCGGTCGGCCTCGCTGTAGACGGCGACCGAGCGGATGCCCAGCGCCCTGAGCGTGCGGAGGACCCGGCGGGCGATCTCGCCGCGGTTGGCCACGAGGACGACGTCGAAGCGGGCGGGGGGCGTGCCGGCAGTCACGGGGCTCACATCCTGAAGAGGCCGAGGGCGGGCTCGGGCAGCGGGACCCGGGAGCAGACCTCGAGGGCCAGCCCGAGCACCTCCCGGGTGTCGGCGGGGGCGATCACGCCGTCGTCCCACAGCCGGGCGGTGGAGTACCAGGGGCTGCCCTGGGCCTCGTACCGGGCCCGGACGGGCGCCATGAACGCCTCGCGCTCGGCCGGGTCCCACTCCTGCCCGCGGGCCGCCAGCTGGTCGGCCTTCACGGTGGCCAGCACCGAGGCGGCCTGGGTCCCGCCCATCACCGAGATCCTCGCCTGGGGCCAGAGGAACAGGAAGCGCGGGGAGTACGCCCGCCCGCACATCGAGTAGTTGCCGGCTCCGAAGGAGCCGCCGATCACCACGGTGAGCTTCGGCACCCGGGTGGTGGCCACGGCGGTGACCATCTTGGCGCCGTGCTTGGCGATGCCGCCGGCCTCGTAGTCGCGGCCCACCATGAAGCCGGTGATGTTCTGCAGGAACAGCAGCGGGATCCCCCGCTGGTCGCACAGCTCCACGAAGTGCGCGCCCTTCAGCGCCGACTCCCCGAAGAGCACCCCGTTGTTGGCCACGATCCCCACGGGGTGGCCGTGCACGTGGGCGAAGCCGGTGACCAGCGTGGTGCCGTACTCCGCCTTGAACTCGGCGAAGCGGCTGCCGTCCACGAGCCGGCCGATGACCTCGTGCACGTCGTAGCCGGAGTTGGGGTCCACCGGCACGGCCCCGGCGAGCTCGTCCTCGGCCACGGCCGGGGGCACCGGATCGAGCACCGGCCAGGCGCGGGGACCCGGTGGCGGGAGGGTCGCCACGATGTCCCGGAGGATCCCGAGGGCGTGCACGTCGTTCTCCGCGAGGTGGTCGACCACCCCGGACGTGCGGGCGTGCAGGTCCCCGCCGCCGAGCTCCTCGGCGGTGACCTCCTCCCCGGTGGCGGCCTTCACCAGCGGCGGCCCGCCCAGGAAGATGGTGCCCTGCTCGCGCACGATCACCGTCTCGTCGCTCATCGCCGGGACGTAGGCCCCGCCCGCGGTGCAGGAGCCGAGCACGGCCGCGAGCTGCGGGATCCCGGCCGCGGACAGGTTGGCCTGGTGGTAGAAGATCCGCCCGAAGTGCTCCCGGTCCGGGAAGACCTCGTCCTGCAGGGGCAGGTACGCCCCGCCCGAGTCGACGAGGTAGACGCAGGGCAGCCGGTTCTCGAGGGCGATCTCCTGGGCGCGCAGGTGCTTCTTGACCGTCATGGGGTAGTAGGTGCCGCCCTTGACCGTGGCGTCGTTGCACACGACCATCACCTGCCGGCCGTGGACCAGGCCGATCCCGGCGATCAGGCCGGCCCCGGGGCACTCGTCGTCGTACATCCCCTCAGCGGCGAGGGCACCGATCTCCAGGAACGGGCTGCCGGTGTCCAGGAGGTGGTCCACCCGCTCGCGCGGCAGCAGCTTGCCGCGCCCCACGTGCCGCTGCCGGGAGGCCTCCGGGCCGCCCCGGGCCGCCCGCTCGAGGCGCCGCGCCAGCTCCTCGGCCAGCTCCTGCTGGGCGGCCGTGTTGGCGGCGAACTCCGCGCCGCCCGGATCGACCTCGGTGCTCAGCACGCGCATCGGTTCCCTCCGTCCGGGCGGCGGCCTGGGGTGCCATTTCGGTTAATCTCGACTAACTTGGGGTTCAGGTTAGTGGCGGCTCACTAGAATGTCCAGGAATCCGCGACCGGAAGCAGGACCCGTGACCCAGACCGAGCACACCCCCCGTCCGCCCACCACCGTGCGCGGACGGGCGAAGGCCCAGCGGCGCGAGGACCTGCTCACCGCCGCCGCCGCACTGTTCGCCGAGCGGGGCTTCGCCGGCGTCTCGATCGACGACATCGGCGCGGCCGCAGGGGTCAGCGGTCCCGCGGTCTACCGGCACTTCCCGAGCAAGCAGGCGGTCCTCGGCGCGGTCCTGCTCGAGGTCAGCCACGACCTGCTGGACCGGGGCCGCGAGGTCGCGGCCCGCTCCCCCGATCCGGCCCGGCGGCTGCGGGCGCTGATCTCCTTCCAGGTGGAGTTCGCGCTGCACCGGCCCGCCGTGATCGTGGTGCAGGACCGGGAGCTGCCGAACCTCACCGAGGAGGACCGTCACACGGTCCGGGCCCTGCAGCGCGGCTACGTGACGCTGTGGGTGGAGGCCCTGCAGGACCTGGCCCCCGCGCGCGACGTCGCGGAGCTCACCCTGCGCGCCCAGGCCGCCTTCGGGCTCATCAACTCCACCCCCCACTCCCTGCGGACGGCGCACCGGCTGCGCACCCCGCCGGACGCGGAGCGGCTCGACACCGCCCGGGCCGCCCTCGAGGAGATGACCTGGGCCGCGCTGCGCACCGCGTTCGCGCCGGCCCCCGCCGCCCCAGGAGGCACCCCGTGACCGAGTCCCCGGCCGCCCAGCCGTTCTCCGAGCCGTTCTACGCGGAGGAGCACGAGGAGTTCCGCGAGGTGGCCCGCGAGTTCACGGCCCGCGAGGTGGCTCCGCACTACGCCGAGTGGGACGCCCAGCACCTGATGCCCCGCAGCCTGTGGACGGCCGCCGGCGAGGCGGGGCTGCTGGGCCTCGCGGTGCCCGAGGAGTTCGGGGGCATGGGCCTGACCGACTACCGGTTCCGCGCCGTGCTCGACGAGGAGCTGGTCCGGCAGGGCGCCCTCGGCGTGGCCCTGGCCCTGCACCTGCACGACGACTGGGTGCTGCCCCACCTGCTCGCCCACGGCACCGGCGAGCAGAAGCAGCGGTGGCTGCCGCGGATGCTCACGGGGGAGCTCGTCACCTCCGTGGCCTGGACCGAGCCGGGCGCGGGCTCCGACCTGCGCGGGGTGCGCACCCGGGCCGTTCGCGACGGCGAGGAGTGGGTGCTCACCGGCCAGAAGACGTTCATCGGCAACGGGATGAGCGGGGACGCCGCCCTGGTCCTGGCGCGCACGGACGGCGGGACCGGCCGGGCCGGGGAGGACGGATTCAGCCTGTTCCTGGTGCACAAGGCGGACTACCCCGGCTACGAGACCGGCCGGCAGCTCGACAAGATGGGGGTCAGGGCCTCCGACACCGTCGAGCTGTTCTTCGAGGACGTCCGGGTCCCCGCCGCGAACCTGGTGGGGGCCGAGGGCGGCGGGCTGCGGCAGATCCGGCAGGCGCTGCCCCAGGGGCGGCTGGCGGTGGCGGTGGCCGCGAGCGCCGTGGCGCGCTCCACCCTGGAGAGCACGCTCCGGTACACCGGCGAGCGCACGGCCTTCGGCACCAGGGTGCTCGACTTCCAGCACACCCGGTTCGAGCTCGCGGAGCTGACGGTCGAGGTGGAGGTCACCGAGGCCTACGTGCGGCGGGCGGTGCACGCGTTCAACGCGGGGGCGCTCGACGTGGTCGGCGCGTCCAAGGCCAAGTACTGGGCCGGGGAGCGGGCGAAGTCCGTCACGGACCGGTGCCTCCAGCTGCACGGCGGGTACGGCTACATCCTCGAGTACCCGGTGGCGCAGGCGTATCTCGCCTCCCGGCTGCTGACGATCTTCGGGGGCACCAGCGAGATCCTGCGGGAGACGATCGGCCGGGACCTGGCCGCCGGGGCCTGAGGAGGTTCCGGGTCAGCGTGCCTCCAGGGGCGCCCGCCCGGCCCGGCGGGCCGCCGGGGAGGCGCCGAGACGCAGGGACACCTCCCGGGCCGCCGCCACGGCCGCGGCCGCGAGCAGCTCGGCCTGCTCGGGCGTGACCCGGTAGCGCGGAGCGGCGATCATGACGGCGGCGACCACCTGGTCCCGGTGGTCACGGACGGGGGCGGCGACACCGACCTCGTCCAGGGAGGTCCTGCCGTAGTTGACGGCCACCCCGTCGTCGGCGACCTGGCGCAGGGCCTCGAGGTAGACGTCGATGCTCGCCTCGGTGGGGTCGGGGAGCTCGAGCATGCCGGACAGGAGCAGCGCCCGGGCCCGCTCCGGGGGCTGCTCCGCGAGGAAGAGCTGCACCGAGGAGCTGAGGGCCGTGTTGTAGCGGGTGCCCAGCGGAGTGGTGTGCTTGATCTGTCGCGGGCTGGGGATCTGCTCCACGCAGACCGCCTGGTCGCCGTTCCAGACCAGCAGCGCGCTGGTCTCGCCGGTCTGCTCGGTCAGCTCGAGCAGCACGGGATATGCCACCCGACGCTCGTCCAGTTCCGCGAGCAGCGGCCCGGCCACGGAGATCAGCCCGAGCCCGAGGCGGTAGCGCCGTGTCTGCGGGTCGCGCTCCACCACGTCCTCCTGCTCCAGGGTGACCAGGAGCCGGGAGACCGTGCTCTTGTGCAGGCCCACGCGGGCGGCGATCTCGGTCACCCCGAGCGTCGGCTCGTCCGCGGAGAAGCAGCGCAGGACGTGCAGGGCGTGGGAGACGACGGACGCGGCGCGCGCTTCGCGCGAGGATGCACTTGCTGGTGACTCAGTCATAGGACTCCTCATTCTCCTGCACGGCGGCGGCGCCGCCACCGTGGGGTGTCCGGGATGCGGGACCGTGCTCCACGGTCCCGCATCCCGGACCCGTTGTGCCCGGCCCTCGCCCCCGACGGAGTGGACGCCGTCAGGGGGCGAGGGCCGGGCACGGTGGTCACGGCCGCGCGAGCGCCTCCGGGACCGGTTCCCGTGCGGAGGCCGCCTCGGGCCGCCGCGCCGGGGGCTCCGGCGCCGTCCGCTCCACCGTGCTGCTGCCGGGGACACCGGTGTCCGGGTCCGGCGCGGGGTCGTTGACCTCCCGCTCCAGGCGCACGGTCTCCGGGGTGCGGGTCAGCAGCCGGCGGACCAGGTTCGCGATCATCAACAGGATGACGAAGGAGAAGGGGAAGGCGCCGATGATGGTGCCGGTCTGGACCGTGTCGACCACCGCGGTGCCGCCGAGGGTGAGCAGCGTGACCGCCACGGCGGCGATGCTGGCGACCAGCACCACGCGGAAGACCGGACCGGCCCGGCGGGGCGCGGAGACGAACTCGGCCAGGGCGTGGGCGCCGGAGTCCAGGGAGGTGACGTAGTAGGTGGCGACGAGGACGGTGGCCACCACGAGCAGCAGCGAGCCGATGACCGGCACGGACTCGAGCATCACGAACAGTCCGCTGGAGGTGTCGGCCGCGACCGCCGCGGAGATCCCGCGCTCGCTCGCGTCGTCGTAGTGCAGGGCGGCGGAGCCGATCACCCCGATCCACACCATCACGATCAGCGAGGGCACCACGGTGACGCCGATGACGAACTCGCGGATGGTGCGGCCGCGGGAGATGCGGGCGATGAAGCCGGCCACGAACGGGCTGAAGGCGATGACCCAGCACCAGATGAACACGGTCCACCAGCCGTTCCAGCTGTCCTGCCAGGTCGAGATGCCCTGACCGGCGGTGCCGGCGTCGGTCCAGAAGCTCATCGCCGTGAAGTTGGCGAAGAAGGAGCCGAAGGTCTGGGTGATGTTGGAGATGAGGAAGATCGTGGGGCCGAAGACGAACACGGCCACGAGCAGGACGATGCTCAGCACCGAGTTGAGCTCACTGATCCGCTTCATGCCCTTGTTGATGCCGAAGAACGCGGAGACGGCGGTGAGCCCGCCCAGGCCCAGGATCACGAGCAGCCAGACGTTCGAGCTCGGGGAGATCCCGGTGAAGGACGAGAGGCCCGAGCTGAACTGCATGGCGGCGAAGCCGAAGGACGTGGCCAGGCCCAGGACGGTGGCGATGATGGCGAGCAGCTCCACGACCACGCCGGCTCCGCGCTGCGACCACTTCGGCAGGATGTCCACCGTGGCCTCGCGGAAGGTGAGGGTCTTGCCGAGGTTGTGGTGGGAGTAGGCGAGGCACACGGCCACCACGCAGTACATGGCCCAGGCCGTGAACCCCCAGTGGAAGTAGGACCACACCATGGCGCCCTCGGCCGCGCCGTCCTCCCCGGCGGGGACCACGGGGTTGTCGTCCCGGAGCAGGATCGGCTCGGCGACCGACCAGAAGATCAGGCCGATGCCCTGCCCGCAGGCGAAGAGCATCGAGTACCAGGCGAACTTGCCGTGCTCCGGACGGGCGTCCGGGCCGCCGAGGCGCACCTTGCCGATGCGACTGAAGACCAGCCACACGCAGACGGCGACCGCCACCAGCGAGTAGAGGATGAACAGCCACGTGAAGTTCCCGGTGACGAACGTGCGTGCCGTGGCGATGGCCTCGGCGGCGCCGCCAGGGTCCAGGGTGACCACCACCAGCACGGCGATGATGAGCAGGGGCGGCAGGACCGTGATGACGGCCCGGTCCAGGGCGGGCAGGTTCCGCCCGCGGAACCGCGGCACGGTCACGGGCTCCGTGGCGGCCGTCGCCGAGGGATCTGACTTCTTCATGTGGATCTCACTTCCCGAACTCGCTGGTGACCGCCCGGACGATCCCGGAACGGACGGTGGAGAGCAGCAGCTCGCCCCGCTCTGCGGTGGCGCCTGCCGGAGAGGAGAGGCATCCCGAGCCGGGGGTCCGGGCCGGGTCCTCGGGGAACACGTCGTAGGCGGTCAGTTCAGCGGGGGGATGGTCGGGAGCCCGTGACATGTCGACCTTCTCGGGGTGCAGGTGGAGCATCAGGGACGTCTCGAGCACTCCTCCGTGCTCGATGTCCCAGCCGAGGAAGCCGTCCGGGAAGACGGCCTCCAGGGTGGCGTCGTCGACGAAGTCCCAGTACGAGAGCAGCATGGCCCGGCTGTCGTCGAGGCCGCCGGCCCGGGCCTCGCGCACCGCGAGGTCGAGGCCCTCGTAGAGGAACTGGTAGTTCTCGAAGTGGCCGTTGACGACCACGACCCGGCGGATGCCGTGGCGGAAGAGCTCCAGCACGACGTCCTTGGTCTGCGCGATGAGGGCCTGCGCCGAGAGGCTGGTGGTGCCGGTGCGGTGGTTGCCGCCGCCGGAGCGGGGCTGGGACTTGTAGCCGTAGGCGAAGACCGGCGCGACCAGGGCGTCGAGGTCCTCCGCCGCGGCGGCGGAGATGGCACGGGAGAGCATGGCGTCCACGCCCAGCGGCATGTGGGGCCCGTGCTGCTCCGTGGCCCCGGTCGGGATGAGCACCAGCCCCTGGCCGGTGGACGTGTAGTCCGCGTAGCTGTGCGCGTCGAGGTCTTCGAGGAAACGGGTGCTGGCCACAGGGTTCCTTCCGTGTGCCTGGGTGCGTGGGACTGGCGGAGGTGCACGGTGCGGCCGCCCGGGTCCGGGCGGCCGCACCCGGCCGGGGTGCCGGTGGCGCCGCCCTCGGGCGGCGCCACCGGGACCGTCCGGGTCAGGCCTGGACGATGTTGTGCTCGGGGCCGTAGGGGAACTTGGTGATGTTCTCCACGGAGTCCTCGCCGACGACGAGGATGTCGTGCTCGCGGTAGCCGCCGGCGCCGGGCTCGCCGTCGGGGATCGTGATCATCGGCTCCATGGACACGACCATGCCCGGCTCCAGCACGGTGTCGATGTCCTCGCGCAGCTCCAGGCCGGCCTCGCGGCCGTAGTAGTGGGACAGGACGCCGAAGGAGTGGCCGTAGCCGAAGGTGCGGTTGGCGAGCAGGCCGTGGGAGACGAAGATCTCGTTGAGCTCCGCGGCGATGTCCTTGCACACCGCGCCCGGCTTGATCAGCTCGAGGCCGCGCTCGTGGACCTGGACGTTGATCTCCCACAGCTGCCGCGAGCGGGCGTCCGGCTCGCCCAGGAACAGGGTGCGCTCGAGGGCGGTGTAGTAGCCCGACGTCATCGGGAAGCAGTTCAGCGACAGGATGTCCCCGCGGCGCAGCTTGCGGGTGGTGGCCCAGTTGTGGGCGCCGTCGGTGTTGATCCCGGACTGGAACCACACCCAGGTGTCGCGCACCTCGCGGTGCGGGAACGTGCGGGCGATCTCGTGGACCATCGCCTCGGTGCCGGCCAGGGCGACCTCGTACTCGGTGATGCCCGCCCGGATCGCGGCGCGGATGGCCTCTCCGCCCAGGTCGCCGATGCGGGCGCCGTGCTTGATGACCTCGATCTCCTCGGCGGACTTGATCATGCGCTGGCGCATGGCGTCCTGGGAGACGTCGGTGAGCTCGGCGCCCTCGAAGGCGGCCTGGATGCGCTGGCGGGTCAGCAGCGGCAGGGCGTCGTCCTCGACGCCGATCCGGCGGGCGACCACGCCGCGCCGGCGCAGGGCCTCCTGGAGGCCGTAGTAGAAGTTGTCGCGGCGCCAGTCGGTGTAGACGATGTTGTCGCCGTAGCTGGTGCGCCAGGGCATGCCGGCGTCGATGTTGGCGGTGACCGTGACGGAGTCCTCGGCGGTGACGACCAGGGCGTAGTTGCGCCCGAAGGTGGTGTAGAGGAAGTCCGAGTAGTACTTGATGCCGTGGTAGCTGGTCAGGATGACGGCGTCGAGGTCCTTGGCGGCCATGATCGCCCGCAGCCCGGTGAGGCGGCGCTCGAACTCGGCGTCGGAGAAGGTCAGCTGCTCCTTCTGGCCGTTGTGCAGGGTCTTCAGGCGCTCGAGCTCGGCGACGCTGGTGGCGTTCGGGGCGGTGGCGGTGGGCGAGGTGGTCATGATCGTCCTTTCGGGGAGCGGATTCCGGACGGGCTGTCCGGGTGAGTCGCGGGTAGGGCCGCGCCCCCGGCTCCGCATCGCACGCCTCGGCGATGGGGCGGAGGGCGTCGCTGCGCCCGGCAGTTGTGGGGTCGTGACTTCCCCGGTTGCCGGTTGTTGCAATTATCGCAACCGAGTTGCCTCACTGTAGGAAGTGATGTGCGCCACGGTCAAGGGTTCACCGCAACATTGTCTCCGTGGCCGACTTTCATAGGCGTATCCGCCCCCATTGAGACGCATACCTGTTGCAATCAACGCAACACACGCATTTCCGATCCTGTCGACACCCCCGTCGCCGCCCGGACGAGCCGCTCCGACGAACTCCGCAACATCCTTCCGAGCCCTGTATATAAGTGATATATCTGTTGGCGACAGATGCGTGAGCTGCGTCACGGGCTGGAGGCCCTGCATCGCGCTCCCCCGTTCGCGCCCGGCGCACCCGGCGGTGCGCACCGGTCGCAGCGCATCCACCACCACGGGTGGCGAGAGACCGCACGCGCACGCCCCGATCGAGCACACCTCCTGGCCTCCGGTCCGCACGGGGTCCGGCACCAGACCTTCCGCAGCAACTCGAACGATGTCCGCCCGCACGCACCCTGAGGAGCACGATTCCGATGACCTATGTTCTTCCGTTCACGCAGATCGATCTGTCCGACCTTCCGGAGGTCGGGGGCAAGAACGCCTCTTTGGGCGAGCTGATCCGCAATCTGGGCGCGGCCGGCGTGGCGGTTCCGGGTGGTTTCGCCACGACGGCGACGGCCTTCCGGGAGTTCCTGGCCGCCGACGGGCTCGAGGCGCGGATCGCGGAGGCCCTGCAGGGCCTGGACACCGCCGATGTGGGTGCCCTGGCGGCCGCGGGCGCCCGGATCCGCTCGATGATCCGGGCGTCGCCGCTGCCGGAGCCGCTGGAGGCTGCGATCCGGGAGGCCTACGAGGAGCTGGCCGGTGCCCAGCCGGCGGGGGTGGAGGTGTCCTGGGCGGTGCGCTCGAGCGCGACGGCGGAGGACCTGCCGGACGCCTCCTTCGCCGGGCAGCAGGAGACGTACCTGAACGTGCGCGGGGTGCAGAGCGTGCTGGCGGCGGTGAAGGACGTCTTCGCCTCGTTGTACAACGACCGGGCGATCGCCTACCGGGTCCACCACGGCTTCACCCACGCCGAGGTCGCGCTCTCGGCGGGGGTGCAGAAGATGGTGCGCTCCGACGTGGGGGCCTCCGGGGTGATGTTCACCATGGACACGGAGTCCGGGTTTCCCGACGCGGTGTTTCTCACCTCCTCCTACGGGCTGGGCGAGGCCGTGGTGCAGGGGGCGGTGAACCCGGACGAGTTCTACGTCCACAAGCCGGCCCTGGCCGCGGGCCGGCCGGCGGTGCTCAAGCGCGGGCTGGGCGAGAAGGCCCTGCAGATGACCTACACGGACTCCGCCGAGCTCGGGGAGACGGTGGGCTTCGTCCCGGTGCCGGCGCAGCTGCGGGCCCGGTTCAGCCTCACCGACGCGCAGGTGGAGCAGCTGGCCCGCTACGGGGTGGCGATCGAGGCCCACTACGGCCGGCCCATGGACATCGAGTGGGGCCTGGACGGCACCGACGGGCACCTGTACATCCTGCAGGCCCGCCCCGAGACGGTGGTCTCCCGCCGGGCCGCCGGGACCGTCTCCCGCTACCGGCTCCACGAGACGGCTCGGGTGCTGGCCGAGGGCCGGGCGATCGGCCAGCGGATCGGCGCCGGACAGGTCCGGGTGCTGTCCTCGATCGGGCAGATGGCCTCCTTCCAGGACGGGGACGTGCTGGTGGCCTCGATGACGGACCCGGACTGGGAGCCGATCATGAAGAAGGCCGCCGCGATCGTCACCGACCGCGGCGGGCGCACCTGCCACGCGGCGATCATCGCCCGGGAGCTGGGCATCCCGGCGGTGGTCGGGGCCGGGGACGCCACCGAGGTGCTGGCCGAGGGGGACCCGGTGACGGTCTCCTGCGCGGAGGGCGAGGCGGGCCTGGTCTACGCGGGCCTGCTGGACTACACGGTGGAGGAGACCGCCCTGGGTGCCATGCCGGAAGCACCCCTGAAGATCATGCTCAACGTGGGCACCCCGGAGCAGGCGTTCGCCTTCGCCCAGCTGCCGAACCACGGGGTGGGGCTGGCGCGGCTGGAGTTCATCATCAACCGCCAGATCGGCATCCACCCCCTGGCCCTGCTGGCCCTGCAGAACGGGTCCCCGCAGCCGGACCCCGGTGTGGCCGACCGGATCCGGGAGCGGATCACCGCCTACGCCGGCCCGCGCGAGTACTACGTCCAGCGCCTCGCCGAGGGGATCGCCACGATCGCGGCGGCCTTCGCCCCGGAGCCGGTGATCATCCGGCTCTCGGACTTCAAGTCCAACGAGTACGCCAACCTGCTCGGCGGCCCGCAGTTCGAGCCCGAGGAGGAGAATCCCATGCTCGGGTTCCGGGGCGCCTCCCGGTACCTCTCGGAGGAGTTCCGGGCGGCCTTCGAGCTGGAGTGCGAGGCGATCGTCCACGCCCGCACCGCCATGGGCCTGACCAACATCAAGCTCATGGTCCCCTTCGTGCGCACCCTCGCCGAGGCCCGGGGCGTGATCGGGCTGCTGGCCGCCAACGGCCTGGAACGGGGGGTGGACGGGCTGGAGATCGTGATGATGTGCGAGCTGCCCGCCAACGCGCTGCTGGCCGATGAGTTCCTGGACCACTTCGACGGGTTCTCCATCGGCTCCAACGACCTCACCCAGCTCACCCTGGGCGTGGACCGCGACTCCGCACTGGTCGCCGGCTCCTTCGACGAGCGCGACCCGGCCGTGAAGAAGCTGCTGGGAATGGCCATCACCGCCTGCAGGGACCGCGGCAAGTACGTCGGGATCTGCGGCCAGGGCCCCAGCGACCACCCCAAGCTCGCCGCCTGGCTGCTGGAGAAGGGCATCGACTCCGTCTCCCTGAACCCCGACGCCGTGGTGGACACCTGGCTGGCCCTGGCCCGCACCGCGGCCCAGCCCAGCAGGTGAGACCGCCCTGGTCCGAGTGCCGTGCGCACCCGGACCAGGGCACCGCACACGCACCGAGCACGCTCCCGGACGGAGGACACACCTTGAGCAGAGAACGAGAGCAGCAGTGACCGAGACCTGTCCGGTGGCGTTCTTCCTCTCGGACAGCACCGGGATCACCGCCGAGACCCTGGGCAACACCCTGATCACCCAGTTCCCGCAACAGCGCTTCGAGCGCCACACCGTGCCGTTCGTCAGCACCGTGGAGCGGGCACGGCAGGTGGCGGCCCGGATCGACTCCGTGGCCGCCGCCGGTCGGATGCCGGTCGCGTTCTCCACCGTCGTCGACCCGGAGATCCGCGACGTCCTCGCCGCCAGCCGGGGCTTCTTCGTGGACCTCTTCGGCACCCACCTTCCCCAGCTCGAGACCGCACTGCACGCCACGGCGAACCTCCAACCGGGGCGGGCCCACGGGCTCGGGGACGCCGGCCGCTACCGGACCCGGATGGCGGCGGTGGAGTACGCCATGGAGCACGACGACGGCCAGTCCGTCCGGGCGCTCGAGCGGGCCGAGCTGATCCTCATCGCCCCCTCCCGCTGCGGCAAGACCCCGACCAGCATGTACCTCGCCCTGCAGCACGGCATCCGCGTCGCCAACTTCCCGCTGGTCGACGAGGACTTCGACCGCCGGTCCCTGCCGGCCCCCGTCATCCCCCACACCGGCAAGTGCTTCGGACTCACCTCACAGCCCCTCCGGCTCAGCCAGGTCCGCCAGGAGAGACGATCCGCCACCGCCTACTCCTCCCTCGCCCAGTGCACCTGGGAACTGCGCAACGCCGAGGAGATGTACGCCCTGAACGGCATCCCGTACGTCAACTCGGCCTCCATGTCCGTCGAGGAGATCTCCGCCACGATCCTCGAGCGCATGGAGCTCGACGCGGTCGATCACGAACAGGCCGGACGCTCCCGGTGACCGCGCACCACGTGCACCCGAGGCCGGCCGCCCGGCCTCGGGTGGCGGGCATGCCCTGGAACGGTGACCGCGAGCCGGGGCGCCGACGGTCGAGGCCGGAGCGCCCGGCGCTGACGCGGGAGGTGGGGCGCCTCCGGGTCCGCCCGCGGACCGCGACCTCCTTCCCGGCCCCCTTGACAGCGAGGGCGACGCCCCGGAGACTCGTCGCACGAGCAGCGTTGCGCATAGCGATACATGTTGCACGGGATGAGCCGCAAGCGATCCGCGGTGGCGGATCGGCCCACGGCCGGACGTCGATCGGCGACCGCGGAGGGCGGCGGCCGGATCCCCGACACGGAGAGGACGACCTGATGCACCGAGCTCCCCGCGCGCCGTCCAGGGACAGGGTCCGGCCCTTGCCCCTGGAGACGACAGCTGCACCGGATGCCGGAACCCGCGACATCCCCGAGGCACCACGATGAGCGCGGGGTGCGTCTCCGGACAGATCCCGCTGCCGGACGGCAGCCGCCCCGAGTCCGCGCGGACCGGGTCCGCCTCGACCGGCGGCGCCGGCTCCCCCGGACGGACGGGTGCGGAACGAACAACGGCCTCGCCCGAGAACCCCGCGAGGCTCGGTGAGCCCGCCACGACCAGCACCGAGGAGCCCCGCCCGCAGGAACGGGTGGCCCGCGGCCCCTGACCGGCCCGCACCGCACCGCCCGGCTCGCCACTCGCGCCGGGCGCTTCCTCGCACCTCACCCCCGCGAGGCGTCCCGCACCGGCGCACGGCCGGTGCGGGATGCCTCATGACCAAGGAGTCCCGTGTCCCACCATCCCATTCGCGTGGCCGTCGCCGGTGTCGGCAACTGCGCCTCCTCGCTGA
>NZ_JAVFWZ010000062.1:0-622 GCF_040981245.1 Kocuria cellulosilytica | reverse complement strand
CGGCCAGGTTGTAGGCCGACACGGGGGCCACATGGTGCGGGGTGCGGGCCATGACCCGCCCGAACCAGCCCAGGGCCCGCGGGTCGCCCTCGCCGGCCAGCAGCTCGTCACCGACTGCGACAATTCTGATCCTTCGTTGCTCCACGTCGTACTTTCTGGTCGGGGGTGAGGGTGCTCTGGGGGGAACGAGCGGCGCCGGCCCGTGGGCACGGGCCGGCGCCGCTCGCCGGGGACGTGCGGGACGGCGGGGGCGCGGGCCCCCGCCGTCCCGGACGGGCTCAGTCCCGCTCGAAGGCGGTCTGCACCAGGGTCTCGAGCTCGGCGGCGTGGCGCTTGGCCGAGCCGTTGGCCGGGGACGCCGAGGCCGGGCGGGACGCCAGGCGCACCTTGCGGTCGAGCTGCGGGACCAGGTTGACGGCCATGAACGGCCAGGCCCCCTGGTTGGCGGGCTCGTCCTGGGCCCAGGTGAGTCGTGCCTCCGGGTACTTGCCGAGCTCCTCCCGGATCTCCGCGAGCGGCAGCGGGTAGAGCTGCTCGACGCGGACGATCGCGGTGCTCCGGTCCTTGCGCTCCTCGCGCGCCGACACGAGGTCGTAGTAGAGCCGGCCCGAGACCAGGACGA
>NZ_JAVFWZ010000061.1:0-622 GCF_040981245.1 Kocuria cellulosilytica | reverse complement strand
GTAGCTGCCGGTGAAGCCCTCGATGTCGACGACCAGCCGGTCGAAGCACTCGTGGCGTCCGGCCCGGACGTCCACGAGGTGGGTCTCGTGGACGGGACTGGAGACGGACTGTTCGTCCGTGGACCCCCACGTGATGCCGCAGTACGGCTCGGCGGCGGCGGCCGGGACGACCGTCCCCGCCCCCACGACCAGCGCGAGTGCCGCCGACCACGCGATCAGTTTCTTCATGATGTGCCTTCTCGGTTCCCCCGTCTGCCCCCGGACGCCGGCTGGTGCCGCGATTTGTGGGACCGGGTCTGGCAGACACCCCCAGAATAGGATTCACGAATGCCAACGTCACTGGTCAGGTTGCGATCGACACCCGAACCGTTACCGCGGGGAGTTCAGGACCGGACCGGGCGGGTCTCCCAGAACGCCACGGCGGAGGCCGCGGCGACGTTGAGGGAGTCGACGCCGTGGGACATCGGGATCCGCACGGTGAGGTCCGCGTGGTGGACGGTCGCGGCGCTGAGCCCGTCGCCCTCTGTGCCGAGCACCAGGGCGAGCTTCTCGTCGCGGCGGGCTGAGAGCTCCTGGAGGGTGATCGAGTCGTCGCTCAGGGCCAGTGCCGCGGTGGTGAAGC
>NZ_JAVFWZ010000060.1:0-625 GCF_040981245.1 Kocuria cellulosilytica | reverse complement strand
AGCGGACACGACGGTGGTGCGCCAGGGGATGCGCTTCTACGCGGGACAGCCGCTGCGGGCGCGCACGGGGGAGCGGGTCGGCTCGCTGTGCATCATGGACACCGTGCCGCGGGCGTTCAGCGCGGACGAGCAGGAGGTCCTCGCCCAGCTCGGGCAGCTCGTCGAGCGGGAGCTGGCCGCCACCGGCGAGCTGGCGGCCGCCGGGGCCGCGCAGCGGGTGCTGCTCCCCGCGGGGGCCGTGGAGGTGCCCGGGTACGAGCTGGCCGGCCGGTGCACACCGGCCCGGCGGGCCGGCGGCAGCTACTTCGACTGGCGCGCCGAGGACGGGCGGGTGCAGCTCGAGGCCGCCGACGTCCTCGGCGCCGGGACCGCGTCCGCGGCGGTCGCCTCCGGTCTGCACGCGCTGCTGCGGGCCACGGGGCCGGGGCGCGCCCGGCGCCGGCCGGTCGAGCGCTCGGCGGTGGGGGCGCCGGCGGCCGCCGACGGCACCGGGGCCTTCGTCACGGCCTTCGCGGCGACGCTCGACGCGAGCAGCGGCACCATCGTCTACGTCCTGGCGGGGTACGGCGCGGCACTGGTCCTCGGCGCCGACGGCGGCGTGCGGCGGCTGGCCGGTTCCGGGCCG
>NZ_JAVFWZ010000059.1:0-628 GCF_040981245.1 Kocuria cellulosilytica | reverse complement strand
AGCCAGAACAGCAGCAGGACGTCCCCGGTGTGCAGCCGGAGATGACCCCCGTCCCGGACTGCGGCGAGCAGAGCTACCGCGGCTCCGGCAAGCTCGAGGGCAAGGCCGCGATCATCACCGGCGGGGACAGCGGCATCGGCCGCGCCGCCGCGATCGCCTACGCCCGGGAGGGCGCCGACGTCCTCGTCGCCTACCTCGAGGAGGACGAGGACGCGCAGGACACCGCCCGCTGGATCGAGGAGGCCGGGCGCCGGGCCGTCCTGGTGCGCGGCGACCTCTCCGATGCCGCGCACTGCCGCGCCGTCGTGGAGCGGGCCGTGCAGGAGTTCGGCAAGGTCGACGTGCTCGTCTCCAACGCCGCATACCAGATGACCCGCGAGAGCCTCGACGAGATCAGCGACGAGGAGTGGGACTACACGTTCCGGCTCAACGTCGGGGCGATGTTCCACCTGGCCAAGGCCGCGGTGCCGCACATGGCCCCCGGCTCGGCCATCATCGGCAGCTCCTCGGTGCAGTCCGACCAGCCGTCCCCGCAGCTGGCCCCCTACGCGGCCACGAAGGCCGCGATCGCGAACTTCTCCGCCGGTCTCGCGCAGATGCTGGGGGAGAAGGGCATCCGGGTCAACAG
>NZ_JAVFWZ010000008.1:0-176818 GCF_040981245.1 Kocuria cellulosilytica | reverse complement strand
GTGGCCCACGGCGGGACGGAGTTCCACAACAGATGCGCGATGTCCATCCGCTCACCCTACGGGCACGCCCGCCCAGGGGCCCCTGCTCCCCGGTGCGTAGCGGAGTTCCCGGTGAACCCTCCTGATTCTCGCGGAGGCCTCGCCCGATTCATCGATCCCCTCGGAGAGAGCGCACCAGGGTTGTTTGCTCCCGGGCGGTCGGCGGAGTAGGTGTGGTCCATGAGCGCACCGGACCCCACCGAGATCTACGACCGCGCCGAGGCCGAGGGAGCGCGGCGGCTGACCATGCCGCCCCTGGAGCAGGCCTCCACCGGGTTCATCGCCGGGGTCACCATCGTCTTCGGCATCGTCGCCCTGGCCATGACCGAGGAGCTGATCACCCCCGGCTTCGGCACCGGCCCCGGCAAACTCGCCGGAGCCCTGGCCTTCGGCACCGGCGTGGTCTTCCTCGTGATCGGGCGCTCCGAGCTGTTCACCGAGAACTTCTTCGACCCCGTCGCCGCGGCCATCGACCGGCGCGGGCCCTCCGTGTGGCTGCGGCTGGGCCGGCTGTGGGCCCTGGTGCTGGTGCTCAACCTGGTGGGCGGAACCGTCATGGCCGCGGTCTTCACCGTCGACGGTGCCCTGCCGGCCGGGGCGCACGAGGTCCTGGTCTCCGTCGCCGAGGAGATCGCGGCCAAGAGCGGATGGGCGACCTTCGCCCGCGCCGTGGCCGCCGGCACGCTGCTGACCCTGCTCTCCTACCTGCTGCACGCCGCGGACTCGGCCACCGCCCGCATCGTGCTGGCCTACCTGGTCGGGGTCTTCCTCGCCCTGGGCCCCTTCGACCACGTCGTCGTCTCCGGGCTGCACCTGCTCTTCGGGATCTGGCTCGGCGCCGCCGTGACCGTCGGGGACCTGGGGCAGAACTTCGTCCTGGCGGTCGCCGGCAACCTCGTCGGCGGGCTGCTGCTGATGACCCTCACCCACACCGTCCAGGCCAAGAGCTCCCCCGGCTCGGACTGACCGGGCGGTGCCGTCCCGGCGAGCGTCCGGAGCATCGTCGCAGCGCCCTCGGCGACGACGACCGGCCTCCCGGCGGTTGTTCCGCTGTCCCCGCGCCGCGGGCCCGCCGCGCCGCGTGATAGAACGAGCCGGTGCGCCACTCCACTCCGCCCCCGGACCGTCGTTCCTCCCCGCCCCGGCTGCCGGGGTGGCTGGTCGTGCTCGCGGTGCTGCTCGTGGCGGTCAACCTCCGCCCCGGGGCCACGTCCGTGGGCCCGGTGCTCGCGGAGGTGCAGCAGGGCCTGGGGCTGAGCCCCACGATGGCCGGGGTGCTCACGGCCCTGCCCGGGCTCACGTTCGCCGCGGCGGGCGCGTGCGCGGCCGCGCTCTCGCGCCGGACCGGGATCAGCGGTGCGGTCACCGCCGGTCTCGCCCTGGTCGCCGCCGGCCTGCTGGCCCGGGCGGTCACCGGATCGGTGCCGGTGTTCCTGGCCCTGTCCGTGCTGGGCTTCGCGGGCATGGCCGTCGGCAACATCCTGGTGCCGGCCTTCATCAAGCGCCACGGGGGCCGGCGCACGGCGGGGCTGAACTCCCTCTACACGACCGGCCTGGCCGTCGGCGCCACCCTGCCGCTGCTGGCGGCCGGGCCGCTGGCCGCGCACGGGCCCGGCGGATGGCGGGCGGCGCTGGGCCTGTGGGGGCTCGTGGCCCTGGTCGCCGTCGTCCCGTGGGTGCTCGTCACCGCTCGTGACCGGCGCGAGCCCGCCACCGCGCCCGGACGGGCGCTGCGCGCCGGGCGCGGCTCCTCGATCCTGCGCTCCCGCACCGCCGTGGCGCTGTGCGTCTACTTCGGCATCCAGTCGATGCACGCCTACGTCCAGTTCGGCTGGGTGGCCCAGATCTACCGCGACGGCGGCCTGGCCCAGGCGCAGGCGGGGCTGATGGCCGCCCTGATCGCCGCCATGGGCATTCCGGGCGGCCTGCTCATGCCCGTCCTCGTGGCCCGGTCCCCGCACCTGCGGCGGTGGATCGTGGGCCTGGGCGCCTGCATGGTCGCCGGCTACTCCGGGCTGCTGCTGGCGCCCGGCAGCACGCCGTGGGTCTGGGCCCTGCTGCTGGGGGTGGGCGGCTTCGCCTTCCCCACCGCCCTGGCCCTGCTCACGGCCCGTTCCCGGGACCCCCGGGTCACCGCGCAGCTGTCCGGGTTCACCCAGCCGGTGGGCTACCTGCTGGCGGCGGCCGGGCCCTTCGCGGTCGGCGCCCTGCGCGAGGCCACCGGCAGCTGGACCGCCCCCCTGCTGCTGCTGATGGGCACCGCGGTGCTCCTCGTGCTGGCCGGCGGGGTCGCGGCCGCGCCCCGCTACGTCGACGACGAGCTCGCGGGCCCGCCCCGGCCGTAGCAGCACAGCACGGCACCGGGCCGGCACGGCACCGTTCCCGGGGGCCGTGCCGGACGGGGTGCCCGGCCCCGGCGACCGCGCCCGAGCGGCTATCGTGACCGCATGACTGAACAGGGTGCAGGGCGGGTGCTCACCGCCGGACTGGTCGGCTACGGCATGGCCGGGCGGGACTTCCACGGGGACCTGCTGCGGCGGGCCGGAGGCCGGGTCACCGACGTGGTCACCGGGAACCCGGAGCGGGCCGCCCGGGCGGGCGCGGACTGGCCCGGGGTGCAGGTGCACCAGGATCTGGCCGGGCTGCTGGCGGGCCCGAGGCCGGACGTGCTGGTGGTCGCCTCCCCCACCGGGCTGCACGTGGAGCACGCCCTGGCCGCCCTGGAGGCCGAGATCCCCGTGGTGGTCGACAAGCCGCTGGCCATGGACCACGGGAGCGCCACGGCCGTGGTCCGCCGCGCCGAGGCGACCGGGACACCGCTGACGGTCTTCCACAACCGGCGCTGGGACAGCGAGCAGCTGACCCTGGTCCGCGTGCTCGCCGAGGGGCGCCTCGGGGACGTGCACCGTTTCGAACGCCGCTGGGAGCGCTGGCGCCCGGTGCCCAAGGACCGCTGGCGGGAGAACGCGGTCGGCCAGGGCGGCGGGCTGCTGCTCGACCTGGGACCGCACCTGGTGGACGCGGCGATCCAGCTGTTCGGGCCCGTGGCCGCGGTGCGGGCCGAGCTGCGCGCCCTGACGACGCCCACGGAGGACGACGTCTTCCTGGCCCTGGACCACGTCTCGGGCACGATCAGCCACCTGTGGGCCGGGAGCCTGGTGGGTGCGCCGGGCCCGCGGACCCGCGTGCTCGGCTCGGCCGGCGCCCTCCTCGTCCCCGGTCACGCGGACAGCCCCGGGCCCTTCGACTCCCTGGACCCCGGGGACGGCACGACGGGCCTGCTGGTCCGCGGCGCCGAGACCATGCCCGTGCCCACCGCCCCGGGCGAGCCCGCGGACTTCTACCGGGCGGTGGCCCGGTGGCTCCACGACGACGGCGAGGTGCCCGTGGACCCCTGGGACGCCGTGGCCGTCGCCGCGGTGCTGGACGCGGCGCGGCGCAGCGCCCGCACGGGAGCGCGCGAGGCCCTGTGACCCGCACCGGGCACCGTGCCGGCGTCGCGGCGATCCTGCTCACCGCGGTCCTGTGGGGCACCACCGGGACCGCGGCGACCTTCGCCCCCGGCGCCGGTCCGCTGGCCATCGGGGCCGCCGCCCTCGGGGTCGGCGGGCTGCTGCAGGCGGCGATCGCCCTGCCCGCGCTGCGCCGCTCGCGGCGGGCGCTGCGCCCGCACACCGGGCTGGTGGCGGCCGGGGCCCTGGCCGTGGCCGTCTACCCGCTGGCGTTCTACAGCTCGATGCACCTGGGCGGCGTCGCCATCGGCACGGTCGTCTCCCTGGCCTCCGCGCCGCTGGCCTCGGGCGTCCTGGAACGCGTCCTCGAGCGCCGCCCCCTGAGCCGGTGGTGGATGCTCGCGGCGTTCCTGGGCGTCCTGGGCAGCGTCCTGCTGGTCCTGTCGCAGAGCGGCCGGCCCGCGATGTCCGCCTCGGGGACCACGGCCGGCATCGGGCTCGGTCTGGTGGCCGGGACCACCTACGCCCTGTACTCGTGGGTCGTCCACCGGCTGATGGGCCACGGAGTGGGGCGCGCGGCCTCGATGGGCGCTGTCTTCGGGGCCGGCGGGGCGCTCCTGCTCCCCGTTCTCGCCGCGACGGGGGCGCCCCTGCTGGCCTCGTCGCAGTCCTTCGCCGTGGCCGCGTACATGGCGCTGGTGCCGATGTTCCTCGGGTACTTCCTGTTCGGCATCGGGCTCGCGCGGGTGCGCCCCAGCACGGCGACCACCCTCACCCTGACCGAACCGGCCGTCGCGGCGGTCCTGGCCGTCGTCGTCGTCGGCGAGCGGCTGACGGGCGCCGGCTGGACCGGGCTGGCCGTCATCGCCGCCGCGCTCGTCGTGCTCGCCCTCGCCCCCGCCAACGTCGTCGGGCAGCGGCCGGGCACGCCCGGCCGGGCACCGGCCGCCGGCCCGGTGCCCGCCGTCCCGCGGGCCGCCGGGCCGGCGGCCGCCCGTGCGCCCGCGGTGGAGCACCCGGTTCCGGTGCGCGCGGCCGCGGCGCGGCACGGCCGTGACACCGCCCCCGGGGACTGACTAGGTTGGGGACGCCCCGCGCCGGACACCGCGGCGCCCGGTGCCCCCGCGCCGGTTCCCCGCACCGGACACCGCGCCGGACAGCCCTGAGGAAGGACCCGAGGAACAGCCCATGACGCAGCAGATCAGCCAGTCCCCCACGGCCGAGGACGACCCGTGGTGGCGCTCCGCGGTGATCTACCAGATCTACCCCCGATCCTTCAACGACTCCGACGGTGACGGCCTGGGCGACCTGCCCGGGATCGTCGACCGCCTGGACTACCTCGCGGACCTGGGCGTGGACGCCCTGTGGCTGTCCCCGTTCTACGTCTCGCCGCAGCACGACGCCGGCTACGACGTCTCGGACTGCCGGGACGTCGACCCCCGATTCGGCACCCTCGAGGACTTCGACCGGATGCGCGCCCGGATGGCGGAGCTCGGGATGCGGCTGATCGTGGACCTGGTGCCCAACCACACCTCCAGCGAGCACGAGTGGTTCCGGGCCGCCGTGGCCGCCGGGCCGGGCAGCCCCGAACGGGACCGGTACATGTTCCGGGACGGCCGGGGCGCCCACGGCGAGCTGCCGCCGAACAACTGGCTCTCCGTGTTCGGCGGCGAGGCGTGGACCCGGCTGCCGGACGGGCAGTGGTACCTGCACCTGTTCGACAGCACCCAGCCGGACCTCAACTGGGAGAACCCGGAGGTGTGGGAGGAGTTCCGCTCCGTGCTGCGCTTCTGGCTGGACCGCGGCGCGGACGGCTTCCGCGTGGACGTGGCCCACGGCCTGGTCAAGGCCGAGGGGCTGCCGGACTGGGACCACCAGGTGCACATGGTCGAGGGCGAGCACGACGCGCGGGAGCACGACGAGCCGGACACCCCGCTGAGCAGCGGCAGCCCCTACTTCGACCAGGACGGCGTGCACGAGGTCTACCGCGACTGGCACCGGGTGCTCGCCGAGTACGAGGGCGACCGGATGATGGTGGCCGAGGCGTGGGTCGAGCCGGCCCACCGGCTGGCGATGTACGTGCGCTCCGACGAGATGCACCAGGCGTTCAACTTCGACTTCCTGGTCGCCGGATGGGACTGGGCGCGGCTGTCCCGGGCCATCGAGGGCTCCCTCCGGGAGGCGGCGGCGGTCGGGGCCCCCACCACCTGGGTGCTGTCCAACCACGACACCGTCCGGCACGTCTCCCGCTTCGGCCTCGCGGACCCCATCGCCTACCCCCAGGGGATCGACGCGGCCGGCGAGCAGCCCGACCACGAGCAGGGCCTCGCCCGGGGCCGCGCCGCCGCCCTGGTGGAGCTCGCCCTGCCGGGCTCCGCCTACCTGTACCAGGGGGACGAGCTGGGGCTGCCCGACCACACGTGCCTGCCCGCGGAGCTGCGCCAGGACCCGGCGTTCGCCCGCACCGGGGGCGAGGAGATCGGCCGCGACGGCTGCCGCGTCCCGCTGCCCTGGGCCGCGGGAGAGCCCGGCCACGGCTTCGGCGCCAACCCGTGGCTGCCGCAGCCCGACGTCTTCGCAGAGCTCGCGGCGGACCGGCAGGTGGGGGTCCCCGACTCCACGCACACGGTGTACCGCACGGCGCTGCGGGTGCGCCGGGAGCTCGGGCTCGGCCGCGGCTCCTTCGCGTGGCACGCGACGCACGACGCCGCGACGGGCCTGCTCTCCTTCGTGAACACCACCGGCACCGGGCAGCGGGTCCTCGTGGCGGCGAACCTGGGCGGCGCCCCGGTGCCCCTGCCGGCGGGAGAGCCGCTCGTGCTCAGCCGCGAGGACGCCGTGCAGGACGGCGCCCTGCGCCCCGAGCGGGCCGTGTGGTGGCGCCTGGCCGGCTGAGCCGTCCCGCGGGGCCCTGAGCCGCCCCGAGCGGGCCCGCGGCAGGCGAGACGGCGTCATCAGCCGGCTCGCCCGCCGGTCCGGCACGCCGGTCAGTGGCTGGTGCGCCCCCGGCTCGACGCGAGCACCGGCGCCAGCAGCCGGTCCGCGAGCACTCCCGTCACCACGGAGTACACCGCCTTGTGCAGGACGTCGACAGCCTGCTCGCCCGCCGGCCAGGACGACGGCGGGGCCCCGACGCCCGTCGCGTTCTCCACGGTCTGGTCGAAGGCGAGCCGCACCACCGTGTGCCAGGCGTTGGCGTGCGGACCCCGGATGCCGGTCACGGCCCACACTCCGCGCAGGGCACCGAGGGCGGCGCCCGTGCCGTAGTGCATGACGGAGTTCCAGGCGGCGGGCTGCGCACGGTCACCGGGGTGCCGCCCCAGCAGGGTGAGCAGGGCCCGGGCGGGCACGTAGGAGTCCGGTCGGTGCGTGAGCGCCTGCTCGGCCTTCTCCCCCAGCACCATCAGACCGGCCCCGGCGATCCCCGCCGCGGCACCGGTGGCCGCGGCCCGTCCGAGCACGCTCGTCCGGGCGGGGCCGGTCACGGCTGCTCCTGGTCGTCACCGGTCCGCTCGGGGCTCATTCCCTGCTGCTCCAGGTCGCGGTCGAGCTCGGCGCCGGGCTCGATGACCACGCCGTCCTCCCGCTGGTCGTCGACCGGTCCGCGTCCCGGCTCCTGCTCGCGTCCGTGCTCGCTCATCTCAGCTCCTCCCGTCGTGGCCGCCCGGGCCGGGCGGCCTGAGGCCCAGTCTAGGCAGGGTGCTGATCATTTCGAGGGGGTGGGCTCCGCGCACGCCTCGCGCAGCCAGTCGCCGACCGGCGCCAGCGTCCGCTGCAGCTCGGCCAGCTCGGCGGGCTGCACGGAGGGGCCCGCGGCACCCAGGGCGGCCACGGCGTCGTCGAACGCGGGGCGCAGCTCGGCGGGCAGCCCGGGAACGAGCTCGCGCACGGAGGCGGCCGCGTCCTGCGGCCGGAAGTGCGGGTCCGGCTCGTCGCCGGACAGCGGTACGAGCGTCAGGGCGGTGTAGGCGCTCGCCACGTCGAAGCAGGTCCGCGGCTCCGGGGAGGGCCCGGACGGCACCGCCGAGGGCGAGCCCGCCCTGGTCTCGAGGACCAGTCCGGGCTGCTGCTGGCCGGTGCCGCAGCCGGCGAGCGCCAGCAGGCACAGGGCGGACAGCGCGGCCGCTGCTGCCCCGAGAGGGCTCGGGCGACGGGGATACCGGATCACGGCTCCCAGGGTAGGGAGCGAACCTCGGTGCCGCCTGGCAGCCGGCACCGTCCGGGCGCGAAAGAACCGCCGGCCCCACGAGGGGACCGGCGGTTTCCGCGGTGGCTCCGACCGGCGTCGATCCGGTGACCTTACGATTTTCAGTCGTACGCTCTACCAACTGAGCTACAGAGCCCCGGCACATCCGCAGCGGATATGCCGCGACGGCGCCGCATCTCTCGATGAACGCCGTCCGAGCGACCCTGACGGGACTTGAACCCGCGACCTCCGCCGTGACAGGGCGGCACGCTAACCAACTGCGCTACAGGGCCTTGCTGTTTCCAACGAGGACTGATCCTACCAGCATTCCTCGGCGGTTGTGCAAATCGGTGGGCGAACCCTCCGATCGCGTACCCCCAACGGGATTCGAACCCGTGTCGCCGCCGTGAAAGGGCGGTGTCCTAGGCCACTAGACGATGGGGGCCGGACACCCGCGTCGACGGCCACGACCTCGGCGACCGAGGACCGTGACACGGGGGAAACCGAGTACAGCTTAGAGGCATGCACGGAGTCCGCACAATTCCCGCTCTGCCCCCGGGATCCAGCCGCCGCACGGGCCGGTGCGGTAGGAATGGACCGTGATCGAGATGACCCGCGAGGAGTTCGACGGCGCCGTCGACGACGCCATCGACCTGATCCCGGACGCCCTCTTCCGGGCGATGGACAACGTGGTGATCCTGGTCGAGGAGGAGCCGCCGGAGCACGCCCCGGAGCTGCTGGGCCTCTACGAGGGCGTGCCCCTCACGGCCCGGGACGGCGGCTGGGGCGCCGGTTCCCTGCCGGACCGGATCTTCGTCTACCAGGGACCGCTGCAGCGCATGTGCGCGGAGCGCGAGGAGCTCGTGGAGGAGATCACGGTCACCGTCATCCACGAGGTCGCCCACCACTTCGGCATCGACGACGACCGCCTGCACGAACTGGGCTGGGGCTGAGCCGGCCCGCTCAGGCGTCCCAGGGGCGGATGTCGTCGGAGTCGAAGTCCTTGCGGGTCTCGATCCGCTCGTCGTAGCGGTCCGGGACGATCAGCACCGGGCCCGCGGCGTTGTGCAGCACGCCCTGCGACGTGGAGCCCAGGAGCATCCCGGCGAACCCGCCCCGGCCGCGCGTGCCCATCACCACGAGGCTGTTGCGCCGGGTCCGCTCGACCAGCACCTGCACCGGGGAGCCGTCCGCGAGCTCGGAGCCGATCTCCAGGTCCGGGAACCAGCTCTCGAGCCAGGCGACGCCGCCGTTCAGCGCCCGCGCGACGTCGTCGTACATCACCTCGAAGTCCACCGCCGTGGGCATCCACGCGAGCGCCCCGCTCACGGGCGGGAGCGCGCACAGCACCGTCAGCGGGACGCCGAGCAGGCGCGCCTCCTCCGCGGCGTAGAGCATGGCCGCCCGCGCCTGGGCGGAGCCGTCCGAGCCCACGACGACGCGGTCCACGAGGGCGCGGGTGCTCGTGAGCTCCGCCGCGCCCAGGTGCTCCTGCGCCCACGGCAGGGGGACCACGCCCGTGGGGCACTTCGCGTGCGCCGGCACCGCCGTGGAGACCGTGCCGAGGAGCCGGCCCAGCAGGCCGCCCCGGCCGCGGGAGCCCAGGACCAGCAGCTCCGCCGTGCGGCTCAGCTCGAGCAGGGCGCCGGAGGGGTCCCCGGTCTCGACGGTCGCCCGCAGCTCCACCCCCACGTCGCGGACGTGCTCCGCGGCGTGGTTCAGCAGCTCCTCGACGCCCTGGGTGAGGGCGGCCTCGTCCACGGTGGCGTAGCCGGTGTCGAAGCCCGAGCCGGAGAACACGGGCAGGCTGTACGCGGTGACCAGCCGCACCGGGCGGCCGCGGCGGCGCGCCTCCCGGGCCGCCCACCGCAGGGCGCCGAGGCTCTGCTCGGAGCCGTCGATGCCCACGACGACCTCTCCCGTGGCGTCGAGGGAGCGGCTCTGCCCGCCCCCCGACGGGACGCGCCGGCGCACCGCCTCCTCGCCCAGGGTGCTCCCGCGCGGCTCCTCGCGCTCCCGGTCCCGGGACGGGTGGTCGGTCATGGTGCTGCCTCCTGTGCGCGTCCTCGGCCCGCGGTGCTCCGGCCCCGCCGCGGGCTTCGCCTCCGATGGTACGCGCGGCACGGCGGCGACCGGCGTTCGCAGGGCGCCGGAGCGGCACCGGGATGAGAGGATGAGGGCGCACTGTGCACCTGCCTGCGAGGAAGGACGGTCCCGCCGATGAGCGAGGTCTCGCTGCCCGACGCCCTGCCCGGCGAGACCGGGACGAGAGAGTGGGCCACGTGGGGCAGGACGCACTCCGTCACCCCCCGGCACGTGCTGCGCCCCGCCTCGGTGTCCGAGCTCGCGGAGGGCGTCGCCGCCGCCGCGCGCCGCGGACTGGGCGTGCGCGCGGTGGGCTCCGGGTGCAGCTTCTCGGCGCTGCCGCTCGCCCCGGACGTCATGCTCGACCTCTCCGGGCTGTCCGGGCTGCCGGCCGTCGACCGGGAGAACCAGCGGGTCACGGTCCTGGCGGGCACCACGATCCGTGACCTGAACCAGGAGCTGAACGCCCACGGGCTGGCCGTGACCAACCTGCCGGACAGCGACTGGCAGACGGTCGCCGGCGCCATCTCCACGGGCACCCACGGGACCGGGCTGGGCTTCGGCTCCCTGTCCCAGCAGGTGGTCGCCCTGAGCCTGGTCACGGCGCGCGGCGAGCTGGTGGAGTGCTCCGCCGAGCAGCGCCCCGAGCTGTTCCAGGCCGCCCGCGTGGGCCTGGGCGCCGTGGGGATCGTCGCGAGCGCCACCCTGGTGTGCGAGCCGACGTTCCGGCTGCACGCGGCGGAGCTCAAGGAGCCTCTCGGCCAGCTCGTGGACACCCTGGGGAGCCGGATGTCCGGGGCCGACCACTTCGAGTTCTTCTGGACGCCGGGCACCGCCACCGCCCAGACCCGGATCCTGACGCGCCTGCACAAGCTCCCGGACTCCTTCACGCGGCCCGGCTCCCCCGTGGCCCGCACCGTACGCCGGCTCGACGACGCCCTGCTGCGCAACACCCTCACCGCGGGGCTGAACCAGCTGGCCACCGTCCTGCCGCGCTCCACACCGGGGCTCAACCGCCTCGACGCCTACACGAACAGCCCGCGGCAGTACAGCGACCTCTCCTTCCGGGTGTTCACCGTGCCGCGCCGGACCCGCTTCGTCTCCTCCGAGTACGCGCTGCCCGCGGAAGAGCTCGTCGGGGCCTTCCGGGAGCTGCAGACGCTCATCGAGCGCCGCGACTACTCCTTCTCGCTCCCGGTGGACGTGCGCTGCTCGGCCGCGGAGGACGCCTGGCTCTCCCCCGCCCACGGCCGCGAGACCGGCTGGATCGCGCTGCGGCAGTACTGGCGCAGGTACGACCCGAAGGTCTTCGCCGCGGCCGAGGAGATCTTCGTGGCCCACGGCGGCCGCCCGCACTGGGGCACCGTGCACACGCAGGGCGCGGAGCACCTGCACTCGGTGTACCCGCGGTTCCAGGACTTCCTCGACGTGCGGGCGTCGGTGGACCCGGACGGGGTGTTCCTCAACGACCACGTCCGCGGGCTGCTGGGCCTGTAGGCCCCGCGCGCGGTCCACCGCCCGGTGCCGCACGGCTCGAGGGGCCGCGTCCGGCAGGACGCGGCCCCTCGAGAGGCGGCACGGCGGCAGGGAGCCGCGGATCAGACGGGCGAGGAGACCGGCTCCGCCACGCCCTCGCGGGAGACGCTGACCATCTCCTCGCGCTCGACCACCTTGACGCGCTCGCGCGGGTTGCCCTCGGCGTCGTGGGAGGACTGCCCGAGGCCCTGCTCGTACTCGTCGAGGGCCAGCCAGCCCTCCCAGGTGGTGTACTCGACGCCGCGGGCCTCGAGCAGGTCGTCGACCGACTCGGGGTCGGGGCGGGTGGCGCCCGGCAGCACCGGGCGGTCCTCCAGGAGGTGGGTGACCGTCTCGAGGGCGTCGGACTTGGTGGCGCCGATCAGCCCCACCGGACCGCGCTTGATCCAGCCGGTCGCGTAGAGCCCGTGCAGCACGGTGCCGTCCTCGGCCAGGACCCGTCCCTCGGCGTTGGGGATCACGCCGCGGCCGTCGTCGAACGGCAGCTCGGGCAGCCGGGAGCCCAGGTAGCCCACCGCGTGGTAGACGGCCTGCACCGGGTAGTCGATGTGCTCGCCGGTGCCGGACACGGAGCCGTCGCCGTTGAGCCGGGTCCGCTCCATGCGCAGGCCCGTGACCCGGCCGTCCTCCCCGAGCACCTCGCGGGGGCTCTGCAGGAAGTGCAGGTGCAGCCGGCGGGAGGCGGTCTTCGGGGCGTCGTCGGCCCGCCACTTCTCGAGCGTCTTGACCATGACCTTGACCTGGTTGTTCTTGGCGATCGCCTGCTCGGAGCCCTCGTCGTAGACGAAGTCCTCGTCGTAGACCACGATGTCGACGTCGCGCGACTTGGCGAGCTCGCGCAGCTCGAGCGGGGTGAACTTCACCTGGGCGGGGCCGCGGCGGCCGAAGATGTGCACGTCCGTGACCGGGGACGCCTTGAGCCCCTGGTAGACGTTGCCGGGGATCTCGGTGACGAGCATGTCGTCGGCGTGCTTGGAGAGCACGCGGGCGACGTCGAGGGCCACGTTGCCGTTGCCGATGACCGCGATCTCCCGGGCCTCGAGCGGCCAGGTGCGCGGGAAGTCCGGGTGGCCGTCGTACCAGGCCACGAACTCGGCGGCGCCGTGCACGCCCTTCAGGTCGTTGCCGGGGATGTTCAGCGGGGCGTCGTAGACCGCTCCGGTCGCGAAGATCACGGCGTCGTAGTGGCTGCCGAAGTCGGCCAGGGTCAGGTCGCGGCCGAACTCCACGTTGCCGAAGAAGCGGATGTCGCCGCGGCCCAGGATGGCGCGCAGCGCGGTGATGATGCCCTTGATGCGGGGGTGGTCGGGGGCCACGCCGTAGCGGATGAGGCCGAACGGGGTCGGGTAGCGGTCGAACAGGTCGATGCTGACCTCGAGCTCCCCGTTCTGCACGGGCTCGGACTTGGTCAGCATGTCCGCGGCGTAGATGCCGGCCGGGCCGGCGCCGATCACGGCGACGCGCAGGGGGCGGGTGGTGGTGTCAGCCACGTGGGTTCCTTTCGATTGCGCGCACGGCGTCCACCGCGCGCATCGTAGATCGGGTTCAAGGGTAGTGAATCAAGCGCAGAATCTCCTGGGTGAGCAGGCTCACGACCGGTGGCCGAGCAGCCCTCTCCCGCGCAGGAGACGCCGTTCCACGGGGTTGAAGAACAGCAGCTCCACGAGGATGCCGACGGCGAGGATCGCGAGCACCGCGACCATCACCACGGCCATGTTCGACACGGTCCGGCCCTGGGCGAGCAGGGAGCCGAGGCCGAAGCCGATGGAGCCGCCGATCGCGATGAGCTCGGCGCCCATGAGCGAGCGCCACGAGAACGCCCAGCCCTGCTTGAGCCCGGCCACGTAGCCGGGCAGGGCCGCGGGCAGCACGATCCGGCTCGCCATCGTCCAGCCCGAGGCGCCGAGCACGTGCCCGGCGCGGCGCAGCTGCGGCGGGATCTGGTCCACGCCCGCGAGCATCCCGTTCACGATGGACGGGACGGCGCCCATGAGCACCACGAAGTACACGGTGGCGTCGGAGAGCCCGAACCAGATGATCGCGGCGGGCACCCACGCCACGGACGGCAGCACCTGCAGCCCGGAGATGAGCGGGCCCACGGCGTTGCGCAGCCCCTGCCACTGCGCCACGAGCAGGCCCAGCGGGGTGGCGACGGCCACCGCGATCAGGAACCCGCTGACCCCGCGCCACAGGCTCGTGCCCAGGGCGCCCAGCACCGTGCCGTCGGAGAGCAGCGCGGCGGTCTGGCGGGCGACGTCGAGCGGGCCCGGCACCACGTCCGGGCGGGGGCCGAGGACGGCGACGAGCAGCTGCCACAGCAGCAGGGCGAACAGCAGCGCCACGAGCGGCGGGGCCACCTTGGTGCGCAGCACCTCGGCCCCCGACGTGCGGCGGGTGCGCTCGGTCTGCAGGGCGTCGAGCCCCGCGAGCTCGTCGGCGGCGGGGCGCGCGCCGGCCGGGGCCGCGGGAGCGTGGGGGCGCGCGACGGCGGGGCGCGCCGCGGCCGGGCGGGCCGGGACGGCGGGTGCGGCGGTCTCAGGCGGCATGGCGGCTGATCTCCTCCCGGAGTCGTGCGGTGATCGTGCGGGTCAGCTCCCCGAGCGTGTCGTCGAGCGACTGGGCGTTGCCCTCGAAGCCGTAGGCGTCGGGGTCCTTCCACGGGCGGGTGTCCCACTCCTGGACGATCCGTCCCGGGCGGGAGGACATCAGCAGCACCCGCTGGCCCAGGCGCACGGCCTCGCCCACGTTGTGGGTGATGAACACGATCGTGCGGCCGGTGGCCCGCCAGATCCGCAGCAGCTCGTCGTGCAGCAGGTCCCGGGTGATGGCGTCCAGCGCGGAGAACGGCTCGTCCATGAGCAGCACCTCCCGCTCCTGGGCCAGGGCCCGGGCCAGGGCCGCGCGCTGGCGCATCCCGCCGGAGAGCTCGTGCGGGCGCTTGTCCCCGGCGTGGCCGAGCCGGACGAGCTCGAGCAGCTCGCGGGCCCGCTCCGGGCGCTCGGCCCGCGGCATGCCGCGCAGCTCGAGAGCCAGCTCCACGTTGCGGCGCGCGCTCAGCCACGGGAAGAGGGCGGCGTCCTGGAACATCAGGGCCGCGCCCTCGGCGGGGACGGTCACGGAGCCGCCGGTGGGCTCCTCGAGCCCCGCCACGATGTTGAGCAGCGTGGACTTCCCGCACCCGGAGGCGCCGAGCAGCGCCACGAACTGGCCCCGCTCCACCTCCAGGTCCACGTCCTCCAGGACCGGGCCGTCCGCGGGGCCGAAGCTCTTGCTCAGGCCCTCGAGCCGGATCGCCGTCACGGTGCCCCCTCCCCCGCCGCGGCGGAGGGGCGCACCCGCGCCAGGAACCGCTCGTCCACGAGACCCTCGAGCGAGGCGTCCTGGGTGGTGCCGGCCGCGACGCCGTCGGCGAGCAGGGCGGGGTAGGCCGCGGGGAGCGGGTCGACCGTCCACTCGAGGGCATCGAGCGCGTCGATCAGCGTGGTCTGCGGCAGGGCCTCGGTGCCGGCCCGCACGAGCCCGGCGTTGAGGGTGCCGGCCACCTCCACGGGGTCGTCCTCGCGGGCCTCGAGCCAGTCCACGGAGCGCTGCAGGCCGCGGACGAGCCGCTCGACGGTCTGCGGGTGCCGCTCGAGGAAGTCCCGGCGGACCACGAGCACCGTGGTGGGGAACCGGCCGTCCGCCCACAGCTCCCGCTCGTCCACCAGGACGCGGGCGCCCTCCTCCTGGACGGCGCGGGTGGCCCAGGGCTGCGGCAGCCAGCCGCCGTCGATCTGGCCCTGCCGCAGCATCTGCAGGGCCTGCCCGTTGGGCATGGGGGTGATCGCGACGGAGCGCTCCCCGTCGCCGTCGGCCTCGTAGCCCTGTCCGGCGAGCCACGTGCGCAGCGCGACGTCCTGGGTGCCCCCGAACTCGGGGGTCGCCAGGGTGCTCCCCGCGAGGTCGTCCGCGCCCGCGACGTCGCCGGTCACCACGAACTGGGCGCCGCCGGAGGCCGCGCCGGCCACGATCGCGAGGGACTCCCCGCCGGACTGCGCGTAGGAGTTGATCGCCGGGCTGGGACCCACGAACGCGGCGTCCAGGGTCCCGGCGTTCATGGCCTCCACGGCGGTGGGCCCGCTGCCGAAGACCTGGGTGGACAGCTGGGTCCCGCCCAGCTCCCGGGCGAAGAGGTCCTCCTCGACGCCCACCAGGGCGGGCCCGTGCGTGAGGTTGCCGAAGTGGCCCAGCCGCAGCGCCCCGGCGTCGGAGGTCTCGACGGCGGCCTGCTCCCACGCCGCGAAGGTCCCGTCGGCGCGCAGCCACGTGGCGGCGGCCGTGAGGGCGGTCAGGAGCGCGAGGGCGGTCAGCACCAGCGGCCAGCCGGGACGGCGTGCCGCGGCGGGGCGCCCGCCGCGGCCGGCCGTCACCGTGGCGAGGTCCAGCGGCTGCTGCCGGCCCACCTCAGGCGTCCCGCACGAGCCCGGCGGCGAGCGTGTTGCCCGTGGCCGGGTCGACGACCAGGAAGGCGCCGGTGCGCCGCAGCCGGTCGTAGGCGTCGACGGGCAGCGGGGAGGCCAGCCGCAGCCGGACCCGCCCGATGTCGTTGAGCTCGAGGGTCGCCGCGTCCCGCAGCACGAGCTCCTCGAGGTCCAGCCGCCCCTCGAGCTCCGTGACCATGGCCTGGACCGTGGCCGCCCCGTGCTTGACGAGCACGCGGGCGCGGGGCTGCAGGGGCCGCGCGCCGAGCCACGCCACGGAGGCGACGAGGTCCTGGACGGGCTCCGGGAGCTCGTCGTCGGCGCTCGCGACGAGGTCGCCGCGGGCGATGTCGATGTCGTCGGCCAGCCGCAGGGTCACGGACAGCGGGGCCGCGGCCTCCGTGAGCCGCTCGCCGGGCAGGGACGCCCCCGGGGCGGGCGCGGTGCCCGCCACGTCGATGCCGGTGACCGTGGTGCGCCGGCCCGCGGGCAGGACCACGACCTCGTCCCCGACCGCGACGGTGCCCGAGGCGATCTGGCCCGCGTAGCCGCGGTAGTCCCGCAGCTGCTCGGCGTCCGCGCCCGGCGCCGTGCCGCCCTGCGGGCGGATGACGTACTGGACGGGGAAGCGGAAGGGGCGCGCGGTGCCGCGGCCGGACTCGTCCACCGTGGGCAGCTCCTCGAGCACCCGCAGCAGCGGCCGCCCGGAGTACCACGGGGTCCGTGCGGAGGGCTCCACCACGTTGTCGCCCTCGAGGGCGGAGACGGGCACCACGTGCACGTCCTCGACCCCCAGCCGGGCGGCGACGGCGGACGCGTCCGCGGCGACCCGGTCGAAGACCTCCTGGTCGTAGTCGACGAGGTCGATCTTGTTCACGGCGACCACCACGTGCGGCACGCGCAGCAGGGACACGACGGCCAGGTGCCGGCGGGTCTGCTCGACCACGCCGTGCCGGGCGTCCACGAGCAGCACGACGGCGTCGGCCGTCGAGGCGCCCGTGACGGTGTTCTTCGTGTACTGCACGTGGCCGGGGCAGTCGGCGAGGATGAAGGAGCGGCGGTCCGTGGCGAAGTAGCGGTAGGCCACGTCGATGGTGATCCCCTGCTCCCGCTCGGCGCGCAGGCCGTCGGTGAGCAGGGCGAGGTCGAGCCGGCCCGTGCCGCCGCCGAAGCCGCGCTCGGCGGAGGTGCGGCCCACGGCCTCGAGCTGGTCGGCGAGGATCGCCTTGGCGTCGTGCAGCAGCCGGCCCACCAGGGTGGACTTGCCGTCGTCGACGGAGCCGGCGGTCGCGAAGCGGAACAGCGAGCCGGGGTCGATCGTGGGGACGTGCTCGGCCGCCGGCGCGGCGGTGCTGGGGGAAGTCATGTCTAGAAGTACCCGTCCTTCTTGCGGTCCTCCATGGCGGCCTCGGAGATCCTGTCGTCCGCGCGGGTGGCCCCGCGCTCGGTGAGCGTGGACACGGCGACCTCGGCCACCACGTCCGCCACGGTGCGCGCCCCGGAGAGCACGGCGCCGGTGCAGGACATGTCCCCCACGGTGCGGTAGCGCACCGTCTGCCGCTCCACGGTCTCGGCCCCGGCCGGCGCCGAGAACTCGCCCACGGCCATCCACATCCCGTCCCGGCGGAAGACGTCCCGCTCGTGGGCGTAGTAGATGGGCGGCAGCTCGATGTTCTCGCGCTCGATGTAGCGCCAGATGTCGAGCTCGGTCCAGTTGCTGATGGGGAACGCCCGCACGTGCTGGCCGGGGGTGTGCCGGCCGTTGTAGAGGTTCCACAGCTCGGGGCGCTGGTTGCGGGGGTCCCACTGCCCGAACTCGTCGCGCAGGGACAGGATCCGCTCCTTCGCCCGGGCCTTGTCCTCGTCGCGGCGGCCGCCGCCGAACACGGCGTCGAACCGGTGCTCCGCGATGGCGTCCAGCAGCGGGAGGGTCTGCAGCGGGTTGCGGGTGCCGTCGGCGCGCTCGAGCAGCCGGCCGTCGTCGAGGTAGTCCTGCACGCTCGCCACGACCAGCCGCAGGCCGAGCCGCTCCACGGTGCGGTCCCGGAAGTCCAGGACCTCCGGGAAGTTGTGCCCGGTGTCCACGTGCAGCACGGGGAAGGGGATCCGCCCGGGCCAGAACGCCTTGGCGGCCAGGTGCAGCATGACCACCGAGTCCTTGCCGCCCGAGAACAGCATGGCCGGGCGGTCGAACTCCGCCACGACCTCGCGCAGGATGTGGATGGACTCGGCCTCGAGCGCGTCGAGGCTGCTGTGCACGCCGGCCTCCGCGGGGGCCGGGGCGGTGGTCGGAATGGTCACGTTCGCCTCCGTCGTGGTGGGTGCGCTCACAGGTGGATCCCGCACTCGATCTTGTCCTGGCCGGCCCAGCGGCCCGCGCGCGGGTCCTCGCCCGGGGCCGTGGGCCGCGTGCAGGGGGCGCAGCCGATGGAGAGGTAGCCCTCCGCCAGCAGGGGGTTGGTCGGCACCCCGTGGTCCTGCGACCACTGGACCAGCTCGTCGAGGGTCCAGCGCACCATGGGGTTGACCTTGACGAGCTTGTGGGTCTCGTCGAAGGTCACCATCGGGGCGTTGGTGCGGGTCCAGGACTCGTCCCGGCGCACGCCGGTGAACCAGACCTCGTAGCCCTCGAGGGACTTCTTGAGCGGCGCCACCTTGCGGATGGCGCAGCACAGGCCGGGGTCCCGGGCGAAGAGGTCCTTGCCGTGCTGCTCGTCCTGCTCGGCCACGGTGAGCTCCGGCAGGGCGTCGACCACGGTGATGTCGAGCATGTGCGCCACGGCGTCCCGGGTGCCGATGGTCTCCGGGAAGTGGTAGCCGGTCTCCAGGAAGAGCACGTCCACGCCGGGCAGCTGCTCGGCGACCAGGGCCGGGAGCACGGCGTCGGCCATCGAGCAGGCCACGGTCACGCTGCGGAGGTCGAAGTTCTCGGCCACCCAGCGGATGGCCTCCTCCGTGGAGGCCTCGCCCTCGGCCGGGACCCTGCCCTCGGCGTCGAGCTCGGCGTGCAGCGCGGCGGCGCCGGCCGCCGCGAGCGCGCGCAGCTGCTGCTCGTCGCGCAGGGCGGGGCGGGTGCCCGTGTCGGTGGCGGTCATGCGAGTTCACTCTCCTCGACCCGGCGGGTCCACTCGGCGAAGCTTTCGTCCTCGGTCCGCTGGGCCAGGAAGCGGCGGACCAGTCCCTCGACGTAGTCGGCGAGGTCGTCCTGGAACACCTTGAGCCCGCGCACGGTGCGGCCCAGCTCGGCCTCGGCCCGGTCGTCGTCGGCGAGCCCGCCGCCCAGGTGGACCTGGTAGCCGGGCTTCTGCCCACCGTCCTCGGTGGGCAGCAGCTGGCCCTTGAGCCCGATGTCCGCGGTCTGGATGCGGGCGCACGAGTTGGGGCAGCCGTTGACGTGCATCGAGATGGGGTGGGGCAGCTCCACGCCGTCGAGCCTCCGCTCGAGCTCGTCGATGGTGTCCGAGGCGGTCTGCTTGGTCTCGACGATCGCGAGCTTGCAGTACTCGATGCCGGTGCACGCCACGGTCGAGCGGCGGAACGCCGAGGGCTTCGCCTGCAGGTCCAGGGCGTCGAGGTCCGCGACGGCGCTCTCGACGTCGGCCTCCGCGATGTCGAGCAGCACGAGCTTCTGGTGCGGGGTGGTGCGCAGCCGGTCGGAGCCGTACTTCGCCATCACGTCGGCCAGGGCCAGCAGCTTCGCCCCGGAGACGCGGCCCACGCGCGGGGCCACGCCGATGTAGAACCGGCCGTCCTTCTGCCGGTGCACGCCGATGTGGTCGCCCGGGGTGGCCGCCTTCTCCGGCGCGGGGCCGTCGGCGAGCTCGTAGCCGAGGTACTCGTCCTGGAGCACCTGCCGGAACTTCTCGGGCCCCCAGTCCTGGACCAGGAACTTCAGCCGGGCACGGTTGCGCAGCCGCCGGTAGCCGTAGTCGCGGAAGATGCTCGTGACGCCCTTCCACACCTCGGGGGCCTGCTCCTCGGTCACGAAGGCGCCCAGGCGCTTGCCGAGGAACGGCACCACGGACAGGGCGCCGCCGACCCACAGGTCGTAGCCGGGGCCCAGTTCGGGGTGGACGACGCCCACGAGGGCGCAGTCGTTGATCTCGTGCACCACGTCCAGGGACGGGTGGCCGGTGATCGCGGTCTTGTACTTGCGCGGGAGGTTGGAGAACTCCGGGGAGCCGATCCAGGTGGACTTGATCTGCTCGATCACCGGGGTGGGGTCGATGATCTCGTCCTCGGCGATCCCGGCGAGCGGGGAGCCCAGGATCACGCGCGGCACGTCGCCGCAGGCCTCGGCCGTGTCCAGGCCGGCGTCCTCGAGCCGGCGCCAGATCTCCGGGACGTCCTCGACGCGGATCCAGTGGTACTGGATGTTCTGGCGGTCCGTGATGTCGGCCGAGTCCCGGGCGAAGTCCGCGGAGATCTGCCCGAGCACGCGCAGCTGCTCGCGGGTGAGGGCCCCGCCGTCGAGCCGGACGCGCATCATGAAGTACTCGTCCTCGATCTCGGTGTCGGACAGGGACCCGGTCTTCCCGCCGTCGATGCCCGGGCGGCGCTGGGTGTAGAGGCCCCACCAGCGGAAGCGCCCGTGCAGGTCCTGCGGGTCGATCGACGCGAAGCCGTGCTTCGAGTAGATCTCCTCGATCCGGGTGCGCACATTGAGCCCGTCGTCGGCCTGCTTGAAGACCTCGTTGGGGTTCAGGGGATCCCGGCCGTCGACCTTCCACTGCCCCTCGGGCTTCGGCTTCCGGGCAGCGCGGGGCGCGCGCGTCGTCTGTGTCATGGCGTCGATTGTTCGCGCGTCCGGCAGGACAGTCACGCCGATCGTCACAAACCGCCATGAACCGTCTCCCCTTGACACAGGGGTGGACAGGGCTGCCGATATGTGCCATGGCATCGGGCCCCGGCCCGCCCGGAGGGGCGGACCGGGGCCCGAGGGGCCGTCCCGCGCTGCGCTGTGCTGCACTGCGCCGCTGCGCCGTGCCGTGGGCGGGGGCTCAGGCCGTGGGCCGCTGCCCGGCGAGGTGCGCCGCCGCGTCGTCGACGTGCTCGGCGTCGACCAGGACGTCGTAGGCGTCGGCCTCGAAGCCCTGGATGCTGCGGAAGTCCCGGCGCCCGCCGGTCGCCGCGTGGCCCACGAGGCCGAGGACCAGGCCCCAGACCGCGCCCAGGGCCACGCCCCACAGCACCACGCTCAGCCAGGCGCCCACGGCGAAGAGGCCGAGGAGCAGACCCACGAAGAGGCCGAGCCACGCGCCGGAGACCATGCCGTAGAGAGCGGCCTTCCCGTTGGTCATCCGCCCGGTGACCTGCTCGACCGAGCGCAGGCCGGTGCCCACCACCCGGACGTGCTCCACGGGGAACCCGGCGTCGGAGAGCGTGTCGACGATCTCCTGCGCCGCGTCGTAGGTGGGCACGCTGCGGAGGATCCGGTAGTTGCCGGAGGCGGTGGGAGGGATCGGTGAGGGCTGGCTCATGAGGTGTGCACTCCTTCGTGCGGCCGTGCTGTGCGGCGGTGCCGCGGGCCGGCCGCGGTGGTCGGTCGGTTGGTCGGTGCGGGCGTGCGCCGCGGTTCGTGCGGCGCCCACCACCATGTCAACGGGCTCCGTCCGGCCGGTGTTCCAGCGGAGCGGGGCCTTCCGGCCGGCTCCCGGCGCGTGGCCCCGGTCCCCGGCCCGGGAGCCACGGTGGGCCGGCGCCGGCGCCGCCCGGCGGCCGGGTCCGCGCCCCGGCTTGCGGCGGGTCCGCGCCCCGGCTTCCGGCACGTTCCGGCCGGGACGCGCCCGGACGCGGGCAGGTAGTGTCGTCCCGGTGGCAACGGTGCCGCCGTCAGCCCGGGAGCGCCCCCTCGTGGAGTCCCGCTCCCTCCCGTCGAGTGCCTGAAGGACCACCATGGCATCCTCCGCTTCCGTCTCCACGGAGACTCCCTCCGGCCCGCCGCGCAACGGCCTGGACCGCTTCTTCAAGATCAGCGAGCGCGGCTCCTCGGTGACGAGCGAGGTCCGCGGCGGCGTGGCGACGTTCATCGCGATGAGCTACATCGTGGTGCTCAACCCGCTGATCCTCGGCTACGGACCGGACGGCGCCGGCAACGTCCTGGGCGGCGAGCGCGTCGCCGCGGTCACGGCGCTCGTCGCCGGGGTGCTGACCATTCTCATGGGCGTCGTGGCCCGCGCGCCCTTCGCGATCGCCACCGGCCTGGGCGTCAACGCGTTCCTCGCCGTGACGATCGTGACCACCCCGGAGCTCACGTGGCCGCAGGTGATGGGCCTGGTGGTGTGGGCGGGCCTGATCATGTTCGTCCTGGTCCTCACGGGCTTCCGCACCGCGGTGTTCAACGCCGTGCCGGCGTCCCTGAAGACCGCCATCGTGGTGGGCATCGGGCTGTTCATCGCCCTGATCGGCTTCGTGAACGCCGGCTTCGTGCGCCGCATCCCGGACGCCGCCGGCACCACCGTGCCCGTGCAGCTCGGCGACGGCGGGACGCTGCTCGGCTGGCCCATGCTGACGTTCGTGGTCGGCCTGCTCCTGACCGTGGCCCTCATCGTCCGCAACGTCCGCGGCGCCATCCTGATCGCCGTGGTCGCCACGACGATCCTCGCCCACGTGCTCGAGGCGGTCGTCCCGTCCGGCTCCTCGGTGGACGCCCCCACCGGCTGGTCGCTGGTCGTGCCCGCGGCCCCCACCTCCTTCGTGGCGCTGCCGGACCTCTCCCTCGTGGGCTCGGCCGCCCCGCTCGAGGCGTTCCAGAGCCTCGGGGCGCTCGCCGCGGCGCTGCTGATCTTCACCATCCTGCTCTCGATCTTCTTCGACGCGATGGGCACGATGGTCGGGCTCTCCCAGCAGGCCGGGCTCGTGGGCCGCAACGGGCAGATCCAGAACGTGGACAAGATCCTGCTCGTGGACGCCGCGGGCGCGATCGCCGGCGGCGCGGGCTCGGTGTCCTCCAACCAGATCTTCGTGGAGTCCTCCACCGGCATCGCCGACGGCGCGCGCACCGGCCTGGCCAACGTGGTCACCGGCGTGCTGTTCCTGCTCGCCATGTTCATCACGCCGCTGGTCAACGTGGTGCCGTTCGAGGCCGTGGCCCCGGCCATGGTCGTGGTGGGCTTCCTCATGGCCAAGCAGGTCGTGCGCATCGAGTGGGACGACTGGGGCCTGTCCGTGCCGTCCTTCCTGACGTTCGCCGTCATGCCGTTCACCTACTCGATCGCGGACGGCATCGGCGCGGGCTTCGTCTCCTACGTCTTCATCCGGCTCGTGCAGGGCCGGGGCAAGGAGGTGCACCCGCTGATGTACGTCGTGGCGGCGGCGTTCGTGGTGTTCTTCGGCAAGGGCGTGGTCGAGGGCTGGATGGCCTGAGCGGCTCCCCCTCCCCCTGCACGACTCCTCCCGCGCGAGTCCTCCTGCGCGAGTCCCCCCTCCGCGAGGTTGCGGACGACGGCGACCGGACGCGTTCCGGTGGCCGTCGTCCGCAACCTCGCGCCCGGGAGCGGGTTCGGGATCAGGGCCGGGATCGGGAGCGGGTCCGGGAGCGGGGCCGGTGAGAGGATCGGGGGCATGATCGACGACGACGCCCGCTGCCCCTGCGGCACCGGGGAGACCTACGGCGCGTGCTGCGGCCGCTTCCACGGCGGCCGCCCGGCGCCCACGGCGGAGCTGCTCATGCGCTCGCGGTTCAGCGCCTTCGCCGCCGGAGACGAGCCCTACCTGCTGGCCACGTGGCACCCGGCCACGCGCCCGGACACTGTGGGCCTGGACCCCGCGCTGCGCTGGACCCGGCTGGACGTCCACGGGACCACGGGCGGCGGCCCCTTCGACGACGAGGGCCGGGTGGACTTCACCGCCCACTGGCGCGGCGCGGGCGGCGCCCGGGGGACCCAGCGGGAGAGCTCCCGGTTCCGGCGCGAGGACGGCCGGTGGTACTACGTGGACGGCGTGGTCGCCTGAGCCCGCCGGGTCAGGCGTCCTCGGCATCGGCGAGCACGCAGAACTCGTTGCCCTCCGGATCGGCCAGCACCACCCAGGTCACCTCGGGGCCCTGCCCCACGTCCACGCGGCGGGCCCCGAGGGACTCCAGCCGCGCGACCTCCGAGTCCTGGTCGGTGTCCACCGCGCGCAGGTCGAGGTGCAGCCGGTTCTTGACCGTTCGGGGCTCGGGCACGAGCACGAAGTCGAGGTGCGGGCCGCGGCCCTCCGCGGGCACGATCCCCACGTAGCCCTCGGCCTCGCCGTGGACGACGTAGCCCAGGGCGGCGCACCAGAAGCGGGCGAGGGTCTCGGGGTCCCGGCAGTCGACGGCGACGGCGGACAGCGTGCTGGTCATGCGCCCAGCCTAGGCCCGGCGCCGCCGCCCGGGAAGGCGCTGCAGGAGCCGCGGCGCGTGCCGCAGGACCGGCCAGTAGGAGCCCGGCAGGAGCCGCGCCACGAGGTCCGGCAGCACGGCGCTGGGGGCCACGAGCAGCCGGCCGCGGCGCCGCTCCACCGCCCCCAGGATGTCGGCGGCCGCCCGCTCCGCCGGATAGCTCAGCAGCCCCGCGAAGTCCTCACGGTCCTTCCGGGCCCGCTCCTCGGGCACACCGGCCGGGGTGCGCGCGGTCTCGGCGATCCGGGTCCGGACCCCGCCGGGGTGGACCACGGTGACCCCCACCCGGCCCGCCAGCTCGTGGCGCAGGCCCTCGCTGAACCCGCGCAGGGCGTACTTGCTCGCGGAGTACGCCACCTGCCCGGGCGGGGCGATGAGGCCGAACAGGCTGGAGAGGTTGACCAGGTGGCTGCCGGGGGCGGCGAGCAGGGCGGGCAGCAGCTCGCGGGTGAGCACCACGGGCGCCCGGAAGTTGATGTCCATGAGCCAGTCGAACTCCTCGGCGGAGACCTCCTCGAAGGTCCCGCCCAGGCCCACCCCCGCGTTGTTGACCAGCAGGTCGATCCGCGGGTGCTCGGCGCGGATCCGCCCGGCCACGCCCGGCAGCGCGGACAGCTCGGCCAGGTCGGCGAGGACCGTGCGCACCGGCAGGTCCGGGTGCCCGGCGCGGATCGCCCCGGCGACGCGCTCGAGCCCCGCCGCGTCCCGGTCGAGGAGCACCAGGTGGGCGCCGCGGGCGGCGAGGCCGTGGGCGAGCTGCTCGCCGATGCCGGAGGCGGCGCCGGTGAGCACCGCGGTGGCGCCGGGGAAACGGAAGGGTGCGGACGGGGACACGGGCTGCTCCTGGGGTCGTGGCGCGGGGCGGGCGCGGGGCCCGCTGTCCAGTGTGCGGGCGGACCCGTGCCGCCGCTTGACCCTCCGCGACAGGAAGTTGACGTCCTGCGACACCGTCAGGCGGCCCGGACGCCCCGGCGGACGTCCCGCGGCGGGACGCCCCACCAGCGGCGGGCGCACCGGGTGAGGGCCGAGGACTCCGAGAGCCCGACCAGCCCGGCGATCTGGCCGAGAGGGACGTCGGTGCTGGTGAGCCAGCGCAGGGCGGCGCTGCGCCGGGTCTCGTCGAGCACGGCGCCGAAGGTGGTGCCCTCCTCGGCGAGCCGGCGCTGCAGGGTGCGGGGGTGCAGGTCCAGCACGCGGGCCACGGCCTCGATCTCCGGGGCCGCGGTGCCGAGCAGCTGCACCAGCACGCCGCGGACCCGGGGCGCCCACGCGGAGCCGGCCCCGGGGAGCTGGGTGTCGAGGAAGGCGAGCGCCACCTGCCGCACCCCGGCATCCCCGTGCAGCGGCCGGGCGAGCGTGCTCGTGGGCAGGCGCAGGAGGACCTCCGGGCGGCCGGTGCGCACGGGCGCCCCGAAGAACTCCTCGTAGGCCCGCAGCGGCGCCGCCGGGCGGTGGGCCAGCTCGACCGTGCGCAGCCCGTAGCGGCCGCCCACCAGGGAGGTGAGGGCCCGGTGCAGCAGGCCCAGGCCGAGATCGGTGCCCTGGGGGCTGCCCCGCCCGGGGTCCCGGGCGGTCGCGGCGGACCCGCCGTAGCGCACCGCCGTCACCCCGCGGGCGCCGTAGGGGTCCTGCACCAGCGCCAGCTCGAGGGACGGGGCGTGGACGAACAGGTAGCGGGAGGTGCACTCGAGGGCGTCGCGCACCGTCTCCGAGTGGCGGGCGGCGAGGGCGAGCGGGCCGAGCACGCCCGGGTCCTGCCGGGCGGCGACCCGCAGCCCCAGGTCGGGGCAGCCCAGCTCCCGGGCGGCGGTCTCGAGCACCCGCCCCACGGCTCGCTCCGGCACCAAGAGGTCGTCGGTGTCCAGGGCGGCGCGGGGCAGGCCGGCGGCGTCGGCCAGGGCCTCGGCGCTGCCGCCGAGCTCCGCGACCGCGGCGCGGAAGCCGCGCAGACCCGCGGACCGGATGACCGTCATGTCGCCCAGGGTCAAGCATCTGTCGCCCAGCGTCAAGTCTTCCCCCAGGGCGCCGGGTGATCCTGGAACCATGCCAGCACCTTCCACGGCCGGAGGGATCCCCCGCGGGATCCCCGGCACGATCCCCGCCGAGCCCCTCCGCGACGCCTCCGGCGACTCCCCCGAGAACTCCCGGGGGAGCTCCCGCGGGGACTTCCCCGGAGACCGCTCCGGCGACTCCCCCGGCGACCGTTCCGGCGGGACCGACCACCGGGACGTCGTCGTCGTCGGGGCCGGCCTGTCCGGCATCGGCGCCGCCTACCGCCTGCAGACCGAGTGCCCCGAGCTGTCCTGCGCGGTGCTGGAGTCGCGGGACGACCTGGGCGGGACCTGGGACCTGTTCCGCTACCCGGGCGTGCGCTCCGACTCCGACATGTTCACCCTCGGCTACTCGTTCAAGCCGTGGCGGGACCCGCAGTCCATCGCCGACGGACCGTCGATCCTCGCGTACATCCACGAGACGGCGCAAGAGTTCGGCATCGACCGCATCCTGCGCCTGCGCACCAGGGTGGTCTCCGCCGACTGGTCCGGGGCCGAGCAGCGCTGGACCCTCGGCCTCGAGGTCCGCGACGAGGACGGGACCGTGCACGAGCGCACCATGACGTGCTCGTTCCTGTACTCGTGCGCCGGCTACTACGACTACGACCGCGGCCACGACCCCGTGCTGCCGGGCCTGGACGACTTCCGGGGCCGGGTGGTGCACCCCCAGTTCTGGCCCGAGGACCTGGACTGGACGGGCCGGCGCGTGCTGGTGGTCGGCAGCGGCGCCACCGCGGTGACCCTGGTGCCGGCCATGGCCGCCGAGGCGGCGAGCGTCACGATGCTGCAGCGCTCCCCCACGTGGATCAGCGCCGTGCCCGGGCGCGACCGGCGGGCCGACGCGCTGCGCCGGGTCCTGCCCGCGGGACTCGCCCACCGGGCCGTCCGGGCCAAGAACATCCTGTTCAGCACGGCCGTGTACCAGTTCTGCCGGCGCCGCCCGGCCGCGGCCCGGCAGTTCTTCACGTCCCGGGCCGCGCGGATGCTCGGCTCGGAGGAGCTCGTGGCCGAGCACTTCACCCCGTCCTACGACCCCTGGGACCAGCGGCTGTGCGCGGTGCCCGACGCGGACCTGTTCAAGGCCCTGCGGAAGGGGCGGGCGGAGGTCGTCACGGACACGATCGACACGTTCGTGCCGGAGGGCGTCCGGCTGAGCGGCGGCCGGGTGCTCGAGGCCGACCTCGTGGTCACCGCCACGGGTCTGCGGCTGCTCCCCTTCGGCGGGATCGTCCTGACCGTGGACGGGACGCCGGTGGAGCTGTCCGAGCAGTTCGTGTGGAACGGGGCGATGCTCACCGGCGTGCCGAACTTCGCGCTGTGCATCGGCTACACCAACGCGTCCTGGACCCTGCGCGCCGACCTCACCCACCGGCTGGTGTGCAAGGTGCTGCGGCACCTGCGGCGCCACGACGCCGGGGCCGTGGTGCCCCGCGCGCGCCGGGAGATGGCCGAGCACCCGCTGCTCGACCTCAGCTCCGGCTACGTCCGGCGCGCGATCGACGCGTTCCCGCGCCAGGGCGACCGGCACCCGTGGCGGGTGCGGCAGAACTACCTGCTGGACTCCGCGACCACCCTGCGCACCCCGCTGTCCCGGACCCTCGACCTCGTCCCCCGCACCGCGGCCCGCCGCGGTGCCCGCTCCCAGGAGGCCCGCGCATGACCGGCCGGCACACCCCGCACCCGGCGGCGGACGCCGCTCCCGCGGACGCCCCCGCCGGGGACGTCCCGGCCGGGGCGCCGCACACCACGACGACGACGGTGCAGGTCGCCGGCCGCCCCGTGCGCATCCGCCGCTCCGGCGCGGCGGAGGCCCCGCCGGTCGTGCTGCTGCACGGCATCGGCCGCAGCCTGGAGGACTGGGCGGCCGCCCACGAGCTGCTGGCGCGGGACCACCGCGTGCTCAGCATGGACCTCCCCGGCTTCGGGCTCACCCCCGCCGGCCCGGAGAAGCCGGGGCTCGGGACGTTCGCCCGCGCCGTGGTCGGCGTGCTCGACGCGCTCGGCGAGGAGCGGCCGGTGCACCTCATGGGCAACTCCCTGGGCGGCGCCGTGGCCATGACCGTGGCCGCCGAGCACCCCGGCCGGGTCGCGGGGCTGCTGCTCGCCAACAGCGCCGGGTTCGGCCGGGAGGCCAACGTCTCCGCCCTGCCCATGGTGTGGGCCGCCCTGTCGCGGCTGCCGGTGGTGGGCCGCCGCTTCCGCCCGCTCGCGCGGGCCGCCGCGGTGCGCTCCAACCAGAGCTGCTTCTTCGACCCCGCCCTGGCCACCCCGGAGCTGCTCCGGCACGCGGCGCTGGTGGGCTCCCAGCCGGACTTCCGGGCCACGTTCCTGGGCACCTACCGCAGCATCGGCCTGCCGGTGGTCGGAGTGCTGCCGGGGTGGCGGCGGGCCCTCCTGGAGCGGGTGCGGGCGTCGGGCCTGCCCGTGCTCGTGGTGTGGGGCGACTCGGACGCCGTGCTGCCCGCCCACCACGCCGAGGCCGCGGCCGCGGCCCTGCCGGAGGCCCGGCTGCACGTCTTCCCGGAGACCGGCCACATGCCCCAGATCGAGCGGACCGAGGAGCTGGTGGCGCTGGCCCGGGAGTTCGTGGCCTCGGTCGAGCAGGCGCGCTCCGCCCGCTGACCCCGCCGGGCGCCCCGGCCCCGGCTCACGCAGCCATCAGATCTCGTAGTCGAGGGACTGGTCCATCGACTCGGCGGGCGGTTCACCGGCCCGGCACCGGACGACACGGGCGGGCACCCCCACCGCCGTGGTCCCCGCCGGGACGGGGGCGAGCACCACGCTGCCCGCGCCGACCTTCGCCCCGTCGCCGACGGCCACGTTGCCGAGCACCTTGGCCCCGGCGGACAGGAGCACCCCCGAGCCGATCTTGGGGTGGCGGTCCCCGGTCTGCTTGCCCGTTCCCCCGAGCGTCACGTTCTGCAGGATCGAGACGTCGTCGCCGACCACCGCGGTCTCGCCGATGACCACCCCGGTCGCGTGGTCGATGAAGACCCCCGACCCGATGGCGGCGCCGGGATGGATGTCCATCGAGAAGACCTCCGAGACCCGGCTCTGCAGGAACATGGCCGCCAGCGGGCGCTGCCGGTGCCAGAGGTGGTGCGCCACCCGGTGCACCTGCAGCCCGAGGAACCCCTTGGCGAAGAGGTAGGGGACCAGCACGCTGGGGTACGCGGGATTGCGGGCCACGCTGGCCAGCAGGTCCACGGCCGCGCTCGCCGCGATGGCCGGCTCCGCGGCGAGCACCTCCGTGAACAGCACCACGAGGTCCTCGCGGGTCACGTGCTCGTCGGCGATCCGGTGGGCCATGAGCCCGGACAGGCTCTCCTCGAACGAGTCGCACTCCGCGACGACGGCCCGCATCAGGCCCTCGAGGCTGGGCTCCTGCGGGGACGCCGCGCTCTCCCGGAGCATCTCCCACACCGCCGACACGCCGAGCCGTTCCTTCACCTGCTGCATCGTTGCTTCCTTTCCGTGCTCGCTCACGCTGCCGTCCTCTCCGTCCTCGTTCCGGACCCGGCCCCGCGCGGGGTCCCGGGGTCGTGGGCCCCGGTCGGTGTCCGTGGGCCCGCCCCGTCCGCGGGCCCGCTCTCAGTACCCGTTGGCGGAGAGCCACTCCTCGGCCGCCTCGGCCGGGTTGACCTGGTCCTGGCCGCTGACCCGGCGGTTGAGCTCGATGAGGTCCTCCGTGCTGAGCTTGCCGGACAGCTCGTTGAGGGCGTCCACCGCCTCCTGGGGCAACCGGTCCTCGGCCGTCAGGGGCACCACCTGCTGGGCGATGAAGTTGTTCTCCGGGTCCTCCAGCACCACGAGGTCGTTCTCCACGATCGAGGGGGTGGTGCTGAAGATGTCGGCGACGTCCGCGTTGCCGTCGAGCAGCGCCTGGAGGGTCAGGGGGCCGCCGCCGTCGTTGATCGGCTCGAAGGAGGCCGGCACGCACCCGTAGTTCTGCTCGAGGCCGTCGAGGCCGTAGGCCCGCTCGGCGAACTCGGGGGTGGCCGCGAGCACGAGCTGGTCGCAGACCTCCGCCAGGTCGGCGATGCTCGTCAGCCCGTACTGCTCGGCGGTCTCCGGGGTGACCACCAGGGTGTCCTTGTTCTGCGCCTCGGCCGGCTCCAGCACGGTGAGCCCCTCGGGCAGGGCGTCCGGCAGGGCGTCCATGATCTCCTCGGCGGAGCTCGCGGTGGCCTCCGGGTCCGCGAAGAGCAGCAGGTTGCCGGAGTAGTCCGGGATCACGTCCACGGCCCCGTCCCGGACCGCGCCGACGTAGGCCTCGCGGGAGCCGATGCCGAGGTTCGTCTCGGTGTCGACCCCGGCGGACTCCAGCGCCCCGGCGTAGAGGTGGGCCAGGATCTCGTTCTCCGGGAAGTCGGCGGAGCCCACGGTCACGGTCCCGGTGGCGCCGTCCTCGGAGCCCCCGTCCCCGGCGAGGGGGTCGCCGCCGCCTCCGCAGGCGGTGAGGCCCAGGAGCAGGGCGGCGCCCAGCACGGGTCCGGCGGCACGGCGGGCGCGGAAGGGGGAAGCTGCGGTCATGGTCGTTCTCCTGGCGGTCGGTGGTCGGGTGGCGAGCCGGCCGTGGGGATCCTCCCTCTGCCGCGCGGCCAGTATATGGGCGCTCCCGGGACCGGGGGCGGTCCCGCCCGGCCGTCCGCTCCCCTGGACCTCCGCGGGGAAAGGTGCACACTGGGGTCGGGCCTGCCGCCACGGCGCTCCCACGGCGCGCACCCCCCGGGACCCAGAAGTTCGATCCAGGAATCCCAGCGCGGAACCCGAGCAGGGATCCGGGCAGGAAGAAGAGGTACAGACATGAGCGAGCACTTCGACGTGGCCGTGCTGGGCATGGGCCCCGGCGGTGAGGTCGCGGCCGGCCGGCTCATCGCGGCCGGGCAGAAGGTCGCGGTCCTCGAGCGGGAACTGATCGGCGGGGAGTGCGCCTACTGGGCGTGCATCCCGTCCAAGACGGTCCTGCGGCCCGTGGAGGCCCGCACCGAGGTGCGGCGGACCCCCGGGATGTCCGGCCCGGAGCCGGACTGGGCCGGGGCCCGCGAGTACCGCGACGTCATGGCCCGGCACCTGGACGACTCCGCCCAGGCCGAGAGCTACGCCGAGCAGGGCGCCACCGTGATCCGCGGAGCAGCACGGATCACCGGTCCGGGCCGGATCCAGGTGGGCGAGCGGGAGATCACCGCCGAGCACATCGTCGTCGCCACCGGCTCCCAGGCCGTCGTCCCCCCGATCGAGGGCATCGAGGACATCACCGCGTGGACGAACCGGGAGGCCTACACCGTCCGCGAGCTGCCGGGGCGCGCGGTGATCGTCGGCGGCGGGGCGGTCGGGGTCGAGACGGCCACGTTCCTGGCCGGCTACGGGGTCGAGGTCACCCTCGTCCACCGCGGCCCACGGCTGCTGGACCGGGAGGAACCCCGGGTGGGGGAGCTCCTGCACAGCTGCCTGGCCGAGGCCGGCGTGGACGTCCGCCTGCGGGCCTCGGCCACCGGCGCCCGGCGCGTGGGCGAGGACAGCGTCCTGACCCTCGACGACGGGACCGAGGCCGCCGCCGACGTCGTCATCTTCGGGACCGGCCGCAGGCCCCGCACCCGGGACCTCGGCTGCGAGGACGCCGGGGCGCAGCTGGGCGAGCACGGCGAGGTGCTCGTCGACGAGCACTGCCGCGCGGCGGAGAACCTGTGGGCGATCGGTGACGTCACCGGCGTCATGCCCTTCACCCACGTGGCCAAGTACCAGGGGCGGATCGCCGCCGACGCCGTCCTCGGCCGGCCCCGCCCCGCGACCTACGAGGGGATCCCGCGGGTGGTGTTCGCCGACCCGGAGATCGCCGCCGCCGGGCTGACCGCCGAGCAGGCGGAGCGGCGCGGGATCCGCACCGCGGCCGTCGAGCTGGACCTGGCCCGGTCCCTCGCCCGCCCCTGGACCTACGAGCGGGACCCCCGCGGACACCTCGGCCTGCTGGCCGACGCCGACCGGGGCGTGCTGATCGGGGCGTGGGCGGTCGGGCCGATGGCCGGGGAGTGGATCCACCAGGCCGCGCTGGCCGTCCGCACGCAGCTGCCGCTGGACGTGCTGCGGGACCAGGTCGCCCAGTTCCCCACCTACCACGAGGCCTACCAGGCCGCCCTGGACGAGCTCGACGCCTAGCGGGAGGATCGGAGGAGGACGCCCGTCCCCGGCCCGACGACGAGAGGAACCCCCGTGGAGCACCCCCTGGAGCGCCGGCAGGTCGAGGTCGACGGCACCGAGCTGTCGTACCTGACCGCGGGCGACGACGAGGAGCGGCCTCTCCTGCTGCTGCACGGCACCTTCTGGAGCCGGGTCTGGCAACCGGTGCTGCCGGACCTGGGGCGGATCCGCCGGTGCATCGCCCTGGACCTGCCGGGGTTCGGCGCCAGCGCCGGTGAGCTCGATCCCGAGCAGGCGACCGTCCCGGCGCTGGCCCGGACGGTGCTGGACGCCGCGGACGCCCTGGGCGTGGACGACTTCGACCTGGCCGGTCACGACATCGGCGGCGGCATCGCCCAGCACCTGGCCGCCACGACCGACCGCGTGCAGCGGATGGTGCTGATGAACTCGGTGATGTTCGACTCCTGGCCCGTCCCGGCGGTCGAACGCTTCCGCGATCCCGGGGTCAGGGCCGCCACCACCGTCGAGGACCTGCTCGCGGCCCGCGCCGCGTCCACCCGCCGCAGCACCGTGCGGGAGCTGAGCGACGACGAGCTGGCCGACTACCTCTCCCCCTGGCACGAACCGGCCAGGGCCCGGTCGTGGACGGCGATGGCGGCCGCCGCCGACCCCCGCTGGACCCTCGACGTCGTGCCCGCGCTGCAGCGGAAGGCCCTGCCCACGCGCCTGGTGTGGGGCCGCGACGACGAGTTCCAGAGGATCGGCTTCGCCCGGCGCTACGTCGAGGAGATCCCCGGCGCCGACCTCGTGGAGGTCGCGGGCAAGCACATCCCCACCGAGGACTCGCCGCGGCAGGTCGCCGACGCCATGACCGAGCACCTCACCGGCTGACGCCGGACGCCGGCCGGTGCCCCGCCGACGAGCGGCCGGCGCGCCGGCCCGGTACCGGAGACCTGCTGGACGACACCCCCGAGGACGAGGAGCACGCCGCATGAACCACACCGATCCGCGCACGGACGCCGCAGGGACCCCCTCGGCGCTGAAGGAGCGCATCGCCGCCGAACTGGAGCGGTCGCGCCGCCGTGTGCACGCGCTCACCGCGTGCGACGACGCCGAGCTGCTCGCCCAGCACTCCCCGCTGATGTCGCCGCTGGTGTGGGACCTGGCGCACGTCGGCAGCCAGGAGGAGCTGTGGCTGGTCCGCGACGTGGGCGGGCTGGAGCCCCTGCGCCCGGAGATCGACTCCCTCTACGACGCCTTCGAGCACTCCCGCAGCTCCCGCCCGTCGCTGCCGCTGCTCGACCCGGCGGAGTCCCGCGCCTACATCGGCGAGGTCCGGGCCAAGGCCCTCGACATCCTCGACCGCGTGCCGCTGGAGGGCTCGCCCCTGCTGGAGTCCGGCTTCGCCTTCACGATGATCGTCCAGCACGAGCAGCAGCACGCCGAGACCATGCTCGCGACCCACCAGCTGCGCACCGGGGCGCCGGTGCTGCACGCGGAGCCGCTGGATCCCGCCGTGTGCGCTCCCCGGAGCACGGGCCTGCCGCGGGAGGTGCACGTGCCCGCGGGTTCCTTCACCATGGGGACCTCGGTGGACCCGTGGGCCCTCGACAACGAACGCCCCGCCCACGAGGTCCACGTGCCCGGCTTCTGGATCGACACGCGGCCGGTCAGCAACGCGGACCTCGCGGGCTTCGTGGCGGACGGCGGCTACGACCGGGAGGACCTGTGGAGCCCCGCGGGCTGGGCGCACCGGCAGCGGACGGGGATCAGCGCCCCGGGGTTCTGGCGGCGCGAGGCCGGGCAGTGGTGGCGGCGGCGCTTCGGCGTCGTCGAACCCGTGCCCGGTGACGAACCGGTGCAGCACGTGTCCTACTGGGAGGCCGAGGCGTACGCCCGGTGGGCCGGACGCCGGCTGCCCACGGAGGCGGAGTGGGAGAAGGCCGCCCGCTGGGACCCGGCCACCGGCCGGTCCCGGCGCTTCCCGTGGGGGGACGAGGAGCCGACGGCCCGCCACGCCAACCTCGGCGGGACGGCCCTGCGCCCGGCGCCGGTGGGCTCCTGCCCCGCCGGCGCCTCGCCGCTGGGCGTGCACCAGCTCATCGGGGACGTGTGGGAGTGGACCTCGAGCGACTTCCTGCCGCACCCGGGGTTCCGCGCGTTCCCGTACCCGGAGTACAGCGAGGTGTTCTTCGGGCCCGAGCAGAAGGTGCTGCGCGGCGGGTCCTGGGCCACGGACCCGGCAGCGTGCCGCGGCACGTTCCGGAACTGGGACTACCCGGTCCGGCGGCAGATCTTCACCGGCTTCCGCACCGTGCGCGACGCCGCGGCCGAGGGGCGGTAGCCGGGTGTGCCGCCACCTGGCCTTCCTCGGCCCGCCGACGTCCCTGGCGGATCTCCTCCTGGCCCCCGAGCACGGGCTGCTCACCCAGTCCTGGGCGCCCCGGCACCAGCGCAACGGCCGCATGAACGCCGACGGGTTCGGCGCCGGGTGGTACGCCCCCGGTCATGCCGTGCCGGCCCGGTACCGCAGGGCGGTGCCGATGTGGGCGGACTCCTCCTTCGCCGACGTGGCCCGGGTGACCACCAGCAGGGCGGTGCTGGCCGCCGTGCGCTCGGCCACGCCGGGCACCACCCCCGACGAGGCCGCGGCCGCCCCCTACACGGACGGCCGGTGGCTGTTCAGCCACAACGGGCGGGTCGACGGCTGGCCGCGGTCCGTGGAGACGCTGGCTGCCTCCCTGCCCCCGGTCCGCCTGCTGGGCCTCGAGGCGCGCGTCGACTCCGCCCTGCTCTGGGCCCTGGTTCAGGAGCGGCTCACCGCCGGGTCCTCGGCACCGGAGGCACTGGCCGCCGTGGTCCAGGACGTCTCGGCGCGCACCACGGGCCGGTTCAACCTCCTGCTCACCGACGGCACCACGATCGCCGCCACGGCGGCCGGGGACACCCTGTGCTGGCGCCGGGACGGCTCCGGGACCGTGGTGGCCAGCGAGCCCTCCGACGACGGGCCCGGGTGGTACTGCGTCCCGGACGGGTCAGTGCTCACGGCCACCCGGGAGCACGTGCACGTGGGCCCCATCGCCTCCGCCCGGACCGGGAGCACCCCCGCGCGGGACGGTGCGGCCCGGGACAGCGCTGCTCAGGACAGTGCGGCAGCCAGCCGGTCGAGCTCCTCCTCGGTGTTGTAGTAGTGCACGGAGGCCCGCACCGCCACGGTCTGATGCTCGGGGGCCGGGTCCAGGACCTGCTCTGCCGCCGGCGGTGGGAGCGGGGCGGTGGAGACGGTGATCCGCTGGCCGGCCAGGTGGGCCTGCACCCGGTCGGGCGGCCGGTCCCGGACGGAGAACGTCACGATCCCGCACCGGACGAGGCCCCGGTCGTGCACCTGCACCGCGGGGAGCGCCGCGAGCCGGCCGCGCAGGGACTCCGCCAGCGCGCGGACGCGGTCCCGGATCGGCTCGGGCCCGAGCTCCAGGGCGTGGTCCACGGCCCGGCCCAGTCCCAGCCGGGCGGCCACGCCGGTCTCCCAGCTCTCCAGCAGCCGGGCCCGGCCCTCGCCGGCGTCGCGCGCCGGCGACCGGCGCTCTGACAGCTCGGGCTCCAGCCGGTCCAGCAGCTCCCGGCGGACGTGGACGAAGGCCGTGCCCCGCGGTCCCCGCAGGAACTTCCGGCCCGTGCCGACCAGGACGTCGCAGCCGAGCTCCTGCACGTCCAGCGGCAGCTGCCCGGCCGACTGGCAGGCGTCCAGGACGAACGGCACCCCGGCCGCGCGGCAGGCCCGGCCCACCTCGGCCGCCGGCTGGACCTGCGCCCCGCCCATGGGCACGTGGGTGAGGGCCACCATCCCGACGTCGCCCCGGTCCAGCTCGCGCCGCAGGTGCGCCACGTCCACCTGGCCGTGCGCGTCGTCGTCGAGCACCACCAGCTCCAGACCGTCCCGGCGGGCCAGCCGACGCAGGACCAGGACGTTGTGCCAGTACTCCGTGCGTCCGAGCAGGACGCGCGGGGCGGCCGGCCGGAGACGGGACACGGCGGCGGCCCACGCGGTGGACCCGCTCTCCAGCACGGCGATCTCCCCGGGCGAGGACCCGATCAGCCGGGCCAGCGACGAGTAGACCGCCTCCAGGCGCTCCGCGGCCTCGGCGGCGGCCGCGTACCCGCCGACCAGCTCCTCGCGGCGCAGGTGGGCGACCACGGCGTCCGCCACGGGCCGGGGCATCAGGGAGCTGCCCGCGCTGTCCAGGTGGGTGGCGTGCGCCGTCCCCCTGGTGTCCTGCCGCGCCGCGTCCACGTCGATCGCCATGGTCCCGTCCTCTCGAAGCGGTGGGCCTACCCCGGGTTCAGCCGCGCGGGCCTGCGAGCTGCTCGGCCAGCGCCGGCAGATCGGGGGCCTCCAGGTCCGGGCGCGCGAAGTACCCGGGGTACTCGGCGCCCGTCCGGTTGATCCAGGCGGTGCGCAATCCGGCCTCGTGGGCGCCGTGGATGTCCCAGGGGTGCACCGCGATCAGCAGCATGTCCTGCGGATCCGTGCCGCGACGGGTGGCGGCGTAGTCGTAGGCGGACCGGGCCGGCTTCCACGCCGGAGCGTCCTCGACGCTGAGCAGCTCGGAGAAGTGCTCCCGGACTCCGGCACTGCTCAGCAGCGCCTCGGCGACCTGGGCGGCCCCGTTGGTGAGGGTGATCAGCTCGGCGACCTGGTGCAGGGCCTTGATCCCCGGCACCACGTCGGGGTGCACGTCCAGGCTCTTGAAGGTGCCCATGATCCGCTCGACGGACTCCTCGGGCGCGGAGACGCCGTGCTCGCTCAGCAGCCGGTGCAGGCTGTCCTGGGCGATCTCGGCGAAGCCGGTGTTCCCGCCGGTGGCCGTCACGGCGAAGCCGTCGCGCAGGATGCCGGCGAACCACGTCCGCGACAGGCCCGCCGCCGCTCCTTCCTTGTCGAATGCCGCACCCAGCGGAGCCAGGTCGGAGAGGGTCTCGTTGACGTCGAACACGATCAGGTCCGGACTGTTCACCATGGTTGCGCCTCGTTCCTCGTTGTGGTGTTCCTGGTGGCGGTGGCACACCGTCCCGGCCAGGGCCGGTGTGCCGTCGAGCCTACGGAGTGACGGAGACCGGCGACACCGTGGCCCTGTCCTGTTCGAAAGACCTCAGAGGCTGGAGTGCCCGGTCACGACCTTCTCCAGCTCGGCCTTGCCCGCGGCGAGGATCCGGTCCACGCCGGCCGGGTCCTCCCGGTTCCGGGCGAGCATCTGCCCCGTGGACTCTCCGCGCAGCACGGTCAGCTCACCGCCGATCATGCCCGCCACGGTCGCGGCGGCCACCGCTTCGGGGCTCTCGTAGTCGAAGCCGTGCTCGGCCCGGGCACCGGAGCTGTCCATCATGGGGGTGTCGGTGGCCCCGGGGAAGACGTTGAGCACGTGCACGCCCTCGCCGTGGAGCTCCCGGCGCAGGGCTTCCCCGAAGTGGGCGATCCCGGCCTTGGTCGCGCCGTAGGTCGCGTAGAACGCCATCCCCAGCAGGCCGAGGCCGGAGGAAACGTTGACCACGAGCCCCTCGCCCGAGGCCCGCAGCGCCGGCAGCGCAGCACGGGTGAGCAGGATCGGGGCCGTGAGGTTCAGCGCGATCTGCGCCAGCACCTCGGACTCCTCGATCGCCTCGAGCCGTCCGGCCCGGACGTTGCCGGCGTTGTTGATCAGCACGTCGACCCCGCCCAGCTGCTCCTGGGCCGCGGCCACCACCTGGGCCGGGGCGCCGTCGGCGGTCAGGTCCGCGGAGATCACCACTGCCTCGGCGCCCTGCCGGCGCACCAGGGCGGCGACCTCCTCCAGGGGCTCGGAGCGCCGGCCCACCAGCGCCAGGCGGGTCGGGTGCTGAGCCAGTTCGAGGGCCAGCGCGCGGCCGATGCCGCTGCCGGCTCCGGTGAGCAGGATCGAACGGTCGGTCAGGTCCATGGGAAGCACCTCCGGTCGAGTGCGGACTGGACGAACAGCGGCCCCGGTGACGACCCGCTGCGCACGCCACCCGGGATCGGGCACACGGCACCGCCCTGCGCGCAGTTCCCGTGAGCCGTGCCGAGCTCAGCCTCGCCCAGCGACGCGCCCGGGGCAAGCCGCTGGGCGAGGCGGGACCGATCGGGCCGGGCCCAGGGCTTCCGTTCCCGCGCCCGGTCACTACGCTGAGGAACGAGGTGCGCCGCACCGTGCGCGCCCCGATCGCACCAGCAGCCGAGGCCGAAGGAGTCGCCCTGTGACCCGTATCGCCGTCATCGCCGGAAGCACCCGTCCCAACCGCAACGCGAGGACCGTCGCCGACTGGGTGCACGAGCACGCCCAGGACCGCGCCGACGCGCAATTCGACCTCGTGGACATCGCCGACCAGCACCTGCCGCTGCTCGACGAGCCGATGCCCCCGGCCATGGGGCAGTACTCGAAGGAGCACACCAGGGCCTGGGCGGAGAAGATCGCCTCCTACGACGGGTTCGTCTTCGTCACCCCGGAGTACAACCACTCCGTCCCGGCGGCGCTGAAGAACGCCGTGGACTACCTGTACGCGGAGTGGAACAACAAGTCGATCGGCTTCGTCAGCTACGGCAGCGCCGGCGGCACCCGCGCCGTGGAGGCCTGGCGGCTGATCGCGGCCGAGCTGCAGATGGCCGACGTCCGCGCCCAGGTCTTCCTGCCGTTCGGCTCCGAGTTCGACGACGACTTCGCCTTCACGCCCACCGAGGACGCCGCCGGCGCACTGCAGGCCGTCTTCGACCAGGTCGTCGCCTGGGCCGAGGCGCTCGCGCCCCTGCGCAGCCGGCCGTAGGGCCGGCACCCCGCCGCGAGCGGGCAGCGGACGGCGCCCGGCCGGGAGCACGGGGCGCGCCGGACCGCACGCACGGTGCTCAGGGGTCCCGGCGCGGCGGGGTGCCGCCCGCGAACGAGCGCGCCCACGCCTCGTCCTTGTACTGGGCGGGCACCGCGCCGCCCAGCAGCTCCCGGCCCAGCGCGGCCGCTCCGGGCGAACCCTCCAGCGGCAGCGGCGCGGCGGAGGCCGCGAGCACGATGTTGCCGTAGCGGCGGCCCTTGAGCATCGCCGGGTCCGCCACGGCGGCGACGTGCTCGAAGACCTCGGACAGCGCGGCGAGCTCGGCGCGGGCCCCGGCGAGGTCCCGGGTGTCGCCGCAGTTGAGCACGTACAGCCCGCCCGGGGCCAGGACGCGCCGGACGTGCCGGGCGAACTCGACCGTGGTCAGCGGCTCGGGGGTCACGGCGCCGGCGAAGACGTCGCGGACCACCACGTCCCGGGTGGCGGGGCTCAGCGACTCCGTGACGGCCCGTGCCTCCCCCACCCGGATCCGCAGCCGCGGGGCCCGCGGGAGGTCGAACCACTCCCGGACCAGCTCGGCGAGCCGGCCGTCGAGCTCGACGACCACCTGCCGCGCCGCGGGGTGGGCGTGGGCGAGGTACCGGGCCAGGGAGCAGGCGCCGCCGCCGAGGTGCAGGACCCGCAGCCGCTCCGGGTCCAGGTGGACGTCCACATGGGCGTGCACGAGCGCGGCGATCCAGCGCATGTACTCGAAGTCGAGCCGCTCGGGGTGCTCCGGGTCCACGTGGGAGGAGGGGACGCCGTTGACGTGCAGCACCCAGGAGCCGGGGGCGTACGCGTCCGGCACCAGCTCGGCGGTGCCGGTCGAGATCTCGTAGGACCCGGCCGCCGGGCCGGTGGGCCCCGCGGGCGCCGGCACGGCCCGTGCGCGGCGGGACGCCCGGCTCACGCGGGTTCCCTCCGCAGCATCCGGTGCATGTGCTGCCCGGCCCAGGGCCCGCCGGCGGGGAAGGACTCGGCCAGGGCCCGGAAGCCGTGCTTGACGTAGAAGCGCTCGGCGCGGGCGTTGCCGTCCATGATCCACAGGTAGGCGTCCGCGGGGCCGAGCGCGGCGTCCAGCAGCGCGGCGCCGAGGCCCGTGCCGTGGGCGGCCCGGAGCACGTAGAGCTGGAACAGCTGCCGGGGGACCAGCGGGGCGGGCACCCCGGCGCGCTCCTCCCACGCGGCAGGGGCCGGGCCGGCCGAGACCAGCCCGAGCGCGGTCCCGCCCTCGTCGAAGGCGAGGAGGGTGCGCACGGCCGGGTCGGCGAGGAGCGCGCGGTCGTAGCCGGCGGTGCGCCCGGCGGCGGCCTGCTGCCGGTCGGCGAAGGCGTCGCCGAAGAGCGGCCGGTAGGTCTCGTCGAGGCAGTGCAGGTGCAGGGCGGTCCAGGCCTCGGCGTCGGACGGCCCGGCGGCCCGCAGGGGGACCACCGCGGGGACAGTGCTCAGGACTCTATGGCCTGCCGCTGGATCGCGGCCTCGAGGCGCTCGACCTTGCCCTGCAGCTCCCCGGTGTGCCCGGGGCGGATGTCGGCCTTGAGCACCAGGGAGACCCGGGGCCCGTAGTCGCCCACCACCTCGGTGGCGCGCTTGACGACGTCCATGACCTCGTCCCACTCGCCCTCGATCGTGGTGAACATGGCGTCGGTCTCGTGCGGCAGGCCGGACTCGCGGACCACGCGGACGGCGGCGGCAACGGCGTCGTGGACGGAACCGCTCGGGTTCTCGCCACCGGACGGGGAGACGGAGAAGGCAACCAGCATGCCCCCATCCTCCCACCCGGCGGCGTCCGGGTGAACCCCGGGGACGACGACGGCCCCGCCGCCACGCGGACGGCGTGGCGGCGGGGCCGTCGCAGGGCCGGGCGGCCCGTGGCTCGGCGCCGGACCGATCCCGGCGGCTCACTGGGCGGCGAGCTGCTCCAGCACGGCGTCCTTGGAGGGATCCTTGGCGCCCTGGTTCCAGGGCATCTTCGAGAGCACGTTGGCCATGGCGCAGGTGTTGGACAGCGCGGAGTACGCGAGGCCTCCGCCGACGCCCGCGGCGACGGCGCGCAGCTTCGGCGAGACGAGCTGACCGCCCACGACGCTCGCCAGCACGAGGGAGCCGGCGACCATGCGGACCTGGCGGTCCATCGCCCAGGTCGAGGCGCCGCGGACGACCGCGCCGCCGGCCTTCTCGAAGTCGTCGACGGTGCCGTCGACGACGTAGGCGTTCTCGGTGCCGACCGAGGACAGGATCTCCTGGGCGCGGGAGGCACGGGCGCCGGAGCGGCAGATCAGGGCGACCTTGCCGCCGAGGGCCTCGGCGATGTCCTTGGCGTGGTCGGCCACGAGGTCGACGGGGACGTTGTAGGCCCCGTCGATGTGCTCGGCGGCGAACTCGGCGGCGGAGCGCACGTCGAGGACGGCGACCTCCTCGCCGGAGTCGATCCAGGACTTCAGTTCGGCGGGGGCGACTTTCGAGGTCATGCGGCAGTTCCTTCCGGAGGTGGCGGTGGGTGTGACTCCATGATGCACCATACCCCCCTGGGTATGCAAGATCCCCCAGGGGGTATACAATGGTGGAAGCCCACCACCACACCCAGGAGCGCCCCGTGCAACTCGATCCCCAGGACCTCACGCCCACCATCAACCGCCTCAAGCGGGCCCAGGGCCAGCTCGGCGCCGTCATCCGCATGCTCGAGGAGAGCCGCGACTGCAAGGACGTGGTGACGCAGCTGTCCGCGGTCTCCCGCGCCCTCGACAAGGCCGGCTTCAGCATCATCGCCACGGGCCTGGACCAGTGCCTGCGCCAGGAGGACCCGAGCCTGGACAAGGCCGAGCTGGAGAAGATGTTCCTCTCCCTGGCCTGATATGTAGTCGATCTTGTCAAGAGGGCAGGGTGAAGCGGCGTCCCTCGTTGGCCGGTGAGGGACGCCGCTTCGTCGTTCTCGTGACCGGGCCCGGGGCGGCGTGTCTGTGGCGACGCGCGGTCAGTCTGATATGCGCGGGTTGGGTACCGCAGGACCGTGTTTCGGCAGGAGCCGTCGGGCTTGTCTGAGCTCGAGCGTGGCCCCGCTCCTAGGAGTGGGGTGCTCACAGGCCAAGCGCTGGTTGCTCCTCGCGCTGCGGTCCGGTGCCGGTCTCGTGAACGAGTCTGTGGGTGCTAGTCCTCCATCACGGCCAGGGACCAGCACCAGCCGGCCAGTTCGCGGGCGATGGCGGTGTTGGCCACGGTGTGCGGTTTGCGGTGCGCGGTGAGCACGCTCCACCGGTGGTGCAGCCGCCGGTTGCCGGCATCACCGCGGGCGGCCGCGGCCGGTGGGGCCGCGGCCCACCGCTCACGCATGGTCGCCCCGACCACATAGCGGGGCTTGTGGTGCCAGGCGGCCTCGATCAGCAGCCGGCGGGCGTGGGTGTTGCCGGTCTTGGTGATGCCCCCGAGGGATCTGCTGGCCCCGGAGGAGTGCTCGGAGGGCACCAGCCCGAGGTAGGCCCCGATCCTCGCGCCGGTGAGCCGGTCCCAGTCGCCGATCTCCACGGCCAGCCCGAGCCCGGTCAGCCTCGAGATCCCGCGCAGGCAGCACAACCGGTCCACGACCGGGGTGAACTCGGAGTCGGCGGCCACCGCCAGGATCGCCGCGTCGAGACGGTGGCGGCGGGCCAGGATCTGGCCCACGGACTCGTAGCCGGCGTCGAAGGCGGCCAGGGTCCCGGCCCCGGCTACGGCCAGTTCGCCCCGGCGGACCCGACGCAACCAGCTGTCGTGGGCGCCGGTCCAGGCCTCGCCCCCGGTGTACACGCACCCGTGGCGCAGCAGCAGCTTCGAGAGTCGGTGCCGGGCGCTCATCAGTTCCCGGCGGGCGTCCTCGCGGGCCCGGACCAGGTCCCGGGCCGATTCCTGCGCCACGGTCGGCACCCGCACCGCGGTGAGCTCTCCCATCCGCAGCAGCCGTGCCAGCAGCAGCGCGTCCTTCGCGTCGGTCTTCACCTTCTCCCCGGCCGGGCGCACGATCTTGGACGGGGCCGCGACCACGCACCGGTGCCCGGCCCCGGTCACCGCCCGGGCCAGCCCGTACCCGGTCGGGCCGGCCTCGTAGGCCACCGCCAGCGGGCCGTGGCCCTCACGGAGTTCCTCCAGCCAGCCCAGCACCCCGGTGATGTCCGGGCCCAGCCGGCGGGTGAGCACCTCACCGGTGGTCGTGTCGATCGCTGTGCCGCTGATCGATCGTGCGTGCACATCCAGTCCCACGCTCGTATTCTCGGTAAACACCGGGGCCTCCTACGCATGTCGGAACCCGGGCAAGGACCGTTCTTGTCCGGTAACCCACGAATCTGCGTACGCGGGGCCCCGGCCCGCAACCCCAACCCACAAACCGCCGGTCACCTCATACGGTCTGATCCCTGGCCTGAGCGGCGCCGGCCGGGCGGACGGCCCCGGCAGGGGCAACGGTGCGGTCACCGGCGCGATTCCCGCCGGGACCTCCGGAAGCGGGCCCTACACTGGGCACGGACCCAGCCCGACCGTCGGAGGACCCCGTCACCATGACCCAAGGCATCTACGTCAGCGCCATGACGCCGCAGTCGGGCAAGTCGCTCGTGGCCCTCGGCCTGGCCGACTCGCTGTTCCGCAAGACGGACCGCCTGGGCTACTTCCGGCCCGTCCACCTCGGGGAGACGCCGGCGGAGGACCCGATGGTGCAGCTGATGAAGCGCAACTTCGACCTCCCGGACGAGCGCTGCCGCGGCGGCATCTCCCTGGCCCGCACCCGCGAGCTGCTCGCCGCGGGGGACCACGACGAGCTGGACGCGATGGCCGTGACCGTCTACGGCGAGATGGCCCGGCACTGCGACGTGGTCGTGGTGGACGGCACCGACCTCCTGGCGCACAACGCGGCCACCGCCGAGTTCGACATGAACGCCCGGATGGCCAACAACCTGGGCGCCTCCGTCCTGGCGGTGATCGGCGCCGACGAGTCCGAGAGCCCCGAGGACGTGCTGAACGCGATCGAGGTCACCCGCGCCGAGCTGAACCAGGCGCGGTGCGACATCTTCGCGGTCATCGTCAACCGGGCCCGCCCCGACTGGGTGGAGCGGATCGAGCACAACGCCGCCCGCGGCGTGCGGGGCCTGCCCGTGTACGTCATCGCCGAGAACGAGGCGGTGGCCGCCCCCACCGTGGCCGAGCTGCGGGACCGGCACGGCTTCGGGGACGGCCCGTCCACGGTCTCCCTCGACCGCGACGTCAAGGGCGTGAAGATCGCCGCGATGACCGTGGGCCACTACCTCGAGCAGCTCGCCGACGGCGACTTCGTCATCACGCCGGGAGACCGCTCCGACATCGTCGTCGCGTCCCTGGCCTCCGCCCTCTCCCCCGCCCTGCCCGTCCCCTCGGGGATGCTGCTGACGGGGGGCTTCGACACCGAGGGGCGGATCCGGGAGCTCACCGCCGCGGCGCCGTTCCCCGTGCTGACCACCGGGCTGGACACCTACCGGGCCGCCCGCGAGGTGTCCCGGACCCGGGGCACCCTCTCCGGGGCGCACCCGCGCAAGGTCGCGGCCGCGCTCGGCGAGTGGGCCCGGCGGGTGGACGGCGAGGAGCTGGTGAGCCGCCTCGACCTGCCGCGCCCCGCCAAGCGCACGCCCCTGCGCTTCCTGCACGAGCTCGTCGAGACCGCCCGGGCGGAGCGGAAGAACATCGTGCTGCCCGAGGGCGAGGACCCCCGCATCCTGCGGGCCGCCGAGATGATCCACCGCCGCAACTTCTGCGACCTCACGATCCTGGGCGATCCCGGGCGGATCGCCCAGCTGTGCCAGACGGAGGGCATCAACCTCGACTTCACCGAGGACGGGCTGACCCTCGTGGACTTCGAGCACGACGAGGAGCTGCGCGAAAAGTACGCCGGGGAGTACGTGCGGCTGCGCGCCCACAAGGGGGTGCAGAAGGAGACCGCCCTGGAGCGGATGCTCGACGGCTCCTACTTCGGCACCATGATGGTGCAGCTGGGGGACGTGGACGGCATGGTCTCCGGCGCCGCGCACACCACCGCCAACACGATCCGGCCCGCCCTGGAGTTCGTGAAGACCTCCGAGGGCGTGAAGATCGTCTCCTCCGTGTTCTTCATGCTCCTCGAGGACCGCGTGCTGGTCTACGGCGACTGCGCCGTGAACCCGAACCCGGACGCGCAGCAGCTCGCGGACATCGCGCTCGCCTCCGCCCGCACCGCCCGCCGGTTCGGGGTGGAGCCCAAGGTCGCGATGCTGTCCTACTCGACCGGCGGCTCCGGCTCCGGCGAGGACGTGGACAAGGTCCGGACGGCCACCGACATCGTGCGCGGCGCGGACCCGGAGCTCGAGGTCGAGGGCCCCATCCAGTACGACGCCGCGGTGGACGCCTCGATCGCGGCCTCCAAGCTGCCCGGCTCCACCGTGGCCGGCCGGGCGACCGTGTTCGTCTTCCCGGACCTCAACACCGGGAACAACACCTACAAGGCCGTCCAGCAGTCGGCCGGCGCCGTGGCCGTGGGCCCGGTGCTGCAGGGGCTGCGCAAGCCCGTCAACGACCTCTCGCGCGGGTGCACCGTGGACGACGTCGTCAACACGGTGGCGATCACCGCGATCCAGGCGCAGGGCATGTGAGCCGGCCCGGCGCCCCGTGCCCCACCGTCCCCGTCCGCACCGCCCCAGGGAGTCCTCCATGCTCGTGCTCGTCGTCAACTGCGGCTCGTCCTCGCTCAAGTACCAGGTCCGGGAGCTCGAGGCCGGTGCGGACGGCGGGACGGTGCTGGCCTCCGGGCTGATCGAGAACATCGGCAGCTCGCAGATCGAGGACCACACGCAGGCCCTCGAGCTGCTCGCCCAGCGCCTCGAGGTCGAGCTGGAGGGGCGCACGATCGACGCCGCGGGCCACCGCGTGGTGCACGGCGGCGAGCGCTTCTCCGCCCCGGTGCTCGCCACGAACGAGATCATCCGCGACATCGAGCGGCTGGTCCCGCTGGCACCCCTGCACAACCCCGCCGCCGTCCTGGGCCTGCGGGCCGTGCAGAAGACGTGGCCGCACCTGCCGCAGATCTGCGTGTTCGACACCGCCTTCCACCGCACGATGCCCGAGCACGTGTGGCGCTACGCCGTGCCGGAGGAGTTCTACGAGCACTGGGGCATCCGCCGCTACGGGTTCCACGGCACCTCCCACGACTGGGTGACGGGGCGGGCGGCGCAGTTCCTGGGGGTCCCGCGCGAGCGCTTCAGCTGCGTGGTGGCGCACCTGGGCAACGGCGCGTCGGTGACGGCGGTCAAGGACGGCGCGTCCTACGACACGTCGATGGGCTACACCCCCCTGGCGGGGCTCGTGATGGGCACCCGCACCGGGGACCTGGACCCCTCCGTGGTCACCGCCGTCCTGCGCCGGGACCCGGGGATGACCGCCGAGCGGCTCGACGCCGTGCTCAACAAGGAGTCCGGCCTCCGGGCGATCGCCGGCGACCACGACATGCGCGCCGTCCAGGAGGCCGCGGACCGCGGCGACGAGCGCGCCGAGCTCGCCCTGGAGATGGCCGCCCACCGCCTGGCGAAGTACGTGGGCGGCTACCACGTGGCCGTGGACGGGGCGCAGGCGCTGGTCTTCACGGCCGGCATCGGCGAGAACGCCTCGGCCTTCCGGGCCCGCGTCTGCTCCCGGCTGGGCGCCCTCGGCGTCGTGCTCGACGACGACGCCAACGCCGCCCGCTCCCGGGAGGTCCGGCGGATCTCCGCGCCGGACTCCGCGCTCGAGGTGCTCGTGGTGCCCACCGACGAGGAGCAGGCGATCGCGGCCGCGACCGCGGCCCTCGTGGCGGGCGGCCGGCCCGGCGCCTGAGCGGCTCGGGGCGTCACGGTCCGCCGCACAGGCAGCAACCGGGCCCCTAGGTGTTCGCGAAAGCGATTCCGGCGGATAGGTTCGGTGCTGGGCCCTGCCCGGGCCCCTTCCCCGTGACGGACCCTTGCGCCAGGAGGCACCGACGATGTCCCAGCAGCCCCACGAACCGCGGGCCCACGGCGGCCCGCCCCCGCCCGGGGCTCCGCCCTACCCGAGGGACCGCTCGCCCCGGCCTCCGGTGACCGCCGACCTGCGGCTGCTCCTGCGGCTCACCGTGGCGTCCTTCGTGATGGCGCTCCTCGGCAGCGCGGTGGGCTTCCTCACGGCCCCGGAGCAGACCACGGCGCTGGGCCCGGCGTTCGACACGGTCGTCCTCGTCGGCTCCGTGCTGCTCGGGCTCGGCGTCACCGCCGGACTCTACGCCCTGGTGTACTTCCCGCTGCGCGAGCAGCGGCAGTGGGCGTGGATCCTCGGCATCGTCCTCGCGTCCATGGCGCTCCTGGGCACCCTGGCCAACGCCGCGCTGCTGCTCGTGGTGCCCACCGGCGTCTCGGCCGGCCTCCTGACGAGTGCGCTCAAGGCGGTCGTGGACGTGGCCTGGCTCGTGGTGGCCGTCCGCCCCGGCGTGCGGGCCGCCCTGCGCTGACCGGGCCGCGCTGCGCCGACCGGAGCGGGCCGGGCTGCCGGCCCGGACGCCGCGGGCGGCCCGCCCTCAGCCCAGGTTCCGGGCCAGCCGCTCCATGACCGCCGCCAGGCGTGCGGCGTCGTCCCCCTCGAGCGCGCCGAGGAACAGCTCCTCGACGTCGCGGGCGTGGGCGGGCCGCAGGCGGCGGAAGGCGCGCAGGCCCTCGTCCGTGAGCTCGGCCTCGAGGCCGCGCGCGTCCTCCGCGCAGCGGCGGCGCCGCACCCAGCCGCGCTTCTCGAGCACGCCGATCTGGTAGCTGAGCCGGCTCGGGGAGAACACCATCCGCTGGGCCAGCTCCCCCATCCGCAGCCGGTGGCCCTCCGCGTCGCGCAGCAGCAGCAGGACCTGGTAGTCCATGAGCGAGCACCCGTGCTCCTTGAGCCGGGCCTCGATCTCGGTGGTGAGCCGGGCCGTGGTCTCGAAGTACAGCTGCCACACGTCCCACGGGCGGGAGCTCCCCTCCGGGGCGCCCTCCGCAGGGGCGCCCTCCGCAGGGGCGCCGGCGGAGGGAGCCTCCGCGGAGGGAGCACCCGCGGACGCCGCGCCGCCCGGCAGGGAGGTCACCGTCCGGCCCGGGCGAGCAGGTCCGCGAAGTCCGGGACCTGCTCGAACCCGTCCCCCCGCGCCGGGCGCCGGGCCCCGGCCGGAACGGCGCCGGCCGTGCGTCCGGCCGGCTCCGCGCCCGGGGCGATCGAACGCGCCAGCTGGGCCCCGGCCCGCCGGATGCGCTGCTCGAGCGTGTCCCCGGCCCAGTCCTCGGTGGCCGCGTACACCCCCATCGGCAGCACCAGGGCCTTGAGATGGGCGAACAGCGGGCGCATGGCCGAGTCGAGCATCAAGGAGTGCCGCGCGGTGCCGCCGGTGGCGGCCACCAGCACGGGCAGGTCCTCCAACGCGGCCTCGTCGAGGAGGTCGAAGAAGGACTTGAAGAGTCCCGAGTAGGAGGCCTTGTACGTCGGGGTGGCCGCGATCAGGGCGTCCGCCCCGGTGACGGCCTCCAGCGCGCTCCGCAGCTGCGGACCGGGGAACCCGGTGAGCAGGTGGTCGGCGATCGCGTGGGCCAGCGGGCGCAGGTCCACGCGCTCGACCCGCACCGGCGCCCCGCCCGGGGCGTCGCGCGCCGCGTCCGCGAGCCGGTCGGCCAACAGCGAGGTGGCGGACGCGTCCGACATCCCGGCCGAGACCACCGTCAGGGTGAGCGGGCTCGCCGCGCCGGGCTCCGGCGTCGTCGTGGGGGCGCTCATCGGCGGGCCCCCTCCGCGGTCTTCCCCGCGCCCCGCTCCGCGGCCTGCGCGGCGCGGGCGCGCCCGGCGGGCGAGTCCTCGGCGCCGCCGGGCACCGGGTCCTGGCCGGCGCGGTGGCGGGCCATCAGCGAGGCGTGGGTCGGGGCCTCGGGCACGTGGGCCGGCTTGAGCGCGGCGAACTCCCGGCGCAGCACCGGCACGACCTCCTCGCCGAGCAGGTCCAGCTGCTCCAGGACGGTCTTCAGCGGCAGGCCCGCGTGGTCCATGAGGAACAGCTGGCGCTGGTAGTCGCCCGCGTAGTCGCGGAAGGCGAGGGTCTTCTCGATGACCTGCTGCGGGGAGCCCACGGTCAGCGGCGTCTGCGTCGTGAAGTCCTCCAGCGAGGGCCCGTGGCCGTAGACCGGGGCGTTGTCGAAGTAGGGGCGGAACTCCCGCACGGCGTCCTGGGAGTTCCGGCGCATGAACACCTGGCCGCCCAGGCCCACGATCGCCTGGTCGGCGGAGCCGTGGCCGTAGTGCTCGTAGCGGGCCCGGTAGAACTCCACCATCCGCCGGGTGTGCTCGGCGGGCCAGAAGATGTTGTTGTGGAAGAACCCGTCGCCGTAGTAGGCGGCCTGCTCCGGGATCTCGGGGGAGCGGATGGACCCGTGCCACACGAAGGGAGGCACGTCGTCGAGCGGGCGCGGCGTCGAGGTGAAGCCCTGCAGGGCGCTGCGGAACCGGCCCTGCCAGTTGACCACGTCCTCCCGCCACAGCCGGTGGAGCAGACCGTAGTGCTCGACCGCCAGGGGGATGCCCTGGCGGATGTCCTGGCCGAACCACGGGTACACCGGGCCGGTGTTGCCCCGGCCCATGGTGAGGTCCACGCGCCCGCCGCTCAGGTGCTGCAGATAGGCGTAGTCCTCGGCGATGCGCACCGGGTCGGTGGTGGTGATCAGCGTGGTGGCCGTGGACAGCTGGATCCGCTCGGTCTGCGCCGCGATGCTCGCCAGCAGGATCGGCGGGTTCGCCGGGGCCACGAACGGCGGGTTGTGGTGCTGGCCCGTGGCGAAGACGTCCAGGCCCACCTCCTCGGCCTTCCGCGCGATCTCGACCGTGGCCCTGATCCGCTCGTGCTCGGTGGGGGTGCGCCCCGTGGTGGGGTCCTCGGTGACGTCCCCGATGGTGAAGATGCCGAACTGCATGCCGTCCTCCTGCTCCGCGGCGGCGCCCGGTCGGACACCCCCGCACAGTTGCTTCAAATTTGAACTACCCCGTACAAGGAACCTCCGGGGCGGGTTATTCCCGGCCCGGTCCGCCTAGGGTGGACGCATGCCCCTCCCCCACTTCCGCCCCACCGGCGCCGGGGCCGTCGACCCGGACGCCGTGGTCGCCGGCGAGCACTACCGCATCAGCGTGCTGAGCCCCGGCCTGCTGCGCCTGGAGCACAGCCCCAGCGGGCGCTTCGAGGACCGCCCGTCCGCGTTCGCCCTCGACCGCCGGTTCCCGGTGCCGGACTTCCGGGTGCGGCGCACGGCGGCCGGGATCGAGCTGGTCACCGAGCGGATCCACCTCAGCTACGACGAGCGGGCCTTCAGCCCGACCGGCCTGTCCGCGCAGATCCGCGGCGGCGTGACCAGCTACCACAGCGTGTGGCGCTACGGCACCCCGGTCCCCACCCTGGGCGGGACCGCGCGCACCCTCGACGAGGCGGACGGACCCATCCCGCTCGAGCCGGGCATCACCTCCCGCGAGGGCTTCGGGGTGGTCGACGACTCCGCCTCGGTGCTGCTCACGGAGGACGGCTGGTACGCGCCGCGCGCCGGCGAGGAGGGGGCCGTGGACCTCTACCTCTTCGGCTGGGGCCACGACCACCAGCAGGCGCTGCGGGACTTCTACGCCCTCTCCGGACCGCAGCCCGTCCTGCCCCGCTGGGCGCTCGGCAACTGGTGGAGCCGCTACCACGCCTACGACGACGCCGAGTACCGGCAGCTGGTCGCCGACTTCGACCGGCACCGGCTGCCGTTCTCCGTGCTGGTGGTGGACATGGACTGGCACCTCACCGACGAGCACGTGGAGCGCCGGCACGGCTCGGGCTGGACGGGCTACACGTGGAACCGGGAGCTGTTCCCGGACCCCCGGGACTTCCTCGCGTGGGCGCACGAGCGCGGCTACCGGGTCACGCTCAACCTGCACCCGGCCGACGGGGTGCGCTCCTTCGAGGACGCGCACCCGGCCATGCTCGCGGCCCTGGGCCGGGACCCGGGGTCGGAGGAGCCGGTGGCCTTCGACGTCACCGACCGGGAGTTCGTGGCCGCGTACTTCGAGGTCCTGCACCGCGGCCTGGAGGCCGACGGCGTGGACTTCTGGTGGATCGACTGGCAGTCCGGGCCGCACTCCCGGCTGCCGGGCGTGGACCCCCTGTGGGTGCTCAACCACTACCACTTCCTGGACTCGGGGGCGGACGGGTCCCGCCCGCTGACGCTCTCCCGCTACGCCGGTCCGGGCAGCCACCGGTATCCGGTGGGCTTCTCGGGCGACACCGTCATCTCCTGGGCGTCCCTGGCGTTCCAGCCGTACTTCACGGCGACGGCGGCGAACATCGGCTTCGGCTGGTGGAGCCACGACATCGGCGGGCACGTCTTCGGCGCCCGCGACGACGAGCTGGCCACCCGCTGGCTGCAGTTCGGCGTGTTCTCGCCGATCCTGCGCCTGCACTCGGGCGACAACGACTTCATCGCCAAGGAGCCGTGGCGCTACCGCTCCCCCTTCGCGGAGGTCATGGAGCGCGGTCTCCGGCTGCGGCACCGGCTGGTCCCCTACCTGCACACCGCGAACCGGGCCGCCGCGGTGGAGGGCGTCCCCCTGGTGCGGCCGCTGTACTACGAGCACCCGGAGGCGGAGCAGGCCTACCGCTACGGGCACCAGTACCTGTTCGGGTCCGAGCTGATGGTCGCCCCGGTCACCTCCCCCGCGGACCCCGTGGTCACGCGCGCGGCGGTGCCGGTGTGGCTGCCGGAGGGGTCCTGGACGGACCTGTTCACGGGCGCCGTCTACGACGGCGGGCGCGAGCTGGTGCTGCACCGCCGCCTGGAGGACGTCCCCGTCCTCGCGCGGGCCGGCGCCGTGGTGCCCCTCGCCGGGTCCGACGACGACGCCGCGCCGGGCGTCGGCAATCCCGCCGAGCTCGAGGTCCTCGTGGTCGCCGGCGCCTCGCACGCCTCCGCCCTGGACGAGGACGACGACAGCGGCGACGGCCGCGATCCGGGCCGCTGGGCGCGCACTCCGCTCGTCCTCGACGTGGCCGCCGGGGAGCTCACGGTCGGCCCGGCACGGGGCGGCCTCGGCTGCCTGCCGGCGGCGCGCACCTGGACCCTCACCCTCATCGGGTTCGAGGAGCCGGCGGAGCTCGCCGTGACCGTGGACGGAGGAACGGTCCCGGCGCGGACCGTCCGGCACGGGGACGCCGTGCGCGGGCACCGCACCTCCGTCGTCGTCGAGGGCGTGGCCCCCGGGGCGCGGATCGTCGTGCGGTCGGCCGCGCTGCGCACCGTGGCCGCCCCGGACCTCGCCGCCCGCGTGTTCGACCTGCTCAACGACGCGCAGATCGGCTACGACGTCAAGGAGCGGGTGCACGAGGCCGTGCGGCGGGATCCCGTGGGGGCGCTCGGGCAGGCGAGCGCCCTGGGCGTCGAGGGACCGCTGCTGAGCGCGCTCACGGAGCTGGTGCTGGCCAGGCGGTGACGGTCCGGGCACGGCCCCCGGCCCTCGGGATCGGGGCCCGGCGGCACGCCACGCGGATCAGCACTCCGCCGCGGAGCCGTCCTCGTCCGGGCCGAGCTCGACGACCAGGATCGGCAGCCGCAGCCGTTCGGGGGTGAAGGACACGACCCTGGCGTGCGGGATGCCCTGCTCGCGGACGAAGCGGCAGGCGACCAGCCCGTGGTCCCGGTTCTGGCCGATCATCAGCAGCCAGTGCCGGCCCGCGGCGTCCAGCGCGTGGGCCTGGCGGTCCAGGTCCCGTCCGGCCGGGTCCTGCCGCGTGCTGCGCTGGGCGAACCGGGCCGCGTAGGCCCGCATGTCGGCCTCGGTGCGCAGCAGCCCGGCGGCGACCCGCCGGAGGTCCTGGGTCCTCAGCTCGGGGGCGATCTGCTCCTCCCGGACCGCCCCGGCACGCTCCCCGGGTTCCTCCTCGGCGGTCCGGTGCCCGGGATGGACGATGCGCTCGATCCGGCGCAGGCGCTCGTCGTCCTTGTGCAGCTCCTGGTAGTCGCTGATCAGCGCCTCGAGCTCGGCGTCCAGGGGGTGGGGATCGGGCTCCTGGGGGTCGTCGCCGTCGCGCGCCGGTCGTGGTGGGGGCAAGCCGGCCTCCTCGTCGCTGGGCACTGAGTCCCATCATCAACGGTGCCGCGCCACGGCGTATTCCGCCCCCGGCGCCCGCAGGGCCGGCGCGGGCGCACCTACAGCGCGGGATCGATCATCGTCATGCCGGCCACCGGCGTCGTGTCGAACACCGGCAGCAGCGCCGCGGCCTCCTCGAGCCCGATGGTCCGTTCGACGAGTCTCTGCGGCTCCAGGGCGCCCTGCGCGATGAGCCTCATCATGTCCGGGTAGTCGGCGGCCGCCATGCCGTGGCTGCCGAGCAGGTCGAGCTCCCAGCCGATGACCCGCGCCATCGGCACCCGCGGATGGCCCTCGACCGGCGGCAGCAGGCCGATCTGGACGTGCCGCCCGCGCCGGCGCAGGCTGAGCACCGCATCGGCGCAGGTCTGCTCGCTGCCCACGGCGTCGACGGCGACGTGGCTGCCCCCGCCGGTGAGGTCGGCGACGGCCGCGGGCACGTCGGTCCCGGCCGCGCGCAGCGTGTGCTCCGCGCCGAGCCCGCGCGCCACGGCGAGCGCTTCCGGGTTGCGGTCGACCGCGATGACCCGGGCGCCCAGGGCCCGCGCGATCATCACCGCGCTGAGTCCCACTCCGCCGGCGCCGACCACGGTCACCCACTCCCCGGCGGCGACCTGCGCCCGCCCGGCCAGGGCCCGGTAGGCCGTGGCGAACCGGCATCCCAGCCCGGCCGCGGTCGCGAAGTCCACGTGCTCGGGAACGGCCACGAGATTCGTGTCGGCCGCGCGCAGGGCGACGTGCTCGGCGAACGACCCCCAGTGGGTGAACCCCGGCTGCTCCTGCTGGGGACAGACCTGCGCGTCACCGGACCGGCACCACTCGCACCGGCCGCAGCCGCAGACGAACGGGACGGTCACCCGGTCCCCGGTCCGCCACCGCCGCACGCCCGCGCCCACCGCGGCGACCACTCCGGCGAGCTCGTGCCCGGGGACGTGGGGCAGCGCGATCTCGTCGTGCCCGGCCCAGGCGTGCCAGTCGCTGCGGCACAGGCCCGTGGCCATCACCCGCACGACCACCCCGCCGGGCGGGGCCGTGGGCTCGGCCACCTCACGGACCTCGGGCCGGCTCCTGAACGCATCGATGACCACGGCACGCATGCCCCCACTCTCCCACGGCCGCGCGGCCCCGGCAGGCGGCGTGCCGGTGACGTGCGTGTGTCAGGGGCACCGGGCAGCGCGCCGGCCGGGCGCACCGGGGCCCGGCGCCGGGGCCGGTGGGCTTGGCATCATGGACCCATGAGTGAAACCCCGGACCCCACCCCGCGCTCCGTCGAGCTGACCCGCACCGCCACCGGCCGCTACACCGCCCGCAACCCGGCGGGGGCCGAGATCGCCTTCGGCCGCGGCGAGGACCTGCTGTCCCCCGTGGAACTGCTGCTGGCCGCCATTGCCGGGTGCTCCGCCATCGACGTGGACGTCGCGACCTCCCGCAGCGCGGAGCCCTCGGAGTTCCGGATCGAGGCCACGGGGCAGAAGATCGTCGAGGAGAGCGGCGCGAACCGCCTGGAGGACCTGCACCTCTCGTTCCACCTCTCGTTCCCCGACGACGCGGCCGGCCGCAAGGCGGCCGGCATGGTCGAGCGCCTCGTCGGCCTCTCCCACGACAAGTACTGCACGGTCTCGCGGACGGTGGAGCACGGGACGGCCGTCGGCCACGACATCAGCGTGGGCGTCGACGGCGCCGACGGCCGGTAGGCGCCCGCACCTGCGGCGGGACCGTGCTCCGGCCGGTCACCGGGGAGTCATGTGCCCGCCGTCCGCACGGGTCAGGACGGCCGGGCCTACACTGCGCAGAAGAGACCCGACCGGAGAGGAACGGCCGATGCCCGACGGAAAACGGCAGTGGATGCCCGCCGACCAGTGGGCGGTGCGGGAGAACCTGCGGGAGTTCATCGACCACCTCACGCAGATGGGCTACACCGTGCCCCACGGGCACGAGGAGGACCCGGACCTGATCGACCCGGGGGGCTCGGCGGTGGAGACCTGGCGGGAGGAGCACCCCTACGACGAGCTGATGAGCCGGGAGGAGTACGAGCTCGAGAAGTACCAGCTGCAGATCGAGCTGCTGAAGTTCCAGTACTGGGGCCAGGACCACGACCTCCAGCACGTCATCGTGTTCGAGGGCCGCGACGCCGCCGGCAAGGGCGGGACGATCAAGCGCTTCACCGAGTACCTGAACCCGCGCGCGGCCCGCGTCGTCGCCCTCACCAAGCCCTCGGACCGCGAGGCCGGGCAGTGGTACTTCCAGCGCTACATCCGCCACCTGCCCACCGCCGGGGAGATGGTGCTCTTCGACCGCTCCTGGTACAACCGCGCGGTCGTGGAGCCCGTGATGGGCTTCTGCACCCCGCAGGACTATGCCAGGTTCATGAGCCAGGCCCCGGTCTTCGAGAAGATGCTGGTGGACTCGGGCATCCACCTGACGAAGTTCTGGTTCTCCGTCACCCAGCAGGAGCAGCGCACCCGGTTCGCGATCCGCCAGATCGACCCCGTGCGGCGCTGGAAGCTCTCCCCGCAGGACCTCGCCTCCCTCGACCGGTGGGAGGACTACACGGACGCCAAGGAGGAGATGTTCCTGCGCACCGACACCGACCACGCCCCGTGGACCACGGTGAAGTCCAACGACAAGAAGCGGGCGAGGATCAACGCGCTGCGCTTCTTCCTGGACCAGTTCGACTACGAGGACAAGGACCCGGACGTGGTCTATCCTCCCGATCCGCTGATCGTCCGGCGCGGCCGCGACGCCGTCGGCGACTGAGCCCCGCACCGTGGAGACCTGGCCGGTGGGTCCTAGCCGGCGTTCCCGCCCGTGACGGCGCCGGCCGAGGAGGCGCAGGCGCCGCGGGGGCGCCTGCGCGACCTGGCGGGCTACCTCGCCGAGCACCGCGGCGTCCTGGGCATGGTGCTGGTCCTGTCCGTGCTGGGCGCGGGGCTGTCCCTCGGGCAGCCGGTGGTCGTCAACCGGGTCATCGGCTCCATCGGCACCGGCCGGTCCCTGGCGCCGCTGGTGGCCGCACTCGTGCTGCTGGTCATCGGAGCCGCCCTGGTGGGCGCGGTGCAGCGGTACCTGCTCGAGCGCACGGCCGAGGGCGTGGTGCTCTCCGCCCGCCGGCGGCTCGTGGGGCAGCTGCTGCACCTGCCGGTGCGGGAGCACGACGCCCGCCGGGCCGGGGACCTGGTCTCCCGGGTCGGTTCGGACACCACCATGGTGCGGGCCGCGCTGACCGGCGGGCTCGTGGACGCCCTGGGCGGGACGCTGGTGTTCGCGGGCGCGCTGGTCGGGATGGCGCTGCTGGACCCGCTCCTGCTCGGCATCACGCTCGGCGTCGTGGCGGTGGCCGTGCTGGCCGTGGTGGTCGCGTCGGCCCGGATCCAGTCCCTCACCCGCTCGGCCCAGGAGGCGGTGGGCCGGCTCGCCGCCGGCGTCGAGCGCGCGGTGTCGGCGGTGCGCACCATCCGCGCCGGCGGGGCCACCGACCGCGAGGCGGCCCGGCTGGAGGCCGAGGCGGTCTCCGCCTACGGCTTCGGGGTGCGCGTCGCCGGCGTCGGCGCCGTGCTCTGGCCGATCAGCGGGCTCGCCGTCCAGGGCTCCTTCCTCGCCGTCCTCGGCGTGGGCGGCTACCGGGTGGCCTCGGGCGCCCTCGCGATCGCCGACCTGGTGACGTTCATCCTGTTCCTCTTCATGATGGTCATGCCCCTGGGGCAGTTCTTCTCGGCCATCACCACGGTCCGCACCGCCCTGGGCGCCCTGGGCCGCATCCAGGAGATCCTGGACCTCCCCCGCGAGGACGCGGACGACGACGTCCCCGACCGGGCGGGCCCGGCGTCCGGCGCCCGGGCCGGTGCCGCGGCAGACGTCCGGCGTCCCGTCGAGCTGGTCTTCGACCGGGTCACCTTCGCGTACGGGACGGGCCGTCCCGTGCTCGACCGGCTCAGCTTCACGGTCCCCGCGGGGTCGATCACCGCGATCGTCGGGCCGTCGGGGGCGGGCAAGTCCACCCTGCTCGCCCTGGTCGAGCGCTTCTACGACCCCGTGGCCGGGTCGATCCGGCTCGGCGGCACCGACGTGCGCGCCGTGTCCCGCGCCGAGCTGCGGGCCCGGATCGGCTTCGTGGAGCAGAACGCACCGGTGCTGGCCGGGTCCCTCCGGGAGAACCTCGTGCTCGCCGCCCCCGAGGCCGACGAGGAGTCCTGCTGGGCGGTGCTGGACGCCGTCAACCTCCGGGAGCGCGTCCGGTCGCACCCCGAGGGCCTGGACGCCACCGTCGGGGACGACGGCGCGGGCCTGTCCGGCGGCGAGCGCCAGCGCCTGGCCATCGCCCGGGCCCTGCTCGCGGACACCCCGCTGCTGCTGCTCGACGAGCCCACCGCCAGCCTGGACTCCCGCAACGAGAAGGCGCTGCAGACCGCGATCCGCTCCGCCGCGGCCGGGCGCACGGTGCTCATCGTCGCCCACCGGCTGTCCACCGTCGCCGGAGCCGACCGGATCGTGGTGCTCGACCGGGGCCGGGTGACGGCCGTGGGCACCCACGACGAGCTCCTGGGCACCTCGGAGCTCTACCGCGAGCTGGCCCGCCACCAGCTGCTCGCCTGATCGGCGGAGCGCCGCTGCGCCCTCCGGCGCGGAGCCCCGTCCGGGGAGCCGGAGGCGCGGCGAGTCACGCGCTCCGGCCGCCGCCGCCCGGCCGGCCGGTCAGCCGGTGTTGCGCAGGCCGGCGGCCACCCCGTTGATGGTGATCAGCAGGGCGCGCTGCAGTCCTTCGTCGACCTCCTGGCCCTCGGCGTCCTGCTCCCGGATCCGGCGCAGCAGCTCGACCTGCAGATAGGAGATGGGGTCCAGGTACTGGTCCCGCACCTCGAGCGTCTGCTGCAGGGTGGGGTTGCCGTCCAGCAGCTCCTGCTGCCCGGTGAGCCGGGCGAGCTCGTCGAGGGTGAGCTCGTACTCGCGGCGGATCACCTCGAACACGTGCTGGAGCCGCTCGGGCACGAGCGCCCGCACGTAGTGGGCGGCGATCTCCAGGTCGGTCTTGGCCACGGTCATCTCCACGTTGGAGATCACGGAGCCGAAGAAGTGCCAGCGCTCCAGCATGGTGCGCAGGTCCCCCTCCATCCCCGCCTCGCGCGCGGCGCGCAGCCCCGAGCCCACCCCGAACCAGCCCGGCACGATCTGGCGGGACTGCGTCCAGCCGAAGACCCACGGGATGGCCCGCAGCCCGGACAGCCCCTTGTCCGAGGACGGGCGCTTGGCCGGGCGGGAGCCGATGTTCAGCGCGCCGAGCTGCTCCACCGGGGTCGCGGACAGGAAGTACTCCGGCAGGTCCGGGTCCTCGACCAGGCCCTGGTAGGCGGCGAAGGCGGCGTCGCTCACCACGTCCATGACCTCGCCCCACCGGGTGAGCTCCTCCTCGGTGGAGCGCGGGTCCTGGTGCAGGGCCGTGGCCCGGAGCACGGCGGCCAGGGACAGCTCCAGGTTCTCCCGGGCCAGCGCGGGCAGGGAGAACTTGTCGCTGATCACCTCGCCCTGCTCGGTGAACTTGATCTCCCCGGCCAGGACGCCGCTGGGCTGGGCCAGGATGGCGTCGTGGGTGGGCCCGCCGCCGCGGCCCACGGACCCGCCGCGGCCGTGGAAGAGCCGCAGCCGCACCCCGTGCCGGGCGGCGACGTCGCGCAGCCGGCGCTCCGTGCGGTGGATCTCCCACCGGCTGGTCATCACCCCGGCCTCCTTGTTGGAGTCGGAGTAGCCGAGCATGACCTCCTGGACGTCCCCGCGCGCGGCGACCACCCGCCGGTAGGCCGGGTCGGAGAGCAGCTCGTCGATGACCTCCGCGGAGCGGCGCAGCTCCTGGACGGTCTCCAGCAGCGGCGCGAAGCCGAGGGTGGCACGGTCCTGCTCGCCCGTGAGGTCCACCAGCCCGGCCTCGCGGGCCAGGATCACGGGGGCGAGGATGTCGTCCGCGTCGCGGGTCATGGACACGATGTACGTCTCGACGACCTCCTCGCCGTAGGTCTCCTGGGCCCGGGCGATCTCCCGGAAGACCGCGAACGTCCGGTCCGCGTCGCCGTCGAGGTGCACGGACCCCGTGGCGAGCCCCGGCGGGGCGAGGGGCCGGCGGCCGGCGAGCTCCCCGGAGAGCACCGCGGCGCGCGCGGCGCGGTCCATGTCCGCGTAGGGCTGCTCGAGCTCCCCCAGCCGGTCGAGCAGCTGCCCCACGGCCTCGTGGTGGGCGTCGGCGTGCTCCCGGACGTCGAGGGTGGCCAGGCCCAGGCCGAAGCCGGCGATGGTGCGGATCGCCGCGGCCAGGGAGCCGTCGGCGGCGAGCGCGCCCGCGTGGTGGCGCAGCGAGCCGGCCACCACGTCGAGGTCGGCCACGAGCTCGGCCGTGGTCCGGTAGTCCCGGCCCGGCTCGTGCGCGGACTCTTCCGCGAACCGGCGGCGCGTGTTGATCAGCTTGGCCTTGATGCAGGTGAGCTTGAGCCGGTAGGGCTCCTGCGCGTTGAGCTCCAGCACCCGCGGGTCCAGGCCGGGCAGGTGCGCCACGTCCCGCTCCACGGACTCCCGCAGCTCGGGGTCGACCTCGACGATGGCGGTGGAGGGGGACAGCCGGGAGACGAGCACGTCCAGGAAGCCCAGGGCGATGTCCACGGCCGCCTGGCCCTGGAGCTGGAGGACGCGGCGGGTCATCTCGGGGGTGACGTTGGGGTTCCCGTCCCGGTCCCCGCCGATCCAGGACCCGAAGCGCAGCGGCGGGGGGCCGGCCGGCAGGTGCACGTCGTGCTGCGACAGCTGGTCCTCGAGGTCCGCGAGCAGCACGGGCATGGTCTCGGTGAGGACCTCCCGGAGGTAGTACAGGGCGTTGCGGGCCTCGTCGAGCGGGGTGGGGCGGTTCTGGCGCAGCTCGTCGGTCTGCCACAGGAGCTCGATCAGCTCGGCCAGGCGCCGGTCCTGGCTGCGGCGCGCGGCGGAGCCCTCGGGGGTCTCGAGGGCCAGGATGTCGGAGAGGTGCCGGATCTTGGTCAGCACGGACCGCCGGGAGGCCTCGGTCGGGTGCGCGGTGAACACCGGCCGGACGTCGAGGCTGCCCACCGCCTCCCGCAGGGCGTCGGGGCCGGCCTCGGCGGCGACGTCGGTGACGGCCGCGGCGAGCCACCCCTCGTCCTCGGGGCGGCGGCCGAGCACGCGCACGCGGTGCACCTGCTCGGCGGCGTTGGCGAGGTGGAAGTAGTGGGCGAAGGCCCGCACCAGGTCCGTCGCCCGGTCCAGGGGCAGGGAGCCGAGCAGGTCGCGGACCCGGCCCGCGGCGTCGTCGCCCCCGGAGGCCTTGGCGTCCTTCGCGTCCTTGGTGAGCCGGCGGACCTGCTCGACCAGCTCCAGCAGCTCCGGACCGCGCTGGCGCGCCAGGGTCTCCCCCAGCAGGGTCGTGATGCGGCGGACGTCCGCACGCAGCGGCGCGTCGATCACCCCGGACGGTCGGCGGTCGGGGGCTGCGGGGCGGTCGTGCTGGGTCGTCATGTCGCGGCTGCTCCTGGCTGGTCGGTCGTCGCGGCGGCGCGCGCGACCGACGAGCGGTCGCGCCGTCGGTGCCTGTCGTGCCAGCCTACCCCGCGTGATCCACGTCGCACGGAGATGTTCCCCCGGGCCCGGGGACCACCCGTGCCCGGACGGGCCCGGGGGCGGTAGGTTCGGCGGTGAGCACACCCCGCACCCGCCAGGAGGCACCGTCCATGAGCCAGCACCCGCACGGTCCCGGTGGTCCGCACCGCCCGGGCGGCGGGCAGCCCCCGCATCTCCCCGGCGGACCGGGTCCCGGGCTCGTGCCGCCCCGGCCCCCGATGACCCCCCAGCTGCGGCTGCTGCTGCGGCTCACCCTGCTCTCGCTCGGGGTGAGCGTGGCGAACGGCCTGGTGGAGGCGGCCGCGGGGCCCAGCACGCTGCCCGGGATGGAGGACGTGGTCCGGGTCCCGGGCCTGCCCGGGGGCGGGCTGGCCGCGGCCGTGACGCTGTTCGGCACCGTGCTGACGGCGTCGCTCTACGCGCTCGTCTGGTTCCCGCTGCGCGAGCAGCTGCAGTGGGGCTGGGTGCTCGGTCTCGTCTTCTGCTCCCTGGCCGTGCTGGGCGACGTCTTCGACCTCGCCGTGTACCTCCTGGGCGGGCACCTGCTGCCCGGGCTGAGCACCGCGGTCCTGGTGGCGGTCAACGTCGTGTGGCTCGTGGCGGCGGGCCGTCCCGGGGTGCGCGCGGCGCTGCGCTGACCGGTGGAACGGTCCGGCGCCGGGTGGAGCCGGGCCGCCGGTAGCAGTAAGCTTGCTGATCGGATCAGCCGATCACGGGAGTTCCCCGGGGACTCCCCCACCGGAGAGGACGCCATGACCCAGCACCCCCCGACGGGCCGCACCGCCCTGCTCGTCATCGACATGCAGAACTCGTACTTCGACTTCCCCGAGCTCGAGGAGCAGCGGGAGCCGGTGACGGAGAAGGTCAACGAGCTGATCCGGGCGGCCCGCGAGGGCGGCTGCCCGATCCTGCTGATCCGCACCCAGCACGAGCGGGACCGCTCCACGTGGACCGTCAACATGCACGACGACGACCAGGGCTTCGCGTTCCCGGGCACGGAGCAGTCCGCGTACGTGGCCGGCCTCGACACCGAGGGCGGGACGGGTCTGATCAAGACCCGGGACAGCGCGTTCTTCGACACCGACCTCGCGGCCCGGCTGCGCAACCTGGACGCCACCCACGTGGTGCTGTGCGGGCTCTCCACGCACAGCTGCGTGGCCCAGACCGCGATGGACGCGTTCGCCCACAACTTCCGGGGGGCCGTGGCCCGGGACGCCGTGGCCTCCGAGAACGCGGACCTCTCCCGCGCGCTGCTGGCCTTCCTCGAGGACGAGCTGCGCCAGGACCTCCTCGGCCAGCAGGACGCCGTGGCCCGGCTGCGGGGCTGAGCGGCCGCGGCCATGAGCGTCCGCGGGGCACCCGTCCCCGCGTGACGTCCCGCGTCGGCGCCGTCCCCCGCCCGGTTCCGCCCCGGACCGCGGCCGGGGCGGCTGCCACAGGGTTTTCTCAAGTGTGACTTTGCATATTCGCGCTATCAGCACCGTCACTACTCGAGGAGACACCATGAACACCTCATCCGGTCCCCGCGAACTGCTGCGGGACCCGCCACAGCGTCCGCGGGGACGCCGCACGGTCGCCGTGGCGGCCGCCTTCGTGCTGGGGGCCACGGGCATCAGCGCCTCGGTCGCTGCGACCGAGGTGATCCAGCGCAATCCCGGCGGGCTGACCGCCGTGGGGCCCGTGAACACCGAGCACGGCTTCCCCGCCTGGTACGAGGACAGCAGCAAGGTCCGCACGGAACTGTGCCTGGAGGCCGACAACCCGCTGTGCGCCTTTCCGCCCGGGGACGTCCCGGACCCGCTGAAGCCCATCTCCTTCCCGGACAACTTCCCCGGCGAGGCCTTCTACATGCTCGCCGGCTCCGAGGTCGCCCTGCCCGGCGGCGGGGACGCGGTGCTGACCCTCGCCCTGGAGGCCGCCTTCGCCAACGAGAACCCGGTGCCCGGCGACCAGGTGGTCTTCGCCCGCCAGCGCGTCGACGTGGACGCCGCCGCACCCAACACCACCCTGACGTTCACGCACCCCTACGGCACCGTCACGGTCGACACCGACGAGCGCGGCCGCGGCCGGCTGGTCGAGGACGTCTCCCCGGCCGTCGGCAACTTCCGGACCCCGCTCGAGGGGGACATCGGTCCGTTCCTGCAGTGGGACAGCGGGGCGCCCGAGGGATACCTGGGCAATCCCGACGTGGAGCACACGGTGACGGGCAGTCCGCTCGGCACGAACTACTTCGAGGTGACCACCGCGGACGGCGCCACCGCCCGCAACGACCAGTTCTCCGTGATGGGCAAGCTCTCCACCAACACGGGCGTGCAGGCCGACCGGGCCGTGGTGGGCGAGGGCCACATCGACGTCTTCGCCACCAGCCGCGGGGACCAGCTCGAGGTGGTCGGTCAGGACGGCGTGTTCAGCACCACGCCCATGGAGAAGGACGAGGGCGACTCGGAGCGGGCCTACGCCCGGATCGCGTACACGGGCACCGCACCGGCCGCCGTGACGGTCCGGAACCTCGGGGACAAGCCCGTCAGCAGCGCCGAGGTCGCCGTCACCGACGTCTCGGTCGCGACGGCCGCGAGCTACGACGGGACCGCCCTGACCGTCGAGGCGACGTCCTCGTCCGGGGCCGTCCCGGAGGTCGCCGGCTTCGGAGCGCTCGAGGCCACCGGCACGGCGAACCTGTTCACGGGCTCGTTCACCACGGCCGCTCCCCCGGTCGAGGCCACGGTCTCCACCTCCGGGACGAGCAGCACCACCGTGCCCGTGGTGGTCACCGGTGGGGAGGCCTCCCCGGTCGGGGAGGACCCGGTCGAGCCCCAGCCGGATCCCGGTCCGGTCACGGACGGCACCACCCCGGACACCCCCGACGTCGAGCAGCCTGCGGCCACCGCGGCCGTCGCCGCCCTGCCGGGCTCGGTCGCCCGCGGGATGGCCACGGAGCTGGACGGCAGCGGGTCGACGAACGCGGTGAGCTACGCGTGGACGCAGCTCAGCGGGCCCGAGGTGGCGTTCAGCGACACGACCGTGGCCAGGCCCAAGGTCGTGGTGCCGTTCTTCACCACCGTCGCCGCCACGGCGCCGTCCGCCCCGGACGAGGACCCGGTCCTGCAGCTGGTGGTCACCAACGCCGCGGGGGTCGCGAGCGAGCCCGCGACCATCACGCTCAGCAGCGACGACGAGGTGACCGTCGCGGCGGCCTCCCGGCACCGGAGCGGCAAGGAGCTGCGGATCTCGGGGACGGCCCTCGTCCCCGGAGCGCCCACCCTGCTGAACCCGGCCACGTCGGTGAACATCTACGACACGACCTCGGGCACGCCCGTGAAGATCGGCTCCGCCCCGGTGGACTCGCTGGGCAACTGGGAGTACCGGGCCAAGCCCGGACCGGGCGGGCGCGTTTCGAGCGTGCTCGTGCAGTCCACCCGCGGCGGAGAGGCGAGGGGGGTGGTCAGCAACCGGTGAGCATCTGAGACAGCATTCCTCCCAGCCGGCCCGCGCTCCGACCCCCTCGGAGCGCGGGCCGGCCTCTGTGCGCGCAGCGGCGCCCGGCGCCCGGGCCGGCGCCTGTGCGCGCGGCGGTGCGCGCACAGCGCGGCGGAGGAGAGGTCAGGGCCCGCAGCAGGAGCAGCCCGGACCGCACCCGTCGGCGCAGTCGTCGGCTCCCTCGCCCAGCATCGCGCCCACAGGGGTGCAGCAGGCGTCCCCGCGCCAGGCCTCCAGGCCCTCCTTGACGGCGAACCCGGCGATGACGAGCGCGGCCACCGGGTCGGCCCAGGTCCAGCCCAGCGTGCTGTTGAGCACCAGGCCCACCAGCAGCACGGCCGAGAGATAGCTGCAGATGAGGGTCTGCTTGGAGTCGGCCACGGCCGAGGCCGAGCCCAGTTCGCGGCCGGTGCGGCGCTCGAACCAGGACAGCAGCGGCATGACCACCAGGCTCACCGCGGCCAGGCCGATGCCCACCGGGGAGTGCTCGGGCTCGGCGGCCCCGAGCAGCGTGCGGATCGCGTCGACGGTGACGAAGGCGGCCAGGCCGAAGAAGGAGAACGCGATCACCCGCAGCGCCACCTTCTCCCGGCGGTGCGGGTCGGGGGCGGCGAACTGCCAGGCGACCGCCGCGGCCGAGAGGACCTCCACGATCGAGTCCAGGCCGAAGCCGATCAGCGCCGCCGAGGAGGCGATGGTGCCCGCGGTCAGGGCGACGACCGCCTCGAGGACGTTGTAGGTGATGGTCCCGGCCACGATCAGGCGCACCCGCCGGTGCAGGACCGCCCGCCGGTCGGTCGAGAGGGGCGCGGCCCCGAGGAATGCCGAGGTCATGCCTCCACGGTACCCGCCCCGGCGCCCCCGGTGCGGGGCGGGTGGGAGGTCCGGACCGGTCAGGACCCGGAGCGGGCAGGGTGCGGAACGGTCAGAGCCCCTCGGGCATGTCGTCCTCGGGCGCCTCGTCCTCCGGCAGCACGTCCTCGGGCAGCTCGTCCTCCGGGTCCTCCCCCGCGGGGAACTCGCCCGGGGCGACCCCGGCCAGGCGCAGGAAGTCGCCGCACGCGAAGGGAGTCGCCGCCGGCGACCAGGGGGTGTCCGCGTTGAGGAACGAGGTCCGGTCGAGGGCGAGGATCCCGAGGATGACCTCGGCGACGATCCGCCCGCCCACCGGTCCCAGGGTGCGGCCGCCCAGCAGCTCGGCCTCCTTCAGCACGTAGAACCACAGCGGGGCCTTGCCGCTCCAGCCGCGCTCCGTGAGCCCCAGCCGGTCGTTGGGGATCGGGGTGACCCCCATCGCTCTGGCGACGTCCTGGCCGGCCGGCAGCCCGAGCCGCTTGCCGCGGAGCAGGTTGCGCCGGGCCAGGTTGAGGATGGCCCCGTCGACGTGCTTGACCACGGTGGGCGGGAGCTCGGACAGCGGCAGCGCGAGCTTCGTGTCGATGAGCCGGGTCATGTTGCGGTCGTCCGGGTCGCTCATGCCGGGGATCTCGAAGAAGTAGTTCCAGTCCGCCCGGGCCGTCGAGGGGATCGGGCGGGAGCCGCGGAGGTCGTGGCCCGGAGAGCCGAAGAACGGGATGGTGACCTCGTCGTGCATCTCGTACTCGGCCCGCACCATGGAGTGGCCGAACCGGTAGGCGCCCACGGAGTACTCGATGGGCATCATGGGGCGGGCGGGGTTGCCCGGCTTGTAGAAGCGGCGGTCCACCGCCACGGAGCCGGCCCTGCCCGCCGTCAGCATGCTCTGCACCAGCGGCCGGCCGACCACGTGGGGCAGGAAGTCGTGCACGATCAGCCACTGGAAGTGCCAGCGCAGCAGCCGCTGCGCCTCCTCGAAGGACGCCCCGGAGTCCACGAACCGGTTGTGCGCCTGCAGGAAGGCCAGGTGGAGCTGGGCGATGATCAGGTTCTCGTCGTTGCGGTGGTCGCCGATCACCGCGGTCCCGTCCGCGTGGCGCGGCAGGTCGGGGCGGCCGTCGGGAGTGCCCCCGATGCGCATCCGCCGCGGATCCGCCGGGTCGTAGAGCTGTGGATCGGACCCGGGACCCCTGCCGTACACGGAGCCGAGGTCGAAGAAGGGGGTGTCGAAGTTGGTCAGCGCCCTCGGATCGAGCTCCTGCTCCGGAAGCGGGGTCTGGTCGAGGGTCATGTCGTGGTCGATGAACTGTCCCAGGTAGGCGAACCCGGCGGGCATCTCGGGGTTGTCGAAGCCGTCGTTGCTCAGGGACACGTCGGACAGCGGCGGGGTCCGGTCGATCATCCGCTCGGCGAGGGCGATCAGCAGCGCGTCGTCGGGTGTGAAGGCCGGCAGCTTCGGGAACATCACGCCGAACCGTCCCTCGGCCTTCCGGCCGGCCGTGACAGCGATCTGGGAGCCTCGCAGCTCGCCCGTCCCGTGCCCCGTGCCGCCGGACAGGACGCCGGCCGCGGGGGGCGGCGCCGGCCGGCGCGGGGCGGCGTGGGCCGCCGTGGCCTCCACGGCGGGCAGGGCTGCGAGCCCCGCCGCCAGCCCGGTGAGGATGCCGCGGCGCGAGACGCCGGGGCCGCCCGTCGTCGGAGCCGCGGGGCAGGCGGTGGGGTGCTGGGCTTCCATGGTGCGTCCTTCCGGGACGGTGCGCCGCGGCGGGCAGGTATTCGCTCCAGTGAATCGACAGGGTCTTGGAAAAGTCTTGGACCGCGTCCTGGGCATCGCTCAGGGGGTGCGGGGCAGCAGCACCGTTGCCTCGACGGAGGAGGCGGGCACGGTCCCGTAGTCGCGCGAGTCCACGGACGGGTACCGGTTGTCGCCGAGCACGAACAGGTGTCCCGGCGGGACCGTGACCGGCCCGAACCAGGTCGCGTCGATCCTGCTGTGGTCCACGAAGGGCTCGGGGACCGCCTCTCCGTCGACCACCAGCACGGCGTCCTCGATCGCCACGGTCTGGCCCCCGGCCGCCACGACCCGCTTGACCGTGGTGCGGCCGTCCTGCGGGTCCGCGAAGACCACCAGGGCGCCCGGCACGGCCCGCCGCTCCGGGGCCGCGGCCTTGAGCAGCAGGACCACGCCGCCCTCCGGCAGCGTCGGCTCCATGCTGTCGGAGCCGACGAGGAGGGGTTCGACCAGCCACAGCCGGCAGGCGAGGACCGCCGCGGCGCCCAGCAGCACCGCGGCGGTCGTCCGCCGCCGGACCCGGGGAACGGTCACCGGCGTTCCGGCTTCCCGCCGCCGCTCTTTCCCTTGCCCCGCTTGGTCGGCTTCGGTGTCGGGCTCGGTGTCGGGCTCGTGGTCGGCACCGGGCTCGGCGTGGGCGTCGGGCTCGAGGTGGGCGAGGGCGAGGGCGTGGCGCTCTCGGACGGGCTCGGGGAGGGGCTCGGGGAGGGAGCGGGTGCGGAGCCGTCGTCCCACTGCGCCGGCGCGGCCGTCATCGGGTCCCAGGGATCCGGCTCGTCCTCCGCAAGACCCACCCGGAACTGGACCATCATGTCGTGGTCCTCGTGGGAGAGGTTGTGGCAGTGGATCATGTACCGGCCCTTGTGGGGGCCGAACTTCATGAGCAGCCGGACGGTCTCGCCCTCGCCCACGTAGACGACGTCCTTGGGTCCGCGCTCGTAGTTGTACGCGGCCCTGCCGTTGCGGCTGAGCACCTGAAAGTCGACGAGGTGGATGTGCAGCGGGTGGTACCACCCGCCGGAGTTGTTCTCGAACTCCCAGATCTCCACGGCGTCCACGTCCACCTGGGCGGCGACCTTCCGGAAGCCGCTGGCCACGACCTCCTGCCAGGTGACGTCGTTGATCGTCCACATGCTGTCGGTGCGGTCCAGCTCGAAGTGCCGGGTCCGCGTCGCCTGCGCGGTGGTCAGCGCCATCACCTCGTTGTGCCCGTCCAGCTGCGCGGGGATCCGGTTCCAGGTCGGGTCCGAGGTGTCCACGGGCTCGTCGACGACGTCGAAGGCCATGATCTGGTGGGTGTAGTCATAGTCCACGTTGTTGTCGTTGGAGAGGTTGCGGAGCTCGACGCGCTGGCCGGTCCGGTACTGGCGGAAGTCGATGAGCAGCTCGTAGCGCTCCGCCCCGGCGTGCCGGTAGTTGTTCACGAACTGGGTGCTCGGCATCAGGCCGCCGTCCGTGGCGACGATCGCGATCGGGTCGCCCGTGCTCAGGGTGGGGCGCAGCGACCGGGAGATGCATGCGTTGAGCACCCGGAACCGGTAGACGCGCTTCTGCACCTGCATGACGGGCCAGGGGCGCCCGTTCACCAGGATGACGTCCCCCCACAGCCCGGAGTGGCTGTTGTCGTCGTAGCCGAGCGAGCCGTCCTCCGCGAACATCGCGTCCGAGATCGTGACAGCGACGTCGTAGCGCCCCTGGGGCAGGAGCTCCCGCTCCAGGGGATCGTGCAGGTGGTAGTGCGCGGCGAGCCCGGAGTACGCGTTGAGCGCCGTGTAGTGCACGCCGTGGTCGTGGTACCAGAGGGTCCGGGCCGGTTGGAAGTTCGGGTAGTAGTAGTCCTTGTAGAAGCCCGGGTTCGTGACGTCGTTGGCGTAGCCGTCGTACTGCGGCAGGGACGCGGACCCGTGCAGGTGCGTGGAGGTGGACAGGACGTGGCCGTCCAGGGGGTGCACGGCGGGCAGCTGGTTGCGCACCCGCAGGACCGCCTTGGTCCCCCGGTCGATGCTGATCGTGGGCCCGGGGAAGATCCCGTTGTAGCCCAGGATGGGCGTGGTGAGGCCGGCCCGGGGCAGGATCTGTGCCTGGGCCGCGCGCTCGGTCACCACGTAGTGGTGCACGGGCCGCCCGTCGGCCGGGTCCACGGACGTGGCGTGCGGCTGCAGCACCGGCGACTGGACGAAGGGTGTGCGGAACGGCCGGGGCATGTCGGAGTCGCGGAGCTCGCTGGCGGACTTGGCCTCCACGGAGCGGGTGGGCACCGCGAGCGCGCCGGCCCCCAGCGCACCGAGTCCGCCGAGCAGCAGGACATTTCTTCTCGAGACGGTCATCGGAGTTCTCCTTCGAGCTGGCAGGACGACGACGGGCCGGCTCCGCGCCCCGCGCTGCGGAGCCGCGCAGCGGGAGCGGCCGGCCGTGCCGAGGCGGTCGCCTCGGCGGTCGCCGCAGGGGTCGACGTGGGGAGCACCGGGGACGTTGCCACGGGCATCACCGCGGGGGTCACCGCGGACCACCACCGCGGTGGTGGTCCGTCCCGAGGGACAGACGTGCACTGCGGGGTCCCTCGAGGGTCAGCTCGAGGGCTCGGTCGGGGACCTCGAAGAGGAGCTCGGTCCGCAGGGCCTCGCCCTGGACGAGCGTCCGCTCCGGGACGGAGGCGTTCACGGCGCGGGAGGAGCCGCCGCCGAGGCGCTCCACCTCCCAGTCCGCGGCGTCGAAGTCGACGCCCCCGGGCTCGAGCGCGGTGAGCTCGAGCAGGACCCGGACGCGGTGGGTGCCGTCCTCGGCGGCCCCGTCCCCTGTGGTCCCGTTGCCTGTGGTCCCGTCCCCGGTGGCCGGCGCGCCGGCCGCCGGCTCCTCCGGCAGGACGCCGTTGACGCGGGCGAGACCCCCGGGCACGGTGGCGACCGCGCCCAGCGGGGCCCCCGGTTCCTCGTCCTGGCCCAGCACCGCGGCGCCCAGCACCCCGAGCAGGCCGAGGAGGAAGGCGGCGGGCACCACCCAGCGCCGGGAGCCGCTGCCCGCGGGGCGGGCCGGGGCGGGGGCGCCGGAGGTCGGAAGCGTGGCGGATGAGGTCATGCCAGCACGATGAGGAGCCGACCTTGGAGAAAAGTTGCCGGCCGGCAGCCACGCCCCGGGGGCTGTCGACCGGGGAGGACACACGGCGTCATGCGTGACGTTCCCGGGTCCGGCCCCGTCCCCCGCGGATCCCGGCGCCGGCACCCGACCCCCATTTTTGGGGGGTGGCGCACCCCCCGTACGGGACTGATCCGGACGCGGGGAGACACCCCACACTGGAGTTCACTTTCGGGAAGGGGGACCCGTGGAAACGACAGGTGAAGGTGGAGGACCGAACGGCCCGGGCGTGCGGCTGTCCGTCCGCGTCCTGGGACCGCTGGAGGTGCGCCGGGGGGACCGCGTGCTGACGGCGCGGGAGCTGGGCGGCCCGAAGCAGCGGCAGATCCTGGAGATCCTGCTGCTGCAGCTGGGCACGCCGGTGTCCAAGGGCCGGCTGGTCGAGCTCCTGTGGGGGGACCGGCCGCCGGCCGCCGCCCTGCAGAACCTCGAGAGCTACGTCAGCGTGCTGCGCCGCGGCCTGCAGCCGGGGGCGGGCCGCAAGGGACCGTTGCAGACCGCCAACGGCGGGTACGTCATGGACGCCGCGGCCGTGGACCTGGACCTCCGCCGGTTCGAGCTGGCGGTGGAGCGCGCCGGCCACCGCCGCCCGCACGAGGCCTACGCCCTGTGGTGCGAGGCGCTCGAGCGGGCGTCGGCGCCGCTGCTCGAGAACGAGCTGCGCTGCGAGTGGGCGGAGCTGCAGCGCGAGGTGCACGCCGCCCGCGTGCTCGAGACCCGTGTCTCGGCCGCCGAGTGCGCCCTGGAGCTTCGGCTCCACGCCGAGGCCGTGCGGCACGCGCGGGCGGCGCTCGTCGAGGACGTGCTCCAGGAGCGGGCGTGGACGGCGCTGGTCCTGGGTCTCGAGGGCTCGGGCCGCCCCGTCGAGGGCCTGCAGGCCTACGAGCAGTGCCGGCAGGCCCTCGACCACGAGCTGGGCTGCGCTCCGTCCGCGGCGCTGCAGGGCGCCTACGCCCGCATGCTGCGCACCACGGCCGCGACCGGCAACGAGCTGGGTCAGGCCCTGACGGCCCTGCTGGTGCTGCACGGCCAGCTCGGCGACCCGGACTGGATGCCCGGCACCCGCGACCCCCTCGCCCGGCAGGAGGCGGCCTCGGTGCTGCAGGCCTTCCTGGGCCGCTCCCTGAGCGCAGCCGCGTGAAAGAACGGGCCGCGCGACCGCGCGCACCGCGGTGCCGCACGGTGTTCCTCCTGGTCAACCCCCGAAATGGGTACAGCCCCCGACTTGCCTCCCGGGATTTGCGATCGCCATACTACGGCTACGCAGTCGGGGGAATGCCGGGGGGCTGGGCCGGGATGGGCACTGAGAACGAGGAGGGGCGCGCCGCGCGCACCTCGATCCTCGTGGTCGACGACCACACCACGTTCGCGGAGCTGCTGACCGGCGCTCTGGGCCAAGAACCGGACCTGGACAGCGTCGGCGTGGCCTCCGACGTCGACTCGAGCGTGCGCCTGTGCGCGGCCCTGCGGCCGGACGTGGTGGTCATGGACTACCACCTCACCGGCGGCAACGGCCTGACGGCCTCCGCCCGGATCCTCCGCGACCGGCCGGGGACACGGATCGTCATGCTGACGGGCGACCCCGCGCAGCACGTGCTCGAGGCCGCGGCGGCCACCGGGATCTGTGCGTTCCTGCCGAAGGACGGCTCGCTCGCGACCCTGCTCGGGACGATCCGCAGCGCCCGCTGCGGCACGATGGCGGTCCACCCCTCGCTGCTCGCGGCCGCGGACCCGGGCCGCCGGCCGGGCGCCGAGGTGCCGGTGCTCACCCGGCGCGAGCTCCAGGTCCTGCACCTCATGGCCCAGGGGCACAGCGTGTGCGCGAACGCCCGGCTGCTGCACATCACGCCGAACACCTGCCGCGGCTACGTGAAGGCGATCCTGGCCAAGCTGGGGGCCCACTCCCAGCTCGAGGCGGTCGCCGTCGCCTCGAGGCTCGGCCTGCTGACGGCACAGCCATGAGGCGCCTGCTCCCCCGCACGGACCGGGCCGTCCCCGACACCGAGGGCCTGCTCGCCGACTGGCCGGCGCCCCCGCCCCCGGCCGACCGCTCGGAGGTGCGGGCCGCCGTGCGCCGCTTCCTCCTCACGGGACTCGTGGTGCTGCTGGTCGCAGCCGTGCCGGCGACGTGGTGGATCCGGGCCGTCGCCGAGGAGCACGCCGTGGAGCACGTCCTGCGCGTCACCCAGCGGCTGGCCAACTACGCCGTGGCGCCCCTGATCACCGACGAGCTGCTGGCCGGCGGCCCGGCCGCCACCGCCCAGCTGGACGTGCGGCTGCAACCCTGGCTGAACGACGGGACCATCCGCCGGATCAAGATCTGGGACGCGGAGGGGACGATCGTCTACTCGGACGAGCACGAGCTCATCGGGCAGAACTACGGCCCGCCCGCGTGGGACGGCGACCTCGTCTCCCGGGGCGAGGGGGTCGCCACCGTCGAGCACCAGCAGGACCCGGAGAACTCCCACGAGTCGGGCGCCGGACAGCTCGTGGAGGTCTACGTGGGGTTCGTCCCGGCCGGCGGCGAGCAGCTCGTCTTCGAGGCGTACTACGACGACTCGATCGTGCGGGACGAGCAGCGCTCCGTGCTCATGGGCATGGCCCCGGCGTTCCTGCTGACCCTGCTGCTGTTCCAGCTCGCGCAGCTCGCCCCGGCCGTGGGCCTCGCCCGGCGGATCCAGGACCACCGGACGGCGCGCGCCCAGCTGCTCCAGCACGCCGTGGACGCCGCCGAGCTGGAGCGCGTCCGGGTCGCCCGGGACCTGCACGACGACGTGATCCAGGAGCTGGCGGGGCTGTCCTACTCCCTCGAGGCCCAGGAGATGACGGCGGCGGTGCCGGAGCAGCGCAGCGCGCTGGGCCGGTCGCGGTCCGTCCTGCAGGGCAGCCTGCGCACCCTGCGCGGGATCACCACCGCCCTGTACTCCCCCGACCTGCTGACCCTCGGACTGCCCCGGGCCCTGGCCCGCCTCGCGGACCCGCTGGCCCAGCGCGGGATCGACACGTCCGTGCAGATCAGCCCCGCCGTGCTCCTCACGCCCGAGCAGGAGGGCATGTTCCTGAAGGTGGCGCGGGAGGCGTTCGCCAACATCTCGAAGCACGCCCACGCGTCCACGGTCCGGCTGCGGCTCGACGCGGAGCCCGGCGCCACGGTCATGTCGATCACCGACGACGGCACCGGCTTCGACGACTCCCACGGGTCCCCGGAGGGCCACCTGGGCCTGCGCATCATGCGGGACATCGCCGACGCCGCCGGCGCCGCCCTCGAGCTCAGCTCACGGCCCGGGGTGGGGACCACGGTGCTCGTGACCCTGCCCCACGGCGCGGTCACACGCCGCTTCTGAGTGCCAGGCCCGGCGCCGGCGGCCACGGCACGGGCGCCCGCGGCACGGGTGCCCCCGGGACCGGGTCTACGCGTCGGCGGTCTCGGGCAGGTCGGCGGCCATGTCCGCGACGTAGCGGCGCACCTCGGTGCCGAACAGCTCGATGCTGCGGCTCATCCGGGCGTGGTCCAGGGTCCCCACCGCGTACTTGAGGTCGAAGCGGGAGGCGCCCAGTGCCGCCGAGGACCGCACGATCTTGCGGGCGACCGTCTCCGGCGAGCCCACGAAGTAGGCGCCCTCCGGCCCGCACATCGAGTCGAACTCCGCGCGGGTCAGCGGGCCCCAGCCGCGCTCCCTGCCGATCCGGGCGTGCGTGTAGGCCTGGTGCGGGAAGAACTCCTCGCGGGCCTGCGCGTCGGTCTCCGCCACGTAGCCCGGGGAGTGGAAGGCCACCGGCTGCGGCTCCTTGCCGAAGTGCTCGAGGGCCTGGCGGTAGTAGTCGGCGAAGGGCGCGAAGGCCGCCGGGCTGCCGCCGATGATGGCGAAGATGACGGGCAGCCCGTAGTGGGCGGCGCGCACCACCGAGGTGGGTGAGCCGCCCACGGCGATCCAGGTGCGCAGCGCCCCGGCCTCGGTCTTGGGGTACACCTCCAGGCCCTGGATCGGCGCGCGCAGCCGGCCCTGCCAGTCGATCCGGCCTTCGGTGCGGAGCCGGTCGAACAGCTGCAGCTTCTCCTCGAACAGGGCCTCGTACTCGTCCAGCGGGTAGCCGAACAGCGGGAAGGACTCGGTGAAGGAGCCACGGCCCAGGATCACGTCGGCGCGGCCGGAGGAGAGGGCGTCCACGGTGGCGAAGCGCTGGTAGACCCGCACCGGGTCGTCGGAGCTGAGCACCGTCACCGCGGAGCCCAGGCGGATCCGCTCCGTGACCGTGGCGATGCCGGCGAGCACCGTCTCGGGCGAGGAGACCGCGAAGTCCTCCCGGTGGTGCTCCCCGACGCCGAAGAAGTCCAGGCCCACCTGGTCGGCCAGCACCGCCTCCGCCACGACGTTGCGGATCACCTGCGCGCCGCTGAGCAGCTCCCCGTCCGGCCCGGGGTAGAGGTCGCCGAAGGTGTTGAGGCCGAGCTGGACGGTCATGCGGAGCTCCTCGTTGCCGATTTTGTGGATACATCCATAAAAGTCTCCGTCAGGCGTCCTTATTCCGGGGGACCGCGGGATCGCCGTGGCCGGCGGGGCCCGGTGGCTGGCGGGACCGCGGTGGCCGACGGGGCCACGGGCGGTCGGATCAGTGGGTCAGCCACTCCCACGCGGTGTGCTTCTCGGGGCCGGGGACCCCGCTGACGATCCACGCGATGTCGTCGGTGGACAGCGGGAACGGCGGCGCCTCCTCCTGCTCGGCGGGCTCGAGCTCGTCCGGGTGCTCGAGGCTCCACAGCTCGGCGAACACCTGGGTGGGACCGCGCCGGTCCACGAGCCGCTCGCGGACCTCCTCGGCGAGCTCGTCCAGGTGGTCCTGCAGGAAACCGGTGAGCTCCGCCGAGAACCCCGGGGTCCCCTCCTCCGCCGGGTCGATCTCCCACGTCTGCCGCACGACCGCCAGGACCTCGTCGTCGTCCAGGGGAGCCCCGTCCCGGCGGGGGTCGGGGACCTCGGCCGGGACCGGCTCGCCGGCGGCGACGGCCAGGAAGCGCTCCTGGAGGGCGAACAGCGCGGCGACGGTCAGGAGGTCGCGCACCCGCCGGCCGGCCGGGGCGTCGCCGACCTCGGGGGCGGGGACCTCGTTCTCGAGGGCCTCCCAGGCGTGGCGCACCCACGCCCGGGTCCGGTCGGGCTCGCCAGAGCGGACGGTCGAGGGGCGGATCGAGGACGGGCGCCAGCCGGCCGTCGCCGCCCGCCACCGGTCGTCCAGGGCGGGGTCCCCCGGCACGGCGGGCTCGGTGGGGCCGGGACGGTCGGCGGGCGGGTGGCTGAACACGGTGCGGCTCCTGGGTCGGACGGGACTGGTGCGGGACGCGCGGTCCGGACCCAGCGTAGGGCGTTCCCGGCACGGGTCCGGGCCCCGTCCGGAGCGGACGGGGCCCGGGGCGTCACCGGCGGGGCGGGGTCACGGCTCGGGATGCACCACCATCGCGGAGCCGCCGTAGCCGCGCTCGGTCTCGGCCGCCGCCTCGAAGCGGTCGCCGCCGAGGATCCGCAGCGCCGAGGCGTTGCCGATCCAGCGGCGCGGGGGCGGGACGAGGTCGTGGCCCAGCCCGCTCAGCTGCCGGCCGACCTCGGACTCGGCCAGGCCGAGGTCGGCCTCCTCCGCCCCGTTGCGCGAGCTCAGCCGCGGCGCGGCCACGGCGTCGACGAGGGCGAGGTCCCGGTCGACGTGCCCGGTGAGGATCTGCGCCACCGTGGTGATGATCGTGGCGCCGCCGGGCGTGCCCACCGACATCCACGGCTCCCCGTCCTTCAGCACGATCGTGGGGCTCATCGACGAGCGGGGCCGCTTGCCCGGACCCGGCAGGTTCGGGTCCGGCACGCCCTCGGTGACGGACGCGAAGCTGAAGTCGGTCAGCTCGTTGTTGAGCAGGAACCCGTGCTCCGGGACCGTGATCCCGGAGCCGCCGGTCTGCTCGATGGTGAGGGTGTAGGAGACCACGTCGCCCCACCGGTCGGCCACGTTCAGGTGGGTCGTCGAGACGCCCCCGGCGGACGCCGGCTGGCGGGCCCCGGGCGCCCCGCACCCGGCGTACTCCCCGTCGGGCTCCCCGAACGGGACCGGGCGCTCCTGGGCCGCCCCGGGGTCGAAGAGGCAGGCGCGCTCGTCGGCGAACTCCTGGCTCGTGAGCTCCGCCACGGGAACGCCCTCGACGTCCCCGATCCACCGGTTGCGGTCCGCGAAGGCCGTGGCGGTCGCCTCCGAGAAGCGGTGCAGGTACTGGGCCTCGGAGACCTCGCCGAGGCCGGTCCCGGTGCGCTCGTCGTAGGCCTCGAGCAGGTTGAGGGTCTCGGCCACCGTGATGCCGCCGGAGCTGGGCAGGCCCATGCCGTAGACGTCCAGGCCGCGGTACTCGGTGTGCGTCGGCTCCTTGAGCAGGGCCTCGTAGGACGCCAGGTCCGCGGCGGTCAGCTCCCCGGCGAGCACCTCCACGCCCTCGGCGGTGGCCGGCGCACGGCTCGCGTCGACCACCGCCCGCCCGATCTCGCCCTCGTAGAAGACGCCGGTGCCCTCGTGCCGGATCGTGTGGTAGGTGCGGGCGAGATCGGGATTGCGGAACACGGTCCCGACCGCGGGCGCCTCGCCGTCGGGCAGGAACAGCTCCGCGGTCTCCGGGAACATGCCGAAGCGCTCGGCGTTCTGCGCCGTCTGCTCGTGGAAGTTCTCGTCCACCACGAACCCGCGGGAGGCGATCCGCTCCGCGGGCCGCAGCAGGTCGTGCAGGTCCATCGTGCCGAACTCCTCGGCCGCGGCCTCCCACGTGGCCAGGGTGCCGGGCACGCCCACGGACCTCCCGGAGCTGACCACCGTGGCGAAGTCGAGGGGCTCGCCGTCCGCGCCCAGGAACTCGTCCTCCGTGAAGGTGGCCGGCGCGGTCTCGCGCCCGTCGATCGTGCGGACCTCCCCGGTCCGCCCGCTGTGGTGGACGAAGAACCCGCCGCCGCCGATGCCCGCGGAGTACGGCTCGGTGACGCCCAGGGCCGCGGCCGCGGCCACGGCGGCGTCCGCGGCGGTGCCGCCCCGCTCGAGCACGTCGATGCCCACCTGGCTGGCGAGGGGGTCCACCGAGGAGACCGCGCCGCCGCCGCCGGTCATGGTGGGGACCTTGGGCAGCTCGGCGGTGACGGGCGCGTCCCGGCCACCGTGCCCCCCGTCGTCGTGCGCGACGGCCGGGGAGCCGCCGAGAACGGTGCCGGAGACGCCGAGCGCTCCGGCCAGGCCCAGTGCGAGGTGTCTCAGGGATGCGCGCATGGGCTCATGCTGGCACCGCCGCACCGTTCCGACCAGGGGCTACGCCGACATTTCGGTGGGTGTCGCCGGCGTGCCCAGGCCCTGCGAGGCGGCGATGAGCCGGTGCACCACCGTCTCGGCGTCCGTCGAGGGGTTGCCGAAGCGGTGCATCGTGATCGAGACGGCCTGCTCCGCGAGCAGCGGGAGCATCTCCACGCGGGACGCGCCGACCACCGGGTCCGCGAGCAGCGCGATCTCGGGCCGCTCCGCGAGCGCCTCGGCGAGGCCGGGCGCCGTGCCCACGACCCGGATCCGCCCGGCGCCGCTCGGGTCGGTCCAGTCCGCGGCGACCCGGGCGAAGGCCTCGTCCCCGCAGGGGTCCAGCACGGAGCGGAACAGCTCCCGCACCTCGGCGGGGAGCTCGCCCGCGGGGACGAGGACCGCGCGCGCGCCGGAGCGCACCGCGGCGAGCCCGACCCGGATGACGTCCGTCAGGGGGGCGTCCTCGGCCGCGCGCACGACGACGTCGCGCGGGCGGTAGCGGAACAGGTTGGCCTCGCTCTCCAGGCCGGTGGGGTCGTGGGCGCGGCCGAACTCCCGGTCCCACCACGCCTGGTCCTGCTCGGCGCAGGCGGTCAGCCAGGCGGCGTCCGCCTCGGGCACGAGCGGCCGGAGCGCGGCGAGGTGGTGGGCGACGGCCTCCGAGGGCTCTGTGCCGGCCTCCTCGGACGGGGTCTCCCCGGCGGGGACCTCCCGGAAGGGCGCCTTCTGCCACGAGCCGAGCTGGGCCAGGTAGTTCGGTCCGCCGGCCTTGGCGCCCAGGCCCACCGAGGACTTCTTCCAGCCGCCGAAGGGCTGGCGCTGGACGATCGCCCCGGTGATGCCGCGGTTGACGTAGAGGTTGCCCGCCTCGACGAGCTCGACCCAGGTGCTGATCTCCTCCGGGTCCAGGGAGTGCAGCCCGGCGGTCAGTCCGTACGCGACCGCGTTCTGCAGCTCGAGCGCCTCCTGCAGGTCGGCGGCCTCCATCAGCCCCAGGACGGGGCCGAAGCACTCGGTGCGGTGGAAGAAGGAGCCCGGGGCCACCCCCGTCTTGATCCCGGGCCGCCACAGCCGCCCGGTGTCGTCGAGCGGGCGCGGCTCGAGCAGCCACCGCTCCCCCGGGTCGAGGCGGGTCAGGGCGCGGTGCAGCTTGTCGCCGGGCTCGGCGATCACCGGGCCCACCGACGCCTGCAGGTTCTGCGGCCAGTCCACGACCATCGAGGACGCGGCGTCCAGCAGCTGCCGCCGGAACCGCTCCGAGTTCGCCACGCTGCCCACCAGGATGCCCAGGGAGGCCGCCGAGCACTTCTGCCCGGCGTGGCCGAACGCGCTGGTCACGAGGTCCCACACGGCCCGGTCCCGGTCCGCGCTGGGGGTGATGACCAGGGCGTTCTTGCCCGAGGTCTCCGCGGTCATCGCCCGCCCCGCCCGCCAGGACTGGAACAGCCGGGCCGTCTCGTAGGCGCCGGTGAGGACGATGCGGTCCACCCCCGGGTGGGAGACCAGGGCCTGCCCCACCTCCCCCTCGACGGAGTCGACGAGCTGGAGCACGTCCCGCGGCACCCCGGCCTCCCACAGCGCCTCGACCACGGCCGTCGAGCAGCGCCGGACCTCGGGGGCGGGCTTGTGCAGCACGGCGGCGCCGGCGGCCAGGGCCGCGACCGTGGAGCCGGTGGGGATCGCCAGCGGGAAGTTCCACGGCGGGGTGATCAGCACGAGCCGGTCCGGGACGAAGCGGGCGCCGTCCACGTCCTCGAGCTCGAGGGCCCGGCGGGCGTACCAGCGGCAGAAGTCGACGGCCTCCGAGACCTCCGGGTCCGACTGGCCCAGGGTCTTGCCCGCCTCCGCGCCGGCCACGGCCAGCAGGTGCCCCCGGCGCTCGGCCAGGACGTCGGCCGCACGGTTGAGGATCTCCGCGCGCTCGCGGGCGCCGCGGGCGTGCCAGTCCTCGGCGGCGGCCCGGCCCGTGCGCACCAGCCGCTCGACGTCCTCCGCGTCGACGGGATCGGGCACGGGCAGGGCCTCGTACCACTGCCGGTCCTCGATCCGGGCGGCGATCTCCTCAGCCCACGCCTGGTTCGCCGGCACGGCGACGTCGGTGTCCGGCTCGTTGCGGAAGGGCTGCTCCAGCGGCAGGTGCGCGGACCCGGCGCCGGGCGCGGTGCGGTCCTGGGCGCGGGCGGGGGCCGGCGCGGCCTCCTCCTGCGGGTCCAGCGCCTCGAGGGCGGCCCGGAAGCGCTGCTCCTCCCGCGCGAAGATCTCGTTGCCGGGGGCCAGCTCGAAGATCCCCGACATGAAGTTCTCGTGCGAGGCGTTCTCCTCGAGCCGGCGCACGAGGTAGGACACGGCCACGTCGAACTCGGCCGGGCGCACGGCGGGCACGTAGAGCAGCAGCTGCCCGACGTCGGCGCTCACGGCCCGCGCCTGCTCCACCGCCATGCCCTGGAGCATCTCGAACTCGATCCGGTCCGTCACGCCGCGGCGCTCGGCGAGCAGGTGCGCGAAGGCGATGTCGAAGAGGTTGTGCCCGGCCACCCCCAGCCGCAGCCCCGTCATCCGCCCGGGCACGAACAGCCAGTCGAGGACCCGCTTGTAGTTGGTGTCGGTCTCCTGCTTGCTGCTCCACGTGGCCAGGGGCCAGCCGTGCAGCTCGGCGTCCACGCGCTCCATGGGGAGGTTCGCGCCCTTCACGAGCCGGACCTTGATCCCCGCGCCCCCGGACTCGACCCGCTCGGCGGACCACGCCGAGAGCCGCCGGACCACCGCGAGGGCGTCCGGCAGGTAGGCCTGGACCACGATCCCCGCCTCGAGCCCCCGCAGCTCCGGGTGCTCCAGGAGGCGGGTGAACACCTCGGTGGTCAGGTGCAGGTCGGAGTAGACCTCCATGTCGAGGTTGATGAACTTGCTCCCGGCCGGGGCCTCGGCGGCGGCGCGGTAGACGGGCAGCAGCCGCTCCACGACCTTCGCCACGGTCCCCTCGAACCCCCAGTGGGACAGCTGCGGGACCACGGAGGAGACCTTCACGGAGACGTAGTCGACGTCGTCCCGGTCCAGCAGCGCGGCGGCGTCGGCGAGGTGCTTGTCCGCCTCCTCCGCGCCGAGGACCTCCTCGCCGAGCAGGTTGATGTTGAGGCGGTGGCCCTGGGCCGTCAGCTTCTTCACGGCCTGCCCGAAGGCCTTGGGGCGGGCGTCGACGATCATGTGCCCCACGAGCTGCCGGAGCCTGGCGCGGGCGGCGGGCACGACCACCTGGGGCGCCCGGCCGGAGAGAGCGGCCCCGACCCGGATCTGGGCGCGGTCCGCCGCGGGCATGGTGCGGGGCACGATCCCGGCGAGCGCGTGCAGGGCCCGCGCCGCGGCCCGCACGTCCTCGGTGCGCACCACCCGGTCCACGAAGCCGACCGTGAACTCCAGCCCGTGGGGGTCCTGGAGGACGGTGGCGAGCCGGTCGGCCGCGCCGTCGCGGTGCCGGCGGCCCTCGGCGGCGCGGCCGAGCCACTCGCGGACCAGGGCGACGGCCTCGTCGGCCAGCGCGCGGGAGTCGGGGACGGACGGGGCGTCGGCGGTCATGGCGGCACTCTCCTGAGGACTCCGCCCGGCAGCGGTGCCGAGGCACACCCTCGGCCACCGGCCGTGTCCACCGGGCGTCACGGTGGCCGGTGAGTCCACGCTACGGCCGGAGCGGCCGGGGCGGAAGAGCCCTATCCGCCCGCCTGCCGCAGGATGTCGGTGGCGAGCCGGCCCAGGACCGCCTTGTGCGGGGCGAGCATCGCGTACCAGTAGGCGCGGCCGGCCGAGCCCGCCGGGCGGAAGACCGTGGTCTGGCGGTAGACGAGGGTCCCGTCCGGCCCCGGTTCCAGGCAGATGTCCAGCCAGGCGTCCCCCGGCATCCGCACCAGGGACCGCAGCCGCAGCCGCCGCGGCGGCTCGAGGGCCTCGACCGTCCACCAGTCCAGGCGCTCCCCGGCCGCGAGACGGTCCGGGTCCTCGCGGTGCCGCAGCCGCCCGGGCGGCAGGCCCAGGCGGTTGGCCGCGGCGCGGGCGGCCCACACCCGGTCGGTGCTGTACCAGCCGCGCTCGCCGCCGATCCCCTCGACGACCGCCCACACCGCGTCCCGGTCCGCCGTGGTGGTGCGCTCCACGGTGTCGACGTAGAAGCCCCGCGTCTGTGCCATGCCCCTATCCAAGCACGCGCTCCCGGCTCGGACGAGGGGCCGGGCCCGGGCGGCTTTGGCAGTCCGGGCCCGGGCAGGGTGCGGCCGGGCAGGGCGCAGCCGGGCAGGGTACGGCCGGGCAGGGTACGACCGGCCGCGGCGCGCGACGACCCGCCCGGACGGAGGATCCGGCCCGGACCGGGTCCCCGGGGCTCAGCCCCGGGAGATCCCGAACCGGACGAGGTGCTCCAGCAGGCCGTCGGTGGTCTCCAGCCCCGGCAGCTCCGCGGGGGCGACCCAGCGCACGGCGTCGGCGTCGTCGCCGGGGCGCAGCGTCCCGCCGAGGTAGGTCGCGGCGACGTCGTGCACCTCGTACACGAGGCCCGGTTCCCCGGGGACGCGGACCGTCCCGAGCTCGCGCTCCGCGCGCACCCGGGCCCCGGTCTCCTCGAACGTCTCGCGGACCGCTGCCTGAGCCGCCGTCTCACCGGGCTCCAGCTTCCCGCCCGGCACGCTCCAGCGTCCGCGCTGGGGCTCCCGGCCCCGGCGGACCAGCAGGAGCCGGCCGTCCTCCCGGACGACCACCGCCGCGGCGGCCTGGACGATGCGCATGCCCCGACCCTACCGAGGGCCCGCGCCGGGCCCGGGGGCACGAGTAGAGTGCGAGTGCCGCCCGGCACACCGCCGACCCACCGGAAGGGCCACCCGTGAGCGACTCCGTCCTGTCCCGCCTGCACGACCCCGCCCGGAAGGGCTTCGCCAGCGACAACCACGCGGGGGTCCACCCCGAGGTGCTCCAGGCCCTCGCGACCGCCAACGGCGGTCACGTGGGGGCCTACGGCGCCGACCCCTACACCGAGGCGCTGCAGGACGTGGTCCGCCGGCACTTCGGGGAGCAGGCCGCCTGCTATCCGCTGTTCAACGGCACCGGCGCGAACGTCGTGGCGCTCGCGGCGATGACCGACCGCTGGGACGCGGCGATCTGCACGGCCACCGCCCACGCGCACGTGGACGAGTGCGGGGCCCCCGAGAAGGTCGCGGGCGTGAAGATGCTGGCCGTGCCCACGCCGGACGGGAAGCTCACCCCGGAGCTGGTCGACCGGGAGGCGCACGGCTTCGGCTTCGAGCACCACGCCCAGCCGCGCGTCGTGACCGTCACCCAGTCCACGGAGCTCGGCACCGTCTACACGCCCGGGGAGCTGCGCGCGGTCTGCGAGCACGCCCACGGCCTGGGCCTGTCGGTCCACCTGGACGGCGCCCGGCTCGCGAACGCCGCCGCGGCCCTGGACGTCCCGCTGCGGGCCCTGACCACCGACGCCGGCGTGGACGTGGTCTCGTGGGGCGGGACCAAGAACGGGCTGATGGGCGCGGAGGCCGTCGTGGTGCTCACCCCGGACGCCGTGCGGCAGCCCCGGTTCGTGCGCAAGCTCTCGACCCAGCTGGCCTCGAAGATGCGCTTCGTCTCCGCGCAGCTGCTGGCTCTGCACACGGGGGACCTGTGGCTCGAGGCGGCCCGCCGCGCCAACACGATGGCCGGTCGGCTGGCGGCCGGGATCGCGGAGGTCCCCGGTGCCCGGGTGACGCAGACCCCCGAGGCCAACGCGGTCTTCGCGGTGCTCCCGCCCGGGGTCACGGCCCGGCTGCAGGAGCGCTGGCCGTTCTACGTGTGGGACCCGGCCGCCGGCGAGGTCCGGCTGATGTGCTCGTGGGACACCACCGAGGAGGACGTGGACGGGTTCGTGGCGGCGCTGCGGGAGCAGATGGCCACCGCCGCCCCCTGACCCCGGAGTCGCCCGGCGCCGGAGGGCCCCACGGCGGTGCCGGGAGCGGTCCGCGGCCGCGCGCTCACACCGGGGTGACGTAGGCCCCGGAGATCCCCCCGTCCACCAGGAACGTGGCGGCGTTGACGAACGAGGCGTCGTCGCTGGCCAGGAACGCGACCGCCGCGGCGATCTCCTCCGGCTCGGCGAACCGCCCGGCCGGCACGTGCACGAGCCGGCGCTGGGCCTGCTCGGGGTCCGCGGCGAACAGCTCCTGCAGCAGCGGCGTGTTGACGGGGCCCGGGCACAGCGCGTTGACCCGGATCCCCTCCCGGGCGAACTGCACGCCCAGCTCCCGGCTCATCGACAGCACGCCGCCCTTCGAGGCGCTGTAGGAGATCTGGGAGGTCGCCGCGCCCAGCACGGCCACGAAGGACGCGGTGTTGATGATCGACCCCTTCCCCTGCTCGCGCATGTACGGGAGGGCGTGCTTGCAGCAGTGGAAGACGCTCGTGAGGTTGACCTCCTGCACCCTCCGCCACGCGTCGAGGCCGGTGTCCAGGATCGAGCCGTCGTCGGTCGGGTTGATCCCGGCGTTGTTGAAGGCGATGTCCACCGATCCGCAGGCCTCGTGCGCGGCGGCGTAGAGCGCGACCACGTCGGCCTCGTCCGCCACGTCGGTGCGCACGAACAGCCCCCCGACCTCCTCGGCGGCCGCCTCCCCGGCCGCGGGGTTCAGGTCGGCGACGACGACGTGCGCGCCCTCGGCGGCGAGCCGGCGGGCCGCGGCGAGTCCGATGCCGCTGGCGCCTCCGGTGACGACGGCGCTGCGGCCGACCAGACGGCGGGCGTTGACCTCCATGGGTCCTCCTTCGGTGGTGGGGGGATGCCCCGGGACGGGACGGTGCTGGGCCGGGGCGTCAGTCGTCGGCGAGGAACACGTTCTTGGTCTCGGTGAACGCCTGCGGGGCGTCCGGGCCGAGCTCCCGGCCGAAGCCGGACTGCTTGAAGCCGCCGAACGGCGTCCAGTAGCGCACGGAGGCGTGCGAGTTGACGGAGAGGTTCCCGGCGTCCACGGCGCGGGACACCCGCAGCGCCCGCCCGACGTCCCGGGTCCAGATCGACCCGGAGAGCCCGTAGTCGGTGTCGTTGGCGATCCGGACGGCGTCCGCCTCGTCCTCGAAGGGCACCACGGCGAGCACGGGGCCGAAGATCTCCTCCCGGAACACCCGGGAGTCCGGGGCGGGGGTGAGCACGGTCGGCGGGAACCACCAGCCGGGGTCCTCGGGGGCCGTGCCGCGGAAGGCGACCGGGGCGTCGTCGTCGAGGAAGGACGCCACGGAGTCCCGGTGCGCGGCGGAGACCAAAGGTCCCATCTGCGTGCGCTCGTCCCACGGGTCCCCGCAGGCGAAGTCCCGCACGGCCGGTTCCAGCAGCTCCAGGAACGTCTCGAGCACGGAGCGCTGGACGAGCACGCGGGAGCGGGCGCAGCAGTCCTGGCCGGCGTTGTCCAGGGCGCCGGCGGGGGCGGACGCGGCGGCCCGCTCGAGGTCGGCGTCCGCGAAGACGATGTTCGAGTTCTTCCCGCCCAGCTCCAGGGTCAGGCGCTTGACCTGCTCCGCGCACCCGGCCATGATCCGCCGGCCCACCTCGGTGGAGCCGGTGAACACGACCTTGCGGACGTCCGGGTGGGTCACGAAGCGCTCCCCCACCACCGAGCCCTTGCCCGGCAGCACCGTGAGCACGCCCTCGGGCAGGCCCGCCTCGAGCGCGAGCTCCCCGAGCCGGATCGCGGTCAGCGGGGTGAGCTCGGCCGGTTTGAGCACCACCGTGTTCCCGGCGGCCAGCGCCGGGGCGAGCCCCCACGCGGCGATCGGCATGGGGAAGTTCCACGGCACGATCACGCCCACCACGCCCAGGGGCTCGTGGAAGGTGAGGTTGACCCCGCCCGGGGCGGGGATCTGCCGGCCGGAGAGCCGCTCGGGCGCCCCGGAGTAGTAGGTCAGCACGTCCCGGACGTTGCCCGCCTCCCAGCGGGCGTTGCCGATGGTGTGCCCCGCGTTGCGCACCTCCAGGGCCGCGAGGTGCTCCAGGTCGGCGTCCACCGCGTCGGCGAACCGGCGCAGCAGCCGGGCCCGGTCGGCCGGGGCGACGGCGCGCCAGGTCCCGAAGGCGCGCCGGGCCCGTTCCACCGCCGCGTCCGTCTGCTCCAGGGACGTCAGCTCGACGGAGCCGACGACCTCCTCCGTGGCGGGGTCGATGATCTGCGTGGTGGTCATGGGATGCGGGTGTCCTCTCGCTGTGGGGCGGTCTGTGCCCGGCCGGTGCCCCCGGGGCGGTCCTGCCGGGCGCGGTGCTGCGCCCAGCCGTGGGCCACGCGGACGAAGCCGTCGAAGAGCCGGGCGTCCTTCCGGTTCTCCTCGGGGTGGAACTGCACGCCGAGCGTCCAGCCGCCCTCGACGGTCTCGACGGCCTCGACCGTCCCGTCCTCGGCGCGGGCGGTGACGACCAGTCCCTCGGCCACCGTCCCCAGGGCCTGGTGGTGGTAGCACGGGGACCACGCCGTCTCGCCCAGCAGCTCCCGGCAGCGGCTGCCCGGCGCGGTGCTGAACTCGACCTCCCCGTACCGGCCCGGCTCGGGCTGGTAGCGCACGGCGTTCTCGTTGACGTCCGGCAGGTGCTGGATCAGCGTGCCGCCGAGCGCCACGTTGAGGATCTGGGCGCCGCGGCAGATCGCGAACAGGGGCAGCCCACGCTCCAGCGCCGCCCGGGTCAGGGCGAGGTCGTGCTCGTCGCGGGAGGGCTGCGACGAGGTCAGCTCGTGCCGGTCGGCGCCGTAGAACTGCGGGTCCACGTCCACTCCCCCGATGACGATCAGCCCGTCCACGAGCTCCAGCACGTCCGGGTCCGTGCCCACCGGGGGCAGCAGCAGGGGCGTGCCGCTGGCCGCGGCGACCGCCTCCACGTAGGCGCCGGGGACGATCGCGGCGACGGAGTTCCAGACCCCCCAGGAGCCCTCCTGGTAGTAGGTGGTCAGCCCGATCCGGGGCCGGTACCCGGGCCCGCCCGGCTCAGAGGCGCTCGAAGCCACGGCGCAGCTCCCAGTCGGTGACGGCGGCCTCGAAGGCCGCCAGCTCCACGTCGGCGTAGTGCACGTAGTGCTCCACGACGTCCTCGCCGAACAGCTCCCGCGCGAGCTCCGAGCCGGCCAGCAGGTCCCGGGCCTCGCGCATGGTCGAGGGCACCACGGGGGCGTCGGACTCGTAGGCGTTGCCCTCGGTCATCGGCTCGAGCTCGAGCTCCTGCTCGATGCCGTGCAGCCCGGAGGCCAGCATCGCGGCGAGCGCCAGGTACGGGTTCACGTCGCCGCCGGGGAGCCGGTTCTCCATCCGGGCGGACTGCCCGCTGCCCACGAGGCGCACGGCGCAGGACCGGTTGTCCACGCCCCAGGCCACCGAGGTGGGGGCGAAGCTGCCCTCGACGAAGCGCTTGTACGAGTTGATCGTGGGCGCGTAGAACAGCGTGAACTCGCGCATGGTCCGCAGCACCCCGGCGATGAACCGGTCGTAGGTCCGGGACCGGGCGTCCCGCTCGCGGTCCCAGAAGACCAGTTCGCCGTCGGGCCCGCGCAGGGACATGTGGATGTGGCAGGAGCTGCCCTCGCGCTCGTTGGGCTTGGCCATGAAGGTGATGGACTTCCCCTGCTGGTGGGCGATCTGCTTCGAGGCCAGCTTGTAGACCACGTGGTTGTCCGCGGTGACCATGCCCTCGTCGTAGCGGAACGCGATCTCGTGCTGGCCGAGGTTGCACTCGCCCTTCGCGGACTCCACGGTCAGCCCGGCCGCGTACATCGCGTTGCGGATCTCCCGCAGCAGCGGCTCGACCCGCTGGGAGCCCAGCACGGAGTAGTCCACGTTGTACTGGTTGGCCGGGACCAGGTTGCGGTAGCCGCCGTCCCAGGCGTCCTCGTAGCTGGTGTTGTACACGCAGAACTCCAGCTCGGTGCCGGTGACCATGGTGAAGCCCATGTCCCGGGCGCGGTCCAGCTGGCGGCGCAGCATGGACCGCGGCGACATCGGGATGGGCCGGCCGCCGTGGCCGGTGAGGTCGCACTGGATCAGGACCTGGCCGGGGTTGTGCGGCATCAGCCGGATCGTGTCCAGGTCCATGGCGAACTCCATGTCCCCGTAGCCCGAGGACCAGCTGCTGATCGAGTAGCCGCCCACGGTGTTCATCTCCGTGTCCACGGCCAGCAGGTAGTTGCAGCCCTCGGCGCCCTCGTCGAGCACCGAGTCCAGGAAGAACTGCGCGTGGTTGAGCTTGCCCTGCAGCCGGCCCTGCATGTCGGTGAAGGCGAGCACGACGGTGTCCACGAGCCCGTCGGCGACGTGCCGGCGAAGCTGCTCGACGGTGAGCATCCGGTCGTTCCGCGGGTGCTGGGGAGTCTGGGTCATGGGTCCGGTCCTTCGTCGCTGAGATCGGTGGTGCCGCGGGGGGTGGCCACGGTGGTGGGGAACGGGTGGTCAGTGCAGGTCCGCCTCGGCGGTGCGGATCTGCGCGAACTCCTCCTCGGGGGCGTGGCCCACCAGCCGGTGCCGGCTGTAGAACCAGTAGTAGGCGAGGAAGACCACGAACACGAGGGCGGTGATGGACGCGGCGAGCACGTCGACCAGGAACGTCGCGACCACCGCCACGAGGGCGAGCACCAGGGCGATGCCGGTGGTGACCACGCCCCCCGGGGTGCGGTAGCCGCGCGGGAGATCGGGCTCGCGCAGCCGCAGCACGATGTGGGAGAGGTTCAGCAGCACGTAGGAGACGGTGGCGCCGAACACCGCGATGTTGATGAGCAGCCCGCCGTCGCCGGTCACGGCCGCCAGCACGAAGCCGATGGTGCCCGGCACGATGAGGGCCACCCACGGGGTCCTGCGCTTGCCGGTCAGCGAGAGCCACCGGGGCAGGTACCCGGCGCGGGAGAGGGCGAAGAGCTGCCGTGAGTAGGCGAACATGATGGAGAAGAAGCTCGCGACCAGCCCGGCCAGGCCCGCGTAGTTCACGATGTTCGCCATGACGCTGTCCGCCCCGGCGACCGCGCGGATGGCCTCCGGCAGCGGGTTGTCCGAGGTGCTCATCGCCTCCGAGCCCGCGGCCCCGGGGACGAGGACGAGCATCAGCGCCCCGGAGACCAGCAGGAAGGCCATGGCCACGATGATCCCGCGCGGCATGTCGCGGCGGGGGTCGGCGGTCTCCTCGGCGGCCAGCGGTACGCCCTCGATCGCCAGGAAGAACCAGATCCCGTACACCAGGGCCGCCATCGCCCCCGCGTACCCCATGGGCAGGAACGTGCTCGCCCCCACGGCGTCGTCCGGGACGATGTCGAAGAGGTTGGCGGCGTCGAAGTGCGGCACGAGCGCGACGACGGTCACCCCCAGCGCGAGCACCGCGATCACGGTGATCCCGAACATCAGCTTGAGGGCCTCGCCCACCCCGTACATGTGGATGCCCATGAACACGAGGTAGGTCACGAGGTACACCGGCCAGGAGTTGGTGATCCCGAACAGGCCCAGCGCCTCGATGTAGCCGCCGATGAACGTGGCGATCGCCGCCGGGGCCACGGCGTACTCGATCAGCACGGCCATCCCGGTGGCGAAGCCGCCGAGCGGGCCCAGCGCGCGGCGGGCGAAGCCGTAGCCGGCCCCTGCCGTGGGCAGGGTCGAGGAGAGCTCGGCGAGGCCGAAGACCATGCAGGTGTACATGAGGCCCATGAGCACGAAGGCGATGAGCAGCCCGCCCCACCCGCCCTCGGAGAGCCCGATGTTCCAGCCGGAGAAGTCCCCGGAGATGACGTAGGCGATGCCCAGGCCCGCGAGCAGCACCCAGCCGGCGGCGCCGGAGCGGAGCTGGCGGTGTTGGAAGTACTCGTCGGTGCGGTCGGGCTGGGCTGGGGAGTCGGGCATGGGACGATCCCTCCGGGTTCCACAAAGGTCTGAAAACAGACATATGGCGCGAGTGGTCACAGTCTGTGGGCTGCCCTCCACCCCGTCAAGACCCCGGGGCCCGGTCCGCCGGCGGCGCACGGGGCGGGGCGCCGTACTGACGGCCGCGGGCGGATGACGCACAATGGGGAGCATGAACCAGAACGACGCCTCCGACCGCTCCAGCTCGCAGCACTCCGGCCAGGGCCCCTCCTGGGCGTTCATCGCCGTGACGGCGGGCTTCCTCGTCTCCGTCGCGCTGATGATCGCCGTGGGCGTGGTCGCCCTCGACCTCAGCTAGGCGGAACCCCGGCGGGCGCCCGCCGGGTGCCCGCCGGCACCGTGGCACGGCGGGCGCCCGCCGCACCGCAGGGAGGAGCGCCACCGTGAGCGACCCGGTCCAGCACCCCCTCATCCGGCCCGTGCGGCAGGGCAACGCCTTCGAGGAGGCCGTGGAGCGGATCCTCGACTCGATCCGGCTCGGCCTGTTCCGCAGGGGCGAGCGCCTCCCGCCCGAGCGGGAGACCGCGGCGATGCTCGGGATCTCCCGTGCCACGCTGCGGGAGGCCCTGCACGAGCTCCAGGCCGCCGGCGTCCTGGAGGTGGTGCGCGGCCGCTACGGCGGGACCTTCGTGACCGGCCGCACCGCCCTGCCGGACGGGACCCTCCCCCCGGTGGACCCCGCGGACGTCGAGGACGTGCTCGTGTTCCGCGCCGTCGTCGAGCCCGCCGCGGCGGAGCTGGCCGCGGCGGCGGCCCTCAGCGCGGCCGCCCGGGAGCACCTGCTCGCGTGCCTGCGGCAGGTCGAGGAGAGCTCGCCGGAGGACTACCGTCCCGCGGACGCCCGCTTCCACATCGCCGTCGCCGAGTTGGGCGGCTGCCCCAGCCTGGTCCGCGCCGTCGCGGAGGTCCGCTCGCGGGCCAGCGACCTGCTGGACCGGATCCCCCTGCTGCCGGTCAACCTCGAGCACTCCGACCGCCAGCACCGCGAGCTCGCCGACGCCGTCCTGGCGGGCGACGCCCCGGCCGCCCGGGCCTCCTCCCTCGCACACCTCGAGGGCACGGCCGCGCTGCTGCGCGGCTTCCTCGGGCACGGGACGCGCTCCTCCGGCGACGACGCCCCCGGTGGCCGCCGTCCCGCCTGAGCTGCCCGTTCGCGGGCAACGGGCGGATCCCGGAGCGGCGTGCCTATACTCGTCCGCAGTGACACGGGGTGCCGGCACCGCACGAGGAGCCGGCTGAGATGACACCCGTCGAACCTGATCCAGTTCGTACTGGCGAAGGGATGTCCTGCCGGGGCTCGCCGTGGCCGGCCCCCGCGTCTCCTCGCCCTGATCCCAGGGAGTCCCATGCAGATCGCAGAACAGACCGTCCTCGTCACCGGCGGGGCCCGCGGCCTCGGCCGCAGCGTCGTCGAGGCCTTCGCGGCCCAGGGCGCGCAGGTGGTGGTCAACCACCGGACCAGCGAGGCGGCCGCGGAGGAGCTCGCGGACCGGTACGGCCCCGAGCAGGCCGTGGCCCTGCGCGCCGACGTGACCGACCCCGCGCAGGTGGCGGACATGCTGCGCGCGGCGCGGGAGCACTTCGGCTCCCCCGTCAGCACGGTGGTGAACAACGCGCTGGCCGACTTCTCCTTCAACGGCGACGCCCGCGCCACGGCGGAGGGCATCCGCTGGGAGGAGTTCGACGCCCAGTTCACCGGCAGCGTCCGCGGGGCGCTCAACACCACCCAGCAGGCGCTGCCGGGCATGCGGGAACGGGGCTTCGGCCGGATCGTGAACATCGGCACGAACCTCTTCCAGAACCCCGTGGTGCCGTACCACGACTACACGGCCGCCAAGGCCGCGCTCCTGTCACTGACCCGCACCCTGGCCAAGGACCTCGGACGGTACGACATCACCGTCAACATGGCCTCCGGCGGGCTGCTGCGCACCACCGACGCCAGCGCCGCCACGCCCGAGGCGGTCTTCGACCAGATCGCGGCGGGCACGCCGCTGGGCCGCGTCACCACCCCGGCCGAGTTCGCCGACGCCCTCCTGTTCTTCGCCTCACCGTGGGCGCGCTCGGTCACCGGGCAGAACCTGGTGGTCGACGGCGGACTGGTCCTCGACTGATGGGGGCCGCCGGGACCCCGCCGCGACAGCTGCACCTCAACGCCTTCCTCTTCGGCGCGGGCCACCACCAGGCCGCCTGGCGGCACCCGGACTCCGCGCTGGAGCAGCTCGGGGACATCGCCCACTGGGAGGATCTCGCCCGCACCGCCGAGCGCGGTCTTTTCGACGCCGTGTTCTTCGCCGACGGGCACAGCACCGGCGACGTCGGGGACGGGCCCCGGTGGTTCCTCGAGCCGTTGACGGCCCTCTCCGCCATGGCGCGCGCCACGGAGCGGATCGGGCTGGTCAGCACCGTCTCGACGACCTTCTGGACGCCGTTCCACGCCGCCCGCATGCTGGCCTCGCTCGACCACATCAGCCGGGGGCGGGCCGGCTGGAACGTGGTCACCTCCATGTTCGACGCCGAGGCGCGCAACCACGGGCTGCCGGAGATGCCGCCGCACGCCCTGCGCTACGCCCGGGCCGCCGAGTTCGTGGACGTGGCCCTCCGGCTGTGGGACTCCTGGTCCGACGACGCCCTGGTCGGCGACCGGCACGGCCTGCACGCGGACCCCGAGCGGGTCGCCCGGGTCGACCACGTCGGCGAGCACTTCCGCGTGGACGGTCCGCTGACGGTGCCGCGCCCGCCGCAGGGCCGACCGGTCCTCTTCCAGGCGGGCGCATCCGGCCCGGGCCGGGATCTGGCCGCCCGGCACGCCGAGGGGGTCTACGCCGTGGCCTACGACCTCGACAGCGCCCGGGAGTACACGACGGACCTGAAGCGGCGCCTCGCCGCGGCCGGGCGGGACCCGGGGTCCGTGGCCGTCATGCCCGGGCTGGTGGCCTGGGTGGGCTCCACGGAGGAGGAGGCCCGGGCCAGGCAGGCCGAGCTGGACGCCCTGCTGCCCGTGGCACAGTCCCTGGCCCAGCTGTCCGCCTTCGTCCAGCAGGACTGCAGCGACTGGGAGCTGGACGCTCCGGTCCCGCGGCTGGCTCCGCTCGAGGGCTTCTCCGGGCCGCAGGGCCGGTACGCCACGATCCTGCGGATCGTGGCGCTCGAGCGGCCCACGGTGCGGCAGCTGCTGGGGCGGCTGGCCGCCGGGGGCGGGCACTGCACCGTGGTCGGCACCCCGGAGGCCGTCGCCGACCGGATGGAGCTGTGGTTCCGCTCGGGAGCGGCCGACGGGTTCAACCTCATGCCGCCCCGGCTGCCCGACTCCCTCGACGACTTCGTGGACCACGTGGTTCCCGTGCTCCAGTGCCGGGGGCTCTTCCGCACCCGGTACACCGCCTCCACGCTGCGCGGGCACCTCGGGCTGCCGCGGCCCGGCGGCGCTCAGGAGCGGTCGGCGGAACCCGGTGCGCCGGGAGCTCCCTCCGGCGCCCCCGGTGGGTCGGTCAGCACGTCCTCGACGGGCCGGCGCAGGCTGTAGGGCGGTCTCGGGCCGTGGCCGGAGCGCACGGCGGCGAGCAGGTTGCACGGCAGAGTGCGTCCGACGTCCATGGCGACCCCCGAGGACTCGATGGCACCCGTTGTGGCATCGGTCCCGGACCCATGGTCGAATGTGCGCCACCCGCGGTGAACGCCGGGGTCCGCCACGGTCGTCACCGCAGGACACGCAGCGCACCATCGGGGTGGAACGGCCACGGGTCCTCCCGCGTCCCCGCGCACCGGCCCGCACCCCGCGGCGCCGTGGGCGTCCGCTGTTCTCCGGTGCACGGGGCAGGGGCGGACCGTCCCGGTCCGCCCCTGCCCCGTGCACGCGTCAGTAGAACAGCGCGGTCACCCGCATGAGGGTCGCCGTCACTCCGTAGGCGAGCGGGACCCCGACGAGGACCCACCCGAGTGCCAGTCGTGCCTTGGTCATGTCAGGACTCCTTCGCGTGGGCCTTGGTGCCGGACGGTGCGGGTTCGTGGTACTTGGCGTCCACCGGCTTCACCAGGAGGTTGGCGACGAAGCCGACGACCAGCAGGCCGACCATGGTCAGCAGCGCCGGCTGGTACGCCTGCGAGGTGAGCTCGCCGGGAGTGCCCTGGGCGTCGAGGAACGCGTTGACGATGAGGGGCCCGGCGATGCCCGCCGCGGACCAGGCCGTGAGCAGGCGGCCGTGGATGGCCCCCACCTGGAAGGTCCCGAAGAGGTCCCGCAGATAGGCCGGCACCGTGGCGAAGCCGCCGCCGTAGAACGAGATGATCACGAAGGCCAGCAGCACGAACAGCAGGGTGGAGGTCGAGCCGAACAGCGCCAGCACGGTGTAGAGGATCGCCCCCACGCCGAGGTAGACCATGTAGATGCGCTTGCGGCCCAGGATGTCCGAGGTGGTGGACCACACGAAGCGTCCGCCCATGTTGCCGATGGACAGCAGGCCCACGAAGCCGCCGGCCACGGCCACCGTCACGAGGGAGGTGCCGTCCGCCTGGCGGAAGAAGTCCTGGATCATCGGGGCCGCCTGCTCGAGGATGCCGATGCCGGCGGTCACGTTGCAGAACAGCACGATCCACACGAGCCAGAACTGCCGGGTGCGGATCGCGTTGCGGGCCGAGACGTGGTTCTTGGTGACGAGGGCCTTGGACTTGACCTTCGACGGGTCGAACCCCTCGGGCTTCCAGTCCGCGGCGGGGACCCTGATGGTGAACGCCCCGAAGAGCATGTAGGCGAGGTAGACGACCGCCAGCGTCAGGAACAGCTTGCCGACGGCGTCCCCGCTCGCCACCCAGCCCGGCGTGCCGGAGTCGGGGTCGTAGAAGTTGAGCAGGGCCGCCGAGAGGGGGCTGGCGATCAGCGCGCCGCCGCCGAAGCCCATGATCGCCATGCCCGTGGCGAGGCCGGGACGGTCCGGGAACCACTTGATCAGCGTGGAGACGGGCGAGATGTAGCCGATGCCCAGCCCGATGCCGCCGATGACCCCGTAGCCCAGGTAGACGAGCCAGAGCTGTTCGGTGAAGATCCCGAGCGCCCCGACCAGGAATCCGCCGGACCACAGCAGTGCGGCGGTGAACATCGCCTTGCGCGGCCCGCCGGTGTCCACCCACGTGCCGAAGACGGCGGCGGACAGCCCCAGCATGACGATCGCGATGGAGAAGATGATGCCGATCTGGGTGAGGCTCGCGTCGAAGTGCGCCACCAGCGCGTTCTTGTACACGCTGGTGGCGTAGGCCTGTCCGATGCACAGGTGGACCGCGAGGGCTGCCGGCGGAATGAGCCAGCGGTTGAATCCCGGTGGCGCCACCGAGTGCTGTCGATCAAGCCATCCCATGCCCCGACTCCTCATCTGCTGCGAACACTGCGCGAACGGTGCGCGAACGGTGCGTCCCGGGCGGGCCGCGCACACCCGGGCCCGGGCACCTGATGGTGAAGCATGTCACACGGTGCAGAAATTTGGGAAGCAACCTGCTGACCGGCGCGCCGGTCCGGGGCGCTCAGCGGCCGCGCAGGGACCGCCACGCACGCCGCCAGAAGGCGAGGAAGCCCCGCTCCGCCACGGCCCGTTCCAGCCGGTCGATCTGCCGGGACTGCTCCCGGACCACGTCGAGGAGCTCGTGCGCGAGCTCCTCGGCGGCGTCCAGCCGCCGGTGCAGGGCGGCGGCCTCCTGGGCGGCCGCTCGGCGCAGGTAGAGCGGCAGGCCGATCCCGTGCTCCGCGCTCCACTGCCGCAGGCGGCGCTCGCGCACCACCAGCTCGTCCTGCGCGGCGGAGGTCCCCGCCGCCCGCTCGCCGTCCCCGGGCGGGCGCGCGGGGAGCAGTCCCACGGTGAACGTCTCGAGAAAGCGGAGCACGAACTCCCAGTCCGCCGCGGCCCCCAGCGTCTCGTCGTGGTCGCCGAGCACGCCGTGCACCGCCCGCCGGTACACGAACGGCGAGTCGACGGCGGTGCGGTCGCCGTCCAGCACGTCGGTGAGGGTGAGCGCTCTCCGGTCCGGCCGGCCGGCCGGCGTCCCCTCGGCGGCCCCGGGCGCGTCCTCGGTCCGCACCACGACCCCGTCGTCGCTCACGAGCGGGTCCTCGAGGTGGGCCACGGCGCGCTGCAGCAGCGTGGGGGGCCAGTGCCCGGTCCCGTCGTGCCGGACGACGAGCTCGGACTCCCCGGCCCGCAGCCCGCGGTTGGCGGACGCCGCGGGGCCGAGGACCCTGCGGTGGTGCAGGACCGCCGCCCGCCCGGCGAGCTCGTCTTGCAGCAGCGCCAGGACGTCGTCCACCTCGGCGGGGTCGCCGCCGTCGTCCACCACGACCAGCCGCCAGTCGGTGAACGTCTGTGCCAGGAGGTCCTCGACGGCCCGGTGCAGACGTGCGGGACCGCCGCGGTGCCGCAGCACGACCGCGACGGTGGGGCGCTCGGGCGGCACCGCGGGGACGGTGTACCGGCGGCGGAGCGCCCGCACCACCGGGGCGCCGACTCCCCGCGCCGCGACCGCCGCCTCCGGAGCGGGCGGAGCCTGCCGGCCGTGCAGCGCCCCGGCCACGTCGTCCCACCAGCGGGCCGCCGCGTCCCGGACCGCCGGCTCGGCGTCCGCCAGGGCGGCACGCACGGCCCCGCGGTGCTCGACGGCCTCCGAGGCCCACTGCTGGACGGCGGCACGAGTGTCCCACGCGACGTCCCCCGGGGTGAGCAGCGCCGCGAGGGGCACGGCGCCGCCGCCGAGCCCCCAGCGGCCCAGGACGACATCCATGCCGTTCAGGGAATGTTTCTCCGGCGCCACGGGGAGCACGACGGCCCGCGCCGCGGAGCCGAGGACCGCGCCGCGGGGGCACGTGGTCAGGACCCAGTCCGCCCGGAGCGCGGCCGCCTCCGCGCCGGCCTCCGCCGGCGCGGCCCGGCGGACGTCGTCCCGCAGCCGCGCCGCGACGTCCGCCGCGAACTCCTCGTCGGCGGACGTGCCGCCGCAGGCGAGGACCGTCACCGTCCCGCCGGTCCGATGCACCAGGGCGTCCAGCAGGGCGGCCAGCACCGGAGCGGCCACCCCGGGGGGCCAGGGGCCGCCCGGGCGCTCCACCACCGCGGCGATCCGCGGCGGCGCCGCCCCGTCCGCCTCCTGCCGCTGTGCGGCCGGCCCGTCCGGCGCCCCCTGCGGGCCGGCGGGCCCCGGCAGGAGGAGGTCGTCCTGCCGGCCGACGCGCAGGCCGGGGTGCTCGGGGCTCAGCCGGCGGGCCACCGCCAGGGACGCCTCGTCCTGCAGGCCCACGAGGGAGGCGGTCGAGAGCAGCCGGCGCACGGGCTCCTCCGGAACCGCCCCGGCGCGGAGGCCCAGACCGCTGATGACGACGGGCCGCCCGGCCGCCGCCGCGACCCGTGCGCGGTCGATCCAGTGGCCGAGCCGGGCGTCGTCCGCGGGTGCGCCGGCCCCGGGCCCGAACAGCAGGAGCGCGTCCGCCTCGGGAGGCGCTCCGAGGAGGTCGCCCCCGGGCTCGGGGTGGTTCGGGGAGGGCGCCGCGGGCCCGGGCTCGCCGGCCGGGTCGACGAGCCGTGCGTCGACACCGCGCAGGGCGAGCTCCCCGAGGAGCCGGTCGATCTCGTGCTCCCCACCGGGGAGGCGGCCCGGACCGACCGGCCCGAGAAGTACGTCGACGTGCATGACGGAACGGACCTTTCCTCGACCGATGCGTGCTCCCCCATTCTTCCAGCCGGGCCCTCCTCCGCCCGCCCCGGTCCGGGCGGCCCCGCCCGGACCGGGAAGGGCCGCCCCGGCCGAGTCCCGCCCGGCCGCGGACGGTGTGCGAGGTTCCGGGTCCGCACGGAATTCCCTTGCCCGCGCGCGGGCGGGTCCGCCACTGTGGAGGGACACAGTGCACCATCTCCACCGGCGGCGACCGCCCCGAGGACCACGAGCCCTGGCACCCCCTGACGCACCACCGCATATTCCCCTGAAGGCATATGCGGGGCGGACGCCGGGTCCGCCCGGGGACGCGGTCCGCCCGCCGCCGGAACGGGCCGCCGATCCCCGGCCCCGGAGATCCCGCGCACCGCACCGCGGGAGACGTCGAGGAGTCCCACCATGTTGAATGCAGCCGTCATCAGCCCCCAGCCCATGACGCGCATCGCGCTCCAGCGCGAGTCCGTCGAGCACCCCGAGCACGGCGTGCGGGTGAGCGCCGTGGCCGCGAGCGTCCCGGAGTTCCTCGCGGAGAATCCGGCGGAGGAGATGGTGGTGCTGCTGAGCCTGAACACCCTGGACGGCCGCAGCCTCGTGCAGAACGTCACGGACCTCATCGGACGGGAGCACACCGTGGTCGTGCTGGTGCCGCCGGACGACCTCGCCCGGGTCCGCTCCGCGTTCGCCTGCGGGGCGTCCGGTGCCGTGGGCAAGTGCGAGCCCATCAGGACCGTCTTCCGCACCATGCGCCTCTCCCGCCAGCTGGGCCACTTCGTGAGCGACCTGCTCCAGTCGGCCCTGGTCGAGCTGCCCAGCAGGGCCCCGGCGAAGCTCTCCGCCCGGGAGCGCGAGGTGCTCGCGCTCTACGTGGACGGCCTCCAGGAGCAGGAGGTGGCCGGGCTGCTGCAGATCGCGGAGTCCACGGTGGAGGAGCACCTCAAGCGGATCCGCCGCAAGTACGCCCTGGTGGAGCGGCCGGCCCGCACCAAGCTCGAGCTCTACAAGCGGGCCGTGGAGGACGGGATCATTCCGCCGGTGCTGCCGCTGGCCTGAGCACCGGGTGCGGCCCGCGCCCGGGGACGCCCCCTCGTTCGGCTCAGGCCCGGCGCAACGGTGCCCGAACCGCTGTGGCCGGACCGCTGTAGCCGCACCGCTGTGGCCGGACCGCTGTAGCCGCACCGTTGTGGCCGCACCGTTGTGCCGCGCCGCGGACGCTCCTACGCTGGTGGGACCACCATCCTGTGCCGTTCCGCCTCCCCCACCGGAACCCCAGCCCCGGCGGGGCCGAACGCCCGGACCGCTCCGAGTCCGCCCGTGGCCCTTCCGGCACCGCCGGCGACGGTCCGCGCACCGCCGCCGAGCGCGAGCAGCAGCCCGGGGGACGCGCCCCGCCCACAGGAAGCCGATCCCATGAACGCCGTGGACCGCGGGGACCAAGACCACGAGACCGCCCGCGAGCTCGAGAAGCTGCGCAACCACCTGACGGGGACGCTCGTCGAGCCCGACGACCCGCTCTACGACGAGGCGAGACGGGTCTGGAACGGCATGGTGGACGTGCGGCCGCGCGCGATCGTGCGGGCCGGCGCCGTGTCCGACATCAACCCGGTGCTGGCCGCCGCCCAGCACACGGGCCTGCCGCTGGCCGTCCGCGGCGGCGGGCACGGCGTGGCCGGCCACGGCACCGTGGAGGGCGGACTGGTCCTGGACCTCGGCGCGCTGCGCGAGGTACGGGTGGATCCCGGGACCCGTCTCGTGACGGTCGAGCCCGGTGCCACCCTCGCGGACGTCGACCGCGCCACCGTGCCGCACGGGCTGGCGGTGCCCCTCGGCGTGGTGAGCGCCACCGGGGTCGCGGGGCTGACCCTCGGCGGCGGAGTGGGCTGGTTGACCCGCAGCGACGGCCTGAGCCTCGACAACCTCGTGCACGCCGAGGTGATCACCGGGACCCGGGAGCACCTGCACGCCGACGCGGAGCACAACCCGGACCTGTTCTGGGGCATCCGCGGCGGCGGCGGCAACTTCGGGGTGGTGTCCTCCTTCACGTTCCGCGCCCGGGAGCTGCCCCCGTCCGTGCTGGGCGGGAACCTGTTCTACCGGCGCGAGAAGTGGCGCACGGCCCTGCAGGCCTTCGCGCGCTGGACGGACGACCTGCCGGAGGAGATGAACGGCATCGTCTCGATCCTCCGGCTGCCGCCCAGCTTCGGGATGGGCGACGAGCCCTGGCTGATCATCGCCTTCGCGTGGATGTCGCCCGACCACGCCGAGGGGCTGCGCCTGGCCGAGCGGCTGCGCGCCGACGCCCCGCCGGACGAGGAGGAGGTCGGCCCGGTGCAGTGGACCGAGTGGCAGTCGGCCATGGACGAGCTCTTCCCGAAGGGGGCGCGCGCGTACTGGAAGAACGCCTCGTTCTCCCGCCTGGACGACGAGGTGGTCGACGCCCTGCTCGGCGTGGCCTCGGAGATCACCTGGTTCGGCACGGGCATCGACATCCACCACATGGAGGGCTTCTTCGGGCGGGTCCCCGCCGGGGCCACCGCCTTCCCCAACCGGTCCGCGCGGTACTGGCTCAACGTCTACGGCTACTGGCCGGACGCCGCCGAGGACGCCCGCCTCACGGCGTTCGCCCGCCGCGTGCACGCCGCCGTGGAACCGTTCGCCGACGCCGGGCAGTACGTGAACTTCCTCGGCGCCGAGCACGGGCCGGTCACGTCCGAGGCGGCACGGGAGGCCTACGGGGAGCGGACGCACCGGCGGCTCGTGGAGCTGAAGGACCGCTACGACCCCGCCAACCTGTTCCGGCTCAACCACAACATCCTGCCGAGCACCGCCTGACCGCGCCCGTGGCCCCGGCCGCCGCGCGCGCCGGGAGCACGCGGCGGCCGGGGCCACGGGGTGCGCCGGACCGGTCGGGCCGCCCTGCCGCGGCGCGGGCTCAGGGGGCGCCGAGCAGCCGGAGCACGGCGGCCGCGACCGCCCCCAGCACGACGACCACGAGGAACGGCGCCCGCAGCACGAGCGCGAGCCCCGCCACGAGCAGCGCGCCCAGCCGGGCGTCGAGGGCCAGGGCCTGGCCGGAGCCGAACGCGTTCATGACCACGAGCGCGGCGAGCAGGCCCACCGTGACGGTGCCTGCCATGCGCCCCACGCGCGGGTCGTCCAGCACCCGGTCCGGCACGAGGTAGCCGACGAGCTTCAGGGCGTAGGCGAGCGCGCACGCCCCGAGCACCCAGAACCACATGCTCATGCCCCCGCCTCCTGCGCGCCGGGGCCGGAGGGGGCCCCGGCCGGGCCGGCGCCGCGCGAGCGGCCCAGGAACGCCGCGACCACGGCGGCCACGAGGATCGGCAGCCCCGCCGGCAGCACCGGGATGGTCAGGGCCGTGACGAGACCGCAGACCACCGCGACCGCCACGGGCTCCCGGGCGCTCAGCCGCGGCCACAGCAGGCCCAGGAACGCGGCGACCGCGGCGCCGTCCAGACCCCAGCGGGCGGGATCGCCCAGGGCGTTGCCGAGCAGGGCGCCCAGCACGGTGAAGAGGTTCCAGAGCACGAACACGCCGAGGCCCGCGGTCCAGAACCCCCGCCGCTCCTCGACCGGATGGACCTGGGAGGAGGCGGCCGCGTTGGACTCGTCGATGGTCACGTGCGCGGCGATGAGCCGGCGCCAGCCGCGCGGGCGGACCAGGGCGTTCATGTTCATCCCGTAGACGGCGTTGCGGACCCCCAGCAGGGTCGCCGCCCCCAGTGCCGAGGCCCCGGCGCCACCGCCCGAGACCACGCCGATGAAGGCGAACTGGGAGCCGCCCGTGAACATGAGCGCCGACAGGGCGACGGTCTGCCAGAAGCTCAGCCCGGCCGCCACGGCCAGGGCCCCGAAGGAGATGCCGTACAGCCCGGTGGCCACGGCCACGGACAGCCCGATCCGCACCGCCGGCGAGGACCGCCAGTCGACGGGAGCCGCGTGGCTCACGACGCCCCGGCCGCGGACGACTCGCTCGGGCCCGGCGCGGGCTCCTCCGCGCTCCCGTGCTGCTCGGCCGGCGTCCGGCGCCCCTGGGCGGCGTCGAGCGCGTCCAGCGCCTGTACGAGGGCGAGGTGGGTGAAGGTCTGGGGGAAATTGCCGGTCATCCGGCGCTGCTCGGGCGACCACTCGGTGGAGAGCAGCCCGAGGTCGTTGGCGCGGGACAGCACGAGGTCCACGAGCTTGCGGGCGCTGTCCGTGCGACCCGAGCGCGCGTACTGGGCGGCCAGCCACAGGGACGCGCCGAGGTGCGGGTTGTCCTGGCCGGGGAAGCCGTCCACCCCGATGACCCCGGAGTACGCGTCGGGGTCGTCCGGATCCACCGGCCCCAGGACGTTGCGGTAGCGGTGGATCAGTCCGCTGGGGTGGCGCAGCTCCTCCTCGATCCGCCGCACGGTCCCGAGCATCCGCTCGTCGTCGTAGGCCACGAACCCGACCTGCGGCAGCTGGAGCAGGGAGGCGTCCACGGTCTTCGCCCCGTAGTACTGCACGAAGGAGCCGACCTCGGGGTCGTAGCCGCTGGTCCAGATCTCCTCGGCGAGCGCGTCCCGCAGCTGCTCCCAGAGCTGCGCGTCGCCGGGCAGGCCGTGCACGCGCACCGCGTCCACACCGCACTGGAGGGCCGCCCACATCAGCACGCGCGAGTGCGTGTAGTACTGCCGTTCGCCGCGCATCTCCCAGAGGCCCTGGTCCGTGACCTCGTAGTTGTCCACGACCGAGCGCAGCATCGCCTGCTGCAGGGGCCAGGAGAGGTGGTCCTCCACGGCGCCGCGGCGGCGGAGCCGCTCGAAGACCACCATGACGTGGCCCACGGCGTCGGACTGGTGCTGGCCCGCGGCGCCGTTGCCCTCGCGGACCGGCCGGGAGCGCTCGTAGCCGGGCAGGTCGAGCTGGTGCTCGCGCCCGCGGCGCTCCCCGGCGACCCCGTAGATGTTCTGCAGGTCGTGCGGATCGCCCGCCACGGCGCGCAGCAGCCAGTTGCGCAGCTGCGCGGCCTCGCGGTCGTGGTCGTGGTCGAGCATGACCTCGAGGGCCATCGCGGCGTCCCGCAGCCAGGCGAAGCGGTGGTCCCAGTTGCGCTCCCCGCCCACCACGTCCGGCAGGGACGTGGTGGGGGCGGCCACGAGCCCGCCCGTCTCCTGGTGCATCAGGGCCCGGACCACGAGCAGCGAGCGCCGGACCACGTCCGAGCGCCGGGCCACGGCGTGGCCGCGGACCGGGACGATGTGCACCGGCTCCTCCCCCTCCACGGCCGGCGGGGAGTACAGCCCGGACCACTCCTGCCACAGCTCCACGGTGCGGGTGAGCTGCTCGTTGACGTCGATGGGCGCCGGGGGCGTGCGGTGGGACGGGAAGTGGGTGAGGACGAAGTCCCGTGCCTGCCCGGCGGAGACGGTGAAGGTGCCGCGGTGGCGGCGCTGGTCGTCGTCGTCCGTGGACTCGGGCAGGGGCTCCCCGCGCAGCACGAGGGCGTCCGGGCCGGCCATGGCCACGAGCATGGGCGGGGCGGCGTCGCCGCCGCCGGGGTCGGCCTCCCCCTCGAAGCGGCTGACCCAGGGGACCACGGCGCCGTAGCCGAAGCGCACCCGCAGCTCGTGGTACATCTCGACCTCGCCCGTGAGGCCCTCGACACGGCGGACCACGTCCGTGCGGGAGGTCAGCGGGAGGAAGTCGGTCACGCGCACGGAGCCGGAGTCGGTGACCCACACGGTCTGCAGCACGAACGTGTTCTCCACGTAGAACCGTTCGGCGACCTGGGCGCCGCCCTCGTCCTCGTCGAGGACCTCCCCGTCCTCCCCCTCCACGACCGTGCACGCGGGGGCGAGCAGCCACCGCCCGTGGTCGGCCTCCCCGAGCAGGGCGCCGAAGACCGAGGGGGAGTCGAACCGGGGAGCGCACAGCCAGTCGATGGACCCGGTGCGGGAGACCAGCGGACCCGTGCGCATGTTCGAGAGCAGGGCGTAGTCCTCGATCAGTGAAGCCATGCCTCAAGATTCGCACACCTGCGGCGACCGGCCGGCACCGGGATGGACCTATACCCCCAAGGGGTATACAGTGGGGGCAGGACGACCGAGGAGGAGCTCATGACGCAGACCCTGCCGCCGCACGGGTACAGCCACGACAAGGATGCCTGGCTCAAGCGGCTGCGCCGCATCGAGGGACAGGTCCGCGGCATCCACCGGATGGTCGAGGAGGACAAGTACTGCATCGACATCCTCACCCAGGTCTCCGCGATCCAGTCCGCCCTCAAGGCCGTGAGCCTGGGCCTGCTGGACGAGCACCTGAACCACTGCGTGGTCGGCGCCGTCGAGGCCGCCCAGGAGTCCGGGGACGCCGCCCGCATCGACGACAAGCTCCAGGAGGCGTCCGCGGCCATCGCCCGCCTGCTCAAGAGCTGACCCGGACCGGCGCACCGGACCGACCGAACCACCCCCGAACCGACCTGCCCACCGAGGAGAACATCGTGCAGACCACCGTCAACGTTTCCGGCATGACCTGCGGCCACTGCGTCGTGTCCGTCACCGAGGAGCTCACCGAGCTGGAGGGCGTCGAGTCCGTCGACGTCGACCTCGTGGCCGGCGGGGTCTCCCCCGTCGTCCTGACCACCTCCCGCGAGCTGTCGGAGGACGAGATCAGGGAGGCCGTCGAGGAAGCGGGGTACACCGTTGCCTGAGACCCGCACGCCCGTTCCCACCGAGGTCGCCGGGCCCCTGCGCACCCTCGAGCTCGAGATCACCGGCATGACGTGCTCCTCGTGCGTCAGCCGGGTCGAGAAGAAGCTGGGCAAGCTCGAGGGCGTCGACGCGTCCGTCAACCTCGCCCTCGAGACCGCCACCGTCCACGTGCCCGCGGGCGTGAGCGACGAGCAGGTCGTCGAGACGGTCGAGAAGGCCGGATACGGCGCCACGCTCAGGAACGCCCCCGGGGACGACGACGAGGCGGCCGGGGACGGCCCCGACGCCATGACGAAGGTCGCGGGGCGGGAGGCGTCGTCGCTGCGCTCGCCCGAGTCCCTGCGCCGGCGCCTGCTCGTGGCGGCCGCGTTCTCCGTCCCGGTGTTCGTGATCTCGATGCTGCCCGGCTTCCAGTTCCCGCACTGGGGCTGGGTGGTCGCGGTGCTGAGCCTGCCGGTCGTCACGTGGGCGGCGTGGCCGTTCCACCGCTCGGCGGCGATCAACGCCCGGCACCTGACCTCGACCATGGACACCCTCGTGTCCCTGGGCGTGTCCGCCGCGTACCTGTTCTCGCTGTGGAACCTGCTGCGGGAGCCCGGCATGACGGCCGGCGCGATGCTCGGCCACGCGATGGACATGAGCGGGCACCAGCTCTACTTCGAGACGGGGGCCCTCGTCACCGCGTTCCTGCTGCTGGGCCGCTGGCTGGAGGCCCGGGCGAAGGCCCGTTCCGGCGAGGCGCTGCGCGCGCTGCTGGAGCTCGGCGCGAAGGACGCGGTGGTCCTGCGGGACGGCGTCGAGACCGACCTGCCCGCGGAGCAGCTGCGCCCGGGGGACCTGATCGTGGTGCGCCCCGGCGAGAAGATCGCCGCCGACGGCGTGGTCGTGGACGGCCGCTCGGCCGTGAACACCTCCCTGCTCACCGGCGAGTCCCTGCCCGTGGAGGTCGAGGTCGGCGACACCGTCACCGGCGCCACGATCAACACCAACGGCCGCCTGCTGGTCGAGGCGACCCGCGTGGGCTCCGACACCACCCTGGCCCAGATGGGCCGGATGGTGGCCCGGGCCCAGTCGAGCAAGGCCCCCGTGGCCCGGCTGGCCGACCGGATCTCCGGGGTCTTCGTCCCGATCGTCCTGGTGCTCGCCCTGGCCACGCTGATCGGCTGGCTGCTGCTGACCGGGGACGCCAACGCGGCCTTCGTGGCCGCGGTCTCCGTGCTCGTGATCGCCTGCCCCTGCGCCCTCGGCCTGGCCACCCCCACGGCCCTGCTCACCGGCACGGGCCGGGGCGCGCAGCTGGGCATCCTGATCAAGGGCGCCGAGGTGCTCGAGGACACCCGCACGGTGGACACCGTGGTGCTCGACAAGACGGGCACCGTCACGAGCGGCCAGCTCTCCGTCGCGGCGGTGACGCCCGTGTCCGGGTACTCCCGGGACCAGGTGCTGGACCTCGCCGCCACCGTGGAGCAGCACTCCGAGCACCCCATCGCCCGAGCCGTGGCCGCGGCCACCCCGCACCGGTTCCCGGTCTCCGGGTTCGTCTCGGCCCCCGGCGGCGGCGTGCGCGCGCACGTGACGGACGGGATGCACTCCCGCTCGGTGGTGGTCGGGCGCACCACCTGGCTGGCCGAGAACGGCGTGCGCCTGGACAGCGCCCAGCTCGACGCCCTGCGCCGGGCCCAGGAGGGCGGGTTCACCACGATCCTCGTGGCCGTCGACGGGGCCCTGGTCGGTTTCGTGGACCTGCGCGACACCGTCAAGGACGACGCCCGGGCGGCGATCGCGCGGCTCAAGGAGCTGGGGCTGCGGCCCATGCTGCTGACCGGCGACAACGAGCCCGTGGCGCGGGCCGTCGCCACCGAGGCCGGCATCGCCGCCGAGGACGTCGTCGCGGACGTCAGCCCGGAGGGCAAGGTCGCGGTGGTCCGCGACCTCCAGGACGACGGCCGCGTGGTCGCCATGGTGGGCGACGGCGTCAACGACGCCGCGGCCCTGGCACAGGCCGATCTCGGGATCGCGATGGGCGCCGGCACGGACGCGGCGATCGAGGCCGCGGACATCACCGTGGTGCGCAGCGACGTCGGCTCGGTCCCCACGGCCATCGCCCTGTCGCGCCGGACGCTGTCGATCATCAAGTCGAACCTGTTCTGGGCCTTCGCCTACAACACGGTGGCCATCCCCGTGGCGGCCGCGGGCCTGCTCAACCCAGTGATCGCGGGCGCCGCCATGGCCTTCAGCTCCGTGTTCGTGGTGCTGAACTCCCTGCGGCTGCGCGGCTTCGGCCGCTGAGCCGGGGCCTCCGGACGCGACGACGCCCCGGGGCGGACCTCCTGGTCCGCCCCGGGGCGTCGTCGTCCGTGCGACGTGCTGCTCAGGCGCCGGCCTGTCCGGGGTCGACCGGGCTCTCCTCGTTCTCCGGGAGCTCCGGCACCTCGGACTTGTAGTCCTCCTGCGCCACGTCCACGGGGTCCTGGTCGGGGCCGTCCTCCTGCTGGTCGGCCATCCGCTGCTGGACCTTCTGCTCGAACTCCGCGTCGCCCTCGGTGGGCGGTTCCGGTTGCTGGCTCATGCTGGTTCCCGTCGTCCGGTCTCGAGCAGGGCACGGGGACCGGCCCTGCTGCTCAGGTGCCGTCCAATCTATCGAGCGGACGCCCGGCGGCAACAGGCCCGCCCGGCGGCCGGACCCGCCGGGGCCCCGGGCGGGCGGAGCGGCGCGAGCGGGGCCTCAGGCGCGCGGGGCCGGGCCGTCGTCGCCGTCCGGCCCGTGCACCGGGCCGCGGCCGCCCGCGGGGCCGCCGTCGTCCGCCCGCGCGGGTCCGTCGTCCGGTGCGGCGCCGTCGGCGGAGCGCCGGCCGAGGAGGTCCTCGCCCTCGGTGTCGGGCCGGACGCGCTGGCCGAACTCGGCCTCGCCGGCGGGCCGTGCGGCCGCCTGCCGGCGGGCCCGGGCCTCGGCGTAGAGCTTGGCCGAGGAGCGGTTGACGCCCGTGCCCTCGCCGAGGTGGGGGTCGTTGGGCTTCTCGACGATCATCAGCGTGGCGCTGATCACGAGCGTCACGATGAACACGACGCCGGCGGCGATGAAGGCGAGATCCAGGCGCAGGGTGTTGTCCGTGCCACCGCTGGCGAAGATCCCCACGGCGACGAACGCGACCGCCGCGAGCACGGCGGACAGGATCAGGGGGCCCTTGACGTCGGCCCGGGAGCCGCCTCTCGAGCCCTTGCGCTGTGCCACTGGTCCTCCTCGTGAGCTGGTGTCCTCGGCAGGACGGGGCCTGCCGTGCGGTAGCCCAGTCTACGCGGTCCCGGAGGGAGTCCGTCCCCGGCGGTCCTCGTGCCGGAGGGTCAGGGCGGCCAGCAGGTGGGTGACGCCGATGACCACCGCGGCGGCCCCCACCACCCCGAAGAGGGCCTTGGCGCCGAGGTCCACCACGAGCACGAGGCCGGTGGCGGCGAGGACCGTGACGAGCCCGGCGATGGTCCAGTCGCGGCCCAGGGGGAAGCTCGTGCGGAACCGCAGCCCGAGGGCCAGCTCCGTGAGCCCGGCCAGGCCCATGACGGACGCCGCGTAGACCACGAGCCACGCGGGGCTGTCGGCGCCGAGGACCGTGAAGATCCCGCCCAGCAGGTACAGCACGCCGTAGGACTGCGGGACCTGCCGGGCGGGGCCCAGGTCCACGGCGTCGTTGCCGTTGAGCCGCAGCTGCAGGAACACGCTCGCAGCCCCCGTGAGCACGAGGTAGAGCCCCACGCCCCAGGCCACCACGGGCAGCGTCGGCTCCTGCCAGAACACGGTCACGGCGCCGAGGACCAGGGCCACGAGCGCGCGCAGCAGCGTGGGCGCGAACAGGTCGCGGTGGATGCCGGTGCTCGGGTCGGGGTTCACGGTGCGCCTTTCGGGAGGACGTGCGGGCGGGAAGGCCCGGGCGGAACGGCCCGCGGGGCCCGGGTCAGTCTAGCGACCGGAGCCGCGGCCGGGCGCGGAGAGCACCCGGGCCAGCACCGCGAGGGCGTCCGGCAGGGCGTCCCCCTGCGGGGCGGCGCCGGTGGCGCCGAAGCCGACGACGACGCCGCGGCGGGCGCCCCGCGCGCCGTGCGCCCAGTACGAGCCCAGCGCCGCCACCCGCACGCCCGCGGCCGCGGCCCGGTCCACGACGTCCTGCTCCTCGAACGGCACCTCCCCCGTGAACTCGAGGACGGCGTGCAGCCCGCCGTCCATGGGCACGGCCCGCACCCCGCGGACGCCCGCGAGGGCCGCGGTGAGCAGGTCCCGCCGGCGCCGGTACTCCCGCCGCATCCGGGCGGTGTGCCGGCGCAGCCCGCCCTCGGCCAGGAACCGGGCCATGGCGTCCTGGGCGACCGCGGAGGCGGGGTTGCCCAGGTCCGTGCGCAGCCGCAGCAGCTCCTCCCGGAGGGAGGGCGGGGCCAGCAGGTAGCCGACCCCCAGCCCGGGCGCGAGGACCTTGGTGAAGGAGCCCAGCGTGGCCACGTGGCCGCCGGCGCCGAGCAGCCGCCCCGGGGCGGGCGGCTCCGGGACCGCGCCCGGGGCGTGGTCGAGGGAGGACAGCGCCGGGAGCGGCTCGCCCACGTAGCGCAGCTCGGAGTCGTAGTCGTCCTCCACGATCAGCGCGTCGTGGGCGCGCGCCCAGCCGAGCAGCTCGAGCCGGCGGGCGGCGGGCATCGACGCGCCGAGGGGGTACTGGTGGCTGGGGGTCACGATCACGGCGTCCGGGGGCCGCTCGATCTCCCACTCCCCCGGGCCGGCCCAGGCGCCGGACGGCAGCCGGGCGGGGTCGAGCCCCTGGTCGTCGATGGGCACGGGCAGCACCTCGTGGCCGAGCCGCTGCGGCACCCGGCGCAGCGAGGGGTAGCCGGGGTCCTCGACGGCGACCCGCAGCCCGCGGCCCGCGTGGCCGCCGAGCACCGCGAGCAGCAGCTGGAGCCCGTCCCGCGCGCCCGCCGTGACGAAGAGGTCCCCGGGGTCCCGGACCACGCCGCGCATCAGCCGCAGGTGCTCGGCGATCTGCTCGCGCAGCGGCTCCGAGCCCTGGGGCGGGGGCGCGCCCGTCCCGGCGGCGGCCGCGGCGTCCCGCCACGCGGCGCGCCACTGCGGGGTGGCCAGCCGCCCGGTGTCGGGCCGCCCGGGCGTGAGGTCGATCATGGGCCGCTCGCGGGCCCGGCGCGGCCGCGCCACGGGCGGGCGGGGGCCGGTGCGGGCGGCCGGGGGCTCCGCCCGGGAACGCGCCAGGTCGGGGTGGACCACCGTGGCCCCGTTGGTCGCGTGCAGGTAGCCCTCGCCGTGGAGCTGGTCGTAGGCGGTGACCACGGAGCCGCGCGAGATCCCCAGCCGGGCGGCCAGCCCGCGCGTGGAGGGCAGCGGGTCCCCGGGGCGCAGGGCCCCGGAGACCACCAGCTCCCGCAGCTGCTGGACGAGCTGCGCGGGCAGGGGCGCGGGGTCGGCCCGGTCCACGCGCACGGGCAGCTCCACGTCGTGGGGGTGTCTCACGGGCCGGCTCCTCTCTCCCGCAGGTCTCCACAGGATGTTCGGTGGTCCAACAGATTCTATCGATGGTGGACCTGTTGATGGACCACTCCGGAACGGAGGATGGACTCCATGACCGATCTGCAGACCACCCCTGCCCAGACCCCCGCCCACGACACCGCCCGCGGCGCCGCCTCGGACGCGACCCCGCTGACCGGCTCCCCGCTCGTCAAGCGCGGCCTCGCCGACATGCTCAAGGGCGGCGTCATCATGGACGTCGTCACCGCCGAGCAGGCCCGCATCGCCGAGGACGCCGGCGCCGTGGCCGTCATGGCCCTCGAGCGCGTGCCCGCGGACATCCGCGCGCAGGGCGGCGTGGCCCGCATGTCCGACCCCGACCTGATCGAGGGCATCCAGGCCGCCGTCTCCATCCCCGTCATGGCGAAGGTGCGCATCGGCCACTTCGTGGAGGCCCAGGTGCTCGAGCACCTGAAGGTCGACTACATCGACGAGTCCGAGGTGCTCTCCCCCGCCGACTACGTCAACCACATCGACAAGCAGCGCTTCACCGTCCCGTTCGTGTGCGGGGCCACCAACCTGGGCGAGGCCCTGCGCCGGCTCGCCGAGGGTGCCGCCATGATCCGCTCGAAGGGCGAGGCCGGCACCGGCGACGTCTCCGAGGCCACCAAGCACATCCGCACCATCCGCGGGCAGATCGCCGAGCTGCAGGCCCTCTACAAGGTCTCCCCCGACGCCCTGTACGTGAAGGCGAAGGAGCTCGCGGCCCCCTACGACATCGTCCTCGAGGTCGCCCGCACCGGGAAGCTGCCGGTCGTGCTGTTCACCGCCGGCGGCGTGGCCACCCCCGCGGACGCCGCCATGATGATGCAGCTCGGCGCCGACGGCGTGTTCGTGGGCTCCGGGATCTTCAAGTCCGGCAACCCCGCGGCCCGCGCCCAGGCCATCGTGAAGGCCACCGCCTACTTCGACGACCCGGAGAAGATCGCCGAGGCCTCCCGCGGGCTCGGCGAGGCGATGGTCGGCATCAACGTGGGCGACCTCCCGGCCCCGCACCGGCTCGCGGAGCGCGGCTGGTGAGTTCCGCGCCCCGCGTCGGCGTCCTCGCCCTGCAGGGCGGGGTCGCCGAGCACGCCGCGATGCTGCAGGAGCTCGGCGCCGAGCCCGTGCTCGTGAAGACGGCCGGGCAGCTCGCCGGGCTGGACGCGATCGTGCTGCCCGGCGGGGAGTCCTCCACCGTGGACCGGCTGCTGCGCCTGTTCGGGCTGCGGGAGCCGCTGCGGGAGGCCGTCCTCGGCGGCCTCCCCACGCTGGGCACGTGCGCCGGGCTGATCCTGCTCTCCACGGGCATCGAGGACCCCGCCCCCGGCCAGCAGTCCCTCGGGGTCCTGGACGTCACGGTGGCCCGCAACGCGTTCGGCCCCCAGACGGCCTCCGAGGAGGTCACCCTCGCCTGGGGCGGCGCCGGGGACGTCGTGCGCGCGGCCTTCATCCGGGCTCCCGCGGTGACCCGCGTCGGCGAGGGCGTCGAGGTCCTCGCCCGGCACCGGGGCCAGGTGGTCGCGGTGGCCGGCGGTGCCGTCCTCGGCATCTCGTTCCACCCCGAGCTGACCGGGGAGACCACGGTCCACCGGCACCTGCTCTCCCTCGTGGCCGCTCGGCGCGGCCTCCCCGCCTGAGCGGTCCCGTACCGCTGAGCGGTCCCGTATCGCTGAGCGGTCCCGCTTCGCTGAGCCGTTCTGCCCCGGCCGGCCGGCTCCGCCCCGCACGCGGGGGCGCACGCCCCCGCGTGCGGGGTGCTCAGTAGCTTCCGGACGCCCCGCCGCCGGTGAAGCCGCCGCCCCCGCCGAACGAGGAGCCGCCCGGTCCGTCCCCGCCCGTGCCCCCTCCCGGGCCGCCGGAGTACAGCCCCGGATTGGCCAGGTAGAGCGGCAGCCAGACGGCGGGGTTCGTCACGGCGTCCTGCTTGCGGTGGTGGTAGCGGTACTTCCGGTAGGCCTCGCGCTGCTCCTCGGTGAGCCGCAGCCCGGGGTCGCGCTGCCCGGCCGCCCGGAGCTCCTCGTCGGCGATCCGGCGCCGGCGGCGGAGGTCTGCGGCGATCCACCACGCCACCAGCGCTCCGACCAGGCCGAAGCCGCCGGCCACCCAGCCGAGCAGGGCCCAGTCGAAGGGCTCCTGCGGCGGCTCCCCGCCCTGCGCGTAGACGTAGATCTGCTCGACGGCCCCGTTCAGGCCCTGCGCGTAGCGCCCGTCCGCGAAGGCCGGTGCCAGCACGTCGTCGACCACCCGCTGCGCCTCGTCGTCCGAGAAGGCCTCGCGCACCCCGTCCGCCGACTCGATCCGCAGCTCCCGGTCCTCGGTGGCGGCGACCACGAGCACGCCGTTGTCCGCCCCGGCGTCGCCCACCTCCCAGGCCGCAGCGACCTCGCGGGCGTGGTCCTCGATCGACCCGGCCGCCTCCTCCACGGTGAGCACGGCGACGCGGGCGGCGTCCGTGCTCGCGTTGCGGTCCTCGATCAGGGCGTCGAGCTCCTGCTCCTGCGCGTCGGTCAGGACGCCGGCCGCGTCCAGCACGTTGGACCCGGCCGGCGGGTCGGGGACCTCCACCGGGGCCGAGCACCCGGTGAGCGCGGCAAGGACCAGGGCGATCCCGGCGAGTGCTCTGCGGTCCACGGTGGGCCCCTCCTCCGTCCGCGGCGGGTCCGCGGGCTCGTCCCCAGGATGGCAAGGCACCCCCGGTCCGGAGAACCTCCGGGAGGAGGAGTTCCGCGGCCGTCCCGGGCCGGGCGCTCCTCCTGCGGGCGGACCGGTCAGTCCTTCCTGCGGTTCGGGACCACCATCACGGGGCCCTCGCCCTCGTTGAGCACGGCCTGCGAGACGGAGCCCATGAGCAGTCCCCGGAACCCGCCGTAGCCGCGGCTGCCGACCACCACGAGCTCCGCCGACCGGCCGGCCTCCACGAGCTGGTCCGCGGGCGTACCGGAGAAGACGAACGTCCGGACGTCCAGGTCCGGGTGGTCCTCCCGGACCGACGCCGCGACCTGGTCCACGAGCCCCTGGGCGGGCTCGGTGAGCTGCTCGCGCACGGCCCGGTCCAGGTCGGCGGAGCCCGTCGGCATGCTCAGCGCCTCCGGGACCACGGTGATCAGCGCCAGGCCCGCGCCGTGCCGCACCGCGTACCGTCCGGCCGCCAGCACGGCCGGGTTGTCCCGCCCGAGCCGGTCCACGCCGACCACCACGCGGCCCGCGAAGGGCCCGGCCGTGCCCTGGGCGGCCCTCGCCTCCGGGTCCCACCGGTCCGGGAGGACGATCACGGGGCACTTCGCGTGCGCGGACGCCGCGGCCGTGACCGACCCGAGGCGGCCGCGCACGCCGCGGCGCCCGCGCCGGCCGAGCACCAGGGCCGCGGCGCCCTCCGACTCGTGCACCAGGACCCCGGCCGCGTCACCGCGCTCGACCACCGCGACCGCCGGGACGCCGGCGTCCCGGGCCCGGGTGACGGCGGTGCCGGCCAGCTTGTCCGCCTCCTCCTCGATCGCCTCCAGGAACGGCCCGTAGAGACTGGGGTCCACGGCCACGGGCCGCCCCATGGAGACCACCACCTTCAGCTCGCCGCCGAGGGCGGCGGCCTCCCGGACGGCCCAGTCCAGGGCCCGCTCGCTGTTCTCGGACCCGTCGTAGCCGACGACGATCTGCTCCGCCATGTGCCGCTGCTCCCTGTGCTCGCCGTGGGGGTGTGGTGCCGGGGACGCCCGCTCAGGAGCGGTGCGCGGGCACGACCATGACCGGGCCGGTGGCGTTCTCCAGCACCGCCTGGGACACCGAGCCGAGCAGCAGTCCCCGGAAGCCGCCGATGCCGCGGGAGCCCACCACGACCAGGTCCGCGGAGTGCGTGGCGTTCATCAGGATGCGGCCCGGGCGGCCCACGAAGATGTGGTGCTCCACCGTCAGCTCGGGGTGCTCGGCGGCGATCTCGTCGGAGATCTCGGTGAGCTTCCGGTCGGCCTCGTGGAAGTACCGCGCCTGGTTGAACTCGTCCTGGAACCAGGCGGGCGTGCCGGACAGGGCACCGTTCACGGAGACCAGCGCCAGGGACTTGCCGTGCTCCTGGGCGTACGCCACGGCCTTCCCCAGCGCGGGGCTGCGCGAGCCGAGGGCGTCCAGGCCCACGACCACCCGGCCGGTGAAGTCGATCTCGTCGGCCTTGACCGGGCCCTCGGCCTCGAGCGCGAAGTCGCCCGCGCTGCCGCCGCGCCGTTCGGAGTGCCGGCTCTCCGCGGCCTCGGGGACGATGATGACCGGGCTCTTGGCGTGCGCCGCGACGGCCGCGGACACCGAGCCCAGCCGGCCGCGCAGCGCGCCGCCGCGCCCTCGCTTGCCCATGACCACGAGGGCGGCCTCGCCCGACTGCTCCACGACGGCCTTGGCGGCGTCCCCGGCCGCCTCGACGACCTCGACGGGCAGCCCCGCCTGCTCCACGGCCTGCCGGGCCTCGGCCAGGTGGTCGGCGTTCTCCTTCATCACGGCCTCGGTGAACCGCATCTCGAGCCCGGGGTCCCCGACCCCGATGACCGGGTAGGCGCCCAGCAGGCGCACCGTCAGGCTCTGGGCCCGGGCCTCGTCGATGGCGCGCTCGAGCGCGTGGCGGGCCTGGTCGGAGCCGTCGATGCCGACGAGCACCACGTTGTGCCCGGAGTCGGCGGCGGACTGGTTCTCTGCACGGGAATCACTGTTCATATTGGCATCGTAGGTGATCCGCCCCACATCCCCCGGGTGCGCCCCTGCTTGTTACCGAGCGTTCCTGAGCAGCCAGGAGTCGCCGCGGGCACGCAGCCCCAGGGTCAGGGCGCGGGCCCCCAGGTACCCGCCGGCGTAGGCGACCCACAGCCACACGAATCCTCCGGTCCCCGCCCCCGCGCGGAGCGCGACGAGCACCAGCAGCGGGGCGTAGACCGCGAGGTTGAGCACCCCGGCCACCGCGAGGTAGCGGGCGTCCCCGGCCCCGATGAGCACGCCGTCCAGGACGAAGACGTAGGCGGCCAGCGGCTGGCCGACCGCCACCACCAGCAGCCCCGCCGCGAAGAGGGCCTGCACCGCCGGGTCGGGGCTGAGCAGGAAGCCCAGTCGCGTGCCGACCAGGGCCACGAGGAGACCGGTCAGCACGCCGAAGCCGAGCCCCCACAGCACCAGCCGGTTCATCAGCGCCCGGACCGCCCGGCGCTGCGCGGGGTCCCCGACGTCCCGCGCCCCCATGTCCCGGCCGAGCAGTGCCTGCGCGGCGATGGCGAGGGCGTCCAGGGCGAACGCCAGGAAGTTGAACACCGTCATCACGAGCTGGTGCGCCGCGAGGTTCTGCGCCCCCTGTCCGGTGACCACCAGGACGGTCGCGAGGATGGCCACCCGCAGGGACACGGTGCGGAGCATGAGCCAGGAGCCCACCGCGAGGTGCGAGCGCAGCCGCGGCCACGTGGTCGAGGACCCCACGCCGTGCTCGCGGGCGAGCCGGCGGAGGATCCGGAGGTACGCCAGGGCCATGGCCCACTGCACGGCGCTCGTGCCGATCGCCGCGCCGGCCACGCCCAGGCCCGCGCCGTGGACGAGCAGGAGGTTGAGCCCCGCGTTGGCCGCGGCCCCGATCCCCGCGATGAGCAGCGGCGTCCTGGTGTCCTGGAGCCCGCGGAGCACGCCGGTGGCCGCGAGCACCAGGAGCATCGCGGTGAGCCCGGGCAGGGACCAGTGCAGGTAGACGACGGCGTGCTCCAGGACCTCGCCGCGCGCGCCCATCAGCGCCAGCAGCGGGCGGCCCGCCGCCCAGCCCGCCGCGGACAGGAGCAGGCCGAGTCCCGCGGCCACCCACAGCCCGTCCCGGCCCACCGCCACGGCCTCGTGGAGCCGGCCCGCGCCGAGGTGCCGGGCGACCGCCGGGGTGGTGCTGTAGGCGAGGAAGACCATGAGCCCCACGACCGTCTGCAGCACGGCCGCCGCCACGCCCACGCCGGCGAGCTGGGGCGTGCCGAGGTGGCCGACGATGGCGGAGTCCGCCAGCAGGAACAGCGGCTCGGCCACGAGCGCCCCGAAGGCGGGGACCGCCAGGGCCAGGATCTGCCGGTTGAGGCCGCGGGGACGGGAGGTCGTGGTCACCGGTCCAGGCTACCGACGACCATCCGCCCCCGCGGCCGGAGGGGGTGGTGCTCAGAAGGGGTAGTGCGGGACGTCCGGGCTGATCGTGATCCACTGCGTCTCGGTGAACGCGTCGATGTTGGCGGTGGGTCCGCCGAACCGGGAGCCGGTGCCCGAGGCGCCCATGCCGCCGAAGGGGGCGTTGGCCTCGTCGGCGACCGTCATCTCGTTGATGTGGATCTTGCCGGAGCGGATCCGGTCGGCGATCTTCATGGCCTCGCCGACGTCCCCGATGATGGACACCGAGAGGCCGTACTGGGAGGCGTTGGCGAACTCCACCGCCTCCTCGGCGCTGGACACCTTCATCACGGGGGCCACCGGGCCGAAGATCTCGTCCTTCCAGGCCGTCATCTCGTGGGTCAGGTCGGCGAGCACCGTGGGCCGGTAGAACAGCCCGTCGTGGGAGCCGCCGGCGACCACCCGGGCGCCGGCGATGGCGGTCTCCTGCACGATCGCGTCGATGGACTTGAGCTGGCGCTCGTCGATGATCGGGCCCAGGTGGACGGGCCCCTCGGCGGGATCCCCGACCACCAGCGCCTCGGCCTTCGCCGCGAGCTTGTCCACGTACTCGTCGTGCAGGTCCTCGTGCACCAGGTGACGCCCCGTGGTCATGCAGATCTGGCCCTGGTGGAAGAAGGAGCCCATCGCCCCGACCCCGGCGGCCAGGTCCACGTCCGCGCCCGGCAGCACGATGACCACGTTGTTGCCGCCGAGCTCCAGGTGGGCCCGCTTGAGGTGCTGCGCCGCGGCGGCGCCCACGTGCCGTCCCGCCGCGGTGGACCCGGTGAAGGACACGACGTCCACCTGCGGGGCCTCGACCGTGGCGGCCCCCACGTCGCCGCCGCCGGGCAGCAGCTGCAGGACCCCGGGCGGCAGCCCGGCCTCCTCGAACACGCGCATGATGAGCGCGCCGCCCGTGACCGAGGTGCGGGGGTCCGGCTTGAGCAGCACCGCGTTGCCCAGGGCCAGGGCGGGGGCCACGGAGCGGATCGAGAGGATCAGCGGGAAGTTGAACGGCGAGATGACCGAGACCACCCCGGCCGGCACCCGGCGCGACAGCGACCAGTGCGGCGCGTCGGAGGGCAGGTACTCCCCGTGCGGATGGGTCGGCAGCGCGGAGGATTCGTAGCACTCCGCGGCCGCGACCGAGGCCTCCAGCCCGGCCTTGGGCTGGATCGCCCCGGTCTCCCGGACCACCCAGTCCATGACCTCCTCGGCGTGCTCCTCGAACAGGAGACCGGCGCGGCGCAGCACCGCGGCGCGCTCGGAGGGCTTCAGCGCCGCCCACTCCTTCTGGGCCGCCGCGGCCTTCTCCGCCGCCTCGTACACGTCCTCGGGGGACGCGAAGCCGATCTGCCCCAGCGTCTCGTCCGTCGACGGGTTCGTGACGTCCTCGGTGCCGCCGCGGCCGTCGCGCCACCCGTTGACGTAGATCTTTCCGGTCCACACCGATGTGTCCAGCAGTGCCATGGGTCGAACTCCTCGGGTTCCGGCCGCGGGTCGGACCACCGGACGGCGGGGTGACCCACGGCACACGTGCAGTGGGGATTATTCTGCGCCTTCCTGGGAGCCGGCCCGGAGCCGGGCGCGCCGGGGCCCTCAGAGACCCCGGAGGCGGTCCATCTCCCGGCGGTCCTTCTTGGTGGGCCGGCCGGTGCCCCGGTCCCGCCGCGGGACGGCCGCGTGCAGCGCGGGGGGCGGAGGCGGGCTGTGGTCCACGTACGCCTTCGCGGCCACCGGGGCCCCGACGCGCTTGGTCAGCAGCTGCACCACCTCCAGGACCTGCTCGTGGCCGGGCCGGCGCACGGCCACCCGCTGGCCGGGCCGCACCGGCTGGGCGGCCTTGACCGAGGTCCCGTCGATCTTCACGTGCCCGGCGCGGCACGCGGCCGTCGCGGCGGAGCGGGTCTTGAACACGCGCACCGCCCACAGCCACACGTCCACGCGCACGCTCGCGGGCGCCGGAGCCGCCGTCATCGCCCCTCCTCGGGAGCCGGTCCCAGGACGTCGTCGATCGGAGTCATGGGCTCCATTGTGCCGAAGCCGTGCCGGCCCCGGGCACCGGGCGGCTCCCGCGGGCCGCGCCCGTCGTCGCGAGCGGAGCTCGGGGAATTAGCTACCGACCAGTGGTGCGCGACACACCGGGGGGCGGGACAGCCCCTACACTGAGGCTCATTCAGCGGTGGGCCGCACCGGAGCACGACGCCGCGCACGGACCGGCGGCCGGCCACCTCCCGAGGGAAGGACAGATCCATGAAGAGCAGGTTCCACGGGGCAGCGACCCTGTCCGTGCTGGCCGTCTCCGCGCTGGCCCTGAGCGCGTGCACGAGCACCGGAGGGGGCGAGGAGGCCTCCGGCGGGGGCGGGGGCGAGGGCGGGGGCGAGGTCAGTCTGATCAGCCCAGGAACCCTCACGGTCTGCTCGGACATCCCCTACGCCCCCTTCGAGTACGTCGAGGACGGCGAGACCGTGGGCTTCGACATCGACCTGGTCAACCGGATCGCCGAGGACCTCGGTGTGGAGACGAACGTCATCACCACGCCCTTCGAGGCCATCGAGACCGGCTCCGCGCTGGACACCGACCAGTGCGACCTCGCCGCGTCCGGCATGACCATCAACGAGGAGCGCGAGTCGGTGATGGACTTCTCCGACCCCTACCTCGAGGACAACCTCGCCCTGCTCGTGGCGCCGGACTCCGGCATCGAGTCCGTGGCCGACATCGAGGGCCAGCGCGTGGGCGCGCAGCAGGCCACCACCGGCGAGGACTACGCCCGGGACAACGGAGCGGACGTCGTCCAGTACGAGACCTCCTCGCTGATGATCCAGGGGCTCAACACCGACGACGTCAAGGCCGTGCTCGGCAACATCTCCGTGACCGGCCCCGCCATCGCGGACAACCCGGAGCTGCGGCTGGTCGAGGAGATCGAGACCGGCGAGCAGCTCGGCCTGGCCGTGAAGACCGGCAACACGGCCCTGCTGGAGCGGGTGAACGAGTCGCTGGCCGCCATGGAGGAGGACGGCACCCTCGACCAGCTCAAGGCCGAGTGGCTGGGCACCGCGGACTCCGAGGGCGCGGACTCCTCGGCGAGCCCGGAGCCGGCCGCGAGCTGATCCGCCGCATCCGCCGGACGGGTGTGACGAGCGCCACGGACGCCGTGGCCCGCGCGGAGCGGGCCACGGCGCCGTCGTCCGTAGGCTGGGGCGAGGCGGACCGCGCCGCCCCGCCACGACGACAGGGGAAGCTCCCGTGACCACCGTCTCCGGCCTCGAGCTGCAGCACGTCCACCCCGGGGTCCGCCCCCAGGACGACCTGTACCGCCACGTCAACGGCGGCTGGATCGAGGCGCACGAGCTCCCGGCGGACCGCGCGTTCGACGGCGCCTCCGCGATCCTCGCCGACCTGAACACGCGGCGGGTGCACGAGATCGTGCAGGAGGCTCCGGCCGGGTCCCGGATGGGCGCGCTGTACCGCTCCTTCCTCGACGAGGACGAGATCGAGCGCCGCGGGCGGGCCGCCCTGGCCCCGGACCTCGCGGTGCTCGACGCCGCCCGGGGCAAGGAGGGGCTCGCCCGCGCCTCGGCCGCCCTGCACCGCACCGGCGTGGACGGGCCGCTGTCCTTCTTCGTGGAGAACGACTCCCGGGACTCGTCCCGCTACTCCTTCTTCCTCCGCCAGGACGGGCTGTCCCTGCCCGCGGACAGCTACTACACGGACCCGCTGCACGAACGGCTGCGCACGGCGTTCACGGCCCACGTCGCGGCGATGCTGGAGCTGGCGGACCTGCCGGCGCGCTGGGGCGTGCCCGCCCGGGACGCCGCGGCGACCGTGCTCGCCATGGAGACGCAGCTCGCCGCCGCCCACTGGGACACCGTCTCGGCGCGCGACGTCGAGGAGATGTACAACCCCGTGGACCTGCCCGGCCTGGAGGCCATGGCGCCGGGCTTCCCGTGGACGGCGTGGCTCGAGGGCACCGCCCCGGAGCGCGGCGCGGGGGTCTTCGACCGGGTCATCGTGCGCCAGCCCTCCTTCACGGCGCGGCTGGGCCTGCTGTGGCAGGAGTGGTCGGAGGAGCAGATCCGGATCTGGCAGTCGTGGCGGATCGTGTCCAAGCGCGCCCCGTTCCTGCCCCGGGCCTTCGTCGAGGAGAACTTCCGCTTCTACAGCACCGCCCTGTCGGGGATCACCCGCCCCCGCGAGCGGTGGAAGCGGGCCGAGTACCTGGTCACCCGGGTCCTGGGCGACGACGTGGCGCGCGACTACGTGGCCCGCTGGTTCCCGCCGGCGCACAAGGCCCGGGTGGAGCAGCTCGTGGCGCACCTGCTGGCCGCGTACCGGGAGCGGATCTCCCGGCTGGAGTGGATGTCGGAGGCCACCCGGGCCCGCGCCCTGGAGAAGCTGTCCACGTTCACGGTCAAGGTCGGCTATCCCGGGTCCTGGCGGGACTACTCCTCCCTGCAGCCGGATCCGGCGGACCTGCTGGGCAACGTCCGGGCGGGGCTGGCGCTGGAGCACGACCGCACGGTCGGGAGGATGGGCACCCCCGTGGACCGCGGCGAGTGGTTCCTCTACCCCCACTGGGTCAACGCCTACTTCCACCCCGTGCTCAACGAGGTGGTCTTCCCGGCGGGGATCCTGCAGCCGCCGTTCTTCGACATCGAGGCCGACGACGCCGTGAACTACGGGGCGATCGGCTCCGTGATCGGCCACGAGATCGGCCACGGGTTCGACGACCAGGGCGCCAAGTACGATTCCCGGGGCCACCTGGAGAACTGGTGGACCGACGAGGACCGCGCGGAGTTCGCCCGGCGCACCGCCGCGCTCGTGGCCCAGTACGACGGCTGCACGCCGCGCGGGCTGGACCCGGAGCGGCACCACGTCAGCGGGGCCTTCACGGTGGGCGAGAACATCGGGGACCTCGGCGGGCTGGAGATCGCGCTGGTGGCCTACCGGATGTCCCTGGCCGAGCGGGGCCTGGACCAGGACAGCGCGCCGGTGCTCGACGGGCTGACCGGTGCGGAGCGCTTCTTCTACGCCTACGCGGCGCTGTGGCGCTCGAGCGCCCGGGAGCAGGAGCTGGTCAACCGGCTGGCCACCGATCCGCACGCCCCGGACGAGTTCCGCTGCAACCGGGTGGTGCAGAACATGTTCGCGTTCCACGACACCTTCGGCACCCGGCCCGGGGACGGCCTGTGGCTGCCCCCGGAGGACCGCGTGAACATCTGGTGACCCTCCTCCCCTCCCCCTTGCGCGAGATGGCAGCCGACGGCGAGCGGAGCGGCCACGGTGGCCGTCAGCTGCCATCTCGCGGGGCGGGGAGTCAGTCCAGGACGGGCAGCTCGGTGGTCTCGAAGCGCTCCCGGAAGAACGCAGGATTGCGCCGGTACTGCACGAGCATCATCGCGACGCCGAGCAGCAGGATGCCCACGCCCAGGAGGAACACGAGGCCCACGCCGCCGATCTGCGAGCCGGAGCCGTACTCCGGGTCCATCGAGTCGTAGGCGGTCTGCCCGAAGAACACCAGCAGCAGGATCCCGCCGAGCAGCGGCGCGAGGAACTTGGTGACCACGTTCTTCGCGCCCCGGAAGGCCTCGCGCCGGAAGTACCAGACGCAGGCCAGGGCGGTGACCCCGTAGTAGAAGCAGACCATCATGCCGAGGGTGGTGATGGTGTCCCAGAGGACGTTCTCCGAGACCACGCGCATCACGGCGTAGAAGCCCGCGGAGATCACGGCCGCCGCGACCGTCGCGTAGCCCGGGGTCTGGTACCGCGGGGTGACCCGCGCGAACTCCGGCGGCAGCGCACCGTAGTAGCCCATGGCCAGCATCGTGCGGGCCGGGGAGACGAACGTGGACTGCAGGGAGGCCGCCGAGGAGGACAGCACCGCGAGGGACATCAGGATCGCGAAGGGACCCATCACGGGGCCCGCGAGTGCCGCGAAGATGTTCTCCTGGATCTCCTCGTTGCCCATGCCCAGCCCCTGGTCGGAGACCCCGGAGAACGTGAGCACCGCGAGGGCGATGGTCAGGTAGAGGGCGACGATCACGAAGATGGTGGTCACGGCGGCCTTGCCCGGGGTGGTGGCGGCCCCCTTGGTCTCCTCGTTGATGGTGAGCACCACGTCCCAGCCCCAGTAGACGAACACGGACAGGGACACGCCCGCCGCGAACGCGGAGAAGGACTCGACGCCGAACGGATTGAACCACTCGGCGCGCACGGTCAGCCCCTCGTAGGCGGTGCCGGCGGCCACGTGGCCGAAGGCGGCGAACGAGAACCACAGGAGCACGACCGCCTGGAACGCCACGAGCACGTACTGGAACGCCTTGGTGGTCTCCATCCCGCGGTAGGAGATCCAGGCGGCCAGGGCCACGAACACGAGGCACGTGGCCACGTTGACGGGCACGTTGCGCGTGAGCTCCGCGATGGCGGCGTTGCCGGTGAGCTGGGCGAGGGCCAGGTAGAGGAAGTCCACGGCCACGCCCGCGAGGTTGGAGAGCACCAGGATGGTGGCGGCCAGCAGGCCCCAGCCGCCCATCCAGCCCAACCACGGCCCGAAGGCCTTGGAGCCCCACGTGAAGGTGGTGCCCGAGTCCGGCATGGCCCGGTTGAGCTGCTGGTAGCCGAGGGCCACGAGCAGCATGGGGAGGAAGCCCACGAGGAAGATGGCCGGCAGGGAGGTGCCGATCTCCGCGGCGGTGGGCCCCAGGGCCGCGGAGAGGGTGTAGGCCGGGGCGATGCAGGAGACGCCGATGACCACGGAGCCGAGCAGCCCCACGGCGCCCTTGCTGAGTCCCTTGTCGGTGCCGGTGCGCGCCGGCGCCTCGATGTCGGATGTGCTCATGACGCGTCCTCCTCGGTGCGGTCCGGGCGCGGCACGACGACCATCGGCACCGGGATGTGCTTGAGCAGCCGTGCTGCGGTGGTGCCCAGGAAGGTCTGCCGCCCCTGGGCCAGGCGGGACGAACCGATGAGCAGGAGGCCGCCGGGAGACCAGTCGACGTCCTGCGCGGCCTTCTTGAGGGTGCGCCCGGTGGCGACCCGCACGCTCACGGGCCGGTGGCGGCGGACCTCGTCCGCCGCGGCCTCGAGGTGCTCCTCGACCCGCCGGCGGACCTGCTCGGCCGCGCCCGGGTCCGCGGCCTCGCCCTCGAGGAAGGAGATCAGCTCCAGCTCGAGCCCGGAGTGCTCGACCGCCCGGACGGCCTCCCGGATGACCTGGTGGGCGCCGGGGCGGGTGCCCACGGCGGCGGAGAGCCGGGTGAGCGGGACGTCCCCGGAATACCGGCGCGGGGCGAGGGCCACGGGCACGGGCGAGCTGTGCAGCAGGGCGCTGACCACGGGCCCGGCCGAGAAGCGTCCCGCCCCGGTGCCGGAGCCCACCACGATCAGCTGCGCGCCGAGCTCCTCGGCGGCCCGGAGGAGGCCCGCGGCGGCGGAGCCGTCCTCCCGCAGGTGCGTGCGGACCGTGACGCCCTCCGGCACGAGCTGCGCGGCCTCCTCGAGCCACGTGCGGGCCTGGTGCCGCACGACCGGGGCGATGTCCCCGACCGGCGGGTAGACCTGCTGGTAGGGGCTGTCCGCGCGCAGCACGAGCACGATCTCCAGCTCGGCCCCGAAGGCCCGGGCCATCGCCCCCGCGAGCCGGACGGCGTCCTTGCTGGGCCGGTCCCCGTTGTAGCCGACGACGCAGCGCCCTGGCCGGTCGCCGGTCACCGCCCGGCTCCCTGCATCGCGGCGACGGGCGCGGTGCCGGCGCCGAGGATCTCGGCGGCGGCGAGCCGGCCCTGGCGCAGGGCGCCGTCGACGTGCTGGTAGCCCTCGGCGGCGAGGTCGGAGCAGGCCCAGCGGATCGGGCCCACGGGGGTGCGCTGGTGAGCGCCGTAGCGGTGCAGCCCGCCGAGGTCGTAGCTGGCGGCGTAGGCGCCGCGGGTCCACTCCTCGGAGCCGAAGTCCGACTCGTAGTAGACCACCGGGTGCAGGGCCTCCTCCCCGAGGTAGCGGGCGAGGGACTCGAGGACCAGCCGCCGGCGCTCCTCGGCGGGCAGGCGGAAGACCTCGTCGGCCTTCTCGTCCGAGACGAAGCCGACCAGGGTGCCGCGGGGGTCCCCGTGGTTGGTGTTGTCGTAGACCTCCTGGGACAGCTCGTGGGCGCCGAAGCCGGTGCCGGAGAGGCCCTTGTCCCGCCAGAAGGGCGTCTCGTAGACGGCGTGCACCTTGATCACGAGGCCCAGGGACTGGTGCTGGTGCATCTGGTGCTGCAGCCGCGGCAGGGGCGGCTCGAAGGAGATCCGGGAGTAGAGGTTCGGGGGCACGGCCACGACCACGTCGCGGGCGACCACGGTGAGCCGGTCGGACCAGACGGTGACGGGGGTGCCGGGGACGTGCTCGGCGTAGGTCCCGTCGTTCCCGGCCCACCGGATGGTGCGCACCGGGGTGTCGAGGAACACGACGTCGGGCCCGAGCTCGGCGGCCACGGCCTCGGAGACGGACTGCATGCCCCCGACCACGCGCCGGTCGAGGATGAAGTCCTCGTCCACGAGGTTCGAGAAGGACCCGGCGGAGGCGGCCATGAGCACGGCCTGCAGCGTGGAGAACGCGTGCGCCGGCTTGGTGAGCATCCCGCCGGCCACGAAGATCCCGATGTTGTTGCAGGCGGCCTCGTCGTCGGAGTGCTGCCGCAGCCAGTGGTGGAAGGAGACGGTGTCCAGCTCCCGGGCCGCCGGGTGCGCCCACGGCTCGGCGGCGCCGATCTGCTCGACCAGCCCGTCCAGGAGCGCGACGAGCTTCGCCATCTCGGCGGTCGTGGACTCCCCCGCCGGGAACATCGAGCCGGTGTAGGTGTGGCGGGTGCCGTCCGGGGCCAGGTAGACGGACTCGCCCTCGCGGTAGCGCTGGTAGGTCTGCATGCCGAGCTCGTCCACCAGCGCCAGCAGCTCGGTCTGGTCCGGGGAGATCCACTGCCCCCCGACCTCCAGGAACGCCCCGTCCACGGTCTTCGACCAGGTCCGTCCGCCCACGCGGTCACGGGCCTCGAGGACGGCCACGGACCTCCCGGCGGCGGCCAGGCGGCGGGCCGCCATCAGTCCGGCGGGGCCGGCGCCGACGACGACGACGTCGCGCTCGATCGCCGTCCGGCTGCCCAGGGTGCGTTGATCGGTCACTGTGCTCTCCTTCACGCTAAAATGAACTCGTTTCATTAAGCGCGTGCGCACAGCGGTCCGTCAAGACCTGCGGCGAGGAATTCACCCGGCGGCGGGGCCGCCTACTTCTTGGTCCGGCGGCTCCCGGCGTGCCAGTCCTCCTCGATCCCGGGCGCGTCCGGCGCGGCGCCGAGGCCCCGCAGCCGCGGCTGCTCCCGGAGGCTGCGCTTGAGCTCGGCGAAGCCGGGGAACCGGGCGAGGGCCACCACGTGGTCCCACAGCTCCACCGCGTCCTCCTCGGCCGGCAGACGGCTGATGACGGGACCGAAGAAGGCCACGCCCTCCGGCGGCTCGAAGTGGATGATGGGGGTCCCGACGTCCCGGCCGGTGAGCGCCAGGGCCTCCTCCGTCTCCGCCCGGACCACCGCGTCCCACGACCGGTCCTCGAGGGCGTCGGCGAGCTCCACCGGGAGCCCCGTGGCGGTCAGCACCGGCTCGAGGAAGGCACGGGTGCCGCGGTGGCCGTGCCCCGCCCCCTCGGTGCCGGGCACGGGATCGGCGTCGAAGATCCGGGCCCCGAGACCCTCGTACAGCCGGCCGACGGCTGCGCGCCCGTGCTCCGCACGGGTCCGCGCGGCCACGCGCAGCAGGCGCAGCCCCGCCGTGTGGGACTCCTCGTACTCCGGCGGGAACCACGCGTCGTAGTCCACGTGCTCGTTGAGCAGGCGCAGGGAGATGAACCGCCAGTCCACCCGGTACTCCCGGCGGGCCGTCACCGTGCGGACCCACGAGCTGGTCAGCCACGCGAAGGGGCACGTCGGATCGAAGTAGAAGTGGATGTCGGCGCTGCTCATCGGGCAGATGCTAGGAGCCGGCGGGGCGGCGGTCAAGGACACGGGCGTCGGGCCGCCGCCCTAGACTCGGAGGTGACCGCCCGACGCCGCGGCCCGGATCCCTCGCCCCGGGGCCCGCAGCACCGACCACAGGAGGATCTGCTCATGGCTGCCGCCGGCACCACCCCGCGCCGACGCGGGCGCCCGAGCAAGCCCGTGCTCTCCGAGGAGCGGATCACCAAGGCCGCGATCAAGATCGTGGCCACCCGGGGCTACCAGCACCTGACGATGACGGAGCTGGCGCAGGAGCTGAAGGTCTCCACCTCGGCCCTGTACAACCACACGCCGTCGAAGCGGGACGTGCTGATCCGGGTGCAGGACCGGATCAACCAGGGGATCGACCGCTCCGCGTTCGGCGCCGTCCCGTGGGACGAGGCCCTCGAGCGCTGGGCACGGTCGTACCGGGACTGCTACGCCCAGCACACGGCCATGATCCCGATCATGGCCGTGCTGCCGGTCGCGAACTCCCCGCACACCCTGCAGATGTACGAGACCGTGGCCCGCGGCCTCGCGGACGCGGGCTGGGAGGGGGCCGGCATCGCGGACGTGATCGTCTCGATCGAGTCCCTGGTCTTCGGCGCCGCCTACGACGCCACGGCGCCCGCCGACATCTTCGACCCCGGGGAGCGCTCGGACCTCGCCCCCGTGTTCGCCGACGCCGTGCGGGCACGGCCGGCCGACGCCGCCGCGGCGGCGGACGAGGCGTTCGACGTGGCCCTCACCGCCATGCTGGACGGCTTCCGGATGCGCCTGGCGGCCGTTCAGGATGGGGCCCCCGCACCGGGCTGAGCGGCCGGCGGGGAGCAGCCCGCGGGGACCGGGCCGCCGGCGGCGCCGCGCGGCGGCCCGGCTCAGGCGTCCAGGGCGTGCATGACGTGCTTGACCTGGGTGTACTCCTCGACCGAGTAGAGCGAGAGGTCCTTGCCGTAGCCGGAGTTCTTGAACCCGCCGTGCGGCATCTCGGAGATCAGCATGACGTGGGTGTTGACCCACACGCACCCGAACTCGAGCTCGCGGGAGACCCGCATGGCCGTGCCGTGGTCGGTGGTCCACACGCTCGAGGCCAGGGCGTAGTCGACGTCGTTGGCCAGCTCGAGCGCCTCCTCCTCCGTGGCGAACGGCTGCACGGTGAGCACCGGGCCGAAGGTCTCCTCCTGGACGAGGGCGTCGTCCTGGTGCACCCCGGACACCACGGTGGGCTCGAAGAAATAGCCGGGGGCGCCCTCGACCGGCTTCCCGCCGGTGACCACGGTCGCGTGCTCGGGGAGGTCGGCGAGCTTGCGGCAGACGTCCTCGAAGTGGTGGGCGTTGTTGAGGGGGCCGTAGAAGTTCTTCGACTCGTCCGGGTCCCCCGTCACGGTGTCCCGGGCGGCCGCGGCGAGCAGGCGCACGAACTCGTCGTGGGCGCTGTCCTGGACCAGGATGCGGGTCACCGCGGTGCAGTCCTGGCCGGCGTTGAAGGTGCCGAACTCCACGAGGGCCTTGGCCGCGGCGGGCAGGTCGGCGTCCGCGAACACGACAGCGGGCGCTTTCCCGCCCAGCTCGAGGTGGCCGCACGTGAGGTTCTGCGCCGCGGCCAGGGCCACGGCGCGACCGGCGCGCACGGAGCCGGTGATGGAGACCATGGAGGGCGTGCGGTGGGCGGTCATGAGCGCCCCCGTGGAGCCGTCCCCCAGGAGGACGTTCACCACGCCGGCGGGGAAGATCCCGTCGATGAGCCGGGCGAGGACCAGGGTGGACTCCGGGGTGGTGTCCGAGGGCTTGAGGACCACGGTGTTGCCGGCGGCCAGCGCGGGGCCGAGCTTCCAGATCGCCATGAGCAGCGGGTAGTTCCAGGGGGTCACCTGCGCCACGACGCCGACCGGCTCGCGCCGCACGTAGGAGGTGTGCTCGCTCATGTATTCCGCCGCGGCCTTGCCCTCGAGGGTGCGGGCCGCGCCGGCGAAGAAGCGCAGGTTGTCGGCGCCGGCGCCGACCTCCTCGTCCGCGATCATCCGGCGGGGCTGGCCGGTGTTGCGGTGCTGGGCGTCGACGAGCTCGGCGCTGTGGGCCTCGAGCGCGTCCGCGAGCCGAAGCAGCAGGAGCTGGCGCTCGCTCGGGGTGGTGCGCTTCCAGGTCCGGAACGCCCTCCGCGCGGCGGCGAAGGCCGCGTCCACGTCCGTGGCGTCCGAGACCGGGGAGACGGCGACCGTCGAGCCGGTGGTGGGGTCGACGACGTCGATCCGGCCGGTGCCGTGGGCGTCGACGAAGGCGCCGTCGACGTAGTTCTGCAGGACGTCGCTCATGGTGGTTCCTCTCTGCGGGCGAGTGCGCGGTGCCTGCCACTCTAAATGACGAGGGTTCATTTTAGAAGGGTCCGGCGTGACCGGCAGCACCGTGGTGGCAGGTGGGGCGCGACGGGCGCGACCGACAGCGGCGGACCCCCGCGGCCGAGGAAGCTCGGTCGCGGGGATCCGCCGCTGTCAGGGATCTCGCGGGGGATCAGGCCTTCTGCACGGTGATCGACCACTCGGCCGCACCGCGCTTGCTGAACTCCGTGACCGGGTAGCCGTTCTCGGCCGCCCAGCGGGGAATGGCCTCGGTGCCCTGCGTGCAGTCGAAGTTGATGACGAGCTCGTCGCCGGCGGGCATCCCGGCCATCGCGGCCTTCGCCTCGACCACGGGGAACGGGCAGACGAGGCCGTCGGTCTCGAGGATGTGCTGTGCCATCAGTGGTGCCTCCTGGGGCTGGGGGTCGGTGCGGATCAGACGCCGGCCGGGACGCGGCCCGGGGCGGCGGACTTCTTGCGGGGGGCGATGAAGATCTTGGCGGCCACCCCGGTGCCGAGGATCATGACGGCGAAGCTCACCCAGCCCTGCCACTCGAAGGCGGCGGTGGCGACCAGGGCGTTGCCGATGGTGCACCCGCCGGCCCACGCCGCGCCGACGCCCATGAGGGCGCCGCCGCCGATGGAGCGCACGATCGTCGGCGCGTCGGGGACGCGGAGCTTGAACTCGCCCGAGCCCTTGGCCGCGACGAACGAGCCGATCAGGATGCCGAGGACCAGGAACACGCCCCAGTCGACGAGCTCGACGTCGCCCGTGGTGAGGTAGCTCGCGATGTTGGCGGACGGGGTGGTGATGCCGAGGCCGGACTCGCGGCCGGTGGCCCAGCTGGCGGGCCAGGCGATGATCGCGATGACGCCGATGACCAGCGCGGTGGCGAACGGGTTCCACGCCTTCTCGAACAGCAGGTGGTTCAGGCCGGTCTTCTCCGGCGGGAGGGTCGCGAACCTGGCCCGCGGCTTGGTGAGGTGGTGGCGGGCCCACACGGCGGCGATGCCGACGAGGGCCAGCACGAGCACCCACGGGGAGATCCCGAGCGTCTCGTGGATCGAGCCCTGGGTCCCGACCGTGACACCGCGCACGGCCTCGGTGGTCCCGGCCAGCGGGCCGTACTTGGAGACGGCCGCGAACAGGGCGTAGAAGATGAGCGCGAACCAGGAGCCGACGAGGCCCTCGGACGTGCGGTAGTACGTGCCGGTGGCGCAGCCGCCGGCGAGCACGATGCCGAAGCCGAAGACGAAGCCGCCGACGACCGTGGCCAGCCACGGGAAGGCGGAGGCCTCGAGGGTGATGACGCCGAGGGCGTTCAGCACCCAGATGCCGACCGCCTGGACGGCGATGGCCACGAAGAAGGCGGACAGCCACCACGTGTTCCTGGCGATCCAGACGTCGCGGAACGCGCCGGTGACGCAGAAGCGGCCGCGCTGGAGGACGAACCCGAGGGCGGCACCGATGAGAAGACCTGAGATGAGCACCCGAGAACCTTATGATTCCCGCAGAAAGCACTCCAGTGCGCCGTCATGCGCCGTAGCATAGTGACCCAGCACTCAGCGCATTGTGACGTCCTCGGCGGGCACCGGCCGGCCCGGTGCCCGCGGGCGGGCGTCGTGGACGGAGCACCGATGGGACGACCCCGGCCCGACATCCCCGGCCCCGGCCAGGAGTCCGTGTGGGACTATCCGAGACCGCCCCGGACGGAGCCCAGCGCGGAGCACGTGGAGGTGTGGCTGGGCGGCGAGCGCGTCGCCTCGACCACGGCCGCGCTGCGGGTGCTCGAGACCAGCCACCCGCCCACCTACTACCTGCCCCGCGAGGCCTTCGCCGAGGGCAGCCTGCGTGCGTGCGAGGGGAGCTCGTGGTGCGAGTGGAAGGGCGCGGCGGCGTACTTCGACGTGCGGGGCGGGGACCGCACGGCCCCCCGGGCGGCCTGGACCTACCCCTGCCCCGCTCCGGGCTTCGAGGCCCTGCGCGGGCACGTGGCCCTGATGCCCGGGCTCATGGACCGGTGCCTCGTGGCCGGGGAGCAGGTGCGCCCGCAGGAGGGCGGGTTCTACGGGGGCTGGATCACCTCGCGGGTGGCCGGCCCGTTCAAGGGCGCTCCCGGCAGCCGGGGCTGGTGAACCCGCGATGCCCCGCGCCCCGTGGCCCGCGCTCCTGCTGACCGCCCTGCTCCTGACCACCGCGTGCGCGCAGCGGGATCCCGCCGGGGCCGCCGCCACGGCCCCGGGGACGGCGACCGCGGGCGCGCGATCGGCGCCGGCGACCCCCGCGGAAGGTCAGGTGATCGAGGTGGCCCACACCGGGGGCTTCACCACCCCGGAGCTGCTGGCCGCCCGGCTGCCGCTGGTCAGCGTCCACGCCGACGGCCGGGTCATCACCCCGGGCCCGCAGATCCAGGTCTTCCCGCCGCCGGCCCTTCCCGCCCTGCAGGTCCAGCACGTCGACGAGGACGCCGTGGCGGTGCTGGTCGAGCACGCGCTCCGGGCGGGGGTCGACGGGTCCGCGGACCTCGGCCGGCCACCCGTGGCCGACCTCCCCTCGACCCGCTTCACGGTGCGGACGGCGGAGCGGACCTACGTGCGGGAGGTGTACGCCCTGGGCGCCGAGACGCCGCCCGGCCCGCCGGCCGGGGACCGCCCCGGGAGCACGGACGGCGCCCTGACCCCGGCGCAGCGGGCCGCACGGGCCGAGCTGCAGGCGCTCGTCGAGGAGCTGGGCGACCCGGCCTCGGTGCTGCCGGAGGACGCCGTCGGCGCGCAGGAGGTCTGGGCCCCGGAGGCGGTCGCCGGGGTGGTCACCGAGTGGCGGGATCCGCAGGGCGGTCAGGAGCCCCGCCCGGTGCCGTGGCCGGGGCCCCCGCTGCCCGGCGAGCCGCTCGAGCCGCGGCTGGGGCTGAGCTGCGTGGCCGCCACGGGCGAGCAGGCCCGGGCCGTCCTGGACGCCGCCGGATCGGCCGACACGCAGACCCCCTGGCTGTCCGAGGACGGCGAGCGCTGGTCGGTGGCCCTCCGGCCGCTGCTGCCCCACGAGCAGGGCTGCGGGGATCTCGCGGGGTGGTGAGCCCTCGGCCGGCGTCAGCCGGCCGAGGAGGACGGCGTGCTCCGCCGCCCCGGCCGGCCGGCCACCGGCTCCTCGCCCGGCTCCTCCCAGGGACGCAGCCGCACGAGGGCCAGGGCCGCGAGGGCCACGACCACCGCCACCCCCACGTAGAGCTGGACGGGCGTCCAGCCGGTGTCCAGCAGCGCGCCGACCGCGATGGGGGCCAGGATCGCGCCGGCCCGGCCGACCCCGATGCCCCAGCCCACCCCGGTGGTCCGGATCCCGGGCTCATAGGTCATGGGGGCCACGGTGTAGAGCCCGGCGATGCAGCCGTTGATGAGCATGCCGACCACCACGCCGGACGAGAACGCCAGCAGCGGCACCGACGTGGTGGTGATGAACAGGACGAGGGTCACCGCGGAGAGCACGGTGAAGGCCATCAGCGTCAGCCGCTCGTCCCACCTGGTGGTCAGCGCCCCGTAGAGCAGGGACCCGAAGGTGCCGCCCATCGTGAGCATGAGCCCGCCGACGATCCCCTGCTGCTCGGTCATCCCGGTCTCCACGAGGAGCCGGGGCGTCCAGGAGTTGGCGAAGTAGAAGCCGAACATGATGACGAAGAAGGCGGCCCACAGCAGGAGGGTCGCGGTGCGGTAGCGGCCGCTGAGCAGCATGCCGACGCTGCTGTGCCGCCCGTCCGCGCCGGCCGGGGCCGGGCCCAGCTCGACCTCGCCGTCGAGGCGGATGCGCCGGGCGATGCGGTCCAGCTTCTGCAGGGCGCCCGCCGGCCGCCGGGTGCGGAGGTAGTCGACGGACTCGGGCAGCACGGCCAGCACCAGCGCGATCGCCACGAGGGTGAGCAGGCCGCCGGTGAGGAACACGGAGCGCCAGCCGAAGGCGGGGATCAGCTGGGTCGCGCCCATGCCGCCGAGGGTGGCGCCCACGCCGTAGCCCGCGGTGAAGATGCTGACCGCCATGCCGCGGCGGCGCGCGCTGGCGTACTCGCTGGTGATGACCGTCGCGGAGGCGAGGATGCCGCCCACGCCCAGGCCCGTGACGACCCGCCACAGCCCGAGCTCGAGCACGGTCCCGGCCGTGGTGGACAGGAACAGGCCGAGGGCGTTGACGGCGAGGGCCACGACGAGGATCTTCCGCCGGCCGTACCGGTCCGCGAAGGGCCCGAGCACGAGGGAGCCCGCGGCCATGCCGATGAGCCCCGCGCTGAGCAGCCAGCCCAGCTGGGAGCCGGAGAGCCCGAACTCCTCGGTCACGGACGTGGCCGTGAAGGCCATGGCGAGGACGTCGTAGCCGTCGAGGGCGTTGAGGAACGTGGTCACCGCGATGATGAGCCACTGGTACGACGACATCCTGGATGCGTCGATCTGGTGTCGGATGTCCATGGGGAGCCTCTCAGGGGACGTCGATGGTGAGGACGGCGGCCGGGCGCTCGCCGGGACCGGTCTCCGGCGCGGCGGAGACCACCCGCGAGACGCAGCAGCACAGGGACGTGCCGGCCTCCTTCTGACGGTCGGAGTAGAACACGTCGCGGTGGTCGATCCGCCCGGCCAGCCCGAGGACCTTGACCTGGCACAGCCCGCACTCGCCCTTGCGGCAGTCGGACATCATGTCGAGGCCCTCCCGCTCGAGGGCCTCGAGCAGGGACTCGTCGGAGCCGACGACGGCCTCGGCGCCCAGCCGCGGGACGCGCACCACGAACGGCTCGGCGGCGAACCAGCCGCTGTTGCCGAAGGTCTCGTAGCGCAGGCCGGTCCGGTCGAGCCCGCGCTCGGCCCAGGACCGGCGCACCGCGTCCATGAGCCGGATCGGGCCGCACATGTAGAGCTCGGCGTCCTCCGGGACCCCGGCCACCAGGGCCGGCACGTCGAGCGAACCGCCCTCGTCGTCGACGTGGGCCTCGAGCCGGTCCCCGTGCAGGTCGGCGAGCTCGTCGAGATAGGCCATCGCGGCCCGGGAGCGGGCCACGTAGACGAGGCGGTAGTCCGCCCCGAGCCGGCGCAGCAGCGCGGCCATCCCGGCGACGGCCGTGATGCCGATGCCGCCGGCCAGCAGGACGTAGGAGGGGGCCCCGACGCGCAGCGGGAAGTTCTGCAGCGGCTGGGTGATCTCCAGGACCTGCCCGGGCCGGAGCTCGTGCATGAAGATCGAGCCGCCGCGGGAGGCGGGGGTGCGGAACACGCTCAGGGCCAGCTGCGCGCCGTCGTCGTCGGCGTCGACCACGGAGTAGGAGCGCACCTGCTGCTCGCCGTGGACGAGGACGCGGACGTCCACGTGCTCGCCGGGCCGCACCGGCCGGGGCTGCTCGGGGGCCAGGACGACGCGCCGGATGCCGGCGGCGACGTCCTCGACGGCGACCACGACCGCGTTCTGCCAGACCTCGTGCTGGGAATCTGCCACGGTCGCCTCCTCAGGCCCCGGCGGGAGCGGCCGGGGCGGCGGCGGGGCGGCCCTCGGCCTCGAGCGCGCGCTCGAGGAGCCGGCGCACCCACATCCCGCCCATGTCGATGTTGAGGTTGTAGAACTCGTGCTCGGGGTTGGCGTCGATGGCCGCCTGCTGGGCCTGCAGCATGGCCTCGTCCTCGCCGAACACCCCGTGCACCCCGTTGCGCAGCTGCGTGGTGATGAGCTGGCTCTCCAGCCGGTAGTTGCGCATGAACGCCCAGAAGTAGTGGCAGGACCGGTCCGTCTCCGGGGTGATCGTGTTCATCACGTAGCCGTTGACCCCGCGGGAGCGGTCCCCCTCCGGGGCCCCGGTGCCGGCCTCGGCGACGCCCACGTCGATGCAGATGGTGGACGGGAAGGTGTAGTGGATGATCTGCCAGCGGTCCACCTTGCCCTCGAAGCCCGGGAACCTGTCCCGCATGTTCTTGAGCCAGAAGGGCGGGGCGTCGATGTTGCGCATCCACCGGGTGACGGTCACGGAGTTCTCGTCGTGGGTGGTCTCGAACTCGGACTCGGAGAGCTCCTCCTGGCCGATGCTGGAGGAGTGCACGAACTCCTCGTGGGTGAGGTCCATGAGGTTGTCCAGGACCAACTGGTAGTTGCAGGGGGCGTGGATGGTCTCCCCGTCCCCGGCCCACTCGGGGCTGTCCAGCTGGTGCATGTCGGGCACCAGGGCCGGATCCGCCCGCGTGGGCTCGCCCAGCCACACCCACACGTAGCGGTGGCGCTCGACCACGGGGTAGGACGGCACCGTGGCGGAGGGGTTCAGCGTCTCCTGGGCGGGCATCGAGGTGCACCGGCCCGCGGCGTTGTAGCGCAGCCCGTGGTACGGGCACTGGATCTCGTCGCGGCCCACCAGCTTCCCCTGGGACAGCGGGGCCAGCCGGTGCCAGCAGGCATCCGCCAGGGCCACCGGGCGCCCGTCCTCGGTGCGGTACAGGGCCAGCGGACGGCCCGCGACCGTGCGGGAGAGGATGCCCCTGCCGGTGATCTCGTGGTCCCACCCGGCCACGTACCAGGCGTCGAGCGGGTGGGAGAGCAGCTTGGCGGTGGAAGTGGTCTTCGTGGCGGCGACGGTCATGGCGCGGTCCTCTGCTGGGCGGTCCGGGGAGAGCACGGTCCACTCACTATCTCCATAGATAGTTGGTGGCGCGGAACACACAATACCTATGTCGATAGTGAGTGACAAGGGTCACGGCGCACCCGTCCCCGCTAGGCTCTGCAGGACGACGCTCTGCTTCGACGGAAAGGAACGCCCGTGAGCCTCCGCTCGGCCCTGCTGGCACTGCTCTCCTCGGGGCCGCTGACGGGCTACGACGTGGTCAAGCAGTTCAGCTCCTCCGTGGGCCACGTGTGGCACGCCCCCGACTCGCAGATCTACCCGGAGCTGCGCAAGATGCACGCGGAGGGGCTGCTCGCGAGCCGGCCCGTCCCGTGGGGCTCGCGCGGGGCCACCAAGACGGAGTACTCCATCACGCCCGAGGGCGAGCGCGCCCTGCGGCTGTGGCAGGAGCAGCCGCTCGGCTACGTCCGGGAGCGGGACCCCGCCCACCTCCGGGCCGCTTACTTCGAGTGGGCGCCCCCCGGCGCGGCGGCCGCGCAGCTGCGCGCCCACATCGAGCACTACCGGGACCAGCGCGCGCAGGCCCTCCAGCAGATCGGGGCGCTCCGGGACCGCACGAGCCCCACACTGGCACGCCGGCTGGCCGTGAACCCCGAGGACCAGTGGGAGCGGATCACCCGGTTCAAGATCTTCGCCTACGAGGGCCAGGTGGCCCGTGCCGACCAGGAGATCGCCTGGGCCGAGCGCGGCCTGGAGCTGCTCGCGGAACTGGGCGAGCTGGGCGCACCGGAGGGACCCGGCATCCCGTGAGCCCCGGCGGGCCTCGCCGGACCCCGGCCGGCCGGGCCGGCGCGGTCCGGGCCGCCCCGCGGTGCGCCCTGGAACGCGCCCCGGAACGCGGCGCGGGCCGCGTCCGGCCCCGTTCCCGCCGGGCACGCCGTGCGGTGCGTAGGCTGGACGGACCCCCGCTTCCGGCCCCCAGGACAGACCATGACCCGCTCGTCGCCGCCCCGCCCGCTCGTCCCGGCCCTGTGCGCCGCCCTCCTCCTGACCGGCTGCGCCCAGGGCGCCGACCCCGGCTCGGCGGCGGCACCGGCGGCGAGCGCGTCGCCGTCGTCGGCCACTCCGTCCCCCACCCCCACCCCCACGCCCACGCCGGAGGAGCCCGCGGAGCTGATCGGCGGGGGCACCGAGGTGTTCCCCGACCGGCGGATGGTGGCCCTCTACGGCCGGCCCGGGACGCCGGCCCTGGGCGTGCTCGGCGAACAGGGCCCCGAGGAGTCCGCCGCCCGGGCGAAGGAGCTCGCCGCCCAGTACGAGCCCTTCAGCGAGGTGCCGGTGGTCCCCGCGTTCGAGATCATCGCGACCACGGCGTCCGCGGGGCCCGGGGAGGACGGGGACTACTCCGAGGAGACCCCGGTCGAGGAGCTGCGCCCGTACGTGGAGGCCGCCGCGGAGCAGGACGTCTACGTGGTGCTGGACCTCCAGCCGGGTCATCAGGACTTCCTGAGCCAGGCGCAGCAGTACGAGGAGCTGCTCGAGCTGCCCAACGTCGGACTGGCCCTGGACCCCGAGTGGCGGCTCGCCCCCGGACAGGTGCACATGGTGCAGATCGGCTCGGTGGACGCGGCGGAGATCAACGCGACCACGGCGTGGCTCGCCGAGCTGACCCGGGAGCACGACCTGCCGCAGAAGGTGGTGGTCCTGCACCAGTTCGCGGAGTCGATGATCACGAACCGCCACCTCGTGGACGCCTCCCGCCCGGAGCTCGCCCTGGTCCTGCACGCCGACGGCCACGGCACCCCCGAGCTGAAGATGGGGACGTGGGAGCGGCTGCAGCAGGGCCTGCCGGAGGGGATCCGGATGGCGTGGAAGAACTTCTACGACGAGGACACGCCCACCTTCACGCCGGAGGAGACGTCCGCGATCGAGCCGCAGCCCTGGTTCGTCTCCTACCAGTGAGCCCTGCCGGTCCGGGATCCTCGCGCCTACGATGAGGACGGGCGGCCCGGCAGCCCGCCGGACCGGCGACCGAGGAGGACCCCATGAAGGCACTCGTCTACCACGGACCGGGCAGCAAGGCGTGGGAGGAGGTCCCGGACCCTGCTCTCCAGGACCCCACGGACGTCATCGCGAAGGTCGACACGACCACCATCTGCGGCACCGACCTGCACATCCTCAAGGGCGACGTCCCCGCCGTCGTCGACGGGCGGATCCTCGGCCACGAGGCGGTCGGCACGATCACCGAGGTCGGGGACGCCGTGACCGGGCTGAAGCCCGGTGACCGGATCATCATCCCGGCCGTCACCAACTGCGGGAAGTGCTCCTACTGCCGGAACAACCAGCCCTCCCACTGCCAGACCCTGGGCGGGATCGGCTGGGTGTTCGGGCACCTCATCGACGGGACGCAGGCCGAGTACGTGCGCGTGCCGTTCGCCGAGACCTCGGTGCACAAGGTCCCCGAGGGGCTCGACGACGAGGACGTGCTGTTCCTGACCGACGCCCTGCCCACGGGCTTCGAGATCGGGATCCTCAACGGCAACACGAAGCCCGGCGACACGGTCGCGATCGTGGGCGCGGGGCCGGTGGGCCTGGGCGCGGTCATGACGGCCAACCTGTGCGGCGCCGGACGGGTCATCACCGTGGACCTCGACGGGAACCGGATGGACAAGGCCCTCGAGCTCGGGGCCACGGACAAGGTCGACGCCGGGGACCCGGACGCCGTCGAAAAGATCCGGGCGCTGTCCCCGGACGGTCTCGGCGTGGACGTGGCCATCGAGGCCGTGGGCGTCCCACAGACGTTCCGGACCTGCCTCGACGTGGTCCGGCCCTACGGCACCGTGGCCAACGCCGGCGTGCACGGCAGACCGGTGGAGCTGCCCCTGGACCGGATGTGGATCTCCAACGTCCGCATCAACATGGGCCTGGTGGACTGCCGCACCGTGGGCAACCTGCTGAACATGGTCCGCTCCGGCCGCCTCAACGCCCGCGCCATGGCCACCCACCGCTTCACCATGTCCCGGATGGAGGAGGCCTACGAGCTGTTCGGCAACGCCGCGCAGCACCAGGCGGTGAAGGTGGTCATCACGGCCGACTGAGCAGCCCGCCCGGCACTTGCTAGCGTGTGGCCGTGCGGACCGACAGACTCCAGAGCCCCCGGCAGCGCCGGACCATCGACCGGCTGGCCCGGTGGCTCGTCCGCGCCCACGGGGCCGAGCCGGGCTGGGACGCGCTCGTGCTGGACGCCCTGAGCGTGGGCCGGGACGTGCGCCTGCAGGTGCGGGAGGTCCGCGGCGACGCCACGGGCTGCCGGCCCGGGGACGCCGCGGGCCCGCGCAGCACCCCGCGGCGGCTGGTCCGCGCCCTGCAGGACGACTACGCCGACCTCGTCGACGGGTCGTGGTTCTCCGCGACGCTGATCGTCACCGTGGCCGGGCGCCGCTGGCAGCGCCCCGGAGTGGAGCTCGTGCTCAACTACGGCGACGACCCCGTCCTCCCGGCGCACGCCCCGCACCCGGTGGCCGCGGAGGACTGGCGGCGGCACCTCGCTCGCTACCGGCGGATGGACCGCAGGATCCCGGGCTGGCTGCGGGAACGCCTGACCGGGGCCGGGCTCGTCGTCCCCGAGCGCTGAGCCGGGGCTGTTCGCCCTGGGGGAACACTCCGGCCCGGGCGCTCTCCCTGTTCCCTCAGCATGCTGACAGGCCTACGCTGGTAGCACCTGTTCACCGACCGGAGGGAGAGCCCATGGGACTCGGAGACAAGATCAGCAACGCCGCGGAGAAGGCGAGCGGCACCGCGAAGGAGAAGGTCGGCGACGCCACCGACAACCGCGACCTCCAGGCCGAGGGCCAGGCGGACAAGCTCTCCGGCAGCGCCAAGCAGGCCGGCGAGAACGTCAAGGACGCGGGCAAGAACTTCAAGGACGGAACTCAGTAGGACGGTCCAGCCGTCGGACCGCCCGGAGGGCCCCGGTGTCGCACGCGACACCGGGGCCCTCCGCCGTGCCCGGGGTGGTCCCGGGGCTCAGGTGAGGTCGCTGATCAGCCTTGCCAGGATGTCGTTCATCGCGAGCAGCCCGATGAGCTCGTTGCCCTGGACCACCACCAGGCGGTTGAGGTGGAAGCGGGTCATCAGGGCCGCGGCCTGGTTCACGGAGAGGTCCTCGCCGACCGTGACCACCGGTTTCACGGCGGCGTCGTAGACGTTGAGCAGGTCCACGTCCCCCTCCTCCGCCACGATGGTCTGCAGCAGCTCGTTGTAGCTGAGCAGCCCGTAGCCGTCGTGCGGGTGCTGCGGCTCCACCACCAGGCTCTTGACCTGGCGGGTGCGCATGGCCGACAGCGCCTCCCGGAGAGTGCTGTAGGGGGAGATGGTGATGACGTCACGCACCATGACGTCCTTGACGGTCAGCACGGGGATCCTCCTGGGGTTCTCGGACAGGGCTCGGACGGCGGCGGGGTCAGGCGCCCTCGCGGCGCATGTGCTCCTCGAACCGGGCGACCTGCTGCATGTCGATGCCGGTGAGGTGGTCGATGGGCACGGAGAAGGCGATGCCGCGGGAGCCGTCCTCGTCGATCAGTATGTCGTGCAGCACCTTGAGGATGGGCGTGGCCAGGTGCGTGCCCACGACCATCAGGAGCACCGTCTGGGCTCCCTCGAACGTCAGGCCGAAGAACGTCCGCTTGGTCTCGCCCCCGATGCCCTTGCCCGGGAGGATGGTCACGCCCGTGGCGCCGGCGCGCTGGGCCTCCCGGATGACGGTGTCCTCGAGGTCGTCGGGGGCGATGACCACCACGGCGGTGAACTTCATGTCGGCTCCTTCTGCAGGCGGGGGATCCTCTCCAGGATCATGGCGTACCCGAGCACCGAGATGATCGGGAAGATGGAGGCGAAGGCGATCAGGCCGAAGCCGTCGATCAGCGCGTCCCGGCCCTCGATCGAGCTCGCGAGCCCGATGCCGAGGGCGGTCACGAGAGGCACGGTGACCTCCGAGGTGGTCACGCCCCCGAGGTCGAAGGCCAGGGCCACGATGTACTTCGGCGCCAGCAGGACCAGGACGATGACCACGGCGTAGGACGCCATGATCACGTAGTGCAGCGGTGCTCCCACGAGGATGCGGTAGACGCCCAGGGTGATGCCGACCGCCACGCCGACGGCCACGACGATCCGGATGGCGGATCCGCTGATCCTGCCGGGCGAGGCCGCCTCGGCCTGCTCGCCGATGGCCACCAGGGCGGGCTCGGCCATGGTCGTGGCGAAGCCGATGAGCAGGGCGAAGAGCAGGATGAGGGCGGGCGCTCCGCGTTCGATCAGCTGCTCCGCCATCATCGTCCCGATCGGGAACAGTCCGATCTTGAGCCCGACGACGAACGCGTAGAGCCCCACGAGGACCATCACGAAGCCCACGGCGACGCGCAGCGGGTGGGACAGCCGGCGCCGCAGGGCGACGTACTGGAAGAAGAGGACCACGAGCACCATGGGCAGGACGTCCCGGACCATCTGCGCGAGTCCCAGGACGTGCTCCAGGACCGGGTGCGCCGGGGCGTCCCCGGACGCGCCGGCGCCGACGGGCGCGGCGTCGCCGAAGGTGTAGACCCAGATGCCGTAGAGCTGCACGCCGATCATGGGCACCATGACGCACAGGGCCACGAGGCCGAACCCGTCCGTGAGCGCGCTGCGGCCCCGGATCGAGTTGGCCAGGCCGATCCCGATGGCGGCGATGAGGGGGACGGTGACGATGTTCGTGGTGACGCCGCCGGAGTCGTAGGCGAGGCCGACGATCTCCGGGGGTGAGACGTACGTGACGACGAGCACGAGCGCGTAGCCGGGGATCAGCAGCTTCTGCACGGCCCAGCCCCGGAGGATGCGCAGGATCCCGAGGACGAGCACCGCGCCCACGGACACGGCGACGACGAGGCGCAGCGTGAGGGCGTTGACGCGCCCCTCGCTCACGAGCTCGGCCTGCGCGGCCACGGCGATCAGCGCGGGCTCGGCGACCGCCGCGGCGAAGCCGATGGCGAAGCCGAACGGCAGCAGCAGGCCCAGGGCGCCGCGGCGGGCGAACTGGTTGGCCAGGTTCTTGCCCACGGGGAAGACGCTCAGGTCCAGCCCGTGCAGGAACAGGGCGATGCCGGCGCCCACGATCAGCAGCCCGGCCACGAGCTGCAGGGGCTGGTCCGGGGCCTCCCGGAACACGGCCAGCTGGAACACCACGACGACCGCCACGATGGGCAGCAGGCTCCGCAGGGCCCTGAGGAACTCCCGGGCGAAGTGCGTGAGGTGCTCCATGGGCGCTGCCGGGCCTCCTCCGGGGGGTCCGCGGACGGGAGTGTGCCCTGCCAGTCTGTCGTGGCGGGCCGGGGGTCGTCTACCGGGTGCTGCCGGGGGCCTCGCCGGTCGCCTCGTCGCCGGACTCCACGCCGGCGAGCTCCTCCTGGGAGCCGTGCCCGGTGCGCGCCCGGGTGCGGGCGTCGACGGCCAGCAGGGCGAGGACGACGACGCAGCCGGCCGCGGCCGCGAGCAGCTGGACCCACCACTCCCCCTCGGGCGGGAGCAGCGTGCGGTCCTCGAGCTGCCAGGGCCACAGGGTGCGCAGGGCCCCGAGCATCAGCCCGGTGAGCGCCAGCATGGTGACGCGGTGGTGGTGGTCGAGGAGCCACTGCAGGCCCTTGACGATGACCACCATGCCCAGGGCGGCGCCGAGGAAGAACAGGGACAGATAGCCGAGGTCGAGCTCGTCGACGGCCCGCAGCGTCGGCTGGTAGAGCCCGATCGTCAGGAGCAGGAACGAGCCGGAGAGCCCGGGCAGCAGCAGCGCGGACACCGCGACCATGGCCGCGAGCACCACGAGCAGCGGCGCGGGCGCCACCGTGGTGGGCGGGATGGACACGAGCACGAACGCGACCACCGCCGCGAGCGCCACCACGGCCGCGTCCCGGGCCCGCAGGGGTCCGCCCGCCAGGCGCAGGGGCACCCCGACGGAGGCCAGGACCATGCCGAAGAACAGCGCCCGCATGGTGACCGGGTACTCCTCGACGAGGTGGCTCATGGGCCCGGCCACGGTGAGCAGGGCCGCGACCATGCCGAGCACCACGGGCACCACGATGCGCCAGTGGACCAGGGCCAGGTGGTGGCGCACCCCGGCGGCGCGGTCGGGCCCCAGCAGTGCCCGTTTGCCGGCGGACACCACGTGCCCGGCGGAGTTGATGAGCTCGTCGTAGATGCCGACCACGAGGGCCACGGTGCCGCCGCTGACCCCGGGGACGGTCTCGACCACGCCGATGAGGGCGCCGCGCACCACGTTGCCGGGGATGCTGCGGCGGGGCTCACCGGCGGGGGCGGCGGTCGTGGTGGTGGTCGGCGGGGACGAGGGCCGGTCCGGGGGCGACGAGGGCGTCACGGGTGCTCCTGGGCAGGGGAAGAGGGGACGCCTGCCAGGGTACCGGGACGGCGGCCCACCCGAGCGGCCCCTGGTGTGCCGTCGGCCACTCGTGCATAGACTGACCGGACCGCACGCGCCTTCGACCCAGGAGTCCGCCATGAGTCCCGACCACGTCGGTTTCGCCCTGATTCTGCTGGCAGCGCTGTTCCTCGTGGGGAAGTGGTTGCGGGTCCGGGTGCGGTGGATCCAGAAGATCTTCCTGCCCAGCTCGATCATCGCGGGCTTCCTGGCCCTGCTGGCCGGTCCTCAGGTCCTGGGCCGGGTCGGTGAGGCCGCCGGCGTCGGCTGGCTCGCGGACGGGGGCGTCTTCACCCCGGAGATCCTCGAGATCTGGGCCACGCTGCCCAGCCTGCTCATCAGCGTGGTGTTCGCGACGCTCTTCCTCGGGGCGTCCATCCCCGGTCCCCGCCGCGTCGCCCGGCTCGCGGGCCCGCAGCTGTCGGTGGGTCTCGCCTTCGGCTCGGGCCAGTACGTCGTCGGCCTGCTGCTGGTGATCGCGGTGCTCGGCCCCCTGTTCGGGATCTCCCCCATGGCCGGGGCCCTCATCGAGATCGGCTTCGAGGGCGGCCACGGCACCGCGGCCGGGATGCGCCCGGTGATGGAGGAGCTCGGCTTCGAGGAGGGCGCGGACCTGGCCCTGGGCATGGCCACGATCGGCCTGGTGGGCGGCATCGTCATCGGGATCGCCGTCATCAACTGGGGCGTGCGCACCGGGCGCACCAAGGTGCTCAAGGGCAACGTGGAGCAGTCCGTCGAGGAGCAGAAGGGCCTCTACCGCCGGGACGAGAACATCCCCGCGGCCATGATGACCTCCCGGCCGGCCTCGATCGAGCCGCTGACCCTGCACGTGGCCGTCGTGGGGATCGCGATCCTCATCGGCTACCTCATGCTCACGGCCCTGCAGTGGGTCGAGCAGGCGCTGTGGGCGGACACCGTGGAGCTGCTCGCGTTCGTGCCCCTGTTCCCGCTCGCCATGCTGGGCGGCGTGGTGGTCCAGCTGGTGATGGACTGGCGGGGCATCGGCCACCTGCTGGACCACCAGATGATGCTGCGCATCCAGGGGCTCGCCCTCGACTTCCTGATCCTCGCCGCGATCGCGACCCTGTCCCTCACCGCGATCGCCGCGAACTGGGAGGTCTTCCTGGTCCTGTCCGTCGCGGGCGTCGTCTTCTGCACCGGCTTCCTGCTCCTGTTCGTGCCCAAGGTCATCCCCGACTACTGGCTCGAGCGCGGCATCGCGGACTTCGGCCAGTCCATGGGCGTGACCGCCACCGGCCTCATCCTCATGCGCATCGCCGATCCGCACGACGAGAGCCCGGCGATGGAGGCCTTCGGCTACAAGCAGCTGTTCTTCGAGCCGTTCTTCGGCGGCGGGCTGATCACCGCGGCCTCGGTGCCGCTGATCTACCAGTTCGGCCCGTGGCCCCTGTTCATCGCCATGTCGGTGCTGTTCGTGGTCGCCCTGTTCGGCGGCATGGCCTACCGCCGCCGGCTCGTGGCGACCGGATCCGCCGACGCCGTCCACGCCCGGCAGGCCTGAGCGGTCATGAGCGACGTCGTCGTCGCCACCGAGCACGGGCGGATGCCCGCCCACGTGGCGGTGCCCGACGGCCCGGGGCCCTGGCCCGGCGTGGTGCTCGTGCACGACTTCACCGGGATGAGCCAGGACCTGCGCCACCAGGCGGACTGGCTGGCGGGCGAGGGATTCCTGGCCGTCGCCCCGGACCTCTTCCACTGGGGCGGGCGGCTGCGCTGCCTGCGCACGATCATGAAGGACATCGGCGCCCGCCGGGGACGCACGTTCGACGACGTCGAGGCGGCCCGGTCCTGGCTCGCGGAACGCCCCGACTGCACCGGCCGGATCGGGGTGATCGGCTTCTGCATGGGCGGCGGCTACGCGCTCGCGCTGGCCGCGGAGCACGGCTTCTCGGCCGCGAGCACGAACTACGGCGGGTGCCCCGCGGGCGCCGAGCAGTGGCTCCCGAGCGCGTGCCCGATCGTGGGCAGCTACGGCGGGGCGGACACCACACCCCTGGGCGGGGACGCCGGCCGCCGCCTGGAGGGCATCCTCACGGAGCTCGGGTTGGAGCACGACATCAAGATCTATCCCGGCGTGGGCCACGGCTTCATGAACGACCACGACCCCGGGGACCTCTCCCCGGTGCTGCGGGTCCTCGGCCGGTTCAGCCGCACCGCCTACGACGACCCCGCCGCCCAGGACGCCCGGCGCCGGATCGCCGCGTTCTTCGACCGGCACCTGCGGGAGCGGTCCGGCCCGGACGTGGCGCAGAACACCGCCGGCTGAGCCCGCGGGGCGCCGGCGGGCCTGCGCGACACGGATGACGGCGTGCGACGGCGGAATTCATGACGTGGTGATGTTCACGCTCCCGGCCGGGACGCCCGTCACAGATCGCCGCCCTGCACGGGCGCGGACAACCCGTGCGGGTTGCCGGCCGGGAGAGGGTGTGACGAAGCTCAAGACGTCCGGGGCGTTTGTCAAATCGGCGCGTCCGCGCAGGTCGCCCGGGACGGTGCACCATGGAGGGGTACACAGACGAACACGTGATGGGAGGTGGCGACATGACCGCTGCTGAGAAGTGGATGACCGATCTGAGCGGGATCCAGCCCGGTGACCGGCTCGAGATCTGGGACGAGTTCTACGAGAGCTGCATCGGCACCGTGGGGCAGGTCTCGCACCCCCTGGGGGTCCTGTGGATCCTCGAGGCCGGCACCGGGGTCCGCCGGCTGTTCTCCTTCGAGGGGTGCCGCCTGCGCCCCGCGCCCCTGGCCCTCGCGGCCTGACCGGACACGGTCCACGACGCCCGACCGGGCCGGTTCCCACCGGCGCCCGGTCGGGCGTCGTCGTGCCCGGCCGGGGCCCGCACGGCAGGATGGACCCATGAGCATCCTCATCGGCCTGGACATCGGCGGCACCTCGACCCACGGCCTGCGGGCCGAGGACGGCCGCCCGGCGCGGGAGGCCGTCGGCGGCAGCGCCAACGTGCAGAACGTCAGCGCCGAGGAGGCCTCCCGCGCCCTGGCGGGCGTCCTCGGCGAGCTCGCGGCCTCCGACGCCGACGTGGTCGTGGCGGGGGCCGGGGGCGTCGACACGGCCGCGGACGCCGAGGCGCTGCGCGCGCTCATCGCCCCGCACACGGGCGCGGCGCGGATCGTCGTCGTGCACGACACCCGGCTGGTCCTGGCGGCCGGCGGGTGCAGCACCGGCATCGCGGTCATCGCCGGCACCGGCTCCGCCGCGTGGGGCACCACCCCGGACGGCCGGGAGGCCCGGGCCGGCGGCTGGGGGCACCTGCTGGGCGACGAGGGCAGCGGCTACTGGCTGGGCCGCGAGCTCGTCCGGCGTGCCCTCGCCCGGCTCGACGACGGGCTGCGCCCCGACGCCCTGGACCGCGCGGTGCTGGCGCACTGCGGGCTGACCGAGCCCGGCCTGCTCATCGAGCGCTTCCACGGCGGCGCGGACCGCGGGCACTGGGCCGGGCTCTCCCGGGTCGCCTTCGAGGCCGCGGCGCACGACGACGACGCCCTGCTGCTGGTGGACCGCGCGGCCGGGGCCCTGGCCGACCTCGCCGCCACCGTGTCCCGGCGGCTGGAGCTGACCGGACCCGTGGTGGTGGGCGGCGGCCTGGCGCGGCACCAGCCGCTGCTGCGCGAGCGGCTGCGGGAGGCGGCCGCGGCCCGCGGGCTGGGCGAGCTGCGGGTGCTCAAGCGCGATCCCGTGCACGGCGCCCCGGCCCTCGCGGCCCGCCGATGAGCGAGGGGCGCGGCGGAGCCCTACCCTGAACGGGTGACCACCCTCGCTCCCGCCCGCCGCCCCGGGCTGCGGCCGACCGTCTACGTGCTGGCCGCCGTCGTCTCCGTCCAGTTCGGCGGGGCCCTCGCCGCAGTGCTGGTGCCCCTGATCGGGGCCTCCGCCACGGTGACCATGCGGCTGCTCATCAGCGCCGCGATCATGCTGGCCGTCATCCGCCCGCGGCTGCGCGGCCGGTCCCGGCAGGCGTGGCGGTCCGGCCTGTTCTTCGGGGCGGCCCTGGCGGGCATGAACTTCGCGTTCTACCAGTCCCTGGCCACCCTCCCGCTGGGCGTGGCCGTGACCATCGAGTTCCTGGGCCCGCTCACCCTCTCGGCGGTGCTCTCCCGCCGCCCCCGGGACGTCCTCGCCGTGGTGGCGGCCCTGGCCGGGATCGTGCTCATCTCCGAGGCCCTCACCGTGCCGTGGGCGGAGCTGGACCTCGCCGGCATCGCCTGGGCGGCCCTGGCCGGGGCGGGCTGGGCCGCCTACATCCTGGGCAGCCGCTCCGCGGGCCGGCACTTCGACCGCCTGGACGGCCTGGCCGTGGCGCTGGTCGTGGCCGCGGTCCTGGTCACCCCCGTGGGCGTGCTCACCGCGCACGCCCCCGCCCTCACGTGGGCCGTGCTGGGCGCCGGGGCGGGGATCGCGATGCTCTCCTCGGTGGTCCCCTACTCCCTCGAGCTGCTGGCGCTGCGAGCCATCCCGCCCAAGGTCTTCGGGATCCTGCTGAGCCTGGAGCCCGCGGTCGCCGCCCTCGCCGGGCTGCTGGTGCTCGGCCAGGGGCTCACCGGCCCGCAGCTCGCGGGCATGGGCCTGGTGGTCGCCGCGAGCGCCGTGGTCATGGTCGGCGGCGGCACGCCCGAGCTCGGGACGGACCCCGCAGCGGACGCCGCGCTCGGGACGGACGCCGAGCCGGACGCCGGGCCGGACAGAAAATGATCAGCCCCCTGTTCAAAACCTGATCTCCCGTGATGGGATGGGCCCATGGAAGCCAACGAGATCATGGACCGCATCCGCTCCGCCCGCGACCACGCCCTGGAGCAGGAGCGCGAGGAGCGCAGCAACATCGCCTCCGCCGACACCGCGGACAAGCAGGGCGCCGCGAGCGTGCGCCTGGCCACCCGGCAGGCCGTGCGCGAGGCCTTCGACGACATCCTCGGCGAGAGCTCCGACCCCGAGCAGGACGGCTGAGCACCCGGGTGCCCGGACCCTCGGACCACGGCGCGCCCGCACGCGACGAGGAGGCCGCCCGGAGCGGACCGGCGGCCCGCACGGCCGTGGTCGGCGCGGGCATCGTGGGCCTCGCCGCCGCCCACGCCCTGCGCGCACGCGGCGCCGACGTCACCCTCTACGAGTCCGGGCCGCCCGGCGGCGGACAGTCCGCCGGACAGGGCCGGATCTTCCGGCACGCCCACGAGGACCCCCGGCTGGTGGCGCTGGTCGCCCGCAGCCGGGCCCTGTGGCGGGAGTGGGAGCAGGAGTTCGGCCTCGAGCTGATCTCCCCCGACGGCGCCGTGGCGATCGGGGACGGGGTCGAGGACAAGCTCCGCACCCTGGAGCCTTTCGCGGAGATCCCCGTGCGGCGCCTGGCGCCCGAGGAGCTGCACGAGCGGATGCCCCTCCTGGCCGGCTGGACGGGCCCGGCGATGCTCGACGTCGACGGCGGCGCCATCCGCACCCTCGCCGCCGTCGCGGCGCTGACGGACCGGCTCGAGGACGCGATGCTGCGCGAGCACGTGCTCTCGGTGCGGCGCACGGACGCCGGACCGGTGGAGGTGCGCACCGGGACCACGTGCGAGACCTACGACCACGTGGTGCTGTGCGCGGGCCGGGGCACCGCCCCGCTGGCCCATGGCGCCGGGTTCGATCTGCCCGTGGAGGTGGGCGCGCACGTCCGCCTCACCTTCGCGGTGACCCCCGGCGGGCCCGCCGACCGCGGTCTGCCGACCTTCCAGGACGGCAGCGGGGCCTTCGGGGAGACCGGCGTGTACGCCGCGCCGTACCCGGACGGCCGCCACTTCTCGGTGGGTCTCAGCGCCGACACCCCCTCCCGCCCGGACGGGGGTGTCGCCGATCCCGCTGCGCTCGCCGCCCTGGCCGACCGGACCGTGGCCTACGTGGAGCGCGCCCTGCCCGGGCTGGACCCGCGCCCGGTGGACCACGTGCACTGCTGGGTCACGCGGCTGCCGTGGGGCGACGACGGCGTGGGGATCTGGTCCGGGGACGGGCTCACCGCCCTGGCCGGGCACAACCTCTTCAAGCAGGCCCCGGCGCTCGGCGAGGCGCTGGCGGAGACCGCGCTGACCGGCACGGTCCCCGGGCACCTCCACCACGGGCAGCAGCTGGGCCGCTCGGCCGGCTGACACCGCCGGGCCACGCGGTGGTGGCCGCCGGCGCGGATCGGCGTAAGGTCACCGGAGGTGCCCCGCGAGCAGACGGGAGACGTCCGGTGCCGTTCATCCTGATCCGCCTGGTCCGCCGGCTCGGCCGCGTGCAGGCCTGGGGACTGCCGCTGCTGATCATCCTCACGGTGTTCCTGACCAGCTGGCCCCTGATGGCCTGGGCGGAGCCGCCCGAGAACACCATCACCGCCGCGGAGAACTACTGGTGGTGGTTCCTGGTCACCGCGTCCACCGTGGGCTACGGCGACTTCTTCCCCACCACGCTCGGCGGCCACCTGGTCGGCGTGTACGTCATCGTCGGCGGCATCGCCACGCTGACCACCGTCTTCACCAGGATCGCCACCGCGATCGAGACCGCGAAGGGACAGCGCATGAAGGGCCGGATCGAGCTCGACTCCTCGGACCACCTGGTGCTCCTCGGCTACACGCCCGGCCGCACGGAACGGCTCGTCGAGGAGCTCGCCGGGGACGGCACCGGGCCGATCGCGCTGTGCGCGTGGGAGGACGTGCCGCAGCACCCGATGCCCGAGCACGCCGGCGTCGAGTTCGTCCGCGGCGACCTCGCCGACGAGGCCGTGCTGCGCCGGGCGGGCCTGCACCGCGCGGCCCGCGTCCTCGTCGACGCCCGCGACGACAACGAGGCGCTCACGCTCACCGTGGCGGTCACGCACGTGCGCCCGGACGCCCACGTCGTCGTGACCCTGCGGGACATGGGCCGGGCCCGGAACTTCTCCTACGTCGACGACGACGTGCGGTGCGTGCAGTGGCACTCGCCGCGGCTGGCCACCGAGGAGCTGCAGGACCCGGGCATCGCCGCGGTCTACGCCGAGCTGATGACCCACGGCGGGCGGAACACCTACAGCGCCCGGCTGCCCGCGCGGCTGGCCGGCAGGGGGTTCGGGCGGGTCCAGGAGGCCCTGGGGCGCGGTTTCGGCGCCACCGTGCTCGCCGTCCAGCACCAGGGCGAGCTGCTCGACCCGAGCTGGGAGACCCCGCTGCCGGAGGGCTCCGTGCTGTACTACGTGGGCCGGCGCCGCCTCACGGCGGAGGAGATCGCCGACACCTGCTCGGCCTGAGGCCGGCGGCTGCTGCAACGCCCTGCCCGGCGGGCAGGACGCGACTCCGCCCGGTCCGGCCCCGGCGGTCGGGGCGCGGACCGGCGCGGAGCGCGGACGGAGACGGGGCTCAGGACTCCTTGGGGATGATGATCCACAGGGCGATGTAGACCAGCTCCCCCACGCCCACCAGGCCGAAGACGACGAAGCCCAGGCGCAGGAGGAACTTCGGCAGTCCGAAGCGGGCCGCGAGGGCCGCGCAGACGCCGGCGATGAGCTTGCCGTTGCGGGGGCGGACCAGTGCAGTTCTCATGTCCGGATTCTACCAACGGCCTCCGGGACACGCCCGGGCGCAGGGCCGTCCGGACGGGCGGTGCGGACGGCCCCGGACAGGCGTCAGAGGTCGACGACGCCCTTGTCGCCCTTGATGGTGTCGCCGGTGACCTTGGCCTTCACGAGGTTGGCCACCTGCGTGACCTTGCCGCCGCCGGGGGTGTCCCAGTACTCGGCGGAGCGGCCGGTGACCTCGATGAGGACGTTGTCCGGGTTCTCGGGCCCGCCCTCGAGCCAGGAGCCGGTGAAGCTGTCCCACAGCTCCTCGAGCTTCGCCTCGTCGTTGAGCACGAGCGCCGTCCCGGTCAGCGAGACCCAGGCGCCGTCCCCGGCGTAGGCGACGTTCACGGAGGGCCGCTGCTGCAGGTCCTGGACCTGGTCCGAGGTGCGCTCGGCGATGAAGTAGACGGTGCCGTCGAAGTCCACGTCCTGCGTGGCCATCGGCTTGGAGATCAGGTTCCCGTGCTCGTCCGCGTGGGTGAGCATGGCGATCCGGGTGTTCTTGATGAGCTCGCGCACCTTGGCGGTGCCGTCGTCCTGGTCGGTCATGGGGAGGTCCCTTCTCTGTTCGGCAACTGGGCTGGTCGAGAACCGGGCCGGCCGACCTGAACCGGTCGACGTCCGCACTGCGGACCGCGGCACGGAGGGCCAGTCTACGAACACCGGGCGCGTCGCACGAGGGGGGGGGGTGTCCTGGCGGTCGGTCACCGCTAGGTTGGAGCTGACACCGCCCCGAGGTCAGCTCCTCCCGGAAGGACCGCCCCATGCAGCAGCTCTCCGCCGTCGCCCTCGTCTGCACCCTGACCCCCTCGCCGAAGCCCTCGAGCAGCGAGCTGATGGCCCGGCACGTGCTGGACCAGCTCGAGCAGCACGGGGTGCGCACCTCCTCGGTCCGGGTGGTCGACCACGACGTGAAGCCGGGCGTGCAGGTGGACATGGGCGCCGGCGACGAGTGGCCGGCGCTGCGGCAGCAGGTCCTGGACGCCGACATCCTGGTGCTCGCGACCCCCATCTGGATGGGCCACCCCTGCAGCATCGCCCAGCGGGTGCTCGAGCGCCTCGACGCGGACCTCGCCGAGACCGACGAGCAGGGCCGGCCCATCATGTACGACCGGACCGCGATCGTGGCCGTGGTGGGCAACGAGGACGGCGCCCACAAGACGATCGCCGACATGACGCAGGCCCTGAGCGACATCGGGTTCACCGTTCCGGCGCAGGCCGGGACGTACTGGGTGGGCGAGGCCATGCAGTCCGTGGACTACCAGGACCTCGACCAGGTGCCGGAGAAGGTCGCGGCCACCACGGCCGGGGCCGCCCGCAACGCCGCGCACCTGGCGCGGCTGCTGCGCGCCGAGCCGTACCCGGTGGCCTGAGACCGGCTCCGGGGCCTACCGGTCGCCCGGGGTCTCGGACGCGGCCGGGACCACCGCGTTCCTCGCGGTGCTGACGGGCAGGTTCACGGGGCACGCCATCTGCCCGGCGAGGCGGTGGACCACGGCGAACGCGCTCAGGGCCAGGGCCAGCACCCCCAGCCACGGCTGCACGGGCGCGAACCAGGTCATGGCCCCGGTGGATCCCAGGGCCAGGAGCGCGATCTTGTTGCAGACCGGGCAGCCCACGGCGAACCAGGCGGCGAACGTGCCGGCCGCGCCCAGCCGGGCGCTGCGGCGCTCGCCGGACTCGACGGCACGGGCCACGGTGGCCGCGGCGACGTCGTCGTCGGGCAGGGGGGTCCCGCCGGCGACGGGCGAGACGTAGGAGGCCACGAGGACACCGGTGAGCGCCGAGGTGGCGAGCCAGACGGGGTAGTTCCACCACACCGGCGGGATCTCGCGGCTGAAGACGCTGTTGGGGATGAGCACGGTGGCCAGGCCCAGGACCAGGGCGGTGGCGAGGCCCGTGAGCACGGCCACGCCCCACTGGCGCGGGCCCCACAGTCGGAGAGCCTGGGCGGCGGGGCGGAGGCGCTGCGTCATGGGCGGGGAGCCTTTCGATCGGACGGGGGGTTCCCCCCACTGTGTCGTGGATCGCGGTCCCGCACCAGCGCGGGGACCAGCCGCACCAGCAGCACCATCCCCACGAGCTCGACCAGGGTCTGGGTGACGACGACGAACGGCGTGAGCGCGAGCCGCTCCGGCAGCGCCAGGGCCAGGGGCAGCACCACGAGGGAGTTGCGGGTGGCCCCGCCGAAGACCAGGGCCCGGGAGGACGGCACGTCCAGGCGGGCCAGCCGGGCGGCGAGGACCCCGAGCGGGACCATGAGCAGCAGGAAACCGGCGTAGATCGGCACGACCGCCGCGAGGCCGGCCAGCTGCTCCCCCACCCCGCGCACCTGCGAGGCGATCACCGTGAACAGGGTGAGGGCCATCAGCGGCACCATGGCGGCGGTCGTCGCGGACCCCACCCGCCGGGCCGTGGCGGAGCGGGACGCCGCCCGCTGCACGAGCGCGGCCGCGGCGAGGGGCAGCAGGATCAGGAGCACGAACGCCTCCGCGAAGGGGCCGAGCTCCACGGGGGCGACCGCCTCCGGGCCGGCGAGGAGCAGCAGGTAGGCCGGCAGGAGCAGCATCTGCGCGAGCATCAGCAGCGGGGCCGCCGCCAGCAGCCGGCCGGCCGCACCGCCGGCGAGACCGGTGAAGACGATGACGTAGTCCACGCAAGGAGCCAGCAGCACCAGCAGCACGCCCAGCAGCAGCGCCTCGTCCCCCGCGACCGCCCGGGACAGCCCGAGGACCACCACCGGGACCACCACGAAGTTGAGCACCAGCAGCGCCGCCAGGAAACGCAGGTCCGCGAAGGCGCGGCCCAGCGACGCGAACGGGACGGCCAGGAACGTGGCGAACAGCAGCAGCCCCAGGACCGGGGTGATGGCCGGGGCGAGCACCGGCGCACCGGGCACCGTCCAGCCCACGAGGACCGCGGCCGCGATGGCGGCCAGGTACACGGCCACCTGGTGGCGCTCCGCCCACCCGGCGGCCGTCGACGCGTTCACCCGCCCCAGCCTAGGGGCAGGGCTCCGCCGGCCACCGCTCGAGCGGCACCGCCGGCTCCCTGCCGCCCCCGCCCGGGACCCCGAGGAGAGGTCGCCACGGGAGGACAGGAGAAAGGGGCGGGACGGCCCCCCAGCCGTTCCCGCCCCTCTGTTCTCCGCCTCAGGACGGACGCCCACCCACGGTGGCGGATCCCCCCGGATCCGTTGTGCCGCCCGCCTGTCCCAGAGCTCGAGGGGTCATGGAAATCGCCCTCTCACCAGGAGCGTCGCTCATCCCGCCCCTCGAGGCAAGGCCTCCGGGGTTCCGGGCATTCACAAAAGGAAGCAAACGTGTGTGATCGCGAACACATGGGCGCCCGCTGACGCGGTCCGGCGCCGGCCCCGGACCCTGCTCAGCTCTCGCGGTAGCCTCGAGGTCGGGCGAACGGCACGAGCGGCGCTGTCGGCTCTTTCGACCCCGTGCACCGATGGGCAGTCCGGCCGGGCGCGGCGCACCCCGCTGCCGCAGCGGCACCGGGGCGCGCCGCAGAACCAGGAGGCATTCATGACACTTTCCGCGGGCCACCGGATCGGCCTGGCCGGAGCGGCGGTGGTCGGGGTCGCCTTCGGCATGGCCCGGTACGCCTACGGCCTGACGCTGCCCGGCATCCGGGAGGACCTGGGGCTCTCCGAGCTGGTGCTCGGCCTGGTCTCCAGTGCCACGTTCGCCGGCTACCTGGCCGGGCTGCTGCTCGCAGGACGGCTCGCCGCTCGGCACGGTTCGCGCGCTCCGACGACCGTGGGCGGGGCCTGCGGCACCGCGGGGGCGGTGATCGTGACCTTCGCGCAGTCGCCCTGGCTGCTCGCCGTCGGGGTCGTCCTGGCCGGCAGCGCCGGCGGCTGGGTCTGGGCGCCCTACTCCGACATCGTGACCCGTGCGGTGCCCCTGCGGCAGCAGCCCAGAGCCCTGGCGATCATCACGACCGGCACCAGCGGTGGGCTGCTGCTGCTGGGCGGGCTGGCCGTGACGGCCGCGCTGGGCTCCTGGCGCCTGGTCTGGGCCGGCATCGCCCTCGCCGCGGTGGCCGCCGCGGTCGTGAACCTCCGCCTGGTGCCGCGCACCAGGCCGGCCCCGCGCCCGGAGGGACAGCTCGGCGCCTCCTCCCTGGTCACCGCGCTGCGCGTCCCGGGCGCCTACTCCGTCGTCTACTTCGCGGTCGTCGTCATCTACTTCACCTACGCCGCCGACGCCCTCGGCAGCGGCACCCTTCCGGCGGCGGCCGTCCCCGCCCTCTACGCGGTCATCGGCCTGACCGGCATGGTGGGCGTGACGACCGGGGCCCTCGCGCAGCGGATGGGCAGCGGGCGGGTGGCCGCGCTGAGTCTCGTGACGGTCGCCGCGGCGCTGGCGCTGCTCGGGCTGGCCAGCAGCTCCCTGCTCGCGACGATGGCCTCGGCGTGCATCTTCGGTGTCGGGTACATGACCGGGTCGGCGGTGCTCGCCGTCTGGACCGCCGAGCTGGTGCCCGAGCGCGCCGGGGCGGCGTTCACGGCCTGCCTGGTCGTGGGGGCCTTCAGCTCGGTCGCCGCACCGGCCGTCGCCGGCGCCGTCATCCCCGGCCTGGGCCTGGGGACCCTGCTCGTGCTCACCGCCGCGGTGGCACTGCTCAGCGGAGCGGCGCTCCTGCTGCACGGGAGCTCCCGGAGGGCGGCCGTCGGCGAGACCGGCCCGTGAGCACCGGGGCCCTGCCCGTCGCCGGCGGAGGGTCCCACCCAGGGCGGCTCCGTCCACGAGGTCCCGCAGCCGGTCGAGCCGAGCCGGTCCCGCAGACCACGGACCCCGGACTCCTCGACCACGGCTTTCGCGGGCCGGCCCACGGTCGACGTCAGCGAGCTCTTCCGGACGGCGCCGTGCTGGGTGACGGGTCGGCGGACCGGGCCGTGCCGTGTCCGCGGAGCACGACCGGCAGTGCTGCAGCCGCCAGGAGCGCCAGCAGGACCAGCGGCATCCAGGGCGTGCCGGGCCACCACTGGTGCTGCTCGGTGAGGTCGAGCAGCCGGCCGAGCACGGCGTTGCCGGTCAGCACGGCGACACCGCCGCAGGTGGCGACCAGCCCGTAGTAGGCGCCCCGCCCCGAGGACGGCCCCTGCGCGGGGACGAACGAGGGGATCAGGGACAGGATCGTGGGGGTCAGGAGCATGTGGCCGAGAATCAGGACGGCGACGACGCCCAGCAGCGGCACCAGGGAGCCGTCCGGGGCCCCGGGGTGCATCGAGGTCACTGCCGCGCCGGTGAACGCACCGGCTTCCAGCACGAAGCCGGCCGCCAGGGCGCGGCCGGGGCCCATGCGCTGGCCGGCGGCGGAGACAGGCAGCTGCAGCAGCAGGGTCAGGACCGAGGCCAGGAGGAACAGCGCGCCGAGCCAGGCGCCGTCGAGACCTCGTCGGCTCAGCTCGACGGGGACGGCGAAGTAGAGCTGGTGGTAGGCCAGCATGTTCATGCCGGCCAGTGCGCAGAACAGCACGAAGCGCCGGTCGCGCAGGCAGGCCCACCGGGAGCCGGCCGCAGCGGGTGCCGCGGCGGGCACCGCACCGCCGTGGTCGGGCGGCAGGCGGTCCGGTCCGGCCGGGAGCAGGTACCAGAGCAGCACCGTGACCGCAGCGAACACGCCGATCCCCAGGGACAGGGCCGCGTCGAGCCCCCACCCCAGGAGGATCGATCCGAGGACCGGCCCCAGGACGGCCCCGATCTCCCCGGTGATCGCCAACCACACGAACACCGACCGCCGGCGTCCCCGTCCGCGGCTCGGCGCTCCCGTCCCGGCCGGCTGATCGGCGTGGGAGAGCCGTGCCTCCAGGGCCGGTGAGAAGAGGGCGCCACCGGCACCGGTGAGAACCGCGCCGAGCAGGAACAGGGAGAAGTCGGACGCCGCCGCCAGCGTGGCGTAGCCGACGATGCGCACGAGACAGCCGGTGAGGATGGCCCGGCGGGCACCCCACCGGTCGGCCAGCATCCCGCCGAGCAGGAACATGCCCTGTTGGCTGAAGGTCCGGGCGCCCAGCACCAGTCCGATGGCTGCGGCGTCCAGGCCGTACTCGGTGCTCATGGCTCCGGCCAGGAACGGCACGACAGCGTAGAAGCCGATGTTGAACACCAGCTGGGCACCCAGCAGGGTGCGGGTCTCGGTCCGGTGGTCACCGAAGGGCATCGAGGTGCTCCTGCGGCAGGGGGTGCGTGTCCAGGATCGCGCACACCTGGGGCAGTGCCGCTGCCACCAGCTGCCTGCTGTGCTCGTGGCACGGGTGCGCGAAGAGCTGGGAGGTCTCCGCGAGCTCGACCAGGCGGCCCCGGAAGAGCACAGCGACCCGGTGGCTCATGTAGCGCACCACGCTCAGATCGTGGGAGATCATCACCAGGGTCAGGCGCCGGTCCCGGTGCAGGCGCAGCAGCAGATCCAGGACGGTGCGCTGGGTCACCGCGTCCAGGGCCGAGGTGGCCTCGTCGCAGATCAGCACCGCCGGTTCCAGCAGCAGGGCTCTGGCGATGGTGAGCCGCTGCAGCTGTCCTCCGGAGCACTGGCCGGGATGCCTGTCGAGCAGTCCGGGGTCCAGCCCGACCTCCCGCACGACCCCGTGGAGGCGTTTCCGCCGCTGCTCGGGCGTGCTGTTCCGCTCGCGCAGCAGAGGCGCCTCCAGACTGGTGCGCAGCCGCATGCGGGGGTCGAAGGAGTCGTGCGGGTCCTGGAAGACGAGCTGCATGTGCGAGGCCGCCGCGCCGGTGCCACCGCGGTCGGCGTCCTGGGTGCTGGTGACCCGCCCGCCGTCCGGTGTCTCGAGTCCGACGATCAGCCGTGCGAGGGTGCTCTTGCCGGAGCCCGACTGCCCCAGCACCCCGAGGATCTCGCCCTCCCGCAGTTCGAGGGACACCTCGTCCACGGCCGGACGGGTCGCCCGCCGCTTCGGCTCGAAGCGCTTGGTGAGGTGGTCCAGCACCACGACGGGGCGCGTCCCGCCGATGGCGGGCGGGGTGCCGGTGGGCGTGAGGGCCGCTGCGTCCAGGAGGGCCTTCGTGCACGGGCTCCGCGGATCGTTGAGCACGGTGCCGGCCGGCCCGGACTCCTGCACGCGTCCGGCGTCCATCACCACGACCCGGTCGGCGTAGGCGGAGACGGTGGCCAGGTTGTGGGTGATGTAGAGGACCCCCAGTCCGCGGTCGCGTCGTTCGCGGTCGACGAGCTCCAGGACCTGCCGTTCGAGCACCGTGTCCAGGGCCGAGGTCGGCTCGTCGGCCAGGAGCAGCTCCGGATGGCCGGCCAGCGCCAGGGCCATCATGGCTCGTTGGGCCATGCCCCCGGAGAGCTGGTGCGGATGCGCCCCGGCGCACCACCGGGGATCCTCGAACCCCACTTCGGCCAGCAGTTCCAGCGCCCGTGCACGAGCTCGCGCACCGCGGAGCCCGGCGTGGAGCTTCAGCGGCTCCCGCAGGTGGTCACCGACGGTCCGGCGCGGGTTGAACATCCGCCTGGGCTGCTGGTGGAGCATGCCGATCCGGCCGCCGCGCACGCGGTTCAGCTCCGCCTCACCGGCCCGGGTGAGGTCTGCCCCGCCCAGCCGGATCGTCCCGGCGTCCCGGTGCACCTGCGGGGGCAGCAGACCCAGGACGGACATGGCCGTCAGGGTCTTGCCCGATCCGGAGGCGCCCACCAGGGCCACGAACTCCCCCGGGGCCACCGTGAGGTCGATCCCGGACAGGATCGGGCGGACGCCGGCGCCGTCCGCGGGCGCGGTGCTGGAGCGGCGCGCGGGCACGGGCGCCCGGTGGCTGACGTGCAGGTCCTCGACGACCAGGCCCTCAGGCATGCGGGGCCGCCTCCGATGAGGTCGGGGCCAGCAGCATGCGGGTGCTGCTCGTGCGTGCCAGGCGCTGTCCGAGGAAGGTCACGCACAGGGCAACGGTGAAGACCACGAGGCCCGGGGCCAGGATCGCCGCCGGCGCCCGGTCGGCGTAGGGCTGGGCCGCGGCCAGCATCGATCCCCAGTCGGACTGCGGCGGCTGCACCCCCAGCCCCAGGTAGGACAGGGCTCCGACGGTGATCAGGAACTGCCCGAACCGCAGCGCGGCCTGCCCCAGCAAGGGGCCGGCCAGGTGCGGCAGGATGTGCCGGAAGACGATGAAGGACGTCGAGCACCCCAGCACACGGGCGGCCTCGATGAATCCTCGGGCCGAGACGTCGTAGGCCAGGGCGCGGGCCAGCCGGGCGAAGGGCGTCCAGCCGGTCACGGTCAGGGCCAGCACCAGGGACAGAAAACCGGGACCCAGCACGGCGACCAGGAACAGGGCCACCACCATCTCCGGCAGCGCCAGCAGGACGTCGTTGGTGCGGGTGAACAGCTCGTCGAGCCAGCCCCGGCGGCGGGCACTGACCACGCCGATTCCCGTGCCGATCACACCGGTCAGCACCGTGGCCAGGGTCGCGATCACCAGCGAGAACCGGCCGCCGTCCAGCAGCCGGCTCAGGGTGTCCCGGCCCAGGTGGTCCGTGCCCAGCCAGTGCGCCGGGCCGGGCGGGGCCAGCCTGGCCGTGAGGTCCTGGTGAGCGGGCGGGTACGGTGCGATCCAGGGCGAGGCCGCCACGGACACCACGATGAGCGCCAGCACCGCGATGGCAGCCCAGGCGAGCACCGGCCGCTCACGCACGGTGCCCCCTGAGCCGAGGGTTGAGGAGCCCGTGGACCAGGTCCGCCGCGGTGGTCAGGACGACGGCCAGTCCCACCACGACGACCACACCGCCCTGCGCGAGAGGGATGTCGCTGTTGAGCACGGCGTCGTACAGCAGCCGCCCCATGCCGGGGATCGCGAAGATGACCTCGACGATGACGGAGCCCCCCAGCAGGCCGGCGAACCACACGGCCACCAGGGTGGTCAGCGGCAGCAGGCCGTTGGGTATGACATGCTTCCCGACGGTGCGGACATGGCTGAGCCCCCGAGCCCGGGCGGCGACGACGTGCTCGGCACCCAGCGCATCGAGCATCCCCTCACGCACGGCCGAGGTGAAGTAGCTGATCGGGCGCAGGGCCAGGACGGTCACGGGCAGCACTGCGGACGCCGGGCCCTCCCACCCGGCCGAGGGCAGCAGGGACAGTTTCAGGGCGAGGACGAGAACCAGCATCGGCGCCAGCCAGTACTCGGGCATCGCGATGAAGGCCTGGGTGACCGTGGTGATCACCCGGTCGGCCGGGCGTCCCTCCTGCAGAGCGGCGAGGATCCCCAGCACCACGGACACCGCGGCGGCCACCGCCAGGGTCAGGACCACCAGGCTCAGCGTGATCCACAGGGCGGGCAGCACCTGGTCGATCACCGGGGTGCGGCCGGCGTAGGACAGGCCCATGTCCCCGCCGGCGAGCCGGCCCAGCCAGCGCAGGTACTGCACCGCCAGGGGGTCCTGGAGTCCCAGCTCGAGCGCCAGTTCCTGGGCGACGGTGTCGTCGATCACCTCTCCGGCCACCCGTGACCGGATGATCTTGCGCACCGGGTCCCCGGGAGTCACGTAGGGGATGAGAAAGACCACGAAGGACGCCAGCAGGACGGTGACCCCCAGGGTCGCCGTCCTCCTGGCCAGGAACGCCGTCACCGACGACCTCGCGCTCTCGGGGCTCCGCAGATGCCGGTCGCGCTCACGAGCCGGGCTTCGTCGTCTCCGCGCGCAGCACGTACCTCGACAGCGGATCCTGCACGTAGTCCTGCAGATCGGTGCGGACCGCGTCGATGGCCTGCTCGTTGACCAGCCAGACGTTCACCGCCTGATCCTCCAGGATCTGGCCCGCCTGGGCGTACAGCTGATAACGCTGCTCGGTGTCAGCGGTCGCGGCGGCCTGGGCGATGAGCTCGTCGTAGTCCTCGTCGCAGAAGTGGCTGAGGTTGTAGCTGCCCTCGCAGGTGTAGTCGGCAGTGAGGAAACCGATCGGGTCGGCGATGTCGATCAGCCGGTTGCGCTGGCTGAGCACCATGTCGTAGTCCCCGGACAGCAGGTCCGGTTCCACCGCGGCGTATTCCTTGGTCGTGATGGTGACGGGGACGCCGATGCTCTTCAGGTTCTCCTGGATGACCGTGGCCACGTCGGCGAACTCCGCCCGCTCCACGATCGCGATGATCTCCAGCGGCCGCTCGGCGGTGTAGCCGGCGGCCGACAGCAGCTCCTTGGCCGCCTCGACGTCCTGGTCCGGCGTTCCGGCCCCCTCGGCGGCCCAGGGCTCCGACGAGGCGAAGGGCCCGGTGCCCGGCAGGGCCGCGCCTTCGTAGACGCTGCCGGCCAGAGCCTCCAGGTCCAGCGCCGAGCGGACGGCTCTGCGGAAGTCGACGTCGTCGAACGGCGCCCTGCTGTTGTTCATGTACAGCGTCGCGGTCCGCGGGGACTCGGCCTTGAGGACCTCGACGTCGGAATCGGCCTCGAGGGCGGACAGGTTGGCGACGGGGATGGACAGGGAGACGTCGGCCTCACCGGTCTGCACCTGGGTCGCGCGCGTCGCCCCGTCGGTGATGAACCGCACCTCGGCTCCGGCGAGCTGCACGTCCCCGCCCCAGTAGCCCTCGTTGCGGTCCAGGGTCAGGGACTGCTCGGGCTGCTCCGAGACGGGGGTGAACGGGCCGGTGCAGTGCCCGAACGGGTCGACCGTCTCGCCCTCGAAGGCGGCCGGGGCCAGCACCCCGGTGTTGACACTGGCCAGCCGGTGCGGAACCAGGGGGCTCTCGGCCGGGGTGGTGATCCGCACCGTGCGCTCGCCGACGGCCTCGACACCGCTGACCACGGCCGGGCTGAAGGCTCGCGCCGGGACCTGCGCGTCCAGGACGTTCTGCAGGGACGTCACCACTGTTTCCGCCGTGAGCTCGGTGCCGTCCTGGAACCGCACGCCCTCCCGCAGGGTGAAGTCCCACTCCGTGGGCGAGACCTGGCTCCACTCCGTGGCCAGCGCCGGAACGATCTCGCCCTGGGACTCGTCGTAACGCGTCAGGGTCTCCAGGCACCCGGACAGGGACAGGATGTACGCGGCATCGCTCTCCAGAGCCCAGTCCGCCACCGGGGCACGGAAGTTGTCCACCACGATGCGCTGATCGGGGTCGGCCGCCTGCTCGCTCCCCCCGCTCCCACCGCTGAAGCCACAGCCCGACAAGGTCAGGAGGGCCACCACCCCCATGGGCACCGACGACCGGAGCACAGCGCGCACAAGACCACCTCAGTTCAACGTCCCCGGACAGACAGTCCGTCGACGACTCACGAGGGATCGGGAAATCCCCCGGAGGAGAGGTTAGGCAGTCCTAAGTCCGAGGTCCACCCGGACGAGGGAAATCGTCATGGAACAGCGTGATGGCCGATTTCCGCCGCGCATGTGCTATGCACATCGGCTCGCATCGACCCCGGCCCATGCTGCACCCGCGGACACTCCTGGCATCGGACGAGCCGGCTCCTCCCGGCCCGTCGGCCCTCGGTCACTGATGCGCCCGGGCGGGGCCTCACCGCACGCGCCGGCAGGCGGGCTCGCTCGTGTAGGTGAGGATCACCTCGTCGTCCTCGGGTCGTTCCCCGAAGGCACGACGGGTGACGGCGGCCAGCACCGCGGTGACCACGGCCTCGTCGTCCTCGGGCCGTTCCCGCTCGCGGCTCCGAGGACTCGGGGAACCCCCGACTCCGGTGACCGGTGGGGTGCTGGGCCAGGTCTGCTCGAGGGGTCGGAGCTGGAGCCCTCCGGGGCCCTCGGTCTCCGGCGGCGCAGAAGGAGTGGATCCGAAGTGGATGCTGGTGGTCGTGGTCATCGCGCTTCCCTACGTCGTTGTAGTGGTGTGCTGGGGCGGTCTCCACCCGCGCAGGGTGCGAGGACTCCGGTGGAGTGCTCCGCCTCCCGGATCTCCGGGTCCGTCGCTGGGCCCGGGGATCTCGGCGGTCCGGGTGGAACCGGGCGTGCTGGTGGACGCCGAGGACTGCGAGAGTGGCAGGCGACGCACCGGTGTGGCCTCGCGTTCGCCCGCAGGTGCCCCTGACCCTAGTGAAGCGGACCCTGGCGCGGAACCACTCGACGAAATATGTCGTTGCATCGGCGCGAGAACGGGCCGGAGGGTGCTGGAGCACGGGCCGCCGTCGCCCGGCAGCCGGCCCGCGCTCCAGGCCGGCGGGTCAGGGCTGCCGGGGCGCGGCCGGGAAGCGTTCCTCGTAGGCGGGGACCAGGGCGGGGTAGTAGTCGCGCTCGAAGTCGATCGCGGCGACGTCCCCGCCCGTCTCGGCCGCCACGAGGCGGTCCAGGTAGTAGTCCCAGCCCGGGCCGATGTTGTGCGCCCACTCCGGTTCCGGGAGGACCTGGCCGAAGTGCAGCGTCGTACCACCGTCGTCCTCGGTGAGGCGGAACTCCACTCTCCAGTCGTGGTCCTGTCCGTCCAGGCCCTCGCTGCGTGCGCGGGTGCGCAGCAGCCGCGGCGGCTCACAGGCCTCGATGTGATGCTCCTCCTCCGGCATGCCGTCCTCGGCGGTCATCCGGAAGGTGACGCTGCCGGAGGCCGGGTCCCCGGTCCACGTCCCGATCCAGCGCCCGAGGCGTTCGGGGTCCGTGACAGCGGCCCACACGTCCTCGACAGGAGCGCCGAAGTGGCGGGTGAACACGATCCACTCACCGTCCTGGCGGGTCTCGGGCCGACCGGTGGCCTGTGGTGCGGTCATCCTGCGTCCTTCCTCTCGGTGCGGGCCTGCCGGTCCTGCCGGCCGGCGGCGCGGTCGCGGCCGGTGCGGCGGACCTCGAGGTCGAGTCCGTCCAGGACGTGCTCCGGGAGCCGCGGTGTCCGACCGCTGAGCTCCTCGAGCAGGACGGCGACCGGCTCCAGGGCGGAGGGCACCAGGGTGTAGTGCCGCTCGCGGCCGTGCGCGGTCCCGGCCACCAGACCCGCGTCCCCGAGCACCTTCAGGTGCCTGCTGACCGCCGGGCGGCTGATGTCGTGATCGGCCGCCAGGTCGACCACCCGGGCCGGCCCCTCGGCCAGCCGCCGCAGCAGGGCCCGCCGCACCGGGTCCCCCAGAGCCGTGAACACGTCCACGACACTTATGGTAATCCTCCAGTTACCTATTTGCCAGACATCTCAGGCAAGGTCATCAGGAGGCTCCCCACGCTCACCAAAAAGGTGTGCATATTCATCCGAGACACGTATCAGTGACCGCTGATCATGTCTTGGATAAACCCCCAGAAGAGGGCACGGGCCTCGAGCGGTGCTCCATACTGGGATCTCCACACATGACGTGCGCCATATCCTTGGGGGAACTCCATGTCTGCTTCTGGATCCGATCACCATGCCCACTCTCCGGGAGGCATCTCCCGTCGCCGCGCGCTCGGGCTGGCTTCCGCCCTGGGGCTGACGCCGCTGGCGGTCACCGCCTGCGCCCCGGGCAGCGCAGCCTCCTCCAGCGGCGGAAGCGCCTCCGCCTCGCCCACCTCGACCGCTCCCGGCCGGGCTGCGGGCCGGGAGCCCTTGACCACCGAGGCGCGGAACCGGATCGTTCTGCTGGGCACCAGCGGCGGGCCGCCCTGGTGGAACGACTCCCACCGCGAAGGCGTGGCCTCCGCCGTCGTCGTCGGCGACAAGTACTACCTCGTCGACGCCGGCGACGGGGTCGGCAAGCAGATCAAGAAGGCCAAGCTGGGCACCTGGGACCAGGACATGCGCGGTCCCCTGGACGCCCTGGAGGCCGTGTTCCTCACCCACCTGCACTCGGACCACATCTCCGATCTCTACAACATCTTCGGCACCGGTCTGCAGAACGGCGTGACCGTGCCCGACCGGGTGCTGCAGGTCTTCGGCCCCGGCAACCGCGGGGCGCTGCCGGTCAACTACAAGGGCGAGCAGATCCCCGCCGACCAGGTGGTCAATCCGGCCAACCCAACCCCGGGCACCCGGGAGACCATCGAGGCGATGATCAAGACCTTCGCCACGGACTTCAACGACCGGATCATCGACTCCGGCTACCCCCCGCCCCGGGAGTTCTTCGTGGGCCGCGACATCGCCCTGCCGGCCGAGCTGACCGACGACCCCAACGGTGACCCGCACCCGAGGATGAGCCCGATCGAGGTCTTCGAGGACGACCGGGTCAAGGTCACCGCCACCCTGGTCCAGCACGCCCCGGTCTTCCCGGCCTTCGCCTACCGCTTCGACACCGACACCGGCTCCGTGACCTTCTCCGGGGACACCAGCCCGAGTGAGAACCTCGTGGAGCTGGCGAAGGGTTCGGACATCCTGGTGCACGAAGCCATCGCCGAGGAGTGGGTCGGCCAGCACCACCCCGCCCCGCGCGATGCGACCTCCGAGGCCGAGTACCAGCACCTGATCGGAGCGCACACCACCATCGAGGACGTCGGGGGCGTGGCCGAACGCGCCGGGGTGAGAACCCTGGTGCTCAACCACCTCGTGCCCGGCAACTGGCCGGTCGAGAAGTGGCAGGAGGCCGGGAAGAACTTCTCCGGGGAACTGATCATCAGCGAGGACTTCGACTCCATCGCCATCGGCTGACCGTCGAATGATCCCGGGGCGAAGGAACGCCCTGAGCCCCGGCAACCTCCCGAGCCGCCGGCCGAGCACGGGACGGCCCGTCCTGCCGGGAAGGTCCAGGATGGTGCCGATCGGTCAGAGGCCGGCAGCATCGGCGATCCGGGCGACCAGCACGTCGGTCGATCCGGTCGCGTCCACCACGTGCCATCCCCCGGCTCCGGCGAGCTCCAGGTAGGCGGTGCGGGCGGCCCGCAAGTAGTCCAGCGACTCGTGGTCCTCTCCCCGGCTCAGGATCCGTTGCTGCGCGGTCCGGGCCGGGACGTCGAGGAGGACCACCGTGCACGGCCGGATGGACCGGGCCGCCAACCACGGCAGGACGCGACCCGGCGGCAGACCCCGGCCCCGGCGCAGCACCGATTGGCACACCAGATGACGGTCGATGACCACCAGACCCTCCCGGTGGCCTGCCCGCACCTGGGACACCAGGACGTTGACGAGGCGCACTCCGGTCTCGAACCGGTCCGCCCACTGCACGGACACCTCCAGCCCGCAGCGTGCTGAGACACGCGCCAGCCAGCGCCGACCGGATCGGTTGCGCAGCACGATCGCCGGGTGTCCTGCCTTCCGCCCCGCCGCCGCCAGCGCAGCCGCCGTGGTCGTCTTGCCGGCCCCATCGATGCCCAGCAGCACAACGATCTTCGGGGCACGTCCAGCTCGGAGCCCATCGGGCCGCGACCTCCATCGGCCTGCCGGTGAACGACGCATCCGGCCCCCTCCCTCGACTGCTCCGGACACTGCTGTCAGCATGGCCGACCCGCCGGCAGCGGTGCTGAGATCCTGATGACGCTCAACGGTTCGGTCATCAGCACCGTCATCATCTGGGCGGATGGCACCGGCGACGGCAGCACGGCCGGCCGCGGCGGACAGACCATAAAGGGTCCGCCCGTCAGGCCCGCCCCCTCCTGTTGTGCTTGGACGGACATCGGGGCCGATCACGGGTGCCGCGGTGACCGGCCAGTGGCTCCGCTCAGGGGATGATGCCCTCGGCCCGGTAGCGCTCGAACAGGCTGATGAAGCAGTCCTGGGTGCGGCGATAGCCGGTGAACCCGGCCAGCCGGCTCTTGCTCATGTCGGCGACGACCTCGATCGGCCGGCCCAGGTCCGCATCCGTGTGCCACCACGAGGCCACGCGCTCGATCCGCGGCTCGACCAGATCGTGCTGGGCCACGATCCGGGCCCAGACGTCGTCGGCGTCGCGCATCTGCTCCTCAAGGGGCCGCGGCGCCTCCTGGAAGCCCTCCCAGTCGACCCCGAAGAAGTCGGCCAGGACCGGCCACATCCTCCGCCACCGGAAGACGTCGCCGTTGACCGCGTTGTAGGCCTCGTTCCCGGCCGCCTCCGTGGTGGCAGCCCAGATCATGTGCTCGGCCAGCAGCGTGGCGTCGGTCATGTCGGTCAGGCTGTTCCACTGCGTCTCGGAGCCGGGGAACACGAAGGGCCGGCCGGTCTCCCGGCAGATCGCGGCCTGCACCGCCAGGGTGAGTCCCATGTTCATGGCGTTGCCCACCGCGTGCCCGATGACCGTGTGCGCCCGGTGCACCGACCAGCGGAATCCCTGGCGCTCGGCGGCGGCCCACAGCTCGTCCTCCTGGGCGTAGTAGAAGTTCTCCACCGGCAGCCGGGGCTCCTCCTCCAGGAAGGGGGTGTCGGGCATGTCGCCCTGTCCGTAGGCCTCGAACGGACCCAGGTAGTGCTTGAGCCCGGTCATGAGCCCGACGTGCTCCACCGGGGCGTGGGCCAGAGCGGCCAGGAGGTTGCGGATCATCCCGGCGTTGACCTCGATGTTCTCCTTCTCGGTGGCCTGGCGGGACCACGCGGTGAAGAACACGTGCGTCGGCCGCTCACCGGCGAGCGCGGCTTCGAGGCTCTCGGCCGAGCGCAGGTCCGCGCTCACGTGCCGTGCGGTGCTGCCGGGCACGGGAGTGCGCGACAGCGCCACGACGTCCCAGTCCTGGGCAGAGAGCTGCTCGACGATCGCGGAGCCGGTGATGCCGCTCGCGCCGACGACCAGGGCGTTCCGGGCGGAGATCTCGGATGAGTTCATGGGACCCCACTGTGCCACCGTGCCCCGGGCACCACTGCTCCCGAGGGGCGATGTGCGCGGAGGGAGTAATCGACGGCACCAGCCGCTGCCCGGCAGAGGGCGGCCCCGTGAGCCGGAGCCTCGACGGCAGCGCGGCCATCGTCCCCGACCCCTGACCGGACCATGCGTGCAGCGGTGGCCCGGTCAGAGGTCGGTGAACCCGTCCTCGCCGAACCGGGTGATCGCGTGCACCAGAGCCACCACCCCGCCGGTGCCCAGGGCCGCTCCCTCGGCGCCCGCCCGTCGGGACCGACGGGGTCACTCCTCGGGCTCGGCCGCCTCGGCTCGGAAGCGCGCGCGGTACTGCGAGGGTGAGATCTTGAAGGCGGCCGAGAAGTTCTGGCGCAGTGTCACGGGGCTGCCGATGCCGCAGTCGGTTGCGATCGTGTCGATCGGCCGATCGGTGGTCTCCAGCAGCCGGCGGGCCTCGTCCAGGCGCCGCGTCCGCACCCAGGTGGCCGGCGTGGTTCCGGTCGCCGCCCGGAACGTGCGCACGAAGGTCCGCGTGCTCATGTGCGCCGCGGCGGCCAGGACCTCGATCGACAAGGGTTCGGCCAGATGCTGCCCGGCCCAGTCCATGACCCGGGAGATCGCGTCGTCGTCGGGCCGGGGAGGCAGGGGGCGCTCGATGTACTGGGCCTGTCCGCCCTCCCGGTGCGGGGCGATGACCAGGCTCCGAGCCACCTTGTTCGCCGCGTCGGCCCCGAGGCGTGTCCGGACCAGGTGCAGGCAGGCGTCCAGCCCCGATGCGGTGCCCGCCGAGGTGAGGACGTCGCCGTGGTCGAGGTAGAGCACCGACTCGTCCAGGGCGAGGTCCGGATGCCGCTGCGCCAGCAGGTCGAAGGCCTGCCAGTGCGTGACGGCCGGGCGCCCGGCGAGCAGCCCGGCATCGGCCACCGGGATCGCCCCGAGGCAGAGACCGACGATGGTCGCCTCCGCGGCATGGGCCGCCCTCAGCGTGCCGCGCACCGCCGCACCGGCCGGGCGCCCGTCGAGGAACCACGACGGCATCACGAGGACGTCGGCACCCTCCGCGGCCGTCAGGGCCTGGATGCCCTCGATGCCGTATCCCTCCGCGGTGCGGATCCTGCCGGGCCGGTCGCCGAACAGGAAGGTCTCCCAGTCGCCCAGGCCCTGCCGGGCGACCTCGTCGAAGACCATCTGCGGCACCGACAGGTGGAACATGGTGATCCCGTCGAAGGCATGGATCCCGATCCGCACCCGTTCCCCCTCCCGCTTGGCGTGAATCCATCGTACGTCGGCCTTTGCGCCACTGGTGGATCCTGACCGGCCTTCGCAGGATGGAGGAGCACCCATCACCGGTCGCACCTCCGCGACCGCCGGAACCCCAGGAGTCCCCCATGCCCAGCCCGCAGCGCGCGCTCGTCCTCATCGACGTCCAGCAGGACTACTTCGGCGACGGCCCGCTGGAGATCCAGCACCCGCCGCACAGCGAGTCGGTCCCGCGCATCGCCCAGGCGATCGAGGCGGCCTCCGCCGCCGGGATCCCCGTCGTCGTGGTCCAGCACACGATGGGTGAGGGCGCGCCGGTGTTCGACCCGACCCAGCCCGGCTTCCAGCTGCACCCAGAGGTGGCGGAGCGCCGCACCGAGAACTGGAAGACCGTCGTGAAGCAGTACGGCTCCGTCTACGCCGACACCGACGTCTCCACCTGGCTGCGCGAGCAGGGAGTCGACACCGTCACGCTGGTCGGATACATGACGAACAACTGCGTCCTGGCCTCTGCCGTCGAGGGCGAGGGGCTCGGCTTCACCACCGAGGTGCTCGCCGACGCCACGGGCGCGGTCAACCTCGCCAATGACGCCGGCTCCGTCGACGCCGAGACCGTGCACACCACGCTCATGACCCTGCTGCACTCCAACTGGGCCGCCGTCGCCTCGACGGATGCCTGGGTCGAGGCCCTGCACGCCCGGCAGCCCCTGCCGGGCAGCGACCTGGGCAGCTCCGCCGTGGCCGGCGCCCAGCAGCACGCCGCCGTGGCCGGACGTTCCGCCTGAGGCCGTCGCCCGCTCGCTGACGACCGCAGCCGTTCCGCAGGGCGCTTCCGGCACACGCCGGAGGCGCCCTGCCGTTGCTGATGCCCCCGTCGGGATCCGGCGAGACCTCGGTCGCGCTCCGGGGACCGGCCTCGGACGTCCCGTGCTGGACGGCCACCCGGCGGCGGACCGCCGGTCAACGGTCCTGCGGGGTGTTCGCCGTCGGCGGGCCCGTCGACCGGTCAGAGGGCCGTGACCTGTCGGCGGCTTCTTCACACGGCGCGCAGGTGGGCCGAGGTGAGTCCGATGGGGATGCTGACGACCGCCGGCATCCCATGCCACGTGTTCGGCCACGGCGGCTCTTCCGGAGCGGCGATCCGCTGGTTCGGTGGGGTGGAGTCCTCTTCCTTCCAGTGCCTGCACTGCACCGTGCGGAGGACGAGGCTCGATCCTTCCGCGTGGCCATGGCGGCGTCGTCGACCGGGGACTGCTGCGGGGACTCCGCGGCCGGCTCCGGGCGGCACAGGTCCAGCGCAGGCCGCTCGGAGCGGATCCGCGGCGGCGAGGTGACGTTGTGCCGCGGCGGCGGGCACGACGTCGCCCACTCCAGGGAGCCGCCGAAGCCCCACGGGTCGTCGACCTCGACCTTCGTGCCGTTGCGCCAGGTCGAGCGCACGTTCCAGAACCACGGGATCATGGACACGGTGGCGCCGCCGCTTGCCCCGCGCCATGCCCCCAAGGTCCTGAGTTCAGCCCCCGACGGGGTCACTTGACCTCAGTCCCGCACTGTGTGCGCCTGACGCGAGCTGTTGACCGGAGGCAGGCAGCCGGTGCGCGCTGTCGGCCCGTCGACAGGCACACCGCCACCGTCGACTCTGTGGCGCCCCTGGCCCGGGTGGCAGAAGATGGGGCCATGGCCACGCCTTCATCCCGCCCCGCGGAACGCGCTCCCGCCCGGACCATGGTCGCGGTCGTCACCACCGGGGTCGGCGACTACGACCGGCTCGTGCTGTCCCGTGTCCCGATACCCGAGCCGGGTGAGGGCAAGGTGCTCGTCCAGGTCCTGGCGGCCGGGATGAACAACACCGAGATCAACACCCGACTGGGCTGGTACTCCTCCTCAGTGGCTGCCGGCACCGACGACGCCTCGGAGAACCTCACCGGGGACGTCTCGGCGCGGCCGGACGGGGGCTGGAACGCGGCCACCCCGTTCCCCCTGATCCAGGGCGCGGACTGCTGCGGCCGGGTTGTCGCCGTCGGTTCCGGCGGGGACGAGTCCGTGCTCGGGGCCCGGGTGCTGGTCCGGCCCTGCATGCGCACCCGGGGCTTCTCCTCGTGGGACACCGCCTGGCTGGGCTCCGACGTCGACGGGGCCTTCGCGCAGTTCGTCGCTGTCCCCGCCCACGAGGTCTTCCCGGTCGACTCGCACTGGAGCGACGCGGAGCTGGCCACCATCCCGTGCGCCTACGGAACGGCGGAGAACATGGTCGGGCGCGCCGGGATCACCACCGGAACCCGGGTCCTGGTGACCGGCGCCTCCGGTGGCGTCGGATCGGCCGTGGTGCAACTGGCGAAACGACGCGGAGCCCACGTCATCGGCACGGCCGGTGAGACCAAACAGGACCGGGTCCGTGCCCTGGGCGCCGACGAGGTCATCGGGCGCCACGAGCCACCGGACCTGCTGGACGCGCAGAGCGTGGACGTCGTGATCGACAACGTGGCCGGCCCCGGCTTCCCGGGGCTGCTCGGCCTCCTCGTACGGGGTGGGCGGTATGTCTCCTCCGGCGCCATCGGCGGTCCCCTGGTCGAGCTCGACATGCGCACCCTCTACCTGAAGGACCTCACCCTGATCGGGTGCACAGCGTGGGACGAACAGGTCTTCCCCGACCTCATCCGTTACATCGAACGCGAGGAGATCCGGCCGCTGCTCGCCAAGGTCTTCCCGCTCGACCGGATCGCGATCGCGCAACAGGAATTCCTCGAGAGGACGCACGTCGGCAACCTCGTCCTGGTCCCGCCCCACCCCGATCCCGCCTGACAGGGCTGACGCACGAGAAGACGCCCCGACCGAGCACCAACCCGAGGCATCCGGCGCGAGCCGTGAGGGCGTCGTTCCGGACATCAGGCACCGGACCCGGCACAGCGTCCACCCGGATCCCACCTCACCGTGGAATCGTGCCTCCGATGCAGGACGTCTGTGTCGGCCGGCGGCGCGCCGGCACCCGGTTGAGCCGTCCGACCACTGGCACGGTCCGGCGGACCGCCGAACACCACGGAACCGGAGCAGGATCGGCCGAACGGGAGGTCCACCGGATACAAGACTTCCAGGGGGTCAGTGGCCGTCAGCCGGCCAGCGGCAGCTCATACCTGGTGTCGCGGAAGTCCCCCTCTTAAACTGTGGGCATGGGGGGTGACCCAGCCCGCACAGCTCGTCCGACCGGCACGGGGGGCCGGTGATGGCCTCGCGCGGCGGGGAGCTCCGGGTGGAGGATCCGCACGCCACCGGCATCGACGACGTGCTGGCGGCCCTGTCGGTGGACCCGGACACAGGGCTGTCCCACCCCGAGGTCTCCCGGCGCCGTGAGCGCCACGGCCGCAACGAGCTCGGCGCTCAGCAGAAGGTCCCCACCGCCCGGATCCTGCTGGACCAGGTGCGCAGCACGGTGGTCGTGCTGCTGGCCGTGGCCGCGGTGGCCGGGGTGCTGATCGGGGAGTACATCGAGGCGGCCGCCATCGCCGTGGTCCTGGTCGTGAACACCGTGGTGGGCTTCGTCACCGAGCTGCGCGCGGTGCGCTCGGTCGAGGGGCTGCGCGGTCTGGCCTCGGCCGTCGCCGACGTGGAGCGCGAGGACTCCCGCGACGAGGTCGACGCCGTCGAGCTGGTGCCCGGCGACATGGTGAGCCTGGAGGCCGGCGACCGGGTCCCGGCGGACCTGCGCCTGGTGGAGGCCTCGGAGCTGACCGTGGTGGAGTCGGCCCTGACCGGGGAGAGCGATCCGGTGGAGAAGTCCCTGGACGCCGTCGAGACCGAGGCGGGCATCGGGGACCGTCTGAGCATGGTGTTCATGGGGACCACGGTGCAGTCGGGCCGGGCCCGCGGTGTGGTGGTGGCCACCGGCCTGGACACCGAGGTCGGGCAGATCGCCACGATGGTGGACCAGGCCGAGTCCGGGCGCGCCCCGCTGCAGGAGGGCCTGGACCGGCTGGGCCGGACGCTGTCGATCGTGGTCGTCGGACTGACGGGGGCGCTGATCGCGATCGGCCTGTGGCGGGGTCTGGCGGTCGAGGAGGTCCTGGAGGTGGCCATCGCCCTGGCCGTGGCGGTCGTCCCCGAGGGCCTGCCCGCCGTGGCGACCCTCACCCTGACGGTGGGAATGCGGCGGATGGCCCAGCGACACGCCCTGGTCCGGCGCCTGCCGACCGTCGAGACCCTGGGCTCGACCACCGTCATCGCCTCGGACAAGACCGGCACGCTGACCACCAACGTGATGGAGGTCGTCGACCTCGCCCTCGCCGACGGTGTGGAGGAGCACGTCCTGTGGGAGTCCGCCGTGCTGGCCAACGACGCCGACCTGGCCGAGGACGGCGACGAGGTCGGGGATCCGACCGAGACCGCCCTGCTGCGGGCGGCCGAGGCCGCCGGAGTGGACTGGCGTGGACTCCGCGCCGGCCGCGCGCGGCGGGCGGAGGACCCGTTCGACTCCGAGTCCAAGCGGATGGCCGTGGTCGTCGGCTCCACCGTCCACGCCAAGGGCGCCCCGGAAGTGCTGCTGACCGGACAGGAGCACTCGGAGCTGGCCGGGGCGGCCGAGGAGATGGGGCACCGGGCGCTGCGCACCCTCGCGATCGGGCGCCGCACGGTCGCCGAGGGGGAGATCGACGACGGCACCGACCCCGGGGAGAGCGCCTACGAGGAACTCGAGCTGCTGGGGGTGGTCGGCATCCAGGACCCGCCCCGACCGGAGGCCGTGCAGGCGGTGGACACCTTCCGGGAGGCCGGGATCCGGGTGGTGATGGTCACCGGCGACCAGCCCCGCACCGCCCAGGCGGTGGCCCGGCAGATCGGGATGGACGCCGCCCACGTGCTGACCGGCCAGGAGCTCGCCGCCCTCGACTCCGACCGGTTCGCGGAGATCGCCGGGGACGTGGACGTCTACGCCCGGGTCGCCCCGGAGCAGAAGCTGCGCATCGTGCGCGCCCTGCAGGCGGCCGGGGAGGTCGTGGCCGTCACCGGGGACGGGGTCAACGACGCCCCCGCCCTGCGCCAGGCCGACGTCGGGGTGGCCATGGGCCGGTCCGGCACCGACGTGGCCCGGGAGGCCGCCGACATCGTGCTGATGGACGACGACTTCGCCACCATCGAGGCCGCGGTGGAGGAGGGCCGGCGGATCGTGGCCAACATCCGCCGCTTCGGGCAGTTCCTCTTCAGCTGGCATCTGGGCATCGTGCTGCTGATCGCCACGAGCCTCACCGCGGGGTTCAGCGCCCCGCTGGCCGGGCTGATGATCCTGTGGAACAACCTGGTCATCGACGTCATCCCCTCCTTCGCCCTCGCCCTGGAACCCGGGCGCCAGGACGCGATGAAGGACCGGCCCCGCCCCAAGGGCGAACCGGTGCTCGGCCGCGGCACCCTGGCGCGCATCCTCGTCCAGGGCGTGCTGATCGCCTCGGTGGGGCTGGCCGCCTACTTCCTGGCCCTGGGCCCGCTGGATCTGTCCCCGGCCCAGGCCCAGACCACCACGTTCGTGGCGGTGACGAGCGCACAGCTGCTGGCGGTGTTCAACGCCCGCTCCGAGCACGGTTCCGGCTTCACCGGAGCCACCCGCAACCCCTACCTCTGGGCGGCGCTGGGCATCACCGTGGCCCTGGAGGCCGCCGCCCTGGGCATCACCCCGCTGCGGGAAGTGCTGGGCCTGGCGCTGCTGCCGGCCGGCGGCTGGTGGGTCGCGGCCGCCCTGGCCCCGCTGCCGCTGCTCCTCACCCAGACGGTGCGGATGACCCGCGCCCGCACCCGAGCCGCTGGGCAGCGCCGACCCAGCACCACCGGTTCGGAGGAGTCCTGGAAGGACGAGCACCGCACGAGCAGCCGCCCCGCGGGCCGCTAGGCTCAGGGTCGTGACCGGACTCAGTGGAGCGGCTCTGCTCGAAGTCATCAGCGCCGCCACCACCAACACCGGTGTGGCCCTGGTGGCGGCCGCCCTGATCATCCGCTGCCTGCACGCCCGGTGGCACCGGACTGAGGCGATCCACGTCCTCCGGGACGGGGCGCACTGCCTGCGCTGGCACACCACCCGCTACGAGATCCACGAGGAGCCCTGGCACTGCTCACCGGCACCCGCCCCGGGGGCGGACGTGATCGTCTGGTTCCACTCCCGGCACCCCGAGCAGTGGAGACTGACCAGCCCGCACCGCCTCGCCGGGGCGCTGGGGGTCTGCGGGGCGGCCCTCGTGCTCCTCGGGCTGCTGCTACCGGTGCTGCAGTAGGCCACGGTCCGCCCGGGCACTGCTCGCTCCTGGCCGCGCATCGGAAAATGTACGATGGAACGACTCCGACTCCCTCGATCACGAAGAGTGTGAACCAGCACCATGGGCCTATCGCCTGCCAGATCCGGGTCGTCCGACGACCCGGGAGACAGTTGTTGTTCGCCCGCCACGACTGACCAGCGCCGCACGCTCTCGCCCGGCTCCCCCGTTGCGGGGGTGAGCTCCCGATGATCGCCGCAGCCCTGACTCTCCTCCTCGGGATCGTGGTGATTCTGGCGATCATCGCCGCCAATGGGTACTTCGTCGCCCAGGAGTTCGCCTACATGTCGGTGGACCGCGCCAAGCTCGGCGCCCGCGCCGAGGCCGGCGACAAGGCCGCCCAGCGCGCCCTGAAGGTCACCGGCCGGACCTCGTTCATGCTCTCGGGCGCCCAGCTGGGCATCACCGTCACCGGTCTGCTCATCGGCTACGTGGCCGAGCCCATGGTCGGTGAGTCCCTGGGCGTGCTGCTCGGCGGCGCCGGAGTGCCGGCTGCGCTGAGCATCTCGGTGGGGACGGTGGTGGCCCTGGTCGTGGCCGCGGTGGTGCAGATGATCTTCGGCGAGCTGTACCCGAAGAATCTCGCGATCGCCAATGCCGAGCCGCTCGCCCGCGCTCTGGCCCGCTCCACCACGATCTACCTCGGTCTCTTCGGCTGGCTGATCACCGTGTTCGACCACGCCGCCAACGCCCTGCTCCGCCTGGTGCGCGTGGAGCCGGTGCACGACGTCGACACGACCGCGACCGTCGAGGACCTCGAGCGCATCGTCGCCGACTCCCGAGAGAGCGGGGACCTGCCCGAGGAGCTCTCGGTGCTCATCGACCGCATCATCGACTTCCCCGACCGGGACGTGGAGCACGCCATGATCCCCCGCTCCCAGGTCGGCACCGTCACCCCGGACACGACCGTGGGTGAGCTGCGCGTCCTCATGGCGGCCGAGCACACCCGCTATCCGGTGATCTCCGCGACCGAGGAGCCCCTCGGCGTCGTCCAGCTCACCGATCTGCTGCGCGGCAGCGCGCCCGACGACGCCGCGGTCTCCTCCATCATGGCGCCCCCGCTGGTGCTACCCACGCTCATGTCCCTGCCCGACGCCCTGGCGCAGCTGACGGAGTCGCGCAAGAGGATCGCCTGCATCATCGACGAGTACGGTGGCTTCGCCGGAGTGCTGACCGTCGAGGACCTGGCCGAGGAGCTGGTCGGGGAGATCACCGACGAGCACGACGACGAGCCGCCCGCCACCATCACGCCCCAGCACGGGGACGCCTGGCGGATGAGCGGTGACATCCACGTCGACGAGGTCGAACGGGCGGTCGGCTACGAGTTGCCCGACGGTGACTACGAGACCATCTCGGGCCTGCTCATCGCCCACCGCGGTGAGCTCCCGGCCTCCGGCGAGGTGGTGCGGGTCGAACTGGCCGACGACCCCCGCGATCTCGTCCTCGACCGCCCCGTCCACCGGGTCCTCGACGTCGAAGTGCTGGAGCTCTCCCGGCACGTGCCCAGTGAGCTGCTCGTGCGGCTCGTCGAGATCACTGCCGACGGCGCCGACCCGAACGGGAGCACCGCCATCCGCTCCGAGACCGAGGCCGAGACCGAGAGCGAGGAGGACCGATGAGCGATCCGCTGACCGTCATCGCCGTGACCGCGCTGCTCATCGTGCTCAGCGCCTTCTTCGTCATCGTCGAGTTCGCCCTGCTGGGCGCGCGCCGCCACAGGCTCGAGGCCGAGGCCGCGACCAACCGCTCCGCCCGTGCCGCGCTGCGCGGGATCAACGAGCTGACCATCATGCTCGCCGGCGCGCAGCTGGGCATCACCGCCTGCACCTTCGCCCTGGGGGCGGTCACCAAACCGGCCGTGGACGCGTGGCTGAGCCCCGTGTTCGCCTCCTGGGGCGCACCGGAGGGACTGGCCGACGGGACCGCCTTCGGTCTCTCCCTGCTGTTCGTCACGTTCCTGCACCTCGTCGTGGGCGAGATGGCGCCCAAGTCCTGGGCCATCGCCTACCCCGAGACCTCGGCCAAGCTGATCGGCGTGCCCTCCCGCGGCTTCATCTGGCTGGTGCGGCCGCTCCTGAGCTGGGTCAACGCGATCGCCAACCGGCTGGTCGAGGCCAGCGGTGTCACCCCGGTGAACCGGGCGGCCGTGGGCGGCCACGATGTCGACACCATCCGGCACCTCGTGGAGCACTCCGCCTCCGTGGGCGCGCTCGACGCGTCCTTCCGCACGCATCTGTCCGGCGTGCTCGAGCTCGAGAAGCTCACCGTCCAAGCACTGGTCGCACCGGGCACGACGCCGACCACCGTTCCGGTCCGGGCCACCGCGGCCGACGTGCAGGAAGCCGCCGCCAGGTCGGGGCACCTGCGCATCCTCGTGGAGGACCCCGGCTCCGGTGCCCCCGGTGTGGTCCACGTGCGCGACACGCTGCTCGAGCCGCCGGACCGGCCCGTCCGGGACCTGGCCCGCCCGGCGTTCGTGCTCGAGGCCGACACCCCGGTGTACGAGGCCCTGGCCCAGGTCCGGGCGGCCGGCGAGCAGCTCGCCGCCGTCATGCAGCACGGCCGCTTCATCGGCGTGATCACCCTCTCCGACGTTCTGCGACGGGTCCTGCCCCGAGAGCTCACCGAGGAGAAGCACACCAGTCAGTAACGCGACCGGCGACCGCGATCGTGCTCGGCAGCCCCAGCCGTGGTGATCATTCAGCTCGGCCGGACCTTCTCACCCCATGAGCTCCTGCCCGTCTGCAGGTGCATCAGGGAGCCCGCCGACCACGGCCGCATCAACCGGCGGGCCGTGGAAGCTCCCGGATCCGTCGGTACAGGGGCGTTCGCGACTTCCCCAGATCGCAGGTGATCCGGCCGGCCGGTTCCCCGGTCCCGGTCGGCTCCACCGCGTGGCGGATCTGCGGATCGGTGAACCAACTTCTCCCGCGGAGCGGTCGCCGCCCCGCCAGCCCGTCCCGGGGACACGCGGCCCGGTGTGTGTCCTTCGTGACAGGGGCGGCACGGATCCTCGGATAGGATCGGGGGAGCTTTAGGGGAGTATCCCTCAGCGCTGCGGACGTCAGTACGTCGGGGAGTCGATTCCCGGCCGGACGCAGCGGCCCAGCTCGGCAGCACGGACCACAGCGGTCCCTGCCGGGGCGGCGGAGAGACTTACGGCGGTCCTGCACCCGACCCGGAAAGCCAATTCCCATGGACGTCTCCACTACCGTGTGGGCCGTGACGATCGTCGCGATCGTCGGCCTGCTGCTGTTCGACTACGTGTTCCACGTGCGCAA
>NZ_JAVFWZ010000058.1:0-641 GCF_040981245.1 Kocuria cellulosilytica | reverse complement strand
CCGCCTTCTGCGGGCTGCCGACCGTGGTCAGCACCCGCAGGCCCAGGGCCCGGCACATCTGGATGGCGTTGGTGCCGATCCCGCCGGTGCCGCCGTGGACGAGGACGGTCTCGCCCTGCCGGGCGGCGGCCGCCATGAAGACGTTGGAGAACACGGTGGCGCACACCTCGGGCAGCCCGGCCGCCGCCTGCGGGTCCACGCCCGCCGGGACGGGCAGGACCTGTGCGGCGGGGACCACGACCTCCTCGGCGTAGCCCCCGGAGTCCAGCAGCGCGACGACCTCGTCCCCGACCGCCGGCCCGGCCCCGGCCGGGACCGAGGGCCCGAGCTCCTCCACCGTGCCCGAGACCTCGAGCCCGAAGACCTTCGAGGCACCCGGGGGGACCGGGTACCGGCCCAGGCGCTGCATGACGTCGGCCCGGTTGATGCCGGCCGCGCGGACGCGGATCCGCACGCCGTCGGGCGTGAGCTCGGGGGCGGGGACGTCGGTCACGGCGAGCACCTCCGGCCCGCCGGGGGTGGTCTCGAGCACTGCGCGCATCATGGGGCCTTCCTGTGGGGAACGACGTGCGCTCCCCATTGTGTCCCCGGGTGCGGCCGGGGTCACCCGCAGCCGCCGTCCGTCGCGCACCGGAGAACAC
>NZ_JAVFWZ010000057.1:0-642 GCF_040981245.1 Kocuria cellulosilytica | reverse complement strand
CCCCGCCCCACGTTGACGAGGTGCGCGTGCGGGGACATCGCGGCGAGCACCCGCGCGTCGGCGAGCCCGCGCGTCTGCTCGGTCAGGGGCGCGGCGAGCACCAGGTGGTCGGCCCACCCCGCGTGCTCGGCCAGCTCCGCGGCGGGGACGACCGTCCCGAAGTCGGGGTCCTCCGCCCGGGGCGTGCGCCCGGCGCCGCGCACGTCCAGCCCCGCGGCCCGCAGCAGCCGGGCGGTCTCCCGGCCGATCCCCCCGGTGCCCACGACCAGGGCGGTGGAGCCCCGGGTGTGCCGGAGCTCGCGGTGCACCCAGCGCCGCTCGCGCTGCAGCGCCTTGCTGCGGTGCAGCTGCTTGTCCTGGGCCAGGACGGCCGCGAGGACGAACTCCGCGATGGGCCGGTCGAAGACCCCGTGGGCGTTGGTCAGCCGGACGTCGGAGGAGCGCAGCGCCGGGAACAGCACGGCGTCCACCCCGGCGGCGGCCACGTGCACCCAGCGCAGTCCGGTGGCCGCGTCCCAGGCCCCGGCGAGGGCGTCGGAGAGGAAGTCCCACAGGAGCAGCACCTCGGCCGGTCGTCGCCCGCCGCTGCCGGCCAGGGCCGCGGCCAGTCCCTCACGGGTCACCACCGTGACGTCCGCGAGG
>NZ_JAVFWZ010000056.1:0-643 GCF_040981245.1 Kocuria cellulosilytica | reverse complement strand
CAAGAACAGGAACGCGGTACCGGGTGACGACAGCTGGTGACCAGAAACCTCATACTGCGCAACGTGCTTCATATTATGAGTCCAGCGTGAGGCGTCTCACAACAGCCTGTCAAGCGCTGCGATCTAGTTTTCACGTGACTGTCACAGGAGGCCCGCCATTCTTGACACCCCGGTCAGCGCCTCGGAGAATGTTGCGCATTGTGACCGCCGTTGCGCATGACAGGGGCACGGTTCACTCCCTCGTGCCGTTCGGGACAGAGGAGGCCGCGATTCCGGGAACGAGGCCCGCACCTCGTCCGTCCTCCGTCCGCAGGGGCACCGCCGAGCAGGATGTCCGGTGACAGTGTGCGCGGGTCCTTCGGTCACGACGCCAGCGAAAGAGAAGGGGAACACCCCAATGACACGATCGAACCCTCCGGTGCGCGAGGTCGACGAGAACGATCTCGAGGTGGGCAGGCCCAAGGACTGGGCCGGCGGGCTGCCGGCGGTGTACTACTCGATGGAACCGGCGCTGGAGCACATGGGTCCGGGGCGGGCGGGCCGGACCCTGCTGGGGATGAACCAGCGGGGTGGTTTCGACTGCATGAGTTGTGCGTGGCCGGATCCGGGGCATCGGAGCACGTTCGAGTTCTGTGAGAACGGC
>NZ_JAVFWZ010000055.1:0-648 GCF_040981245.1 Kocuria cellulosilytica | reverse complement strand
ACCGCATGTTCCCCATGGCCGCTGACCGCACCATCGTGGAGTGCGACTGGCTCTATCTGCCCTCGGTGGTGGAGTCCGGCAAGGACGTCTCGGCCTCGGTGGAGCTCTTCCACCGGGTCAACCAGCAGGACTTCGACGCCTGCGAACGCTGCCAGCCCGCCATGGGCTCCAAGGTCTACGCCACCGGCGGCGTCCTGGTCCCCTCCGAGCACCACATCGGGGCCTTCCACGACTGGATCACCGAAAAAGTCGGCGACACCATCCCCACCGCCGGCGCCTAGGTGCCCATCGCCCGGCCGGCCGGTGATCCGGATCCCCCGGGCACTCACCGGCCGGCCCGGTGCGCCACGTCGATCTCCTCGGCGCCGCACCGGGCCGGCCGGGTCACCCATGCCGGTACGTCAGTCGTCCCCAGCAGCCGCCCCTTCAGGCAGGAGTCCTCCATGACCGTCGTCGACACTCTGTCCTCCTCCGCTTCCTCCTCCGCGCAACCGGCCGGCGTCCCCGCGGGCTCGTCCGACGGGCGGACGCTCCCCCAGTTCGTGCTGACGATCACCTGTCAGGACCAGGTGGGGATCGTCCACGCCGTCACCGAGTTCCTTCTCGCCCACGGGGCGAACATCAAGGAGCACCAGCAGTTCGACGACA
>NZ_JAVFWZ010000007.1:0-200034 GCF_040981245.1 Kocuria cellulosilytica | reverse complement strand
CAGGAGCAGATGGGCTCGATCTCCCCCCGGTACCGGGACGAGCTCATCGCCTCCGAGCAGCACTTCCACGAACTGCTGGACCGCGTCCACGGCACGCACCACGAGTACGAGCGCACCGGGACAGGCCCGGAGACCGCGCCCACCCTCGAGGACGCGTCCGCGGAGGAGACAGGGGCCGGCACCCGGCGCGGCAACGACGGCAACAACACCGTCTGAGCCCGCCCACGCTGAAGGGACCGCATCCGGGTGGTTCCTTCAGCGTGGACCGACGGACTTCCTCCGCTGCTCCGGAGAGGCAACCGAGGCCCCAGCCGACGTGCTGGCCGCCCGGGGGTGCCTACTCGTCCCCTTCGGAGAACCAAGCCATCCGCGCATGTGCAGCAATACTCGAACGCCTCATCGGCGCCCCTGAGGCAGTGGCGAGACCTCTACGGCACACCGGGCGAACACCGTCATGCAACTGGAGCGCACACTTCGCTCGGATCGTGACTCCCGCGGACACCACGATCACGCCGTCGGCGTCGATGAGCAGCTCAGCACCGGCTTTGAGAATCACACCCCCTCTGGGTCCTCGTCCGTGAGATCACTGTCCCGCGTCCCCGGACCGGCTGGACGGTGGGTGATCCGTCGTTCCCCGCCGGGTACGTGCTGTGACTGGGTCCTTCGCCTACAGTGGGGCGCAGTCGAACAGTCGGCCATGACATCTCCCGGGAGGTTTCCGGTCATGAGCCCTGCCCCGTCCCCCGCGGCTCGACCGCATCTCCACGACGCCCGAGCCGCTGCTGAGCTCCGTCCGCCCGATGTGGCGACCGACCCATGAAGGTTGTGGTGTTCGGAGCGGACACGCCCCTTGGACGTCATGTCGTCACCGACCTGGTCTTCCGCGGCCATTCGGTGAGCGCAGTGCTCGAGGACCTCGCCGGGGTACCGGAGGAATGGGCGGATCGGGTGGCCCTGCGCACCGGTGACCCCCTTGAGGTGGACCTGGTGGATGACCTCGTCGCCGGGCACGAGGTCGTCGTCGATGCCTTGGGCGACTGCCGCGGCAGCCGCGCCTTGGAACGCTCCGCCGCCGTGACCCGCCAGATCGCCGCGAGCATGCAGCGGCACGGGCACCTGCGCTACATCGGACTGCGCCCGGACGTCCTGTTGGAACCGCCGGGCAGACCGCTCTCCTGGAACCGCTTCCTACGCCTGCTGAAGCTCGGCTGCTGCCCGCAGACCCGACAGGAGGTGGCCGCAGCGTTCGAGACGATCGCGCGGTCCCCGCTGAGCTGGACCATGGTGCGCTGCCCCGGCATGACCAGCGGTCCCCCGCGCGGAGTGCGCCACGTCGGGATGACCCGCCGGGATTCCGTGGGTCCATCCGTCACCCGCCAGGACGCGGCCCGGTTCCTCGCCGCCCAGGTCCTGGAGACCAACTACATCTGCGCGGCACCGGCAATCAGCAACTGACTCGAAGGTCCCTACCCCATCGCGATGGAGCCGGATCAGCGGTTCACCGCACCTTCGGCCATGCGGGCGAGATGTGGGCCAACCACCATGACAGTCGCGGCGCCAGTTGGGCGTGGAGCACCTTGGCCGAGAGCACCCCGACATGTGCGATGAGTTCGACACACGCTCCCGTCATGTCCGCCCTCCACATGAAGCGCACCACCGTGCCCTCGACAGCGGCAGCGTACTCGGACAGCCGCTCGACACTGACCCCATGGACGCAGGACCTCCCGCAGCGTGCCCACCCCTGACCTGGCCATACCGTTCAGGCTCGGGGCCGTGACCGACCTCAGCGGAGCGGCTCTGCTCGAAGTCTCCAGCGCCGCCGCCACCAACACCGGTGTGGCCCTGGCCGCGGCCGCCTTCATCATCCGCTGGCTGCACGCACGGTGGCACCGGACCGTGGCCATCCACGTCCTGCGCGACGGGGCACACTGCCTGCGCTGGCACACCACCAGCTACGAGATCCACGAAGAATCCTGGTCCAACCCACCAGAGCCCGCTCCGGTGAATGGCGCTGATGTGGTCGTCCACTACCACTCCCGGCAGCCACAGCAGTGGCGACTGAACACCCCGCCCCCCGCCTGGGCCCTGGGCATCTGCGGAGTGAGCCTTGTGCTTCTGGGGCTGCTGATGCCCCTCCTGCAGTAGTCCCTGAACTGCTTCCCACGGTCAACGCCCGGCGCCTCCAGGGTCAGCCCGGCACCACCACGACCACCACTCCGAGCGCGTAGAAGCCGAAGAGGGACAAGCTCTCGAAGCCGATGCGGCCGGGCCCCTGCTCCTCCCGGCGGATCAGGCCCATGAGCAGGAACGCCGTCATGAGCATCCCGAGCGCGGTCCAGAAGACGACGGGGTCGGAAACCGCGTGGTAGATGGAGCCGTCCAGATAGGCGACGTCGGAGAAGGCGGCGAAAAGGCTGTCGAAGGCGTTGCCGCCGATGATGCCGGCGACGGCGAGAGTGAGGGCGCCCCTGCGGACGGCGGCGAGCGTGGTGACGAGCTCGGGCAACGAGGTGGCGACGGCGGTGAAGAGCGTCCCCACGACCGCCTCCCCGAGTCTCGTGTCATCGGCGATGACGGTGGCGCTCTTCTCGAGAGCCCACCCGGCGGTGCCGATGGTCACGGCGAGGCCCGCGAAGGCCATCAGCAGCCGGCGCAGGGACTCCCGCCCGTTGCTGTCCTCGGGGACGTCCTCCCGGGTCTCGCGGGTCCGGGCCGGGCCCCACATCGGCGCGGTCTGCACCTTGCGGATGAGCCGGAGGCCGTAGAGATAGGAGACGAGCAGCAGGGGCGTGGCCACGTGGACGTGTCCTATCGTCCACTCCGGCATGGCGAACGCCAGCAGCAGCCAGGACATCTGGGCCACGAGCAGGGCCGCTTGCATGATGTTGCCCAGGGATGCGGCAGCGTGCTCGAGGTTGGCCCGGCGGTAGGTGAGGTCCGCGACCGCCAGGAAGAGGGTCTGGACGGCGATTCCGCCGACGGCGTTGGACATGGCGAGCTCCGGCCGGCCGGACAGGGCGGCGGAGACCGAGAGCACGATGCCGCTCAGCGACGTCGCGAAGCCCAGGAGGACCGCGCCCGCGATCGCCTCGCCGAGACCCGTGCGGTCCGCGATGCGATCGACGACACCGGCGAGCTTCGTGCCCACGACTCCGATGACCGCCGTGCACAGGCCGAACAGCGCGACGGCGGCGCCGAGGGGCATGGTCTCGAGCACATCGATCCTTCCCGGCGAGGCCCGCGGACCCGACAGGTGACGTCGGCACCGCCCACGGGCCCGATCGAGACACGGATCACCAACTGGTCGTTCATCGGTACGCGTCCGAGGGTACTAGGCGTGGAGGCCACCCCCGGAGATCGGCTCTCGCCCACACCACTCCTCGGCGGGACGCCCCACGCCCAGCACCGGATGCCACCACCGACACGCTAAGAACGCCCACCCCCGTGCCGGCCACGGACGGTTCAGGACATGCCAGCAGTCCGTGCCGGGTGAGGTTCTGACCGGACACCGGGACCGCCGGGCTCATTCCGGGTCGGGCGCCAGGTTCCACGGGGTGGCATCAAGTCTCCATCATGTTGGCTGTGAACAGGGACATCCGCGAAGGAACCCCTATCGCACATGGCTCGGTGCTCCTTGGATCTGCTTCAGGCTGTTGAGCACCTGGGTCGAGACGGAGGCAGTGGTCAGCACCAGCGGCACACCAGTGCCTGCACCGGCCCCGGGGCGCATCAGTCTCTTACAGAAATCGGACACCACGGTGGCGGGCGAGTGGCAATTGGCTGATCAAGGAGCCGATCAGAGTGCCGATGGCGACGGCGAGCACCGCTGAGCCTGCCGTGGCGAGGTCATGAAGGCCGTCACCGGAGTGCATCTGGGCGGCGTTCATCAGGCCGAAAGAGCCGGGAACGAGGACCCAGAAAGCCGGTAGATAGATGACTTGCCATACCGGGGCGTTGGGAAGCGCATGGGCGATGGTGGCCGCGATGGCGGCGACGATGGCTCCCAGAAGACCTCCAGCGGCGGCACCGTACATCGACTGGACCGTGAGTTGAACACCAGCGGTGAGACCGGCAACGACGACGATGTATGGGGTGGCGGAAAGGGGCGTGCTGAACCAGATCATGATCCCGGCCAGCGTGATCGCTACCCCGAGGACCATGGTCCACCAGGAGGCATTGGTGACATACGTGTTGGCCAGGTCGGTGGGCGGAGCATGAAGAAGTACTGCCGCCGTCAGGACTCCGGTGACAAAAAGCACCAACTGCACGCTTCCACCGAGGAGTCGGGCGGAGCCGGCGCTGATCGCCCCGGCTGCGATTTCGGAAAGACCGGTAACCAGCAGGCTTCCCGGAAGCAGGATCGCCAGAATGGCCACAATCGTGCGCAAGGCGCCATCCAGGATGGATGCTTGCACCGCCAGGAGCATCACGACAGAGACGGTGAAAGCGGCCGTTACCGGCAGCAACGGCCTGAACGCAGCCCAGTGGCGGGCCACCGTGGAGAGTCCTGCGACGATCAAGGACCCCGCGGCGGCGGCGGCGATGTTGGGCAAGGCGGGTTGGAGGAGAACGCACAACCCCACCCCCACGGGAACGGCACCGAGGTCGGACACCCATGCGGGCCAGCGTGCGGGCGAATGTCTGATCCGCTTCAGGTCGCGCAGAGCATCACCGATGCTGAGGCGGCCGACGCGCACCAGCTGCCCGAGTTCAAGGATCTCAGCCGTTTGTTCGAACCTCAGCGGGTTACCTGTGGGCTGGAACCCGGTATCGCCTGCCCTCTCGAGGGTGACGAAAAGGCCTGTGGGAAGTGCCGCTACCGCAACGTCGGGTCGTCCGAGGGCAACACCGAGGTGGCGGAGCGCGCCTTCGACGTCGTTGACGGGCAGACCCCCAGCGAGCAGCTCCGATCCCAGTTCCAGCAGCAACCGGCGAAGCTCCTCCCCCGAGCCGTCCGCGTCAGTGCCAGGCTCTGGCTGGGTGGGGATCTCACCGGTCATGTCTCACTCTTCTCCACAGGTCATATCCGCAAATCCAGGGCATCCTACGTCGTTGTGGCCGGTCACGGACGGCGATGGGATGCATCGACGATGACCTGCCCCCCTGGACCGGAGTCACCCCGTCCAGGTTCGTCTCGACGAGCTGGGAGTCACGGCGGTTGGTCCCGGCGATCGCCGCTACCGGGGGCAGCCCGTGTGCGATAACGAGATGGCGGTACCTGGTGCCATTCTCGGCCCGGTCGGTGGGGCCCGGTCAGGGCTGGCTGATCCAGGCCAGTGCCGCGGCCCGCTGGTCGAGCCCGAAACTGCGCATCGGAACGTGGACGAGCTCGGTGGTCCACTCGGAGACCTTCGCCTCCCAGTCGACGTCGGTGACCACCGCCAGGCGCTCCAGTTTCTTGATGTAACCGGCGGACTTCAGGTCCAGCCAGATCGCCTTCGGGGAGATGTCCGTGAAGTCGATCTTGCCCCGGACCGCCACCATCCGCACGCGGCCGTGGTCGCGGATCACCTCGTCGAGCACTTGACGCATCTGCTGCATGTCCTGGGCGGTGAGGCCGCCGTGGACGTCGACGGTGACGATGTTGGTGCCGGGGTGCGCCGTGGTCTCCATCATGACGAGTTCGCCTACTCAGTCGCAGTGCTGTGGGTCCGTGGACACCACGGTAGGCCTGTCGACACCACAGCTCAACGGGGCGCCGACGGTCCCAGCGGACAGACGGTCGCCGAACTGGCCATGCTCCTCTTCCCCTCGATGCACGACGTCGGTGCCATGGAATGAGGCCATGCCGCCTCACACATGTGCGCTCAAGCGGCGGGCACGGGCAATTCTCGGATGCGGCGGTGGAGGGTGGCCCGGGACATACCCAAATCCCGTGCCACTTGGGTGGCCGGCTCCCCCGACTCCACCAGCCGCACAGCGTTGCGGATCTGGGAATCTGTGAAGGTCTGACGCCGGCCGCCGAGGTCCTTACCGGCAGCACGGCGCTTGGCCACCGAATCGGTGACCCGCTCCCGCTTGATCTCCAGTTCCATCTGGGCCAGGGCGGCCATGACGGTGAAGACCATGGAGCCCATCGGGGTGTGGGTGTCCACGTCTCCCCCACCGAGGTTGCGTACCCGCAGTGCCGCTCCCCTGCTCCGCAGGGTCTCGGCGAAGGTCAGCATGTTCTGCGTCGACCGCCCCAGCCGGTCCAGTGTGGTGATCACCAAGGTGTCCCCCGACTCGAGCGCGGCCACCGCACGGTCGAACTGCGGGCGTGACGCGCGTCCTCCAGACACTCCATGGTCGATATAGATGTCATCGCGTCGTACGCCGGCGGCCAGGAGGTCAGACACTTGACGGTCCGCGTCCTGTTGCCGCGTCGAGACCCTGGCGTACCCGATCAACTTCCCCATGTCCACCTCACCTGTCTCGCAACTGACGTTGAGTGTCCGATTCCAGGGGCATGGATAAAGCACATAGCTACGAGACAGGCTGAACCGCGGAAACATGCGGGCGCAAATTCGTCGGACGAGACGTCTCGCATCCTTTGACTTGCGGCCCATCCGGACGAGTCACTGCACCGGCCATGAGACAACGGCACTGACTTGGATCCAAGCCTCATGGGGGTACGCGTTCAGCCAGCCCTCGAAGACCGCCTGTGACCCTATCGGCGATCTCGCCACAGCTTCCGGACCAGAACTGATCGTGGAACGCCAGGGAAGAAGTCGCTGGGGAACACAACGGGTAGGGCGAGACCTGGGGGTCTTGAATGCTCCGGCGCGAGGGATCGAACCTCGGACTGCTGATCCAAAGTCAGCCGTGTTGCCGCTACACCACGCCGGAAGGGTGTTGAGCGGGAACGCCGAACTGCTAGCGCCACCGCTCAACAAGCAGCACGCGTTGACGTTGCTCTGGGAGGTGGCGGCAGAAGATCACGGTCTCAATATACAAGCGGCGCCCGGTGCTTGGCCTGCAGCTCGTATGGACCCAGGGCCCGAGGGCGGGGAAAATCCTACCGACCCGGACGGTCATCGTCTCGATCAGCCACGGCGTACCCGGCCCGCTCACCGAGGTCGCCGCACTCGGGCGGAACCAGGTCGTGATGCGGCCCGGGTGGTGCTGGGTGGCAGGTCCGGAGGACGATAGTGAGGGCATTCAGCAACCATTGCCGCGACCGCGGTGCCGGCCGGCTCTTCCGATGACTGACAGGGCCAAGGTGCTGCGGAAGGCGTTCCAGGAGGAACTGATGGACATCATCGCTGATCCCTTCGAGTCCGCGCAGGCTTCCGTGCAGGCGCGGATCGAGCAGATCCTGGATGCTGCGACGGCCAAGGACTTCGACCGTCTGGCGGCCTACCACCTGGCGAGCCCGAAGTTCACGAAGTTCGACGACGTCGAGCCGTTGGACCGCCAGGACGCCGAAACCAGCATGCGGCTGGAGAGGGAACAGTTCACCGGGATGGAGGACTTCCACGGACGGTTCGATGACCTGAAGATCGACGTGTTCGGCCCCGTGGCCATCGCCACCGGGATCTTCGTGTGGGACTGCCGGGTCGAGGGGGACGTCGTCTCGGGCCGGAACCGGTCGACCGTGGTCTTCGTGGACAGCCACGGGCAGTGGTTGATCGCTCACGAGCACTACTCCCCGTTCCCCATCAACAGTTGAGATACGGCGGCAACCGGCTGTCCACGCCGCAGGCGGGCGATGGCACCTCTGCAACCCTTCAACTGAGCTGTCTCTTGGCCGTGACCGCCGCAGCCCACCCCTCCGGCCGGGCTCATCACGCCGGGAAGGGTCACCGATTCTCGATGCTGCTGACCGCGACCTGGATGATCCGCCGGGCGTCGCCCTCCCGGAACTTGAGCACCCGGATCCGCACGTCGTAGTCGTCGACAACGCCCTCTGCCGAGCACGCCGTGTACAGTCCGGTGCTGCCGGGGCGCAGAGGCGAGGTGTCACAGTCGCCCTCGACCCGCACCCCCAGTCCTGCCTCGGCGCTGATGCGCTGGACATCGGCCACGGTGACCGGCTGTTCCGTCCGGTACTCGCGCCACATGCTGTCGCACGGGACGGCGAGGTCGATGCAGAACAGTCCGCCTGAGATGTTGCGCGCTTCCTCGCGCCAGCCGGGAGCCGGTCGCACCCCGTCGGCCACCGCCACCATGGGTGCCGTGTCGATGAGGAACGACGCCTGCATGACGACGAACGGGGAGGCGAGGACGGTCAGCGCCACGACGACGCGCGTTCCCCATCTCCGGACTCGACCCGTTCCCGCCCGTGGTGAGGCGCCGGATGCACCACCCATGCCCTCGCCTCCTCCGTCGCCCGCACTCATCGTCCCAGACGGACCCACCGGCGGCCGCAGCACGGTGCCGGGTTTCCAACTTGTCCTCGTCGAAGAGCCCGATGTGCTTCTGCCCGGTGGTGAAGTGCAGTCGCGCGATGGACCGGCGGCTGTTGTCGTCCGACAGGACTGCGCAATCGGACTTGGCGTCACGGTGGACGACGCGCTGAGGCTTCCCCTGGACGCAGACGAAGGCGCGGATGATCTGGAAGGCCTCCAGCTCTTCGATGGTCGTCACCACTCCGTCGCTGGACTCCCGCAGATCCTTCTCGACCGCGTCCCCGCTCTGCACCGCCTCGGCCGGAGTGTCCGCCGCGGCCACGGACGCGGGTGCGCTGCCGACGCCGAAGGCCGTGGTCAGACGGTTGTTCACCTGTTCGTTGAGGAACTGCTGGGCGGCCTTGGCCACCAGTGGGGTGAGCTGGTCCCGCACTTTCCGGGTGAAGGCGTACTCGTAGACCGTGGTGGCGAAGAAGCGCACCCACTCCACATCGGGTTCCTCGAACTGAGCGGCGATCTCCCGCTTGATCGAACCGATGTACTTCAGTGCTGCTCCATCGTGAAGTTCGCCGGGCCTGGGCGATCGGCTCGAGGGCTGTCCTCGCCGAGACTCCGACCGCGGACAGCAGGGCGGGGAGCCTCATCGAGGCTCCCCGCCCTGCTGTCCGCGGGTCAGTTGCGCGCGCTGCCGGTGTTGGTGCCCTCCCCGGAGTCGTCCCGGTGGTAGAGGTACTCGTTGCCGTGCTCGTCCTTCTCCACGTAGAAGTGCTCCTGGACCTCCTGGTACCACGTCTCCGCGGCATCGCTCATGCGCTCGCCCTCCTGCGTCTGGGCCAGGCGGTCCCCGGGCCCGTAGACGCGCATCGCGATGGCGTTGAGCCGGTCGAGGATGCGGTGCTGCTGCTCGCCGTCCTGGTTGGTCTTCTGCCTGTTCCTCGCCATGACGTCCCCCGTTGCCCCTTGTGATGGTGATCACCAGTCTAGCGCCCGGGCGGGTCCCCGGCCCGGATGCGCGGAGCGGACGAACCGAACGGGCCCACCGGCAGGAGACGCCGGTGGGCCCGTTCGGTCCGCTCTGTCCACGGCCGCTACTCGATGTCGCGGACCTTCTTGAGCGATCCCGTGCTGGTGCGGTACTCCCGCACGTAGACGGGCTGCTCCGGGTGCTCGATGGCCGGAGCGTTGGCCGGCTCCGAACCGTGCACGTAGTCCGGGGCCACGACGATCTCCTCGTCCACCTCGGCCCCGGTGGAGGTGCGGCGGTGGAACTCCTCGGGCGGGAGCACGCGGCGCCACTGGCGGGTGGGCAGCACGCCCACCTCCCCCGCGTCCTCGCGCAGGGCTCTCAGCAGGGAGTAGATCATCACGTACCCCAGCACGAAGAACGGCAGTCCGATGAGGATCGCCACGTTCTGCAGCGCCGCCAGGCCGGTGGCGCCGGTGGCGGTCAGCAGGATCGCCGCGATGAGCCCGATGGCGATCACCCAGAACACGCGCTGGTGGACCGGGGACTCCTCCTCGTGCCCGCTGCCCATGGTGTCCATGACCAGGGCGGCGGAGTCGATCGAGGTGATGAAGAACAGCACCACGATGAGCACGCCCAGGGCGGAGGTGACGGTCGAGAACGGGAAGTTCTCGAGGAAGACGAACATCGCCCCGGGGATGTCCCCCTCGTCCACCACGGCCTCGACGAGCCCGCCGTCGCCGTTGAGCTCGATGTTGAACACGCCCATGCCGAAGATGCCGAACCAGATGACGGAGAACAGCGTGGGGAACGCGAGCACGCCGGAGACGAACTGGCGGATGGTGCGGCCGCGCGAGATGCGGGCGATGAAGATGCCCACGAACGGGGACCAGGTGATCGTCCACGCCCAGTAGAAGACGGTCCAGCCGCTCTGCCACCCGGTGTCGGCGAAGGCGTCGTTCCAGAAGGCGAGCTGCGGGAGCATCGCCACGTAGGTGCCGGCGGACTCGACCATGCCCTTGAGCATCAGCACGGTGGGACCGGAGATGAGGATGAAGACGAGCAGGCCGATCGCGAGCAGGATGTTGGTGTTGGACAGCCGCTTGATGCCCCGGTCGAGGCCGAGGGCCACGGAGATCGAGGCGACGAGGCTCACGGCGGTGATGATGAGGATCTGCGACAGCGCGGACTCCGAGATCCCGAAGAGCCGGGCGAGACCGCTGTTGATCTGCATCGTGCCGAGGCCGATGGAGACGGCCACGCCGAACAGGGTGCCCACGATGGCCAGGATGTCGATGGCCCGCCCCAACGGCCCGTGGATCCGGTGCCCCAGCAGCGGCTGGAACATGGAGCTCACCCGGGGCGGCAGGTTGCGCTTGTACATGAAGTAGCCGAAGGCCAGCGCGGGGAGCGTGAAGATCGTCCAGGTGTGCAGGCCGAAGTGGTAGAGCGTGAAGCCCATGGCCTCGGTCGCGGACTCCATGGACTCCGGCTCCACGCCCTGCCGCGGCGGGTTCGCGAAGTGGTTCACCGGCTCGGCCACGGCCCAGAACATGAGGATCGTGCCGATGCCCGCGGCGAAGAGCATCGAGAACCAGGACAGGTTGGAGTGATGCGGCCGTTCGTCGTCGGCCCCGAGCCGGACCTGCCCGAAGCGGCTGACCATGAGGTAGACGAGGAACAGCAGGAAGACCGTCACGCCCAGGATGTAGAACCAGCCGAGCTGGTCGATGACCCAGCTGGACCCGTCCGCGAAGACCGCGTCCATGAAGTCCGTGAACACCAGTGTCATCACCACGAAGACGATGATCACCAGGGCGGAGCCGAAGAAGATGGTGGGGCTGGTCCGTAGTCGCATGGAGTCGTGCAGTCTGTTCAGCATGGCCGTGCCTCCCCGGCTGCCCCCGGCCTCGGACGAGCGGACGGCCGCCGTGTCTCGGTTGTGTGCTTCGGTGGTGCGATTCGGTCTCGCGCGTCGGTCTCGCGCTTCGGTTGACTCGACCCTACCCTCTGGTCACCGAACAGTGGAGAGTCACGTTCCGGACGGCGTGGAGGACAGCCGCGGTTCCACGTGCCACTCCCACCACGCGTCGACACGGTCCAGCAGCCGCTGCACGGAGCCGTCGTTGACGAGCACGGTGCTGGAGACGGCCGCCCGCTCCTCGTCGGTGGCCTGGGCCGAGATCCGGGCGCGGGCGTCCGCCTCCGTCATCCCGCGGTCCTCGACCATCCGCCGCACACGCTCCTCCACCGGGGCCTGGACCGTGAGCACGAGGTCGAAGCGCCCGTGCTGGCCGGTCTCCACGAGCAGGGGGATGTCCTCGACCAGGACCGCGTCCTCGCCGGCCGCGGCCGCGAGCCGTTCGGCCTCCGCCCGGACGAGGGGGTGGATGATCGCGTTGAGCCGCTGCCTCGCCTCCGGGTCCGCGAACACCCGGGCGCCGAGCGCCGCCCGGTCCAGGCGGCCGTCCGGGGTCAGCACGGAGGGACCGAACTCCTCGACGATCCCGTCCAGGCCGGGAGCGCCGGGCTCCTGCAGGGCCCGCGCGATCGCGTCGGCGTCGATCACGGTGGCCCCGAGCTCCATGAGCCGCCGAGAGACCGTGGACTTGCCCGAGGCGATCCCGCCCGTGAGTCCGATGGTCAGCATGGGACCATGCTAGCGGCCGGGCCGGAACGAGGACCGCCGGGCGCTCACGGCTCCCCGGCCCCGGCCACGGTGGTCATGACGTCCGGCAGCGTGCCGGGCCCGTGCTCCCGCTGCACCCGGAGCCAGCGGAAGCCGTAGCCCTCGAGCGCCAGCTCCGCCGACGAGTCCGCGTCGAGGGCGCACCTGCCGTCCGCCAGCAGGTCCAGCAGCACGGTGCCCTCCTCCTCGTCCGGCAGCCGCAGCGGCACCGTGGTCGGCTCCGGGGAGAAGTTGTGCAGAGCGACGACGGCGGAGCCCTCCCACGCGCACCGGTTGGCGAGCACCCCCCGGCGCGGCTGGTCCAGGACCTCGGCGGGGCCCCAGGCCAGCTCGGTGCACTCCCGGTAGCGGCGGGTCAGGGCGGTGACGAAGTGCAGCAGGGAGCCGGGGTCCCGCTTCGCGTCGGCCACGTTCACGTGCGCGGGCCCGTACTCCCCCTCGACCACGGGGGCGGAGAGCTCCTCGGCGGCGGCGGCGGAGAAGCCCCCGTTGCGCCCCGAGGTCCACTGCATGGGCGTGCGCACCGCCATGCGCCCCTCGGCGGCGAGGTTCTCGCCCATGCCGATCTCCTCGCCGTAGTACAGCACCGGGGTGCCCGGCAGCGAGAAGAGCAGCGAGTAGACCATCCGGATGCGCTGCCGGTCGCCCTGCAGCATGGGCGGCAGCCGCCGCGTGAGGCCCCGGCCGTAGACCTGCATCCGCTCCTCCGGCCCGAAGGCCGCGAACACCTCCTCCCGCTCGGCCCCGGTGAGCTGGTCGAGGGTGAGCTCGTCGTGGTTGCGCACGAAGTTGGCCCACTGGGCGTCCTGCGCGATGGACGGCCGGTTCTTCAGGGCGGTCGCCAGCGGACCCGCGTCCTGGCGGGCCAGCGAGAGGTAGAGCTGCTGCATGGCCACGAAGTCGAAGATCATGGTCAGCTCCCCCGCGTCCTCGGTGCCGAACAGCTCGAGCTGCTGCTGGTAGGGCAGGTTGACCTCGCCCAGCAGGGCGGCCCGGCCGTTGCGGCGGTTCATGAACTTGCGCAGCGAGCGCAGGAACGCGTGCGGTTCGGTGAACCCGGCCCGGTTCTCGAAGTCGTCGCCCTGCCCGAGGGTGAGCAGCTGCGGGATCCCGTCCACGCGGAAACCGTCCAGGCCCAGGTGCAGCCAGAAGCCGACGACCTTGGCGATCTCGTCCCGCACCTTGGGGTGGGACAGGTTCAGGTCCGGCTGGTGGCGGTAGAAGCGGTGCAGGTACCAGTGCCCGGTGGCCTCGTCCCGGGTCCAGATGCCGCCCTCCTTGTCGGGGAACACGGCCTTCTCGGACGTGTCCGGGGGCTCGTCGGCACGCCACACGTAGTAGTCGCGGTACGGGTTGTCCGTGCTCGAGCGGGAGGCCTGGAACCACGGGTGCCGGTCCGAGGTGTGGTTGACCACGAGGTCGGCGATGACCCGCAGACCACGGTCCTGGGCCGTGCGGACGAGCTCCACGAGGTCGCCGAAGCTGCCCAGGCGCCGGTCGACGCCGTAGAAGTCCGTGACGTCGTAGCCGTCGTCCCGGTTCGGCGTGGGATAGAACGGCATGAGCCACAGGCAGGTGACGCCCAGCTCCGCCAGGTAGTCCACCCGCTCGGCGAGACCGGCGATGTCCCCGGTGCCGTTCCCGTCCGTGTCCAGGAACCGTTCGACGTCCACGCAGTAGACGACCGCCTGCTTCCACCAGAGGTCGGAGGTGTCGGCGATGCGCATGTCTGCTCCCTCGTCTGCTCCCCGCATGGTGGATGCCCTCCTGTCTAGCACCCCGCCCCGGCTCCGTCGAGGGAGCCGGGGCGCGGCCTAGAGTGAGGACCATGGACCCGGACCCCCTGCTCAGCCGCGCCACCCGGTACACGACCCTCGCCGCGGGCACGGAGGCGGTGGCCGAGCTGGAGGTCAAGCGCTCCCGCTTCCTGGCGGTGGCGCGGCGGGCGTCCACGGAGGCCGAGGCCCGGGCCCTGGTCGAGGAGCTGCGGCGCGGCTTCCACGACGCCCGCCACCACTGCTCGGCGTTCGTCCTGGGCCCGGACCGGGACGTGCAGCGCTCCTCGGACGACGGCGAGCCCGCCGGCACCGCGGGCCTGCCGATGCTCGAGGCCCTCGTGCTGCGCCGCACGGCCGCGGACGCGCAGGGCCGCGACGTCACCGACCTCTCGGACGTGAGCGCCGTGGTGGTCCGGTGGTTCGGGGGCACCCTGCTCGGTGCCGGCGGGCTGGTCCGCGCCTACTCCGAGGCCGTGTCCCAGGCCCTCGACGGGGCCTCCCTGGTGGTCCGGCGCCGGCAACGGCTCTACCGGCTGCCGGCGTCCCACGCGGACGCGGGCCGGCTCGAGCACGAGCTGCGCTCGGCCGGGACCACGGTCCTGGACACCGCCTACGGGGCGGCCGGCGCGGAGCTGGGCCTCGCCCTGCCCGACGACGACGCGGCCGTCGCCGCGCTGCACTCCCGCGTGGCCTCGCTGACCTCCGGCGCCGGGGTCCTGCGCCCCGTCGGCAAGGACTGGCTCGACTCCCCCGCCGGCCACCGGCCCTGAACGGCGCGGGCCGCCCGGCGACCCCGGACAGCACGACGGCCCCCGCCCTGCGAAGGGACGGGGGCCGTCGTGGTCCGTGCCGTGCGGAACGGCCCGGCGGTACCGGTCGGATCAGGCGCCGGTGAGCTTCTCGCGCAGGGCGGCCAGGGCCTCGTCGGAGGCCAGGGTGCCGGAGTCGGCGGCCGGGGCCTCGGAGGAGTAGCTGGTCGGGGCCGGCGTGGACGCGGAGGAGGAGGACGACGACGAGGAGGAGCTCGTCGTGCCGCCCGCGGCGGCCTCGGCGTCCTCGGCGATCGACTTGCGGACCTGCTCCTTGTGCGCCTCCCAGCGGGACTGGGCGTCGGCGTACTGCTGCTCCCAGGCGGCGCGCTGGGTCTCGTAGCCCTCGATCCACTCGTTGGTCTCGGGATCGAAGCCCTCGGGGTACTTGTAGTTCCCCTGCTCGTCGTACTCGGCGGCCATGCCGTACTGGGCCGGGTCGAACTCGGTGGAGTCCGGGTCCACGCCCTCGTTGGCCTGCTTGAGCGACAGCGAGATGCGGCGGCGGTCCAGGTCGATGTCGATGACCTTGACGAACAGCTCATCGCCCACGGAGACGACCTGCTCGGCCATGTCCACGTGGCGCTGGGCCAGCTCGGAGATGTGCACCAGGCCCTCGATGCCGTCCTCGACGCGCACGAACGCACCGAAGGGGACGAGCTTGGTGACCTTGCCCGGCACGACCTGCCCGAGGGCGTGGGTGCGGGCGAACAGCTGCCAGGGGTCCTCCTGGGTCGCCTTCAGCGACAGGGAGACGCGCTCGCGGTCCATGTCGACGTCCAGGACCTCGACCGTGACCTCCTGGCCGACCTCGACGACCTCGGAGGGGTGGTCGATGTGCTTCCAGGACAGCTCGGAGACGTGCACCAGGCCGTCGACGCCGCCCAGGTCCACGAATGCGCCGAAGTTGACGATCGAGGAGACCGTGCCCGTGCGGACCTGGCCCTTCTCGAGCTTGTGCAGGAAGTTGGAGCGGACCTCGGACTGGGTCTGCTCGAGCCAGGCGCGGCGGGACAGGACCACGTTGTTGCGGTTCTTGTCCAGCTCGATGATCTTCGCCTCGATCTGCTGGCCGATGTACGGCGCGAGGTCGCGCACGCGGCGCATCTCGACGAGGGAGGCGGGCAGGAAGCCGCGCAGGCCGATGTCGAGGATGAGACCACCCTTGACGACCTCGATGACGGTGCCGGTGACGACGCCGTCGTCCTCCTTGATCTTCTCGATGTCGCCCCAGGCGCGCTCGTACTGAGCCCGCTTCTTGGACAGGATCAGGCGGCCTTCCTTGTCCTCCTTGGTGAGGACCAGAGCCTCGACCTCATCACCCACGGTCACGACCTCGTCCGGGTCGACATCGTGCTTGATGGACAGCTCGCGGGACGGGATGACGCCCTCGGTCTTGTAGCCGATGTCGAGAAGGACCTCGTCGCGGTCGACCTTGACGACGGTGCCCTCGACGAGGTCGCCGTCGTTGAAGTACTTGATGGTCGCGTCGACAGCGGCGAGGAAGTCCTCCGCGGACCCGATGTCGTTGACGGCAACCTGCGGGGTGGTGGTGGTCATGTAGTAGGGGCTCCGATGTGGATAGTTCGTGATCAGTCGGAACGGAGATTGTCCGGCCGGACCGCGGCCGTTCCGAAGGATTGCTGGACAGGGCACGTGCAGAGCACGCACCGGGTCAGTCTACGGACGAGGGAAAAAGGAAGCAACACGCGCCCCGCCGCGCGGGTCCGGCTCAGAACTGTGTGACGCCGTACGGGGCGGTCGGGGTCTCCATGAAGTCCTGCAGGTCCCGCAGCGCGTCCTCGTCCCGGGCCACGATCAGCCCGGCCTGCGCCAGGGTGCTGGCCTTCACCGCCCCGAGGTACAGGGACCCCAGCACGTCCACCCGCATCGCCACGTCCGCGCCGTCGGGCAGCTCCACCGCGGGCACCGACCGCCCGGCCTCGTCGTCGGCGGTGCGGGGCCGGTCGCGGAGCCGCTCGACCACGGGCGTCCCGCCGGTGGTGTCCAGCGCCCAGACGCCGTCGGCGTAGCCCATCGAGTCCACGAGGGAGATGACGATCCGCCCGCGCGGGGTGTACGGGCGGGCGACCAGCGCGGCGGCCGGGTCCAGGACCCGCACCCACACCTTGTCCGACTCGGCGGTGACGCGGTACTTGGCGCGGTCCGCCATCGCCCACACCAGCGGGTCCTCCACGGGGGCGCGGCCGAAGCGCACCTGGTCCACGAGGTCCAGGGACGTCACGAACTCCCAGAGGGCGATCGACACGTCCGGGGACGCGCCCACGAGGTCGAGCACCGTCAGGGTCAGCGGGTAGGAGGTGTTCGGCTCGAACCGGTAGGTCACGTAGCCGTCCGGGCGCATCCCGTCGTCGTAGTGCACGGCGCAGCGCACCTCCGGGTCCGCCTTCTGGGGGGTGATGGCGTACTCCCCCGTGTACTCGGGCCAGTGGTAGGCCACCCGGCTCACCGACCCGTGCGAGCTCTCGTGGAAGCGCTGGAAGAGCACGGGGGCGAGCCGGCGCACCGCCTCGCCGTCGGCCATCTCCACGCTGCCCACGGTGGGCGCCTTGAGCTGCAGGCGGGTGGTGGCGTCCACGGCGACCTCGCGGTTGAACGTGGCCGCGCCGAAGCCGAACCGGCCGTAGATGGTGGCCTCGGTCGCGGTCAGCAGCGCCACGGGGTAGCCGTCCCGCCGGGCGCGGTCGAGCTCCCCCGTCATGAGCCGGCGCAGCAGCCCGCGGCGGCTGTGCGTGGGCCGGACGGTGACCTCGGAGATGAGCCGGGCGCGCAGCAGCCGGCCCCGGCCCGCGTTGAGCGAGCCCTCCCAGGAGGTGAAGGTCGCCACGGGCCGCTGCGTGGGCAGCGCCGCCTCCGGCACGGCGTGGGGGTACGCCCCCCGCAGCCGCACCCGCTCGGCGTGCATCCAGGACAGGGTGCGCTCGAGGGTCTCGTCGGTCGGCTCCGCCTGGTGGAAGCCCTGCCGGATGGCCCGCACCCACTCCACGGCCGCCGGATTGGCCGCGACGCCCCCGGGGCCCACGCCGAACTCCGCGAAGGTGTAGTCGTGCCCGTGGGCCGAGTATGACTCGGTCACGGTGCCGGGGGTGGACGGTGTCGTCGGAGCGTCGTGCAGGGGGTCCATGGCGTGTTCCTCGTTCGCGGTGGGATCGGGCGGCGGGCCGGCCGGGGCGCCGGGCCGGCCGGTCAGTGGGCGGCCTCGTGCCAGGAGCGGCCCGCGCCGACGTTGACCTCCAGCGGCACGGACAGCTGGGCGGCGCCGCCCATCTCCTCGCGCAGCACCCGCTCCACGGTCTCCCGCTCCCCGCGGACCACCTCCACCACGAGCTCGTCGTGGACCTGCAGGAGCATCCGCGAGCCGAGCCCCTCGTCGGCGAAGCGCCGGTCCACGCCCAGCATCGCCTTCTTGATGATGTCCGCGGCCGAGCCCTGGATGGGAGCGTTGAGGGCGGCGCGCTCGGCCATGGAGCGCAGCTGCCGGTTGTCGCTGGAGAGGTCCGGGAGGTACCGGCGCCGGCCGTCGATCGTGGCCGTGTACCCGTCCTCGCGGGCCTGCTCCACGACCCCGCGCAGGTAGTCGCGCACCGCCCCGAACCGGGTGAAGTAGTCGCTCATCAGGGTGCGGGCCTCGTCCACGGGGATCCGCAGCTGCTTGGAGAGCCCGAAGGAGCTCAACCCGTACACCAGCCCGTAGCTCATGGCCTTGACCTTGGAGCGCATGGGGGCGGTGACCTCCTCGGGGGCCACGCCGAAGATCTTGGCGCCCACGAAGCGGTGCAGGTCCTCGCCGCTGCGGAAGGCCTCGATCAGTGCCTCGTCCCCGGACAGGTGCGCCATGATGCGCATCTCGATCTGGGAGTAGTCGGCGGTCAGCAGCTGGTCGTAGGCCCGTCCGTCCTCGGGGCGCCCGACCACGAAGAGCCCGCGGATGCGGCGGCCCTCCTCGGTGCGCACCGGGATGTTCTGCAGGTTGGGGTTGGTCGAGGACAGCCGGCCGGTGGCGGCGACGTTCTGCATGTAGGTGGTGTGCACGCGACCGTCCTCGGCGATGGCCTTCTGCAGGCCCTCGACGGTCTGGCGGAGCCTGTTGGCGTCCCGGTAGGCCAGCAGGCCGGCGAGGAAGCGGTGGCCCTTGGAGTCCGGGTCGGTGCGGGTGAGCAGCTCCGCCACGGCGTCCGCGTCCGTGGTGTAGCCGGACTTGATCTTCTTGGTCTTCGGCAGCCCCAGCTCCTCGAACATCACCTGCTGCAGCTGCTTGGTGGAGCCCAGGTTCACCGGCTCCTCGATCTGGGCGTGCGCCTCCTGCTGAGCCTGCTCGATCACGCGGGCGAAGTCGTCGAGCAGGACCTGGACCCCCTCGGGGTCCACGGCGATCCCGGCGAGCTCCATCCGGCCCAGCACCACGGCCAGGGGCAGCTCGAGGTCCGTGAGCAGGGCGGTCTGGTGGGTCTCGGCCAGCTTCTCCCGCAGGTGCCGGGACAGCTGCACGGTCGCGACCGCCAGCTCCGCCTCCCGCCGCAGCACCGCCGGCGCCGGCCAGGGCTGCTCGTCGAGGGCGAGCTGCTGCTGGCCCTCCGCGGCGGAGCCGTCCGCCACGGGCGCCACGGCCAGGCCCAGCCGGTCCTCGAGCAGGGCGGGGAGCTCGTAGCTGCGCCGGGCGGGCTGCAGCAGGTAGGCCGAGAGCTGGGGGTCGTCCACGACCCCGGCCAGCGGCAGCCCGCGCACCGCGAGGGACTTCCAGACGTCCTTGACCCCGTCCACGATCTTGGGCCGGTCCGCGTCGGCCAGCCAGCGGGCCAGCGCGGACTCCAGTGCGGAGTCCGCCGCCGCCAGGTCGAGGAACAGCGCGGACGGCTGGTCCTCGCCGCGGGCGAGGACCAGGCCGGAGAGCTCGCGGGCGCCGGGCAGGACGGGGTCGTCCTCGCGGTGCAGCGCGTGCAGCGCCACGGCGTCCTGGCCGTCGGCCAGCCACCGCTCCAGCTCCTCGGCGGTGCCGGGACGCCCGATCTCGCCCAGGCCCAGGTCGGCCGGCGGCGCGGCCTCCTCGGCGGGGCGGCCGAAGGCGTCGAAGAGCCGGTTGCGCAGGCCGTCGCCGAACTCGAGGTCGCCGAAGACCTCCCGCACGGCTTCCGTGTCGGGCACGGGCAGCCCGGCCTCGGCGAGGTCGACCTCCAGCCCGAGGTCGGTGACCAGGCGGTTGAGCCGCCGGTTGCGCTCGACCGCCGCGCGGTGCTCGCGCAGCGCCTCGCCCTTCTTGCCCTTGACCCTGTCCGCGTGCGCCAGGATCGTGTCGACGCCGCCGTAGGCGAGGATCCACTTGGCGGCGAAGCCGGCCCCCACGCCCGGGACCCCCGGGAGGTTGTCGGCCTGCTCACCGGTGAGCGCCGCGAGGTCCGGGTAGTGCCGCGGCGGCACCTTGTACTTCTCCACCACGGCGGCGGCGTCCATGTGCTTGAGGTCGGACGGGGTGCGCCCGGGATAGACGACCGTGACGTGCTCGTCGATCATCTGGAAGGCGTCCCGGTCCCCGGAGAAGACGAGCACCTCGTAGTCCTGCTCGGCGCCGCGGCGGGCCAGGGTGGCCAGGACGTCGTCGGCCTCGTGGCCCTCGGCGGTGACCACGGGCACGCCCAGGGCGTCGAGGATCCGGCGGATCTGCGGGACCTGCCCGTGGAACTCCTCGGGCGTCTCGTCCCGCCCGCCCTTGTACTCCTCGTACTCCTGGGAGCGCAGGGTGGGCCCCTCCAGGTCGAAGGAGACCACCAGGTGCGTGGGCTTCTGCTCCCGCACCAGCTTCACGAGGGTGTTCACGAAGCCGTAGACGGCCTCGGTGTGCCGGCCGTCGGAGGTCACGAAGGCCGGCCCGCCGCCGTACTCCGCGGCGCGGGACAGCGCGAAGAACGCGCGGAAGGCCAGGGAGTGGCCGTCCACCAGCAGCAGCTTCCGGTCGGGCCGGGAGACCGGGAGGGGGATCTCGACGTCGACGGGGTGGTCGGTCTCGGTCCCGACGGTCACCGTGCGCACGGCGGTCTCGGGGGTCGCGTCGGGCTGCGTCTGCTGCGTCGTTTCACTCACCCGACCATCCTAGGGCCCGGGGCGGGCGCCCCGGGGGCCCGGGCGGACGGGTCGCCAGTGCCGGTCAGGCGACCTGGTTGATGATGGCCTCGGCGACCTCGCGCATGGACAGCCGGCGGTCCATCGAGGTCTTCTGGATCCAGCGGAACGCCTCGGGCTCGGTGAGGCCCATCTTGGTGGTCAGCAGCGACTTCGCCCGCTCCACGAGCTTCCGGGTGGCGAACTGCTCCTTCATGTCCGAGACCTCGCGCTCGAGCGCGGCGATCTCCTCGGCCCGGGAGATCGCGATCTCGATGGCGGGCACGAGGTCGTCCACCGTGAACGGCTTGACCACGTAGGCCATCGCCCCCGCCTCCCGGGCCCGCTCGACGAGCTCCCGCTGGCTGAAGGCGGTCAGCAGGACCACCGGGGCGATCCGGTCGGAGGCGATCTGCTCCGCCGCGGTGATCCCGTCCAGGACCGGCATCTTCACGTCCATGAGCACGAGGTCCGGGCGGTGCTCACGGGCGAGCTCGACGGCGCGCTGACCGTTCTCGGCCTCCGCGACCACCTCGTAGCCGGCGTCCCGGAGCATCTCCACGATGTCCAGGCGGATCAGGGTCTCGTCCTCGGCGACCACCACCCGGCGGGCCGGGCGCAGGTCGCTCTCCGCCGCCTCGCCGGGGAGGTCCTCCCGGGCCCCGGGGTCCTCGGCCGGGGCGGGATTCGGCTGCTCCGTCACGCTGTCTCCTTGGCTGCTGGTGCGTCCTGGCCCGCGCGCGCGGGCCACGGGGGTCTCGGGGCCGGCGGCGCACGGATCCCCGGCACCGCGCGTTGCGCCCGATCAGCCCCAGCCTATAACTGTTGTACAGTGGTCGAGCGCAGGAACCGCCCCCGAGGCGGCGCGGACTGCGACCGCGGGCCCAAGTGGCGGAATTGGCAGACGCGCCGCACTCAAAATGCGGTTCCCCTGGAGTGTGGGTTCGAGTCCCACCTTGGGCACCAGCACCCCGGACCGACGGTCCGGGGTCTTCTCGTACCACCCCTCCCGTCCGTCCCGCCGGTCCCCGCGGGCGACCCGCGCCGTCAGCCCGCGGGGCCCCGCTCCCGCACCAGGTTGGTGACGCGGGCCGTGGACAGCCGCCGTCCCCGCTCGTCGGTCATCACGACCTCGTGCACGGTGAGCGTGGCACCCAGGTGCAGCGCGGTGCACGTGCCGGTGACCGTCCCGGAGGCCACGCCGCGCTGGTGCGTGGCGTTGACGTCGACGCCCACGGCGTACCGCCCCGGACCGGCGTGCACGCTCGCCGCCGTGGAGGCGAGCGTCTCGGCCAGGACGCAGTGCGCTCCCCCGTGCAGGATCCCGCCCGGCTGGGTGTTCGGCTCGACCGGCATCGTGGCGACCGACCGCCCGGGCGTGAGCTCCGTGAACCGGATGCCCATCGCCCGGGCGAGCCCGCCCATCCCGTGGCCGGGGAAGGCGGCGTGCAGCTCCTCCGGGACCCCGTGCTCGCGCAGGTCCCGGGAGTGCTCCTCGGGGGTCATGCCGGCCGGCCCGGTCAGGACTCGCGCCACGGTCCCACGTGCTCGCGCTGCCGCCGGCCGCTGAGCAGCTCACCGGCGTCCGCGACGTCGCCCACGCGGTGGACCTTGACCAGGTTGGTGGTGCCGGCGACCCCGGGGGGCGAGCCGGCGCAGATCACGACCATGTCGTCCTTGCCGGCCAGGCCCTGCTCCTGCAGGTGCAGGTCCACCTGCCGGGTCATGTCGTCCGTGTGGTCGACCTTCGCCACCTGGATGGGCTGCACGCCCCACAGCAGGGACATGAGCGCCGTGACGAGGGGCTCCGGGGTGAAGGCGAGGATCGGGTGGGACGGGCGCAGCCGGGACAGCCGGCGGGCGGAGTCCCCGGACTGGGTGAACGTGCAGAGGTAGCTGACGTCGAGCTGCCGGGCGATGGTCACCGCCGCGCGGGTCACCGCACCCCCGCGGGTGCGCGGCTCCGTGCCCAGGGCGGGCACGCGCTCGAGGGCCTGGGACTCGGTGGCCTCGATGATCCGGGCCATCGTCTCGATGGTCTCGATCGGGTACTTGCCCACCGAGGTCTCCCCGGAGAGCATGACCGCGTCCGCGCCGTCGAGCACGGCGTTGGCGCAGTCGGAGGCCTCGGCCCGGGTGGGGCGCGGGCTGTCGATCATCGACTCCAGCACCTGGGTCGCCACGATCACGGGCTTGGCCCAGCGCCGGGCGAGCTCGATGGCACGCTTCTGCACGATCGGGACCTGCTCCAGCGGCAGCTCCACGCCGAGGTCGCCGCGGGCCACCATGATGCCGTCGAAGGCGTCGATGATCTCGTGCAGGGAGTCCACCGCCTGCGGCTTCTCGATCTTGGCGATCACCGGCAGCCGCCGGCCCTCCTCGTCCATGATCTCGTGCACCCGCACGATGTCCTTGGCGTCGCGCACGAAGGACAGGGCGATCAGGTCCACGCCGCGGCGCAGCGCCCAGCGCAGGTCGTCCTCGTCCTTGTCGGACAGGGCCGGGACGTTCACGGCCACGCCGGGCAGGTTGATGCCCTTGTTGTTGGACACCGGCCCGCCCACGACGACCTCGGTGGTGACCGTGGTGTCCGAGACGGCGGTGGCGCGCAGGGCCACCCGGCCGTCGTCGATGAGCAGCGGGTCGCCCACGTTCACGTCGCCCGGCAGGCCCTTGTGCGTGGTGGAGCACAGGCTCGGCGTGCCCTCGACGTCGTCGACCGTGATGGAGAACTCGTCGCCGGGCAGCAGCTCGTGCGGACCGTCCGCGAAGCGGCCGAGCCGGATCTTCGGCCCCTGCAGGTCCGCGAGGATCGCGACCGTCTGCCCGGCGTCCGCCGAGGCGCGCCGCAGGTTCTCGTAGGACGCGTCGTGCACGGAGTGGTCGCCGTGGCTCATGTTGAGCCGGGCCACGTTCATGCCGGACCGGATCGCCTGGGAGAGGTTCTCGTACGAGGAGATGGCCGGGCCGATCGTGGCCACGATCTTAGCTCGTCGCATGTGTGCCGCCTTGGGTCGAGGGGTGCCACCGGGGAGGACGTGCACAGCACTGCGGCCGGGGGCTGCACCGCGCAGGACGCGGCGCAGCCCCCGGCCGCACTGCCTGGATGTCCGCCCGGGGGCGGGGAGGTCGTGTCCAGCCTACCAACGCCGCCGCCGGTGTCGAGGCGGGCGGGTCCCCGCCCGCCTCGACACCGGCGCCGGACGTGCGACGGCGCGGGCCGCGCCCCCTCCGCGGGAAGGGGACGCGGCCCGTGCCGTGCTGCCGTGCTGCCGTGCTACAGGCTGAGGTCGATGGCCCGGTCGGTGGGGGCCACCGGCTCCGGCAGCCGGGTCGAGCCCATGAGGAAGCGCTCGACGGCCGCCGCGCAGGCGCGGCCCTCGGCGATCGCCCACACGACCAGGGACTGGCCGCGGCCGGCGTCGCCGCACGCGAACACGCCGTCCACGCTGGTCATGTAGCGGTCGTCGCGGGCCAGGTTGGTCCGGCCGTCCAGCTCGGCGCCGATCTGCTCGGTGATGTCCTCGGACTCGTTGCCGGTGAAGCCCAGCGCCAGGAAGACCAGGTCCGCCGGGATCACCCGCTCGGTGCCCGCCTTCGGCGCGCGCCGCCCGTCGGGCAGGTACTCGGTCTCGGCGACCTTCAGCCCGGTGAGCCGGCCGTCCTCCCCCACGAACTCCACGGTGGAGGCCAGGTAGGTGCGGTCGCCGCCCTCCTCGTGGGAGGACGAGACCTCGAAGACCTTCGGCATCATGGGCCACGGGTCGGCGTCGGAGCGGTCGGCGGCCGGCCGGCGCCCGATCGCCAGCGACGTGATCGACGCCGCGCCCTGCCGGTTGGCGGTGCCGATGCAGTCGGAGCCGGTGTCGCCGCCGCCCAGCACGATGACGTGCTTGCCCTTCGCCGAGATCTGGTCCTCGACCTCGTCCCCGGCCACCACGCGATTGCCCTGCACCAGGTAGTCCATCGCGAAGTGGACCCCGTCGAGCTCCCGGCCGGGGATCTGCAGGTCCCGCGGCCGGGTGGCGCCGGTGGCGACCACCACGGCGTCGTACCGGCGCTTGAGCTGGTCCCAGGTGATGTCCTTGCCGATCTCCACCCCCGGGCGGAAGCGGGTGCCCTCGGCGCGCATCACGTCCAGGCGGCGGTCGAGCACCTCCTTCTCCATCTTGAAGTCGGGGATGCCGTAGCGCAGCAGTCCGCCGATCCGGTCGTCGCGCTCGTAGACCGCGACCGTGAACCCGGCCTGGGTCAGCTGCTGGGCCACCGCGAGGCCGCCGGGCCCGGAGCCCACGACCGCCACGGTCCTGCCGACCAGGCGCTGCGGGACGAACGGCCGGATGATGCCCTCGTCGAAGCCCATCTCGCCGATCGAGTACTCGATCTGCTTGATGGTCACCGCGGGCTGGTTGATGCCGAGCACGCACGAGGACTCGCACGGCGCCGGGCAGACCCGCCCGGTGAACTCCGGGAAGTTGTTGGTGGCGTGCATCCGCTCGACCGCCTCGGCGTCGAGGCCCCGCCACACGAGGTCGTTCCACTCGGGGATCAGGTTGCCGAGGGGGCAGCCCTCGTGGCAGAAGGGGATCCCGCAGTCCATGCACCGGCCGGCCTGCTTCTGCAGCACCCCCCGATCCTGGGCCTCCTGGACCTCCTTCCAGTCCATGATCCGGACGGGCACCGGCCGCTTGGGGCGGTCGACGCGCTCGGTCACCTTCAGAAAACCGCGCGGATCAGCCACGGGTCGTCACCTCCAGGATCTTGTGCCATGCCTCGTCGCCGTCGGGGTCCTGCCCCTCGCTCCGGGCCTGTTCGCGGATGCCCTGCACGGCGGCGTACTCCCGCGGCAGGACCTTGGTGAAGCGCCCGAGCGTGGCCACCGGGTCGGCCAGGAGCCGGTCCGCGAGCTCGGAGCCGGTCTCCTCGGCGTGCCTCGTGATGAGCGCCAGAACGGCCTCGGCGTCCGTCTCGTCCAGCGGCAGCAGCTGCAGCTCGCCGCTGTCCCGGGCCTGCTTGTTGACCGAGGTCTCGGCGAGGTCGATCACGTAGGCGACGCCGCCGGACATGCCGGCGCCGAAGTTGCGCCCGGTGCGGCCGAGCACCAGGGCGGTGCCGCCGGTCATGTACTCGCAGCCGTGGTCCCCGATGCCCTCGACCACCGCGGTGGCGCCCGAGTTGCGCACCAGGAACCGCTCGCCCACGACGCCGCGCAGGAAGATCTCCCCGCTCGTGGCGCCGTAGCCGATGACGTTGCCGGCGATGACGTTCTCGGAGGCCTCGAAGACCGCGTCCCGCTCGGGGCGCACGATGATCCGCCCGCCGGAGAGGCCCTTGCCGCTGTAGTCGTTGGCGTCGCCCTCGAGCCGCAGGGTGATGCCCTGCGGGAGGAACGCGCCGAGGGACTGGCCGGCCTGGCCCGTGAGCGTCACGTCGATCGTGTCGTGGGCGAGGACGTCCGTGCCGAACGTGCGCGTCACCACGTGGCCGAGCATCGTGCCGACCGCGCGGTCCGTGTTGATGATGTGCTGCTGGATCCGCACGGGCTCCCGCTTCTCCAGGGCCGCCCGGGAGAGCCGGATCAGCTCGTTGTCGAAGTGCTTCTCCAGCTCGTGGTCCTGGCCGCGCATGTTGCGCACGGCCGCGCCCCGGTGCTCGAGCACCGTGGAGTGCAGGACCGGCGAGAGGTCCAGCCCGTGCGCCTTCCAGTGCGCGATGGCGTCCTTGGTCTCGAGGACCTCGGCGTGGCCGACGGCCTCCTCGATCGAGCGGAAGCCCAGCTGCGCCAGGTACTCCCGGACCTCCTCGGCGATGAACTCGAAGAAGTTCACCACGTGCTCCGCCTTGCCCGTGAACCGCTTGCGCAGCTCCGGGTTCTGGGTGGCGACGCCCACGGGGCAGGTGTCCAGGTGGCACTTGCGCATCATGATGCAGCCCTCGACGATCAGCGGGGCCGTGGCGAAGCCGAACTCCTCCGCGCCGAGCAGCGCGGCGACCATCACGTCCCGGCCGGTCTTCATCTGCCCGTCCGCCTGGACCACCACGCGGTCCCGGAGCCCGTTGAGCATCAGCGTCTGCTGGGTCTCGGCGAGGCCGAGCTCCCACGGCGCGCCGGCGTGCTTGAGCGAGTTCAGCGGGGCCGCGCCCGTGCCGCCGTCGTGCCCGGAGACGAGCACCACGTCGGCCTTGGCCTTGGTGACGCCGGCGGCCACGGTGCCGATGCCGATCTCGGAGACCAGCTTCACGTGCACGCGGGCCCGCGGATTGGACCGCTTGAGGTCGTAGATCAGCTGCGCCAGGTCCTCGATCGAGTAGATGTCGTGGTGCGGCGGCGGCGAGATCAGGGACACGCCCGGGGTGGAGTGGCGGGTCTGGGCGATCCACGGGTACAGCTTCTGGGCCATCAGCTGGCCGCCCTCGCCGGGCTTGGCGCCCTGGGCCATCTTGATCTGGATGTCGTCGGCGTTGGTCAGGTACAGGCTCGTGACGCCGAAGCGCCCGGAGGCCACCTGCTTGATCGCCGAGCGCCGGCGCGGGTCCAGCAGCCGGTCGACGTCCTCGCCGCCCTCACCGGTGTTGGACTTCCCGCCGAGCCGGTTCATGGCGATCGCCAGGGTCTCGTGGGCCTCCTGGGAGATGGAGCCGTAGCTCATGGCCCCCGTCTGGAAGCGCTTGACGATCGAGCTGACGGGCTCGACCTCCTCGAGCGGCACCGGCCTGCGGTCCGAGGAGAAGCCGAGCAGCCCGCGCAGGGTCAGCAGCTTCTTCGTCTGGTCGTCCACGAGCTTCGTGTAGGACTTGAAGATGTCGTAGCGGCCGGTGCGGGTCGCGTGCTGCAGCCGGAAGACGGTCTGCGGGTTGAACAGGTGCGGCGGGCCGTCCCGGCGCCAGTCGTACTCGCCGCCCGTCTCGAGGTCCCGGTAGGGCTCGGTCACGCCGTCGGAGGGGTACGCCCGGCGGTGGCGGAACGCGGTCTCCTCGGCGATCACGTCGAGGCCGATGCCGCCGATCTGGGTGTGGGTGCCGGTGAAGTAGTCGTCCACGAGCTCCCGGGACAGGCCGAGCGCCTCGAAGACCTGGGCCCCGCAGTAGGAGGACACGGTGGAGATGCCCATCTTGGACATGATCTTCTGCACGCCCTTGCCCAGGGCCTTGATCAGGTTGTGCACCGCGTGCTCGGTGGTGATGCCGGTGAGGTCGCCCGAGCGCACGAGCTCCTCCGCGGACTCCATCGCCAGGTACGGGTTCACCGCGGACGCGCCGTAGCCGATGAGCAGGGCCACGTGGTGGACCTCGCGCACGTCGCCGGCCTCCACGATCAGCGCCACCTTGGTGCGGGTCGCCGAGCGCAGGAGGTGGTGGTGCACGGCCGAGGTCAGCAGCAGCGAGGGGATGGGCGCCCACGCGCCGTTGGAGTCGCGGTCCGAGACGATGACGTACTCCACGCCGCGGGCCACGGCCGCGGAGACCTTCTCGCAGATCTCCGCGATCCGGGCGCGCAGGGACTCGGCGCCGCCGTCGGGCCGGTACAGGCCCCGCACCTTGAGGGCCGCGGGCATCCCGTCCTCGCCCTCGATGTGCAGGAACTGGTCCAGCTGGTCGTTGTCGATCACCGGGAAGTCCACCGCGATCTGACGGGTGCGCACCCGCTCGGTGGTCAGCAGGTTCCCGGAGGGCCCCACGGAGCCGCGCAGGCTCGTGACGAGCTCCTCGCGGATGGCGTCCAGCGGCGGGTTGGTGACCTGGGCGAAGGACTGCACGAAGTAGTCGAACAGGGTGCGGGACTTCTCGGAGAGCACGGCGATCGGGGTGTCGGTGCCCATCGCGTAGATCGGCTCGGCGCCCTTGGCCGCCATGGGCCCGACGATCATCTTCAGCTCCTCCTGCGTGTACCCGAAGGTCTTCTGGCGCAGGGTGATGGAGGAGCGCGGGTGGACCATGTGCTCGCGCTCGGGCAGGTCGCCGATGTCGACGATGTTGCCGTCGGCCCACTCCTCCCACGGGGCGGCCGAGGCGATCTGGGCCTTGATCTCGGCGTCCTCGACGATCCGGCCCTGCGCGGTGTCCACGAGGAACATCGTGCCCGGGGACACGCGGCCCTTGCGCACGATCTTGCGGTCCCCGACGTCGACGACGCCGACCTCCGAGGCGAAGACCACGAGGCCGTCGTCCGTGACCCAGAAGCGGCCGGGGCGCAGGCCGTTGCGGTCCAGCAGCGACCCGACCTGCACGCCGTCGGTGAAGGCCACCGCGGCCGGGCCGTCCCACGGCTCCATGAAGGAGGCGTGGTAGCGGTAGAACGCCTTCCGGGCGGGGTCCATGGTCTCGTGGTTCTCCCAGGCCTCCGGGATCATCATCATCATGGCCTGGGTGACGGGCCGGCCCGAGAGCACGAGCAGCTCGGCGACCTCGTCCAGGGACTGCGAGTCGGACGCGCCCTCCGAGCAGATCGGGAACAGCTCCTCGGGGCTGCGGCCCAGCAGCGGGGACTTCAGCTGCGACTGGCGGGCGCGCATCCAGTTCCGGTTGCCCTTGACGGTGTTGATCTCGCCGTTGTGCGCGAGCGTGCGCATGGGCTGGGCCAGGGGCCACGAGGGGAAGGTGTTGGTGGAGAACCGGGAGTGCACGATCGCGAGCTCGGTGCTGAACCGGTCGTCGGAGAGGTCCGGGTAGAAGGGCTCGAGCTGCTGGGTGGTCAGCATGCCCTTGTAGACGATGGTGCGGGAGGACAGCGAGGGGAAGTACACGCCGGCCCGGTTCTGGGCGCGCTTGCGCAGCCGGAACGCCTTCTGGTCCAGGCGCCGCCGGGCGGCCTCGTCCGCGGGCTCCGGCGCGGGCTCCGCCACGAAGAGCTGCACGAAGTACGGCATCACCTCGAGCGCGGACCGGCCCACCACGGACTCGGCCACGGGGACGGGCCGCCAGCCGAGGACCTGCAGCTCCTCGGAGCGCGCGAGCTCCTCGAGGGCGGCCTGGACCCGCTCCGCGTTCTCCCCGCCGTGCGGGAGGAAGGCGGTGCCCACGGCGTAGCCGCCCAGGGGCGGCAGCTCGAAGTCCAGCACGGCGCGGAAGAACGCGTCCGGCAGCTGCGTCAGCAGCCCGGCGCCGTCACCGGTGCCCTCGTCGCCGCCCACGGCGCCGCGGTGCTCGAGGTTGCGCAGCGCCGTCAGCGCGGCGTCGACGATCTCGTGGCTGGGGGTGCCGTTGAGGGTCGCGACCACGGCCAGGCCGCAGGCGTCCTTCTCCTCGTCCGGGTGGTAGAGGCCCTGTTCCTCGGGCGCGTTCGAGAACTGCTCGAACGGGGACGTCGCCTGCTCCTGAGCGGTCTCGGCAGGAGCGGTCTCGGCGGGAGCGGCCGGACGGGGGTCCGTGCCGTCCTGGGCAGAATTGTCACCGGGGGTGCCGGCCGGGGTAGAGGTCATGACTGACGTCTCCTCACCATGGGATGCGGTCAACAGGAGCGGCCCCCGCGGCAGGGCTCCGGTCGGGAGGTGCCGCCGGATCGTGAGCTGCCCCCGGCGTCCTCGAGCAGTGGTCGTGGAGGTGCCGGGCGGCGGAAGGGCCCCGTTCCAGGAAGGTCCGGCGATGGACGATCGTGGCGTGCACCGGAGGCGGCGGACGTGGTTCACCCGTCCGCCGGTCAGGCGCCAGAGAAATCTAGCACTCAGATGTTACAGCTCTGAAAACTCCGGGGCCAGGCACTGGATCCCGGCTCCCGGTGCGGTGTTCAGGCGTGCTCGGCCGCCACGGCCCCGCGGGACCGGCGTCGGCGGAGCACGACCGCCGCGAACAGGGCCAGCCCGAGCAGGACCAGCCCCAGGGACGTCCACACGTGCACCCGCAGGCCCAGCACCATCAGGGCCGGGTCGATCCGCAGGAACAGCTCGATGAGCATCCGCCCGAGGCCGTAGTGCACCAGGTAGAGGGCGAACAGACGGCCCCCGTCCAGACGGAACCTCCGGTCCAGCGCCAGCAGCAGCACCACCCCGGCCAGGTTCCACAGGGACTCGTAGAGGAACGTGGGGTGGAAGAGCGTGTCCGCCGGCAGCCCGGCGGGGAAGTTCGCACTGGAGGGGTCGATCTCCAGCCCCCACGGCAGGGTGGTGGGCCGCCCGAACAGCTCCTGGTTGAACCAGTTGCCCCAGCGGCCGATCGCCTGGGCGAGCAGCAGCCCGGGGGCGGCGGCGTCGGCGAAGACCGCCAGGGAGATCCCGTGCCGGCGGCAGACCCACCACGCGGCCAGGGCCCCGAACGCCACGGCCCCCATGATCCCGAGGCCGCCCTCCCAGATCCGCAGCGCGTCGAGGGGGTCGGCGCCCGGTCCGAAGTAGCCGGCCGGGTCGGTGACGAGCACGTGGTAGGCCCGGGCGCCCACGATCCCGGCGGGCACGGCCCACATCACGATGTCCCACACGATCTCCGGGTCCAGGCCCCGGGCCGCCCAGCGGCGCGTGGTCAGCCACAGCGCGGCCGCGATGCCCGCCAGGATGCACAGCGCGTAGGCGTGCACGGTCAGCGGGCCGACCGAGAACCCGGACCAGTCCGGGGAGGGGATGCCCTGCCGGAGCGGGGCGCTCATCAGGGCGGGCACGGGGGGAACGGCGCTCAGCAGCATGCGGTGGGGCCTCGGCTCGTGGGGTCGTCGGGACGGGCGGCCCGGCCCGCGCGGGGGCGGGGCCGCCCGGTCACGCTATCAGGCGCGCCCGGCCAGTTCCCGGGTCAGGGCGCCCACGGCCTCGGGGCCGCCGTCGGCCAGCGCCTGCACGAGCGCGGTGCCCACGATGACACCGTCCGCGTACGCGCCGATCTCCTCGACGTGCTCCCGGCGGGAGACGCCCAGGCCCACGCAGACGTGCTGGGCGCCGGCCGCGCGCGTGTCGGCGACGAGCTGCTCGGCGACGTCGGAGACGGCGTCCCGGGCTCCCGTGACACCCATCACGGAGACCGCGTAGACGAAGCCGCTCGCGGCCTTGACCACCAGGTCGAGGCGTTCCCGGGAGGAGGAGGGCGCCACCAGGAAGATCCGGTCCAGGCCGTGGGCCCGGGACGCGGCGAACCACTCGGCGGCCTCGTCCGGGATCAGGTCCGGAGTGATCATGCCCGCTCCCCCGGCCTCGGCGAGCCGCCGGGCGAAGGTGTCCACGCCCATCTGCAGGACCGGGTTCCAGTAGGTCATCACCACGGGCACCGCGTCGGTGCGCTCGGCCACGGCGCGGACCACCCGGAACACGTCGGCCACCCGGAAGCCGTTGGCCAGGGCCGTCGTCGTCGCGTGCTGGATGACCGGCCCGTCCATGACGGGGTCCGAGTACGGGATGCCGATCTCGATGACGTCCGCGCCGTTGGTGCCGAGGGCCACGGCCGCCTCGATGGACTCCTCCACGGTCGGGAAGCCCGCCGGGAGGTAGCCCACCAGGGCCGGCCGGCCCTGCGCGCGGCACTCGGCGAGGCGGGCGGAGAGCCGCGAGTCCGGGTCGGCGCGCAGGCCCGGCGGCAGGATGCGGGAGGCGAGGTCCGCCCCGGAGGTCTCGTGTCGGGTGGTGCTCACAGTCGCTCGCCCTTCTCGCCGAGCTCAGCCTCGGCGCTGTCGTCCGGGAGCATCCCGAACCATTCCGCGGCGGTCGCCACGTCCTTGTCGCCGCGCCCCGAGAGGGAGACGACGACGACCTTCTCCGCGGCCGCCTCCGGCCCGAGCTCCTCGACCCAGCGGCGGCCGATCTTCAGCGCCCCGGCCAGGGCGTGGGAGGTCTCGATCGCGGGGATGATGCCCTCGGTCCGGCACAGCAGCCGGAAGGCCTCCATCGCCTCCGAGTCGGTGATCGCCTCGTAGCGGGCCCTCCCGATGTCGTGCAGGTACGAGTGCTCGGGGCCCACGGCCGGGTAGTCCAGGCCCGCGGAGATCGAGTGGGACTCGAGGGTCTGCCCGTCCTCGTCCTGCATGAGGTAGGTCCGGGCGCCGTGCAGCACCCCGGGCCGGCCCAGGGAGATCGTGGCGGCGTGGCGTCCGGACTCCACGCCGTCCCCGCCGGCCTCGAGGCCGTACAGCTCCACCGAGGGGTCGTCCAGGAAGCCGTGGAAGATCCCGATCGCGTTGGAGCCGCCGCCCACGCAGGCCGCCACGGCGTCCGGGAGCCGCCCGGTCTGCGCCAGGACCTGCTCGCGGGTCTCCTCGCCGATCTGCTCGTGGAAGTAGCGGACCATCGCGGGGAACGGGTAGGGCCCCGCCGCGGTGCCCAGCAGGTAGTGGGTGTGCTCGACGGAGGCGACCCAGTCCCGCAGCGCCTCGTTGATCGCGTCCTTGAGCGTGCGGGAGCCGTTGGTCACGGGCACCACGGTGGCGCCCAGCAGCTCCATCCGCGCGACGTTGAGGGCCTGCCGCCGGGTGTCCTCCTCGCCCATGTAGACCACGCACTCCATCCCGAACAGCGCGGCCGCGGTGGCCGAGGCCACGCCGTGCTGGCCGGCGCCGGTCTCGGCGATCAGCCGCGTCTTGCCCATCCGCCGCGCGAGCAGCGCCTGGCCGAGCACGTTGTTGATCTTGTGCGAGCCGGTGTGGTTGAGGTCCTCCCGCTTGAGGAAGACCCGGCACCCGGCCTCGGCGGCGAAGCGCTGGGCCTCGGTGAGCAGGGAGGGCCGGTTCGAGTAGTCGCGGGAGAGCCGCTGGAACTCGGCGATGAACTCCGGGTCGGCCTTCGCCTTCTCGAAGACGTCCGTCAGCTCGTCGAGGGCGGCGATGAGGGACTCCGGCATCCACCGGCCCCCGAAGTCCCCGAAGTACGGCCCGGGGGCCCCGCGCAGGGAGGACGCCTCCGCGGCGACGGCCTCCGCCTCGGCCTCGGGGACGCGCCGGGCGGCCCGCGCGGCGGCGCCGGCCGCGCGGAAGCTCGTGATGGTCGCGGCCGGCTCGGCGCTGCGCACGAGGGTCTCCCCCACCAGGACGGCCTTGGCCCCGTGCGAGGCGTAGAGGGCGATCTGCTCCTCGCCCTCGACCCCGGACTCGGCCACGATCACCGCGTCCTGGGGCAGGAGCCCGGCGAGCCGGCCGAAGGTCTCGACGTCGGTGTCGAGCGTCTTGAGGTTGCGGACGTTGACGCCCACGATGCGGGCGCCCACGGCGACCGCGCGCTCGATCTCCTCCGGGGTGTGCGTCTCGACCAGCGCGTGCATGCCCAGCTCGTGGGTCAGCGCGAGGAAGCGGCGCAGCTCGTCGTCGGAGAGCGCGGCGACGATCAGCAGCACGAGGTCCGCCCCGTGGGCCCGCGCCTCCCAGATCTGGTACTCGTCCACCGTGAAGTCCTTGCGCAGCACGGGCACGCCCACGGCCGCGCGCACGGCGTCGAGGTCGGCCAGGGAGCCGTTGAAGCGCCGCTGCTCGGTCAGCACGGAGATCACCGAGGCGCCGCCGTGCTCGTAGGCCGCGGCCAGGCGGGCGGGATCGTCGATCGGGGCCAGCGCGCCCTTGGAGGGGCTGGAGCGCTTGACCTCGGCGATGACCTGCACGGCGTCCGCGCTGGGTCCCCGCAGCGCCGACTCGGCGTCCAGGGCCGGAGGCCGCTGGGCGGCCGCGCGGCGGAGCTCGTCGAGGCCGACCTGCGCGCGGCGCTCGGCCAGGTCCGCCCGGACGCCCTCGATGATGGCGTCCAGGACCGTCCCGGTGCTCTGTTGCGACATGGTTTCCTGTCCTCTCGGCGGCGCGGGCCGCCCTGGTGCGTTCGTGGGGTGCGGGCCGGGCGGGACGGCGGCCGGCTCCCGACGGGAGCCGGCCGATCCGGGCGCGTGCCGCGCCCCCGTGGCCGGCTCGCGCCGGCCCGGTCTCAGCCCTGGTGGTTGCGGGCCTCGTGCTTGCGCTGCTCGGAGCCGCTGCCGTGGCCCATGGAGCGGAGCACGGCACCGGCCACGAGCCCGACGGCGACCAGCACGATGCCCACGATCAGCACGGCCGTGCTGCCCACCGTGAAGCCCACCACGCCGACGATGACGCCCAGCGACATGATGCCGATGGTCACCCACGCGGCCAGCGTGTTGCCGTGCCCCACGAAGCCGGTGTGGTCGAGGACGATCTCGTTTCCGTTTGCCATGTTGTTGCACTCCCGATTTCCCTGCCGGAGCCGGCCGGCTCGGCTCGCACGGCCCCGGCGGGGCGCGGCGGTTGCTGACAGTCTGTCCCGCCCCATTGTGCCACCCCCGGGGCCGCGCCCGCGCACGCCCGACGGGACTCCCGGGCGTCCGGCCTCCCGCGGCGGCGGGCCCGTGCCCGGGGCGGGCGGGGAGCTCAGGCGGTGGGGTCGCGGCCCTCGGTGAGGGCGTCCCACGAGTCGATCTCGTCCCCGCGACGGGCCGTCCCGGCCGGGGGCCCGTCCGGCCCGGAGCGCTCGTAGCGGCGGGCCGCGGTCCACGACCGCCCCGCGACCAGGGCCCAGCCGCCGCACAGCGCCACGAGACCCGCGGCGGCCGCGGCGAGCCACGGCCAGAGAGTCACGGCGAAGTCGCCGCCGGCGTTGATCATGCCGGTGGCCTCCCCCACGGCCGTCTGCGCCGCGCCGGCCGGGTCCGCGAGCACCGCCACGGACGCCGCGAGGGCGCCGAGCCCGGCGAGCAGCACCACCGAGGACACCACGGCGCGCAGCACCCGCCCGGAGATCGCCGTGGTGAGGGCGCCGGCGGCGGCGACGAGACCGAGGGCGGTGACGGCCGGGGCGGCGTCGGACCCGGCGACGTCCACGGTCACAGGCTGCAGCGTGGTCTGCACCGTGGCGGAGACCCACGTGGCGGCCGAGCAGGCGAACACGGCCAGGGCGGCCACCAGCGTGGCGAGCACCACCGTGGACCGCCGGGACAGCGCCGCCGGCAGGGACGCGCGGGCCTCAGGCACGCCCGGCACCGGTTCCCGGCACGGCCACGCGGTCGAGGTCCAGGGCCTCCAGCCGCTCGGCGAGCATGACCGCCCGCAGCGGCGCGGTGGCCTTGTTGAGGGACTCCAGGGCCTCGGTCTCGGGGTCCGAGTCGGCGACGATCCCGCCGCCGGCCTGCACGTAGGCCTTGCCGTCGACGAGCAGGGCGGTGCGGATGGCGATGGCCATGTCCATGTCCCCCGCGAAGTCGAGGTAGCCGACCACGCCGCCGTAGACGGCGCGGCGCAGGGGCTCGTACTCGTCGAGCAGGCGCAGGGCCCTCGGCTTGGGCGCCCCCGAGAGGGTCCCGGCGGGGAACGTCGCGGCGAGCACGTCGTAGGCCGTGGCGTCCGGGCGCATCCGGCCCACCACGTTGGAGCACAGGTGCATGATGTGGCTGAAGCGCTCCACCTCCATGAACTCCGTGACCTCCACCGAGCCCGGGACGGCGATCTTGGAGATGTCGTTGCGGGCGAGGTCCACGAGCATGAGGTGCTCGGAGCGCTCCTTCTCGTCCTGGAGCAGGTCCCGCTCCAGCGCCACGTCCTCCTCGACCGTGCGCCCGCGCGGGCGGGAGCCGGCGATGGGGTGGGTCACGGCCTGGTCGCCGGTGACGGTCACGAGCGCCTCCGGGGAGGAGCCCACGACGGCGAAGGGACGGCCGCCGGCGTCCTCGAAGCTGTACAGGTACATGTACGGGCTGGGGTTGATGGCGCGCAGCATGCGGTACACGTCGAGGGAGTCGGCCGTGCACTCGGTCTCGAAGCGGCGGGAGACGACGACCTGGAAGATGTCCCCGTCCACGATGGCCTTCTTGCCCTCCACGATGGAGTTCATGAACAGGGTGCGGTCCCAGCTCTGGTCGACCTTGGACTCCAGGTCGCCGCGGATCTCGTCGGTGCCGGTGAGCGTCGAGGCCGTGGCGTGGCCGAGGGGCCGGGCGAGCTTCTCCAGCATCGCGTGCACCCGGTCCACCGCGTCGGCCCAGGCCTCGTCGACGCGCTCGTCGGTGTCGTCGAAGTTGACGGCGTTGGCCACGAGCATCACGGTGCCGTCCGTGTTGTCGTGGATCGCGATGTCCGAGACCAGGTTCATGGCCAGCTCGGGGATCCGCAGGTCGTCCTCGGGCGGGTGCGGGAGCTTCTCCCAGCGGCGCACGGCCTCCCAGCCCACGAAGCCCACGAGCCCCGAGGTCAGCGGCGGGACGTCCTCGAAGCGCTCCGTGTGCAGCAGCGCCATGGTGTCCCGCAGCGCCTCGACCGGGTTGCCGCCGGTGGGGGCGCCGGCCGGGGCCTGCCCGATCCAGTGCGCCTCGCCGTCCCGGGCCGTGAGGGTGGCCCGGGAGTTCGCGCCGATGAACGAGTACCGGGACCACACCCCGCCCTCGGCCGCGGACTCGAGCAGGAACGTGCCCGGCCGGGCCGCCCCGTCCTCGAGCGCGAGCGCCCGGTAGAGCCCGATCGGGGTCATGGCGTCCGCGAGGATCTTGACGCGGACGGGGATGACGCGGCGCTCCGCGGCGAGCGCGCGGAACTCCTCGAGCGTGGGGCTGATGGTGCCCAGGTCCTGCATGGGTCTCGACCTGACTTCCTGGTGGCGGACGGGAGTACGGGGGTGGGCGGGTCAGACGGCGGAGACGGCGCCGAGGTCGCGGCCGTCGAAGCAGCTGCGGGTGCCGGTGTGGCAGGCCGCGCCGGTCTGGTCGACCTGCACGAGCAGCGCGTCGCCGTCGCAGTCGAGGCTGACGCTGTGCACCGCCTGGACGTGCCCGGAGGTGTCGCCCTTGCGCCAGTACTCCTGGCGGGAGCGGGACCAGAACGTCACGCGCCCCTCCGTCAGGGTCCGGCGCAGGGCCTCGTCGTCCATCCAGCCCAGCATCAGCACCTCGTGGGTGTCGTGCTGCTGCACCACGGCGGCCACGAGGCCCTGGGGGTCGCGCTTGAGCCGCCGGGCCACGGCGGGGTCGAGGACGTCGGTTCCGGTGTCGGGGGTCTGCTCGCTCATCGCCACCCATCCTATCGACCCGGCCGCACGCCACGGGCCGGGACCGTCCGGCGGGGGCCGGCGGGAGCGGCCCGGGGCGCTCAGGAGCTCCTGCGCGGGTCCGGCGGGACGGTGGGCAGCCGGGTGGCGGCGACGGTCAGGAAGGACACCGCGAGGATGAGCACGGACAGCCCGAGGGCGTAGGTGCCCACCGCCCGGTAGCCGCCCACGAGGGCCGGGTCGAGGAAGAAGTACGGGTACCAGCCCACCATCTGCCCCCGGACCAGGGTGTAGACGGCCCACAGGGCCGGGAACACGGTGGACGCCCAGGTCGCGGCCCAGCGCAGCCGCCGGCGGCCGGGGCCCAGCAGGAAGTCGGCCACGGCGTAGACGGGCAGCACGAAGTGCAGCACCTGCGAGGACAGCGGGACGAGGAAGAGGTGGCCGAACAGCTCCGCGTTGGCGAGCAGCACCCCGAAGACCGTCCCGGAGACCACGGTGTAGGTGGTGGCCATCGCCCGGAGCCCGGTCAGCCAGCCCGGCTCCTCGGCCCCGGCGGCGGTGTGCAGCGAAGCCAGCAGCAGGGCCACCACCAGCAGGAGGGCGCTGTGGATCGTGAAGTAGCTGAACAGGTTGGAGCCCAGGCAGGTGCGCGTCACGAAGGCGCACTCGGACCGGGAGACCAGGGCCCAGACCGCGACCGCCAGGGCGCAGGCCCGGGCGGCGACGACGACGACTCGCACGTTCGACCTCCTCCCGGCCCTCCGGGCTCCAGGATAGGAGTCCCGGCGGCGGGGATCCGTCCGCGCCGGGGCCCTGCCCGGGCCGGGCGGTGGCACCTATGGTGGGAGCAGGACCAGATCGGCGGCGGACGGGGCACGAGGACGATGCGATCCACGACGGTGGCGGGGCGGTGGCGTGCGGCCCCCGGCGCGGTGGCGGCCGTTCTCGCCGTCGCGCTGGTGGGCGGGTGCGGGGACCCCGGCGCGCCGGGCCCCCCCGGCGCCTCCCCCGGCGCCACGGCCGCGCCGGCGACCTCCCCCGCCGGGACGCCCGCGCCGGCCCCGTCCGGCCCGTGGGGTGCGTACCCGGACCGGAGGGAGGCGTGCGCGGCGGTCGCCGACGACCTCCTGGCGCTCGCCCTGCTGCCGGCCGGGCTCTCGGCCGGGCCGACCGTGGCGGACGTCCAGGACGTCGAGGACGAGGTGGAGGCCGTGCGGGACGCGGCTCCGCCGGCGCTGGCCGCGGACCTCGCGCGGGTGCAGCTGCTGGTCGACTCCTACGGCGAGGAGCTGGCGGAGGACCCCTCGGCCGGCTTCGACGGGCAGGCGCTCGACGAGGCGCTCGCCCCCGTGCGGGAGTGGCTGGACGAGACCTGCCGGGGCGGGTCCTGAGCCGGCGGGCTCAGCGGTGCAGCGTGGCGCTGGGCGCCTCGCCGAACCGGCTCCGGTAGGCGGTCGCGAAGCGCCCGGGGTGGGCGAAGCCCCAGCGCGCCGCGACGGCGGCGACCGTCTCGTCCGCGACCGGGTCGGCGCGGAGCAGGTCGCGGCGGGCGGCGTCCAGGCGGGCCTCCCGCAGGTGGCCGACGGGCGTGCGGCCGAGCTCCCGGCGGAACGCGGCCTGCAGCCCCCGCGGGCTCATCCGCGCCGCCGCGGCGATCTCGGCGAGGCCGATGTCCTCGTGCAGGTGCTCCTCGACGAACGCCACCGCCCGGCGCAGCTGGGCGGGCAGCGCCGGTGCGCCCGCGGACGGCGCCGGCTGCGCGAGGAAGGTGTTCGGGAAGCAGTGCAGCAGCGCCGTGGCCAGCGCCCGGAACGCCTCGGCCCGCACCAGCGGGGTGCTCAGCGCCTCGGCGTTGGGCAGCAGGTCCTGGTGGAAGTGCCGGACCTCGGAGAGCCAGTACTGCGTCAGCTGCGGGGACACCGGCGTGCTGCCCGTGAAGCGCAGTCCGAAGGCCGGCTCGCCCAGCAGGCCGCGCGCGAGGTCCTGGACGGCGTCCGCGTCCAGGACCACGGTGCCCAGTTCCAGCAGCCCGTCCCACCGGCCACCGTACAGCCCCTGCGGCAGCAGGAACGGCAGGGCCGTGCTGATCTGCTCCCTCCCGGCGCTGACCGTCAGCCGCCCGGTCAGCACGTGCACCACGGAGTACGTGCCCGAGACGTCGCCCGTGCCCGAGGACTCCGAGGTGGCCAGCCGGAACCGGTGCGCCAGGAGGGGGCCCGTCGAGGCCGCCGCCATCCGCAGCTCGAACGAGCCGTCGGCCGGCGCCCGCATGCCGAGGCCCGTGTAGAGCTCGGACATGGCCTCGATGCCCCGGTCGGGGTCGCGGGTGGAGAACGACGTCCGCCGGAGCGGGCCGCCCGGGGCGCGGGGGTCCTCCCCCGCCCCGGAGCTCTCGGACGTGCTCATCGGTCTCCTCCGCGCGTGCGGCAGCGGCCCCGGGGCGGGGCCGCTGCCGCACGGTGCGCTATCGGCGGTTGAGGAGGCCGCGCAGCTTGCCGCCGAGACCGCGGCCGGACCGGCCCGCGCCGGCCTGGCCGGCGGCGTTCATTCCGCGGGTGCCCCGGCGGCCGCCGGCGGCGCGCCCGGCGGTCGTCCCGCCGGATCGCCCGGTGAAGCTCCTGATGATGCTGTTCAGTCCCACGGTGGACTCCTTCGTCGTCGGCCTGTCGAGCGACTGTCGTCAGCTCACTGCCGACTCTACGCCCGCAGGACGTCCCGGGCCACGGGTCGTTCAGCGCACCTCGTGGCCGGCCGCGCGCAGCGCGTCCTTGACCTCGGCGATCGCGTGCACGGGACCGAAGTGGAAGATCGAGGCGGCGAGCACGGCGTCGGCGCCCGCGTCCACGGCCGGCGGGAAGTGCTCGGGGGCGCCCGCGCCGCCGGAGGCGATCAGGGGCACGTGCACCCGGGCGCGCACGGCCCGGATCATCTCCAGGTCGAAGCCCTCCTGCGTGCCGTCCGCGTCCATGGAGTTGAGCAGGATCTCCCCCACCCCGCGGTCCTCGGCCTCCCGCGCCCAGTCGAGGGCGTCGAGGCCGGTCAGCGTGCGCCCCCCGTGGGTGGTGACCTCGAAGCCCGAGGCGGTGTTGCCCGTGCGGCGGGCGTCGAGGGACAGGACGAGCACCTGGCTGCCGAAGTGCCCGGTGATCTCGTCGATCACCTCCGGACGGGCGACCGCGGCGGTGTTGATGGAGGCCTTGTCCGCGCCGCAGCGCAGCAGCCGGTCCACGTCGGCGACCGCGCGGACGCCGCCGCCCACGGTGAGGGGGATGAAGACCTGCTCCGCGGTGCGGGAGACCACGTCGAAGGTCGTCGCCCGGGCCGCCGAGGACGCCGTGACGTCGAGGAAGGTCAGCTCGTCCGCGCCGGCCTCGTTGTAGCGCTTGGCGAGCTCGACCGGGTCACCGGCGTCGCGCAGGTTCTCGAAGTTCACGCCCTTGACGACTCGACCGGCGTCGACGTCCAGGCACGGGATGACACGTACGGCAACGCCCACTGGCGGCACCTCCTCGGCTGCGGGAACGGGCGGGTGGGCAGGACTCAGATCCGGGCGGCCTGGATCGGGGAGACCAGGATGGCGCGCGCCCCGACGTCGTAGAGGGCGTCCATGACCTTGTTGGTCTCCGACTTGGGGACCATGGCGCGCACGGCCCAGGCGTTGCCGCGGCCGAGCCGGGAGATGGTGGGCCCCTCCATGCCGGGGGTGATCCGGGTGGCGGCCTCGACGTACTCCTCGGCGACGTCGTAGTCCATCATCACGTACTGCCGGGCCACGAGCACCCCCTGCAGGCGGCGGCGCAGCACGGCCAGGCCCTCGGGCTCGGTGGCGGCACGGCTGCGGATGAGCAGCGCCTCGGAGGTCATGATGGGCTCGCCGAAGACCTGCAGGCCCGCGGCGCGCAGGGTGTTGCCGGTCTCCACGACGTCGGCGATCGCGTCGGCCACGCCCAGCCGGATCGAGGACTCCACGGCCCCGTCGAGACGGACCACGGAGGCGTCCACCCCGCGCTCGGCGAGGTGGTCGCGCAGCAGGCCGTCGTAGCTCGTGGCGATCCGCCGGCCCGCCAGCTCGGCGATCGAGGAGAACTCGCCCGCGGGCCCCGCGAAGCGGAACGTGGACCGGGCGAAGTCCAGTCCCAGGTCCTCGTCGGCGTGGGCGCCGGAGTCCAGGAGCAGGTCCCGGCCGGTGATCCCCACGTCGAGGATGCCCCCGCCCACGTACACGGCGATGTCCCGGGGGCGCAGGTAGAAGAACTCGACGTTGTTCTCGGGGTCCACGAGCACCAGCTCGCGGGAGTCCCGGCGCTGCCGGTAGCCGGCCTCCTTGAGCATCGTGACGGAGGATTCGGACAGGGCGCCCTTGTTGGGCACTGCGACACGCAGCATGGGGTTCCTTCTCGGCTTCGGGGCTTCGGTGGGGCGGGGACGCCGGTGCGGCGGGGCGCTCAAAGGTGGCGGTAGACGTCCTCGAGCCGCAGGCCCTTGGCGACCATCATCACCTGCAGGTGGTAGAGCAGCTGCGAGATCTCCTCCGCGGCCTGCTCCGAGGTCTCGTACTCGCAGGCCATCCAGACCTCGGCGGCCTCCTCGACGACCTTCTTGCCGATGCCGTGCACGCCGGTGTCGAGCTCGCGGACCGTGCCCGAGCCTTCCGGGCGGGTCGCGGCTTTGTCGCTGATCTCGGCGAAGAGGGTCTCGAAGGTTTTCACGACTACCAGGGTAATGGGTCCGCGGGGGCCTCCCGACCGGCAGCGCACCGGACGGCCCGCGGTGCGGGGCTCAGACGCCGAGGGAGCGCAGCAGCAGCGCGGTCCGCACCGCGGCGGCCGTGGCCTCGTAGCCCTTGTCCTCCTGGGAGCCCTCGAGCCCGGCACGGTCCAGGCCCTGCTGCTCGGTGTCGCAGGTGAGCACCCCGAAGCCCACGGGCACGCCGGTGCGCACCGACACGTCCGTGAGTCCCTGCGTGGCCGCCGAGCACACGTAGTCGAAGTGCGGGGTGCCGCCGCGCACCACCACCCCGAGGGCCACCACGGCGTCCAGGCCCGGGGCCAGGCGCGCGGCGGCGACGGGCAGCTCGAAGCTGCCGGGCACGCGCACCACCGGCGCGTCCCGCACGCCGGCGTCGGCGAGCGCGCGGCGGGCGCCGTCGAGCAGCCCGTCCATGATCACCGTGTGCCAGCTCGAGGCGATGACGGCCACGCGCAGGCCGCTCGCGTCGGCGGTGCTGAGGTCGATGTCGGGGGCGCCGTGTCCGCTCATGGGGTGAGGTCTCCTGTGCTGTCGAGATCGTTGTCGAAGGTGCTGTCGAGGGTGCTGTCGAACGTGCTGTGGGCGGTGCCGCCGGTCCGGTCCGCGGGCTCCGGCGCGCCGCGGCGGGGGGCGGTGGTGTCGTCGACGTGGCGCAGGCGGTGCCGCATGCGGTCGCGCTTGGTCACGAGGTAGTCGTGGTTCTCCGGGCGGGCCGGCACCTCGTTGGGCACCATCGCGACGACGTCGATGCCCAGGTCGGCCAGGCGCTCGGCCTTGGCGGGGTTGTTGCTCAGCAGCCGGATCCGGCTCAGCCCGAGCCGGTGCAGGATGGCCGCCGCCGCGGAGTAGTCCCGGGCGTCGGCGGGCAGGCCGAGCAGCTCGTTGGCCTCGACCGTGTCCGCGCCGCCGTCCTGGAGCTTGTAGGCGCGCAGCTTGTTGACCAGGCCGATCCCCCGGCCCTCGTGGTTGCGCAGGTAGAGCAGGGTGCCGCCGTCCTCGGCGATCCGCCGCAGCGCCAGGTGCAGCTGGGGTCCGCAGTCGCAGCGGAAGGAGCCGAAGACGTCCCCCGTCAGGCACTCGGAGTGCAGCCGCACCAGCGGGGGGCGGCCCACGGGCACGCGGCCCGGGGACGGCGCGGTGAGGCTGAGGTGCTCGGCGACCGCGTTCCCGGGCCCGCCCGGCAGCTGCCAGCCGATGACCTCGAACCGGCCCTCGGGCGTGGGCACGACCACGGGCTCGGAGCTGACCAGGGGGGCGTCCGGCCTCATCGGCGGTCCTCCTGCAGCTGCGCCGCCAGGTCCTCGATGCTCACGAGCGGGATGCCGTGCCGGTCGGCGAAGGCGCGCAGGGCGGGCAGGCGCATCATCGAGCCCTCGTCGTGGACGAGCTCGGCGATCACGCCCACGGGTTCGAGGCCCGCGAGGGAGCACAGCTCGACGGCGGCCTCGGTGTGCCCCCGGCGGACGGCGACCCCGCCGTCCGCGGCGCGCAGGGGCAGCACGTGCCCGGGCCGGGTGATGTCCCCCGGTCCGGCCGCGGGGTCGGCGAGCACCCGTGCGGTGAGCGCGCGGTCGGCGGCGCTGATGCCGGTGCTCACCCCGTCGCGGGCGTCGCACGTGACGGTGTAGGCGGTGCCCTTCGAGTCCTCGTTGACGTCGACCATCGGGGGCAGCCGCATCGCGTCCGCCCGGGCCCCGGTCATGGGCACGCACACGACCCCGGAGGTGTGCCGGATCGTGAAGCCCATCAGCGCGGGCGTCGCGTGCTCGGCGGCGAACACGATGTCGCCCTCGTTCTCCCGGTCGGCGTCGTCCACCACGACGACGGGCCGGCCCTGGGCCATGGCCTCGACGGCCGCGCCCACGGGGTCGAGCCGGATCTGCCCGGTCGTCCCGTCCCCGCCGCGGCCCGTTCCCTCGTGGGTGCTGCTGGTCCGCATCATGCTCCTTCTCCTGCCGTGGTCCGGGCCGTTCCCGGCGCCGGGGTGCTGTCGGTCCGGGCGAAGGCCAGCAGGCGCTGGGCGTACTTCGCGAGGACGTCGACCTCGAGGTTGACGGACGCGCCGACGGGGCGGCGTCCGAGGGTGGTCTCCGCCAGGGTCGCCGGGATGAGCCCGACCTCGAACCAGTGCTCCGCGGCCCCGGGCGCGCTGACGGCCGTCACGGTGAGGGACACGCCGTCGACGGCGACCGAGCCCTTCTCGGCGACGAACGGGGCCAGCTCGGCGGGCACGGCGACCCGGACCCGCTCCCACTCCCCGAGGTCCTCCCGGGCCGAGACGGTGCCCGTGCCGTCCACGTGGCCCTGGACCACGTGACCGTCGAGCCGCCCCCCGGCGGGCACGCAGCGCTCCAGGTTCACGCTGTCGCCCGCGGCCAGCGCTCCGAGGGTGGTGCGCACGAGCGTCTCGCCGATGACGTCGGCCAGGAACTGACCGGGACCGATCTCCGCGGTGCGGGTGGCCGTGAGGCAGACGCCGTTGACGGCGAGGGAGCCGCCGTGCGGCAGGTCCGCGACGAGGGGCCCGGCGTCCACGAGGAGGCGGGCGCTCGTGCCGTCCGGGCCGGGGTCGACCGAGCGCACGGTGCCCTGGCCGGCGACGATTCCTGTGAACATGCGGTGCTTCCTCTGTCTCTCGGTCTGCAGCCCGTCGGTCTGCTGTCTGTCGGTCTTCGGTCTCTTCGTCCCGGGCCCGTGCCGGCCGCGCCCGCGGCCCGGCGCGGTGGCCCCGGACCGGGTGCCGCTCAGTCCGGCGGCACGGGCCGCAGGTGGATCCACAGGTCCGGGCCGAGCTGCTGCACGGGCCCACCACCGGTGGGGTCGAGCCGCCACCGGGAGGCGTCCGCGAGGGTGCCCACGCCCAGCTCCTCGAAGGCGGGCCGTCCGGCCCCGAGCACGAGGGGCGCCTGGTAGAGACTCAGCTCGTCGACGAGCCCCGCGCGCAGGAATCCCGCGGCCACGGTGGCCCCGCCCTCGATCAGCACGTGGCGCACGCCGGCGTCGTAGAGCTCGGCCAGGGCGGAGTGCGGGTCGCGGGTCGCGACGTGCCGGAAGCGCCCGTCGGTCCCGCGGATCGCGGCGTCCGGCGGCACCGGGCGCAGGCCCATGACCACGCGCAGGGGCTGCCGCGGCACGGCGCCGCCGTCGCCGGTGCGGGCGGTGAGGCGGGGGTCGTCGGCGAGGACCGTGCCGCTGCCCACGAGGACGGCGTCGGCGCGGGCCCGCAGGTCGTGGCCGTGCTCGCGGGCGGACGAGGACGTGATCCACCGGCTGGTCCCGTCCGCGGCGGCGATCCGGGCGTCGAGGCTCTGGGCGACCTTCAGCGTCACGAACGGCCGCTGGGCGCGCATCGTCTCGCCCCAGCGGTCGTTGAGGGCCTCCGCCTCTCCGGCCAGCACCCCTCCCCGGACCTCGACCCCCGCGGCCCGCAGGGTGGCGGCGCCGCCGGCGGCGGCGAGCGTGCGGTCGGGGGCGCCGTAGACCACCCGGGGCACGCCCGCCGCGATGATCGCCTGGGCGCACGGGCCGGTGCGGCCCCAGTGGTTGCACGGCTCGAGGGTCACGTACATGGTGGTCCCGCGCAGGTCGGTGCCGGCGGCCGCGGCGCGCTCCAGGACGTCGACCTCGGCGTGGACGGTGCCCGCCCCGCGGTGGTGGCCGACGTGCAGGACCCGGCCCCCGGCGTCGACGAGGACGGCACCCACGAGCGGATTGGCCCCGCGCGGGCCGCGCGCCGCCGCGTGCAGGGCGGTCCGCATGACCGACCGCTCGGCGTCGTCGCCGCTCCGGTGCTGCGGGTCCATCACGTCGTCCTTTCCCGGGTCGGTTCCGGGGCGCAGGACAACGGTGCGGCCGGCCGGACCCGCGGGTCCGGACGGCGCCGTGGCCGGTGCCGTGGACGGCACGGCACGGGAGCCGTTGAACGTGTTGCCTTCCATCCAGACTGTGACTGTCGGTACCGGAGTTCCACCGGTTCGGCCGGGCGACCCGCCGGTGCGGGCGCTGGGCGCCTGCACGGACGTGGTCGTCCGGTTCGCGGACTGTGACCGCCGGTTCGGACTTGCACCGACCCCGGAACACGTTGTTCGTGCCTCGATTATGTCACAGGGGGTGCCGCCGGCGGCCCGCCGGGGCGCGGCGGGCCGCCGGCTCAGTCCTGGGCCGCGCGGGCCGCCCCGCGCAGCGCGGTGATCGCGGCCTCGGGGTCCCCCGCGCCGTAGACGGCGGAGCCGGCCACGAACGTGTCGGCCCCGGCCTCCGCGGCCCGCACGATGGTCTCCTCCGTGATCCCGCCGTCCACCTGCAGGGCCACCCGGCCCCCGCCCGCCCGGATCGCCTCGGCGGCCCGCCGGATCTTCGGCAGGGTGACGTCGAGGAAGGCCTGCCCGCCGAAGCCCGGCTCCACCGTCATGACCAGCAGCATGTCCAGCTCCGGCAGCAGGTCGAGGTACGGCTCCACGGGGGTCGCGGGGCGCAGGGCCATCCCGGCCCGGGCACCGTGGGCGCGCAGCTCGCGGGCCAGCTTCAGCGGGGCGCGCGCCGCCTCGGCGTGGAAGGTCACCGACTCGCAGCCGAGCTCGGCGTAGCCGGCGGCCCAGCGGTCCGCGTCCTCGATCATCAGGTGCACGTCCAGCGGGAGGGGGCTGACCGCGAGGATCCGCTCCACGAGGGGCATGCCCAGCGTCAGGTTCGGGACGAAGTGGTTGTCCATGACGTCCACGTGCACGGCGTCGGCGGTGCTGATCCGGCCGAGCTCCGCCTCGAGGTTGACGAAGTCGGCGGAGAGGATCGAGGGGTGGATGCAGGTTCGGGACACGGGGACTCCTGGAGGTGGTCGGTCGGTCGGGGCGTCAGCGCTTGCGCAGCAGGGCCAGGAACATCGCGTCCGTGCCGTGCACGTGCGGCCACAGCTGGACGGTCACCGCGCCGGAGCCGCCCTCCCACGGGCGGGACGGGTCGCGGTCCCCCTCGAGGCTGCCGGGCAGGGCTGCGGCGCGGACCGGCTCCAGGGCGTCGGCCGGCTCGGCGTCCCGGCGCCCGGCCAGCACGTCCTGGACGACGGCGAGGGTCTCGGCGGCGTGCGGGGAGCAGGTGGCGTAGGCGACCAGGCCGCCGGGGCGGGCCACGTCCAGGGCGGCGTGCAGCAGCTCCCGCTGCAGCGGCCCGAGCTCGGCCAGGTCGCGGGGGCTGCGCCGCCAGCGCGCCTCCGGGCGGCGGCGCAGCGCCCCGAGCCCGGTGCACGGGGCGTCGACGAGCACCCGGTCGAAGCCGGCCTGCTCCGCGGTGCGGCCGTCGAGCAGCTCCTCGACGTGGCGGCCGTCCCCCGTGCGCACCGACCAGGCCCGCTCCGGGACCGGTCGCAGGGCCCGGCGCACGAGCTCGGCCCGGTGCGGGGCCACCTCGTTGGCCGTCAGGTGCGCCCCGCGCCGGTCGGCGAGCGCCGCGAGCAGGGCGGCCTTCCCGCCCGGGCCGGCGCACAGGTCCAGCCAGCGCTCGCCCTCCGCGCTGCCGGGACCGCCCCGGTCGCCGCCGGGGCCCTGCCCGGCGGCGACCAGGGCGCGGGCCACGAGCTGGGACCCGGCGTCCTGGACGCGGACCCCGCCCCCGCGGACGGACGCCAGCCGGTGCAGGTCACCGCCGCTGCTCAGCGCCGAGTCCGGGACGAGGCTCCCCTGCTCGGCGCCCGCGGCGAGAGCCTCGGTGAGGTCGCCGAGGCCCGGCAGGGCCACGAGGTTGACCACGGGGGCGGCGTTGTCCGCCTCGAGCAGGGCCTCGATCTCGGCGGCGTCCCGCCCGTGGGCGGTCAGCGCCTGGCGCAGCGCCCGGACCACCCACGCGGGGTGGGCGTGGGCCAGCCCGAGGCGGGCGGTCTCGTCCGCGGCGTCGGCGGTCAGCTCCGCGATCCAGGCCGGCAGGCCCCGGGCCGCGACCTTGCGCAGCACGGCGTTGACGAGCCCGCCGGGGCCCGCCCCGACGACGGCCCGGACGAGGCCCACCGTCTGGTCCAGGGCGGCGTGGTCGGGCACGCGCATGGCCAGCAGCTGGTGGGTGCCCAGGCGCAGGGCGTCCAGGACCGCGCCGTCGAGCGCGCCGAGGGGACGGTCGACGCACCGGGCCAGCACGGCGTCCCAGGTGCCCTGCCAGCGCAGCGCCCCGTAGGCCAGCTCCGTGGCGAAGCCCGCGTCCCGCCGGTCCAGGCGGTGGGCCCGGACGAGCTTCGGCAGCACGAGGTTGCCGTAGGCGCCCTCCTCGGACACCGCGCGCAGGGTCTCGAACGCGGCCAGCCGGGCCGGATCGGCCCGCCGGGTCCGCCGCGCGGGCGCCGCGGCGGAGAAGCTCCGGTCGGCCTGCGCGGGCCGGTTGCGCTCGCGTCCCCCGGCGCTGCGCCGCGGGCCCCCGGGCCGCCGGTCGCGCTCGCCCCGCCGGGCGCCGTGCTGCCGGTCCTCGCGCTCGCTCACTCGAACACCACCTCGTCCTCCGTGCTGCGGCCCCGCGCCCAGGCGGTGGCCTCCATGGTCTTCTTCCCCGCCGGCTGCACCCGGGTGAGCTGGACCGCGTACGATCCCGTGCCCACGAGCACGGCGTCCCCGCGCAGCACGCACCGCCCCGGGGCCAGCCCCCGGACGTCGGGCCGCGGCACCACGCGGTCGAGCTTGAGCCTGCGGTCCTCCAGCCGGGTCCACGCCCCGGGCTCGGGGGTCGCCCCGCGCACCCGGTGCGCCACGGCCACGGCGGGCTCCGTCCAGCGGACCCGCCCGTCCTCGGCGGTGAGCTTGGGGGCGTGGGTCACCTCGCCCTGCTGCGGGGCCGGGCGGGCGGAGCCGTCGACCACGGCGCGCAGGGAGTCCGCGAGCAGCGGTGCGGCGGTGCGGGACAGGCGCTCCAGCACCGTCCCGGCGGTGTCCTCGGGGCGGACCACGTCGGTCATGGTGCCGAGGACGGGCCCCGTGTCCAGACCGGCCTCCAGCAGGAAGGTGCTGGCGCCGACCACCGTGTCCCCGGCCATGAGGGCGCGCTGCACGGGCGCGGCGCCGCGCCACTGCGGCAGCAGGGAGAAGTGCAGGTTGATCCAGCCGTGCGGCACGGCGTCCAGGGCGGCCTGCGGGACCAGGGCCCCGTAGGCCACGACGGCGGCGACGTCCGCCCCCAGTCCCCGGATCCGCTCGGTCAGCTCCGCGTCCACCCGGTTGGCCTTGAGCACGGGGATGCCGCGCCGCCCCGCCTCCTCGGCCACGGGCGAGGGCGTGAGCACCTTCTTGCGCCCCACGGGGGCGTCGGTGCGGGTCAGCACGGCCACGACCTCGACGTCGGGCCACTCGGCCAGGTGGACCAGGGACGGCACGGCGACGGACGGCGTGCCGGCGTAGAGGATCTTCACGGCTCTCCTGACGGGTGGCGGCGGGGCGGGTGGCTCGGGCGGGGCGGGGCTCAGGCGAGGCGGGACGGGCCGGCGCCGGGCGAGGACCCCGCACCGAAGGAGGACCCGGCACCGAAGGACGAGCCGGCACCGAAGGACGAGCCCACGTGCGCGGCGCGCTGCCCGGCCACGCCGCGCACCACCCCGTCGTAGTCGGCGGCGCGGATGGCCCGCATCGCCTCCTTCTTGGCGGCGCCCACCAGCCGGTCGACGTAGAGCCGCCCGTCCAGGTGGTCGGTCTCGTGCTGCAGGCAGCGCGCCAGCAGACCGGTGCCCTCGACGGCCACGGGACCGCCGTGCTGGTCGAGGCCGGTGACGCGGGCCCAGTTCCGGCGGGGGGTGTCGAAGCCGAGCCCCGGCACGGACAGGCAGCCCTCGCCGCCCTCCTGGGGCTCCTCGCCCACCTCCAGGACCGGGTTGACCACGTGGCCCTCGCTGCCCTCGACCGCCCAGGTGAACAGCCGCACGCTCACCCCCACCTGGGGCGCGGCGAGGCCGACGCCCCCGACGTCCAGCATCGTCTCGTGCATGTCCGCCACGAGGCGGCGCAGGGCGTCGTCGAACACCGTGACCTCCTCGGCGCGGGTGCGCAGGACGGGATCACCGATGGTGCGGATGGGCAGGACGGACATGGAGGGACCTCGCTCTCGACCCGACAAGTCTACGGGCCGTCCCGTCCCCGCCGGCACGCGGGGTGCGCCGGGCGCTACGGCTGCTCGCGCAGCGGGGGCGGCGGCACGGGGCGCAGGGCCGGGCCCGCCGCGGCGAGGGCCGTCTCCTGGGTCCACACGCGGTGCAGCGCGCAGAACTTGTACCAGTGCTGCTCGAGGACCGCCGGGACGGCCTGCACGGGCACGACCTCCGTCTCGCCCACCGCCACGCCCAGCAGCAGGTCGGCGCCGCCGTAGGCCCACGGCTCCCAGGTGCCGGCGTCCGCGTCCACGAGGGACTCCTCCGCCTTCAGCCCGGCCACGAGCTGGGTCACGACCTTGGGGTCGAGGGACTTCACGCGTCCGTCCCGGTCCGTGCCCTTGGTCTTGTAGTCGATCAAGCACACCTTGCCCGCGATCCGGGCCACGAGGTCGAGGGTGCCCGCGTAGCCCACGGTGGAGTTCCAGACCGTGACCTCCACCGCGAGCGGCTCGGGGGTGTAGAGGTCCCACCACTCGTCGAAGCGGGAGGCGAAGCGCTCCTCGCCGCGCTCCGCCAGGGCGGCGCGCGCCTCGGCCGCCCGGTGGGGCCGGCCGAGGGCGCGCAGGGCGATCTGCTCGGCGTAGGTGTGCACGCGGTCCCCGCGCGCCGCGGCCTCGTCGCGGTGCCGTTCGGCGGCCTTGGCCGCGTCGCGCACGACGGCGCGCAGCTGGGCCGGTGAGCCCAGGGCCGCGCGCAGCCGGTCGTCCCGCACCGCGGCCTGCGCGGCGGAGTAGCCGTACCAGCCGTCCAGGTCCGTGGCGGCCCGGGAGAGGACCGTGGTGATGGAGGGGACGGTCGCCTGGTCCGCCACGGACCTCGCGTACATCCGTCCGTACTCGGTCTGTTCCGCCAGCCTGGGCTGTGTCACGCTGCTCGTCGCCTCTCCCTCGCGTCCCCGGGTCCCGGGGCGGGCCCGGTGCTCCGGGCCCTGGCCCGCAGGCTACCGACCGCCTCGGACACGGGACCGGCGGCACCCGCCGTGGGTCCCGCACCCGCCCGCCCGGGGGCCGGGCACAACGAAGGCCCCGGCTCGTGGGAGCCGGGGCCTTCCTGGTGGTGCGCGATACTGGGATCGAACCAGTGACCTCTTCCGTGTCAGGGAAGCGCGCTACCGCTGCGCCAATCGCGCTCTACCGGCGGTCTCCGGAGGAGATCGTCGAGCGTGGTGGGTGTGCACCGAGGTGGAGACGGGATTCGAACCCGCGTAGACGGCTTTGCAGGCCGCTGCCTAACCACTCGGCCACCCCACCGGGACCTGGTCCTCACGGACAGGGCCGTCGGTCACGACATCGTTTCATGCCGATCACTGCGAGCGGACGACGGGAGTCGAACCCGCGACATCCACCATGGCAAGGTGGTGCTCTACCAGCTGAGCTACGTCCGCATGTCTTGCTTCGGCCGATCTCTCGATCTTCCGATCAGGAACTCTAGCACAACCCGTTCCGGTGCTCCTCGCGCCGGTCCGGGGCGTGCCGGAACCGGCGGGAGCACGAGCCGGGGCGGCCTTCCAGCCGCTCCGTCCGCAGGAGCCCGTCGGTGTTCCTGACAGGGAAAGACTGTACGGGACGGATTTCCGAAACGCCAAATTCCCCGCGATCCCGCGGCGGGACGCGGCCGGCGGGCCGCGCCGGGGCCCGAATTGGCCCACGGCGGGGATCTGGGTTATGGTTTTCGAGCAGTGAGCGCGATTGGCGCAGTGGTAGCGCGCTTCGTTCACACCGAAGAGGTCACTGGTTCGAACCCAGTATCGCGCACGAGCAGCACCACAGAGGGCCCCGGCTGGAGATCAGCCGGGGCCCTCTGTCGTCGTCCTGCCCCTCTTTCGTCGTCCTGCCGCGCCCCCGGCCCGCGCGGGCCGGGCCGCCCGCCGCGGCCCCGGCCGGCGGACGCGCCCGGTCAGACCGCGGAGACGTCCCCGAGGATGCCCTCGCGGGCCAGGGCGGTGAGCCGGGACACGGCGCGGAAGTACTTCTTCTGGTAGCCGCCGGCCATCATCTCCTCGGTGAAGACCTCGTCGAAGGGCCTGCCGGAGGCGATGATCGGCAGGTTCTTGTCGTAGAGCCGGTCCGCCAGCACCACGAAGCGCAGGGCCACGGCCTGCTGCTCGATGGTGTGCACGTCCTGCCAGACCACGGCGTCGATCCCCTCGAGGAGCTTGCGGTACCGGGAGGGGTGCACGCCCGCGAGGTGCTCCACGAGGTCGGCGAACCGGTCCGCGGCCACCACCCGGTCCGGGAAGTGCTCCTCCACGGCGCGCTCGAGCTCGGCCTCGGACAGCGGCGCCGGGGCCTGCGGCAGGCCCCGGTGGCGGAAGTCCTCGCCGTCGATGCGCAGCACCTCGAACTGGTCGGCCAGCACCTGGATCTCCCGCTGGAAGTCCTGGGCGGCGAAGCGGCCCTCGCCGAGCGAGCCGGGCAGCGTGTTGGAGGTCGCCGCGATCCGCACGCCTGAGTCCGCGAGCTCGCGCATCAGCCGGGACATCAGGACCGTGTCGCCGGGGTCGTCGAGCTCGAACTCGTCGATGCACACCAGGTTGTAGGTGCTCAGGGCGTCGACGGCCTTGCGGAACGTCAGGGCCCCCACGAGGTTGGTGTACTCCACGAAGGTGCCGAACGCCTTGGGCCCGGGCACGGCGTGCCACAGCGAGGCGAGCAGGTGGGTCTTGCCCACGCCGAACCCGCCGTCGAGGTAGATCCCCGTCCGCATCGCGTCCTTGGGCTGGCCCCCGCCGAAGAGCTTGCTGAAGAACCCGCCGCCGGAGCCGGTCGAGCGGTTGACGGAGTCCGCGAACTTGCGCAGCTCCCGCACCGCCTCCGCCTGGGACGGCTGCTGCGGGTCGGGACGGTACGTGTCGAACGAGACCTCCCCAAAACGCTCCGAGGGCCGGAACGCCGCCAGCAGTTCGTCCGCCGACACCTGGGGGCGCCGCTCGGTGAGGTGTTCGATCTGGATGCTCACGTGGGAGACCTCTCTGTCCGCCGTGCCCGGCGGTTCGCTGGTTCGGCGCGCCGAGCGGCGCACGCGCGTGCTCCGGCGATTTTACCGGCTGGCCGCCGCCCGGGATGCGCCCGCCGCGAAATCCGGCCCCCGGCACGGCCCCGGCGGCGTCCCGGCGGGAACGGGCGCCGCCGGGACCACTACCCTGGAGGATGAAGAAGGTCCGGAAGGACCCGTGCCCCGCAACCCCACCCCGGAAGGAGTCCCCATGGGCGTCGCCGTGGAGAACAACCCAGATTTCGCGCAGTACGCGCACCCCGAGCGCCTCGTGTCCACCCAGTGGGTGGCCGAGCACCTGGACGACCCGGGAGTCGTCGTGGTCGAGTCGGACGAGGACGTCCTGCTCTACGAGACCGGCCACGTGCCCGGCTCCGTCAAGATCGACTGGCACACCGACCTCAACCGCCCCGACACCCGCGACTACGTCGACGCGGAGGAGTTCGCCGAGCTGATGGCGCGCAAGGGGATCTCCCGCGACACCACGATCGTGGTCTACGGGGACAAGTCCAACTGGTGGGCCGCGTACGCCCTGTGGGTGTTCGAGCTGTTCGGCCACCCGGACGTCCGGCTCATGAACGGCGGGCGGGACAAGTGGGTCGCCGAGGGTCGGGAGCTGTCCACCGAGAAGGTCGTGCCCGAGCGCGCCGACTACCCCGTGGTCGAGCGCGACGACGCCCCGATCCGGGCCTACCAGGAGGACGTGCTGGCGCACCTGGGCGAGCAGCCGCTGATCGACGTCCGGTCCCTGCCGGAGTACACCGGCGAGCGCACGCACATGCCCGACTACCCGCAGGAGGGCACGCTTCGCGGGGGGCACATCCCGACCGCGGCGTCCGTGCCGTGGGCCCGGGCCGCCGCCGAGGACGCCACCTTCCGACCGCGCGCGGAGCTCGAGGCGATCTACCGCGACGAGGTCGGGCTCTCCGACGACGACGACATCATCGCGTACTGCCGCATCGGCGAGCGCTCCAGCCACACGTGGTTCGTGCTGAAGCACCTGCTGGGCTTCGAGCGGGTCCGCAACTACGACGGGTCCTGGACCGAGTGGGGCAACTCGGTGCGCGTGCCGATCGTCCTCGGCGAGGCACCCGGCGAGGTCCCGGGGTCGGCCCGATGAGCGGCGCCCTGCCCGCCCAGCTCGAGGAGCTCGTCGCGGACTTCACGGCGGTGCCGCAGGAGGACAAGCTGGAGCTGCTGCTCGACTTCTCCCGCTCGCTGCCGGCGCTGCCGGACCGCCTGGGCGAGCACCCGGAGGAGCTCGAGCAGGTCGTCGAGTGCCAGTCGCCGCTGTTCCTGACGGTCGAGTGGGACGAGGGCGCCTCCCCCGGCCCCGGCGCCCCGGTGCGGCTGTTCTTCTCCGCCCCGGCGGAGGCCCCGACCACCCGCGGCTTCGCCTCGATCCTGCACGAGGGGCTCGACGGGCTCCCGGCCCAGGAGGTCCTCGACGTCCCCGACGACCTGCCGGAGCGCTTCGGGCTGACCCAGCTCGTGTCCCCCCTGCGGATGCGCGGGATGTCCGCGATGCTCGCCCGGATCAAGCGGCGGGTCCGCGAGCTCCAGGACGCCTGAGGGCCCCGGGCACCGGCATGGCCAAGGCGTCCCGCGGCGCGGGCCCCACCGCGGCCGTCGCGCTGCTGGCGCGCGAGCGCGTGGCCTTCACGGTGCACGAGTACGCCCACGACCCCGCGGCGGCGTCCTTCGGCCGGGAGGCCGCCGCCGCGCTGGGGCGCGACCCGGAGCAGGTGCTCAAGACCCTTCTGGTCGTGCACGAGCGGGAGTGGGCGGTCGCGGTGCTGCCCGTGTCCGCGCGGCTGTCCCTGCGCGCGGCCGCGGCCGCGCTGGGCTGGAAGCGGGCGGCCCTCGCCGAGCCCCGCTCGGCGGAGCGGCGCACCGGCTACGTGGTGGGCGGGATCTCGCCCCTCGGGCAGCGGACGCCCTCCCCCACCCTGCTCGACGACTCCGCCGCGGCGTGGGCCACGGTCCTCGTCTCCGGCGGGCGGCGGGGGCTCGAGATCGAGCTGCCGCCGGGCGAGCTGCTGCGGCTCACCGGCGGGCGCACCGCCGCGCTGCGGTCCTGAGCGGGCTCAGCGGGCCCGGACCCGGGCGGCCCCGAGGGACCGGGCGTCCTGGGCGAGCCGGGCCGGCAGCCAGCGCCGCACCGCGTCCTCCCAGCGCCGCGGGTCCACGTTCCACTCCTTGGTGTGCCGGGCGCGGGCGAAGGGCACGAACTCCACGAGCCGATTGAGCTCCGCCAGCCGGCGGGAGCTGGCGGCCGGGACGAACTCGTCGTCCACGGAGTGCAGCACCAGGGTGGGCGTGCGCAGATGCTCGGACCGGGAGAGCCAGTCCAGGGCCCGGAGGTCCACCGGCGCGGCCAGACCCGTCAGCATCCGCCCGGCCGGGTGGGAGATCAGGTTCGTGGCCAGCCGGCCGATCCCGGAGGGGATGCGACGGGTGCGGGAGTGGTGGGCGATCAGCTCGAACCAGTCCACCACCGGCCCGGTGAGCACGAGGGCCGCGATGTCGTCGCGGTAGAAGGACAGGTCCGCCGTCTGCAGCGCGATCGCCCCGCCCATGGACCAGCCGAAGAGCACGATCTGCGTGGCGCCGCGGGACTTCGCGTAGCTGATGGCCGTCTGCACGTCCTTCCACTCCGTGAAGCCCAGCCCGTAGCGGAAGTCGTGCGTGGGCGGCGCCTCCCGGTCGTTGCGGTAGGAGATCAGCAGGGAGGTCAGGCCGAGCTCCCGGGCCACCGGCACAGCGCGGACCGTCTCCATCCGGTTGGCGCCGCGCCCGTGCACCATGATCGCCCACGGCCCCGGGAGCACCCGGGGCCGCTCGCCCTCCGGGGTCGGCCCGCCCTCCGCGGGGACCACCCAGCAGGGCGCCGGCCCCACCTCGATCGGGATCTCCACCTCCTCGAACGGCAGGCCCGCCGCCCCGGGGTCCGGGTAGACCGTCCCGGACCAGAAGCCGCGGGTCGCCCGGAGGAGGTCTCCCGAGTAGACCTCCTCGACCACCCGGGTCACGGTCCCCTCCTGGGGCGAGTAGGAGCGGATGGCGCCGATCCGGGCGTGCCCGCGGCCCGCGTCGAAGCGCAGGCTGTAGGTCCCCGCGACCGTCGTGTCCACCGTGGCCGGGAGCCGCACGAGCGTCGTCGCGGACGGATCGCCGTCCTCGCCGGTGCGGGTGACGCCGAGGATCTGCAGGTCCTCGGAGCGGTACTTCGGGGGCACCACCACCTGCCGCGCGAAGTAGGCGGCCGCCGCGCTCGAGAGCCCGAAGGACAGGGACGCCGCCCCCACGGTGACGGCGGCGCCCACCACGGCCCCGCGCGCCCACTGCGTCGCGGAGGGGGGCTCGGGGGCGGCGGGGACCGGCGGGGAGCGACGTGGCATGCCCCCAGTCTTCCACGCGGCACGGGCATAACCGGGAGGGACGCGTGGTTGTGCTGGCCGGGCGGTCCGCGCCCCCGCGGCGCCGAGCCGCCCCGTGCGGACCGCCGGGCGGGCCCGCACGGAGCCCGCTCCCCGGAGCACCGACCCCGTCCCGGAGGACGACACCATGAGCGAGACCACCAGCCACGGCGACCACCCCGGCAGCACCGGACGCAGCGAGGAGGACTGGCGCACGATCCTGTCCCCCGAGGAGTACCACGTGCTGCGCGAGGCCGGCACGGAGCGGCCCTTCACCGGCGAGTACTGGGACACGAGGACCGAGGGCGTCTACCAGTGCCGCGCGTGCGGGGCGGAGCTGTTCCGCTCCGAGACCAAGTTCGACGCGCACTGCGGCTGGCCCTCCTTCTACGCCCCGCTGGCCGAGGACCGCGTCCGCTACATCAAGGACACCGCCCTGGGCATGGAGCGGGTGGAGGTCCGGTGCGCCGCCTGCGACTCGCACATGGGCCACGTCTTCGGCGGAGAGGGCTTCCCGACCCCCACCGACCTGCGGTACTGCATCAACTCCGTCTCCGTCCGCCTCGTGCCCGCCGCCTCCTGACCGCGCCCGCCCGGGGCGGCGGACGTGACCCGTGCCATGCCGGTCGCGCGCTCGCGGCGTGGCACGGCCGGCCGGGACGCCCGGACGGCCTACCCTTCCAGTGTGAGCGCGGTGAACGGCCTGTCCGAGGTGTACGAGGGGTTCCAGGACGCCCTCGAGCAGCTGCGCCGCACCGGCCGCCGGGAGGGCGTCGAGCTCACCGCGATCCCCGCTCCCACGCACCTCGCCCCGTTCGCCGCCGCGGTGCGCGCCGAGGTGCGGACCCCGCCCGTCCGGCTCCGCGGCGCGCTCCTTCCCGCCGGTCCCGGGGCCCGGCCGGCGGGCACCCCGAGCGCGGCGGACCTGGGCCTGCCGGCCGGCGCCGCGGGCGACGAACTGGCCACGGGGCGCTTCGTGCTCCTGCACGACCCGTCCGAGCCCGCCGCGTGGGGCGGGGCGTTCCGGATCGTCACCTGGGCACGGGCGGCCGCGGGCCGTGAGATCGGCTGCGACGACACGGCGGGCGCGATCGCCTGGACCTGGCTCCTCGAGGCCCTGGAACGCCACCGGGCCGGATATTCTCGGGAGGGCGGCACCGCGTCCCGGGTCCTCGCCGAGGGCTTCGGCCTGCTCGGCGACCAGGAGGAGGGAGCCGACGTCGAGCTGCGGGCCTCCTGGACGCCCGAGGGATCCGACGTGGCTCCGCACCTCGCGGCCTGGGCGGACACGGTCTGCACGTTCGCGGGGCTGCCGCCCTATCCGCCGGGCGTGACCGTGCTGCACCCGCGCCGCTGACCACCGAACCGCACGCGCCCCGCCGGGGCCGACACAGAATCGAAGACGCTCCTTGACCAGCCCAGCCGACCGCCGATCCGCGCCCGACGAGCCCTCGACCCCCGTGGTCGCCGGTTTCGAGGACTTCGAGATCCCCGACAGCGTCCACCTCGCGGCGCCCTTCGACGGGATCCCGCCCGTGATCGACACCGTGGCGGGCCTGGAACGGGCCGCCGCCGCCGTCGCCGAGGGCTCCGGCCCGGCGGCGATCGACACCGAGCGGGCGTCCGGCTTCCGCTACGGGCAGCGCGCCTTCCTGGTGCAGCTGCGGCGCGAGGGCGTGGGCACCGTCCTGATCGACCCGGAGGCCACCGGGTCCCTGGCCGTCCTGGGCGAGGCGCTCTCCGGCGTGGAGTGGGTGCTGCACGCGGCCACCCAGGACCTGCCCTCCCTGCGCGCGCTCGGCATGGAGCCGGACCGGCTCTTCGACACCGAGCTGGGCGGCCGCATCGCGGGGCTCCGGCGCGTGGGCCTGGCCGCGGAGACGGAGGAGCTGCTGGGCTACACGCTCGCCAAGGAGCACTCCGCCGTGGACTGGTCGAGACGGCCGCTGCCCCGGGACTGGCTGAACTACGCCGCGCTGGACGTGGAGATGCTCATCCAGCTGCGCTGGGCCATGGAGGAGCTGCTGCGGGAGAAGGGCAAGCTCGAGTGGGCGCTGGAGGAGTTCGAGGCGGTGCGGACCGCCGAGCCGGCCCCGCCGCGCCAGGACCCGTGGCGCAGGACGTCCGGGATCAACAAGGTGAAGGGCCGGCGCCAGCTCACCGCCCTGCGCGGTCTGTGGGAGGAGCGGGAGCGGCTCGCCCAGTACAAGGACGTCGCCCCCGGCCGGCTGCTGCCCGACGCCGCCCTGGTCGCGGCCGCGACGGCGATGCCGCGCACCGTGCCGCAGCTCCTGGCCACTCCCGGCTTCCACGGCCGGCTCGCGGCTCGGGAGGCCCCCCGCTGGCTGCGGGCGATCGCCGAGGCCCGCAACGCCACCGAGCTGGTCCCCTTCACCGTGAAGTCCGACGCCCTGCCGCCCGTGAAGGCGTGGGAGGTCAAGCGGCCCGAGGCCGCGGCACGGCTGAAGGTCCTGAAGCCGCTCGTGGCGGAGCTCGCCGAGGCGCACGAGCTGCCCACCGAGAACCTGCTCACCCCGGAGCACCTGCGGCGCTTCTGCTGGCAGCCGCCGAAGAGCACCACCGATCAGGCGGTGGCGGACCGGCTGCGGGATCTCGGGGCGCGCCGGTGGCAGGTCGAGCTGACGGCGCCGGTCCTCGGCCCGGCCTGGCGGGAGCTGCGGGCCCGCAAGCGCGCCGCCCGTCAGGCGGAGCGCGACCAGCCGCCGGCCGGCAGCGAGGACACGCCGGCCGCCTGAGCCGTTCCCGGGTCCGCTCCTTCCGGCACCGGCGGGCCCCGGGCGCCGACGACGACGGGTCCCGGCCGTCCGGCCGGGACCCGTCGTCGTGGGCGTCCTGGCGCACGGCCCCCTCGGAGGCGGTGCGCCCGGGGGTCAGTTCTGCGGGTCGCCGGGGGCCGGGTGCGGCTCGGCCGGGTCCAGGGGGCTCTCCGGGGTGACCGGCTTCGCGTCCTGCAGGTCCGTGTAGCCGGTGCTCGCGGTCCCCGCGCTCGAGGCGGTCGTGCTGGAGGCGGTGCCCTCGGAGGAGCCGGATCCCGCGGAGGAGCCGGAGACCTTCTCCTTGACGGACGAGGACGCGTCGGAGGCCTTGGTGCCCACGGTGTCGGCCGCCTTCTTCGCGCTGTCGGCCAGCTTGCCGCCGACCACCGGCACCTCGGACTTGACCCAGTCGGTGCCCTCGGAGACCTTCTCCTGGACCTTCGGGTCCTGCCAGGTCTTCACGGCGTTCTGCTTCAGGGCCTCGTAGCTCTTGCGGCCCGAGGCCGAGCCGACCACGAAGCCGACCCCGAAACCGGTGACGAAGATGAGTCGCTTGATCATGGTGCTGTCCTTCCGTCGGTCCCGGCGCGGCGGCCGGGTCCGGGGCGGAGCCGGTGGTGCACGGCTCGTCCCGCTGACTGATGTCTTCATCATCCTACTGACGAACCGGCTCGGCGGACACCGGGGCCGTGCTGCTCCGCTCACAGCGATCACCCGGGGAGCCGCACCGGGGACCGGGCGAACTCAGGGGTCCGCCGCCTAGACTGGCGGCGCACCCCGAGATCCCCGCCCGGAAGGACCGTCATGGCCGAGCTCCCGCCCCCTCCGTCCGCGCCCTCCCGGCGCGCCGTCCTCGGCCTGGCCGGGTCCGGCGCGCTGCTCGCCGGGTGCGCCGGGCAGGACCCGCCGGCGGGCGGGGGCACGGGCGGCACCGGCGGCGCGGCCCCCGTGGACGCAGGCCCCGTGGAGGACCTGCCGGTCGGCTCGGCCGTGAAGGTCGACCGGGACGGCGTGCAGGCCGTCGTGAGCCGGCCGGGGCCGGACAGGGTCGTCGCGTTCTCCCCCGTGTGCCCGCACCAGGGCTGCATGGTGACCCCGCGGGAGGAGCTCTACGTCTGCCCGTGCCACTCGTCGCAGTTCGACCTCACGACGGGCGAGGTGCTGGCCGGTCCCGCCGAGACCGGGCTGGAGCCGTACCCCGCGAGCGTGGAAGGCGGCCGCATCCTGCTCGGCTAGAGCGGGCTCAGCCCCGGCGCGAGCGCGGCAGCGAGGCCCCGCCGGCGTCCTCGGCGGTCTCCGGCACGGCGTCCTGCCCGGCGGGGTCCTCGCCCGGCACCGGGCGGGCGTAGGGAACGCGGGTCCCCAGCACGGACGCCAGCGTGTCCTGGGCGACGCGCTGGGCCGTCAGGCCCACCCGGGCCAGGACCTGGGAGCGGGAGCCGTGCAGCAGGAACTCCGTGGGCAGGCCCACCTCGTTGAGGGCGGTGTCGACCCCCGCCGCCCGCATCTCCTGGCGGATCCGGGAGCCGATCCCGCCGGCGCGCACGCCGTCCTCGACGACGACCACGATCCGGTGCTGAGCCGCGAGCTCGATGACCGAGGCCGGCACGGGCAGCACCCACCGAGGGTCGACCACCGTGGCGGAGACGCCGTGGGCCTCGAGCCGTTCGGCCACGTCCAGCGCCAGGCCGCTCATGGCGCCGACGGACACGAGCAGGACGTCCCGGCGGGCGCCGACCGTCCCGCTCTCCCCGCCGCGGCGCGCGAGCACGTCGACCCCGTCCGTCAGCCGCTCGACGGCCGGCACCGGGGCGCCCACGGCGCCCTTGGGATAGCGGATGACGGTGGGGGCGTCGTCGACGGCCACCGCCTCGCGCAGCTCCTCGACGAGGGTCGGCTCGTCGCGCGGGGCGGCCAGGTGGAGGCCGGGGACGATCTGCAGCAGGGCCAGGTCCCACATGCCGTGGTGGCTGGGGCCGTCCGGGCCGGTGACCCCGGCCCGGTCGAGGACCACCGTGACGCCGGCGCGGTGCAGCGCCACGTCCATGAGGAGCTGGTCGAAGCCACGGTTGAGGAACGTGGCGTAGAGGGCCACCACGGGGTGCAGCCCGCCGTAGGCCATGCCGGCGGCCATGGCGATGGCGTGCTGCTCGGCGATGCCCACGTCCACGACGCGGTCGGGGTGGGCCGCCTGCATCTTCTGCAGCCCCACGGGAATGAGCATGGCGCCGGTGATGCCCACGACGTCCTCGCGCTCGTCGGCGATCCGGGCGATCTCGTCGCAGAACACCGCCGTCCAGCTGCGCTCGGAGCTCGTCGCCGTGGAGCGGCCGGTGACGGGGTCGATGACGCCCACGGCGTGGAACTGGTCGTCCTCGTTGGCGGTCGCGGGCCCGTAGCCGTGGCCCTTCTCGGTGATCGCGTGCACGATGACCGGCCCGCCGTAGTTCTTGGCGTTGCTCAGGGCCTGCTCGACGGCCTCGAGGTCGTGCCCGTCGACGGGGCCGACGTACTTCATGCCCAGGTCCTCGAAGATGCCCTGGGGCACCACGACGTCCTTGATGCCCTGCTTCATCCCGTGCAGGCCCCGGTAGAGCATCTCGCCCACCGGGCCGGAGTGCTTCAGCAGGTCCTTCACGGTCTCGAGGGTCTGCTCGTAGCGGCGGTCGGTGCGCACGGCGTCCACGCCCTGCTGCACGCTGGCCTGGAGCTCCGCGAGGTGGTTGGCGAAGCCGCCCACGGTGGGGGCGTAGGACCGGCCGTTGTCGTTGACCACGATGACGACCTTGCGGTCGCGGTCGGAGGCGATGTTGTTGACGGCCTCCCACGCCATCCCGCCGGTCAGCGCCCCGTCCCCGACCAGCACGACCGTGTGCCGGTCGTGCCGGCCGGTCATGGCGTAGCCGCGCGAGATGCCGTCGGCCCAGGACAGCGACGAGGAGGCGTGCGAGGACTCGACGATGTCGTGCTCGGACTCCCGGCGGTCCGGGTAGCCCGCGAGGCCGCCCTCCTGGCGCAGGGTCTCGAAGTTCCGGCGGCCGGTGAGCAGCTTGTGCACGTAGGACTGGTGCCCGGTGTCGAAGACCACGGAGTCCTTGGGCGAGTCGAAGACCCGGTGCACCCCGAGCGTCAGCTCGACGACTCCCAGGTTCGGCCCCAGGTGACCGCCCGTCGCGGAGACGTGGGTGACGAGGAACTCGCGGATCTCCTCGGCCAGCCGGCCCAGCTCCGCACGGCTCAGCCCCGCGAGGTCCTCGGGCCCGGACACCCGCTCCAGCACGCTCATGGTTTCTCCCGCAGTCCTCGGCGTCGTGGTCGGTGGCGCCGTCTCCCGGAGGGACCGGGGCGGCGCGCTCCCCCGATCCTACTCGGTCGTTCCGACAGGGCCGTCAGCGCGCAGGGGCCCGGTCCGTTCCAGGACCGGGCCCCTGCGCGCTGTGCACGCCCTGGGATCAGGAGCCGGCGATCGATCGCCGGCTCCTCCCCGCGCGCGCCGGCGCGCGCACGGGGACCCCTACTGGGCGATCTGCCGGAGCACGTACTGCAGGATGCCGCCGTTGCGGTAGTAGTCGGCCTCGCCCGGCGTGTCGATGCGCAGGTCCGCGTCGAACTCGACGGTGGAGCCGTCCTCCTTCGTGGCGGTGACCTTGAGCGTCTTCGGGATGCTGCCCTCGTTGAGCCCGGTCACCCCCTGGATGTCGAAGGTCTCCGTGCCGTCCAGGCCGAGGGAGTCCGCGGACTCCCCGGCCGGGAACTGCAGCGGGAGCACGCCCATGCCGATGAGGTTCGAGCGGTGGATGCGCTCGTAGCTCTGGGCGACGACCGCCTTGACGCCCAGCAGGGAGGTGCCCTTCGCGGCCCAGTCGCGCGAGGACCCGGAGCCGTACTCCTTGCCGCCCAGCACGACCAGCGGGACGCCCGCCTCCTGGTAGTTCATCGCGGCGTCGTAGACGGCGGCCTGCGGGCCGCCCTCCTGCGTGAAGTCGCGGGTGTAGCCGCCCTCCACGCCGTCCAGGAGCTGGTTCTTGATCCGGATGTTGGCGAAGGTCCCGCGGATCATGACCTCGTGGTTGCCGCGGCGCGAACCGTAGGAGTTGAAGTCCTTGCGCTGGACCCCGTTCTCGATGAGGTACCTGCCGGCCGGGGTGTCGGACTTGAACGAGCCCGCCGGGGAGATGTGGTCGGTCGTGACCGAGTCGCCCAGCTTCAGCAGCACGCGGGCGCCCGAGATGTCCTCGACCGGGGTCGTCTCCATCGTCATGCCCTCGAAGTACGGGGGCTTGCGGACGTAGGTGGACTGCGGGTTCCACTCGAACGTCTTGCCGGTGGGGGTGTCCAGGTTCTGCCAGCGCTCGTCGCCGTCGAAGATGGTGCCGTACTCGCGGGTGAACATCTCCGTGTCGATGGACGCGTCGATGATCTTCTGCACCTCGGCCGGGTCCGGCCAGATGTCCTTGAGGTACACCTCGTTGCCGTCGGCGTCCTGGCCCAGGGGCTCGCTGTCGAAGTCGAAGTCCATGTTGCCGGCCAGGGCGTAGGCGATGACCAGCGGCGGGGACGCCAGGTAGTTCATCTTCACGTCCGGGTTGATCCGGCCCTCGAAGTTGCGGTTGCCCGAGAGCACCGAGGTCACGGCCAGGTCGTTGTCCTGGATGGCCTGGGAGATCTCGTCCTCGAGGGGACCGGAGTTGCCGATGCAGGTGGTGCAGCCGTAGCCCACGATGAAGAAGCCGAGCTCCTCCAGGGCCGGGACCAGACCGGACTTCTCGTAGTAGTCGGTGACGACCTTCGAGCCCGGGGCGATCGAGGTCTTGACCCACGGCTTGGCCTTGAGCCCCTTCTCGACGGCGTTGCGCGCCAGCACCGCCGCGGCCATCATGACCGACGGGTTCGAGGTGTTGGTGCACGAGGTGATCGAGGCGATCGAGACCGCGCCGTGGTCGAGCTCGAACTCGCGGCCGTCGGGCATGGTCACCGGCACCTGCTTGGTGGGGCGGCCGTCCTCGGCGTAGGCGTGGTGCTCGCGGGGGCGGTCCGCCTCGGACTGGTGGTCGTCCGCGGTGTAGCCGGGGGCGTCCGAGGCAGGGAAGGACTGCGCCGCGACGTCGTCCACGCTGTCGCCGGAGGCGGCGTCGTCGACGTGCGTGGCGTAGTTCTTGATGTCCTCGTGGAACTGCGCCTTCGCGTCGGTGAGCGAGATGCGGTCCTGCGGCCGCTTCGGCCCGGAGATCGAGGGCACCACGGTGGAGAGGTCCAGCTCGAGGTACTCCGAGAAGGTGATCTCCTCGGAGGGGTCGTGCCACATGCCCTGTTCCTTGACGTACGCCTCGACGAGGTCGATCTGCTCGTCGGAGCGCCCGGTCAGGCGCAGGTACTCCAGGGTGACGTCGTCGATCGGGAAGATCGCGGCGGTGGAGCCGAACTCGGGGCTCATGTTGCCGATGGTGGCGCGGTTGGCCAGGGGCACGGCTCCGACGCCCTCGCCGTAGAACTCGACGAACTTGCCGACCACGCCGTGGTCGCGGAGCATCTCGGTGATGGTCAGCACCACGTCGGTGGCGGTGGCGCCGGCCGGGATCTGGCCGGTCAGCTTGAAGCCGACCACGCGCGGGATGAGCATGGAGATGGGCTGGCCGAGCATCGCGGCCTCGGCCTCGATGCCGCCCACGCCCCAGCCGAGCACGCCCAGGCCGTTCTCCATGGTCGTGTGCGAGTCGGTGCCCACGCAGGTGTCCGGGTAGGCGCGCAGCGCGCCGTCGACCTCGCGGGTCATGACCACGCGGGCGAGGTTCTCGATGTTGACCTGGTGGACGATGCCCATGCCCGGGGGCACGACCTTGAAGTCGTCGAACGCGGTCTGGCCCCAGCGCAGGAACTGGTAGCGCTCCCCGTTGCGCTCGTACTCGATGTCCATGTTGATCCCGATGGAGTCCGAGGTCCCGAAGGAGTCGATCTGCACGGAGTGGTCGATCACGAGCTCGGCCGGGGCGAGCGGGTTCACGCGGGCGGGATCGCCGCCGAGGTCCGCGATGGCCTCGCGCATGGTCGCGAGGTCCACGATGCAGGGCACACCGGTGAAGTCCTGCATGATCACCCGGCCCGGGGTGAACTGGATCTCGATGCTGGGCTCGGCCGTGGGATCCCAGTTGGCCAGGGCCTCGATGTGCTCGGAGGTGATGTTGGCGCCGTCCTCGGTGCGCAACAGGTTCTCGAGCAGAACCTTCAGGCTGTACGGGAGCTTCTGCGCGCCCTCCAGCGTGTTCAGTCGGAAAATCTCGTACTCGGTGCCTTTGACGTCGAGAACGCCCTTGGCCCCGAAGCTGTCCACCGTGCTCATATGCGTGGAACTCCTCTCGCCACCGTCATGGAAACGCCCGCGGGAGGACACCGGCACATGGCCGGGCGTTCTCCCGTGAACAGTCACTGTCAGTGTAGCCCGTGTGAGCCCCGTGACCCCGAACCTCCCCGGAGGCCGCCGTCACGCAGCGGGCGGCGGCCGTCAGGGCTCGAGGACCGCCAGCGTCTCGACGTGGTGGGTGTTCGGGTACATGTCGAACGCGCGCACCTCCCGCACGTGCCACCCGGCGCGGCGGAACCGGCCGAGGTCCCGGGCCAGCGTGGCCGGGTCGCACGCGAGGTACGCGATCCGGCGCGGCGCGAGCGCCACGAGCCGGTCCACGACGGCCCGCCCGGCGCCAGCCCGGGGCGGGTCCAGGACCACGACGTCGGGGCGGGGCACGGCGCCGCCCCGGGCCGGGCGGCGCCGGCCGCGCGCGGGTGCCGCCTCCGGCCACGTCCGGGCCAGCACCTTGTCGACGCTCCCGCGCTCCACCCGCACCCCCGGCCGGCCGGCGAGGGTGCGCCGGGCGTCCGCGCTGGTGACGGGCGAGCCCTCGACCGCCAGGACGGTGCCCGTCTCCCCCACGGCGTCCGCGAGCGCGGCCGTGAACAGGCCCGCACCCGCGTAGAGGTCGAGGGCGTGCTCCCCCGGGCGGGCCCCGGCGGCCGCGGGCACCGCACCGTGCAGCAGCCCGGGGGCGGCCCGGTGGATCTGCCAGAACCCCTCCGCGGAGACCTCCCAGCGGTGCGGGCCCGCGTGCTCGACGACGGACGGCCGTCCCGCCCAGGTCTCGGGCCGCCGCTGACCATCGGCGCGGGCGGTGACGGAGACGTCCCGGTCCGCGGTGAGGCGCGCCAGCTCGTGGCGCAGCCGCTCCCGGTCGGCCCCGGGGGCGAGGCTCAGGTGCACCAGCGGCGTCCCGCCGTCGGCGGGGGCCGCGACGTCGACCCGCTCCGCCCCGCGCAGGTCGAGCCGCCCGAGCCGCAGCCCGTCGATGGCGGGGACGACGAGCGGGAAGGAGTCCACCGGCACCACGGCGGCGCTGCGGTGGGGGTGCATCCCGATCCGGCCCGCGGGGTCGACGGCGAAGTGCGCGCGAGTGCGCCAGCCGCGGCCCTGCGGGTCCTCCCCCGGCATGGCCTCGACGGTGACCCGGGCCTCGAGCCCGGCCAGACGGGAGAGCTGCTCGGTGACCACGGCGGCCTTGAGGGCGCGCTGGGCCGGCAGCTCGGCGTGGCCGAACTCCGCGCCGCCCACGGGCGGCTCCCCGCGCCGCCAGGTCAGCAGGGGGTCGGCCGGGGCCCACACGTGCTCGGTCCGCCGGCCGGGGTCCCCCTCGAGGACGGCCACGACGTCGCCCCGCCAGAACCGGGCCGCGGGGCCGCTGTCGGTGAGGCGGACGCGGACCAGCTCGCCGGGCAGGCCGTGGCGGACGAAGACCACGCGGCCCTCGCCGGTGCGGGCCACGGTGTGCCCGCCGTGGGCCACGGGGCCCAGGCGCAGCTCGAGCTCGGCGGGCTCGGCGGACCCTGCGGATTCTGTGGACCCGGCGGGGACCGGGGGGCGGGACGGGATCACGGCTGGGACGCTCTCTGCTCGGGGGCGGACTCGGGGCCCGTGTCCTCGCCGGAGGCGGAGGACAGGTGCCAGGGCACGGAGGCCGTCATGACCCCGCGCTCCTGGTGCAGGCGGGCCCGCAGCGGCCGGATGGCCTGGTTGTGCAGCAGCCGCTCCCACCGGTGCCGCACCACGTACTCGGGCAGGTACACCACGACCAGGTCCCGGGGGGACTTGCGGCGCACCCCGCGCACGTGGTCGAGGACCGGGCCGATGGTGTCCCGGTAGGGCGCGTGCAGGACCGTGACGGGCACCGGGATCTCGAGGCGCTGCCACTCGGCGAGGATCCGGGCGGTGGCCGAGGCGTTCGTGTCCACGACGACGGCCTCGAGGGTCGAGGGCCGGGACGCCCGGGCGTAGGCCAGGGCGCGCATGAGCGGCTTGCGCACGGAGGAGACGTAGATGATGGCGTGCACCCGCGAGGGCAGGGCCCGGACCGGGGAGTCGGGCTGCAGCGCGAGCTCGGCGTCCACGGCGTCGTAGTGCCGGCGGACGCCCGCCATGACCGCGCTGAGGACGGCGATGGCCACGATGGTGATCCACGCGCCCTGCGTGAGCTTCGTCACGAGCACGACCACGAGCACCGCCGCGCACAGGACGAAGGCGACCAGGGCCACGGCCCGGCGGACGAACAGCTCGCGGCGGACCCCCGGGTGCGGGCGCATCCGCCGCACCCGCGCCCAGTGCCGCACCATGCCGGCCTGCGTGAGCGTGAAGGAGACGAACACGCCCACGATGTAGAGCTGGATGAGGCTGTTGACGTTGGCCCCGAACGCCACGGTGAGGACCACGGCGACGAGCAGCAGCAGCAGGATGCCGTTGGTGAACGCGAAGCGGTCCCCGCGCGCCTGCAGCTGCCGGGGCAGGAAGGCGTCCCGCGCCAGCCGGGAGGCGAGCGTGGGGAAGCCGGAGAAGGCGGTGTTCGCGGCGAGAACCAGCACGCCCACGGTCGCGGCGACGAGCACGAAGAACCACAGGGAGTCGGTGCCGAAGACGGTCTTGGCGAGCTGGCCCAGCACGGGGTCCTGGAAGAAGTCGGGCCCGGGGAGCCGGCCGTCCACTAGCAGCTGCTCCTCCGGGTCGCCCACGACCACCACGTCCGTGCGGTCCGCGAGGTACATCACGCCGGCCAGCAGGGCCGCCGCGAGGGCGCCGAGCACCCCCAGCGTGGCCGCCGCGTTGGCCGCGCGGGGCTTGCGGAAGTACGGCACCGAGTTGGTGATGGTCTCCACGCCGGTCAGCGCCACGGCCCCGGAGGAGAAGGCCCGCAGCACCACCAGGGCGCCCGCCAGACCGGCCAGCCCGGCGTCGAAGCCCGCGGCGGGCAGGACCTCCCGGTCCGCGCTGGGGGCGTCGCCGAGGGAGCCGGTGAGGTCCTGGCCCAGGCCCACGAGCAGCAGCGCGGCCAGGACGGCGAGGAAGAAGTAGGTGGGCACGGCCGCGGCCCGGCCCATGAACTTCAGGCCGCGGAGGTTGAGCAGGCCCACGAACAGGATCCCGGCCACGGCCAGCTCCACCCGCCAGCCGATGAGCGCGGGCAGCGCCGCGGAGACGTACTGCGCGGCGGTGGCCATGGACACCGCCACGACGAGGGAGTAGTCGGCCATCAGAGCCGCGCCCACGCCCACCCCCGCGGTGCGGCCGAGGTTCTTGGAGACGATCTCGTAGTCGCCGCCGCCGGAGGGGTAGGCGCGCACGTTCTGCCGGTAGGCGGTGATCACCACGGCGAGCACCACCAGCACGGCCAGGCCCACCCAGGGGGAGACCGCCACGGCCGTGGTCCCCGCGAGCGCGAGCGTGAGGATGATCTCGTCCGGGGCGTAGGCCACCGAGGAGAGGGCGTCCGCCGAGAAGACCGGCAGCGCCGTGCGCTTGGGCAGCACGGCGTCGACAAACCGCTCGTTGTGGATGGGCTTGCCGACGAGTGCGCGCCGCACGGCCCGGGGAATGCTCTGCACGGCTCCCCACGGTAGTCCGTCCCGCACCGATTGTCCGCCGCACCGGCTGCCCGCCGCGCGCCCGGGCGTGACCTAGGCTGAGGGGCATGGCGCATTTCGTGATCATGGGGGTGGGGCGCGTCGGCGTGATGGTCGCCCACACCCTCGAGGACTCCGGGCACACCGTGGCGGTGATCGACCAGGACGACCGCGCCTTCCGGAGGCTGCGCAAGTCCTTCGAGGGCAAGAAGGTCACCGGCCTCGGCTTCGACCAGGAGGTGCTGCGCCGGGCCGGGATCGAGGAGGCCTACGCCTTCGCGGCCGTCTCGAGCGGGGACAACTCCAACATCATCGCGGCCCGGGTGGCGCGCGAGACGTTCAAGGTCCGCCACGTCGTGGCCCGCATCTACGACCCCTCCCGGGCGGAGTTCTACCAGCGGCTGGGGATCCCCACCGTCGCCGCCGTGCGCTGGAGCGCCGACCAGGCGCTGCGCCGGATCCTGCCCGAGCAGACCATCACGGCCGACTTCCGCGAGGCCTCGGGACGGCTGCAGCTGGGCGAGCTGTCCCTGGACGACTCCTGGTCCGGCCTGCACCTGGACGCCATCGAGGAGGCCACGGGGGTGCGGATCGCGTTCGTGACCCGCTTCGGGGAGGGCGTCCTGCCCGGTCCGGACATGAGCTACCAGCAGGGGGACGTGGTGCACGCCATGATGCGCACCGACGACGTCGAGGCCGTGTCCCGCGTGCTGTCCCGCCGGCCCGGACCGGACGTGCTCGACTTCGCCAACTCCCTGCGCCGGGAGTCCGAGGACGCGCCCGGATCCGACGACACCTCGCGGGGAGGAGCCTGATGCGCGTGGTCATCGTGGGCGCGGGCGCCGTGGGCGCCTCGATCGCCCGGGAGCTGCTCTCCCACCAGCACGAGGTCGTGATCTTCGACGAGAAGCCCGAGGTGATCGGCCGCTCGGACCTGCGCGGCGCCCAGTGGATCATCGGGGACGCCTGCGAGCTCTCCACCCTGCGGGAGGGCGGGCTCGAGGACACGGACGTCGTCGTCGCCGCCACGGGCGACGATAAGGCGAACCTCGTGGTCTCGCTCCTGGCGCGCAGCGAGTTCGGCGTGCCCCGCACGGTGGGCCGGGTCAACAACCCCAAGAACGAGTGGCTCTTCGACGACGCCTGGGGCGTGGACGTGGCCGTGTCCACGCCGCGGCTGATGACCGCGCTCGTGGAGGAGGCCGTCGAGGTCGGCGACGTGGTGCGGCTGCTGACCCTGCAGACGGGCGGGGCCACCCTCTCGGCCTACACGGTGCCCCACGAGCACCCGATCATCGCCACGATGGTCTCCCAGGTGCCGTGGCCGCCGGACGTGGCGCTCGTGGCCATCCTGCGCGACGGCGTGCCCATCACCCCCTCGGGGGACGACGTGGTCGAGGGCGCCGACCAGCTCTTCTTCGTCTCCACCACGGAGGGCGAGGCGCAGCTGCGCGCGATGTTCACCACCGCGGGCCGGCACGAGCCCCACCGGGACTGAGCCCGGCGGACGGGCTCAGGGGGTGTCCTGCTCCTCGGCGGCGATCTGCTCCGGGGGCCGGGACACGAGCCACGCGAGCCACAGGGTCAGCGCGTACAGGGGCACGCCCATGACCAGGCGCGCCACGCCGAGCCCGGTGAGGTTCTCCGCGAGGTACAGGGGCACCTGCACGAGCAGGCGGGCGGCGAACATGGCCATGAGCATGACCGTGGCCACCTGGTACGCGCGGCGGCGCACCGGGACCTCCCGCCACTGGGTGCCCTCCCCGCGGATGTAGCCGTAGAAGACGCCGAGCAGCGGCCAGCGGGCGAGCAGGGACAGCCCGAGCCCGCCGAACCAGGCCGCGTTGATCCAGAAGCCGGGGACGTAGTAGTCCAGCGCCTCGCCGGTGGCGCGCGCGAACAGCGCGCAGACGCCCACCCCCACGAAGCCGGAGACGGCCTGCACGAGGCTCTGGCGCTGGACGAGGCGCAGCACGGTGAAGAGCGCGGCCGCGCCCAGGGACGCGATGAGCGCCACCCCGAGCGTGTTGCCGACGAGCAGCACGGCGAGGAACACGAAGCCCGGCAGGATCGTCTCGGCGAGTCCGCGCCAGCCGCCGACGGCGTGCAGCACGTCGAGCTGGCCGTTGTCCTTGCGCCGCATGCCCGAGCGCGCGGCGTAGGCGGCCATCGAGCGCTCCACGTCGTCGCGCCCGGGCCCGCCCGCCGTGCTCCCGGGCTCCTGGGTGCCCGTCATCGGCTGACCTGCTTCGCGATGATCTCGTAGCGCGGGTTGAACATCGAGGGACGCCCGTCCCGGAAGCTGACCACGCCCGCGCAGCGCAGCCGCGTCCCCGCGGTGACGCCCGGCACGCTGCGTTGGCCGTGCCACACGAGGCGCAGGGGCCGGGGGGCCGCCGGGTCCTGCTCCCCCTCCGCCCGGGGGCAGTCCGGCACGAGCAGCGCGGTGAAGTTCTGCGCGCCCGTCACCGGCGGCACGGTGACCTCCACCACGAGGCCGGTCGCCATCACCCGGCGGCGTCCCCCGGCCGCGGTCGAGGGATCGAGGTCCCCCGCGCAGACCGGCGCCTCGGCGACCACGTCGATGGCTCCGGTGCCCGGCGCCGGCCGGGTGAGCCCGTTCCCCGTCCTCGTCATGGCTCAGCCGATCTCGGTGATCTCGGGGCCGCGCCGCGGCGGCCGGACGGGCTCCCGGTCCGGCTCCTGCTCCGCGTCCCGCTCCGTCCCCGGGGCGGGGCGGCGCACCGCGTCCTCGGGGACGACCAGCGTCAGCAGCTCCCGGGGCGGCATGGGGCGGTCGCCGCGCACCACCACGAGCTCGCGCACGACCTCGTCGAGGGCGGCGGCCGACTCGGCGGTCACCGCGGCGGTGCCCGTGAAGACCGCGCGCACGAACCAGCGCGGCCCGTCGACGCCCACGAAGCGGGCGAGGCGGAAGCCCTGGGTGCCGTCGGAGGCCGTGGCGGGGAAGCGGGCGACGACCTGGAGCCCGAACGGGCCCTCCTCGACCGTCGGCTCGCCGTTGCCCGTGCGCAGCGACTGCACCAGCTCGCGGCGGACCTCGTCCCACAGCCCCTCGGAGCGGGGCGCGGCGAACGCCTGGACCTGGACGGACCCGCTCCCGAGGTCCAGGGCGACCGCGCGGGGGCGCTGCGTGCGCTCGTCGACCTCGAGCCGCACGCCCAGCCCGGAGCGCGGGCGCACGAGCACGGCACCGAGGTCGAGGTAGCCGTCGCGGCCGTCGATCTGCGAGACGTCGAGGGGGCCCTGCGGCTCCCGGCGCCGCGCCGCCGCGGCGTCCTCGGCGCTCGGGACGGCCTCCGGCGGCTGCGGGGCGGCGTCCTGCGCCGGGGGCTGCTTCTTCTTGCGACCGAACATGTTCTCGTTCTCCTCCGCCGGCCCGCGGGCCGGCTCGTGGCGTGAGCTCGTGGGGGGCGGCTCGGGGTCAGGCGGTGCCGCTCGAGCCGAAGCCCGTGCCGCCGCGGGCCGAGCCGGGCAGGACGTCGACGACCTCGAAGACGGCCTGCTCGACGCGCTGGACGACGAGCTGGGCGATGCGGTCCCCGCGGCGGACCGTGAAGGACTCGGTGCCGTCCGTGTTGAGCAGGGTGACCATGATCTCGCCGCGGTAGCCGGAGTCGACGGTGCCCGGGGCGTTGACCACCGTGATGCCGTGCCGGGCGGCCAGACCCGAGCGGGGGTGCACGAATCCCGCGTACCCCTCGGGCAGCGCGATCGCCACGCCCGTGGGCACGAGGGCCCGCTGCCCGGGGCCGAGGACCACGTCCTCGCGGGAGCGCAGGTCCGCGCCGGCGTCCCCGGGCTTGGCGTACACGGGCGGCGGGAGGTCCGGGTCGAGGGCCTGCAGCGCGATGCTGAGCGGGCGCCCGTGGCCCGACGGCGGCCGGTGGCCTGTCGACTGGTCGTTCACAGTGCCCCACTCTAACGCGCCGGACCACGGGCGCGGTCGTGAGACGCTAGAGCCATGTCCGACCCTGCTTCCTCCAGTGCGTCCCCGGCCGACGGCCCCCGCCGGCCCTCCTCCGAGCGGCCCGGCGCCGAGATCCTCTACGAGGAGAAGCTCACCCCCGCGTGGTGGATGTGGCTCCTCGTGCTCTTCGCGGGCCTCGTCGCCCTGATCGCGCTCGCCCCCATCGACCTCTGGGTGGCCGGCGCCGCGGCCCTCGTGGTCGGCGGCGGCACCGCCGTGGCCCTCGTCGCCTCCAGCACCAGGATCGTCGTGACCGACGAGTTCCTGCAGGTCGGCCGGGCCCGCATCGAGCGCCGGTTCGTGGGCGAGGCCGAGGCCTTCCGCGGCGACGACGTCCGCCTGGTCCGGGGGCCCGAGCTCGACGGACGGGCCTACATGAACTTCCGGGCGTCCGTGGGGCCGGTGGTGCGGATCCGGATCACCGACCCCGTCGACCCCACCCCCTACTGGCTCACCTCCACCCGGCACCCCGAGCGCGTCGTCGAGGTGCTGTCCGGGCGCCCGTGAGCACGGCCGGGACACGGAAGAACCCCGCCGCGACGGACGTCGCGGCGGGGTTCTCCGCGCTGCTCGGACGAGCCCGGACCGGCGGGGCTCAGCCCACGCACTCGACGCAGTGCTTGACGCCGTTGCGCTCCTCGGCGATCTGGGAGCGGTGGCGCACCAGGAAGCAGGAGCCGCAGGTGAACTCGTCCTCCTGGGCCGGCAGCACGACGACGGACAGCTCCTCGTTGGAGAGGTCCGCGCCCGGCAGCTCGAAGCTCTCCGCCGCGGCGGCCTCGTCCTCGTCCACGGCGCCGGACTGCGGGTCGCTGCGACGCGTCTGCAGCTCCTCGATCGAGTCCTCCTTGAGCTCGTCGTCCTGCTTGCGCGGCGCGTCGTAATCAGTGGCCATGTCGGGTCTTCGCTCCCATGCGGTCCGAGGGCGGGCTCGGGCACGGCTCGCCGCCGCCCACCGGGCTCTGTGTCGCGTAGATTGTTCACCATCCGGGGGCAAAAATCCAACCTGCACGGGCCCGCGAACACGCGGCGGAGGTCCTCCGCGGACGGCCTCCGGCCGGGGTCGTGCGACGGCCAGTAGGATTGGGGGGCGGGACCGGGCCGGCACGTCGGCCGCGACCGACGGACCCGCCCCGCAGCGCCCGCTCGACGACCCCGAGCGCACCCGAGAACCATCCCGGAGGAATGACAGCATGGAGCAGTTGCGCCTGGCAGGTGTGCACGACGACGGTGAGCACCTGGTCGTCGAGGACGAGGCAGGCACCCGCCACCTGTTGCGGATCGACCAGGAGCTGCGCCTGGCCGTCCAGCGCGCCCGGCGCCTGCCCGGCGCCCGCCAGCGCGGCACGGGCCAGTTCGGGCCCCGCGAGATCCAGGCCCGGTTCCGCGCCGGGGCCACGGTCGAGGAGATCGTGGCCGAGAGCGGCTGGGAGTCCGCGCGCGTCCGCCGCTACGAGTGGCCGATCCTCGCCGAGCGGGCCCACGTCGCGGCCGAGGCGCAGAAGGTCCAGATCGAGGACCGCTCCGCCCACCGCGGCTACCACTCCGTCTTCGAGGGCGAGCCCCTCACCCTCGGCCGTGCCGTCGCCCACCGGGCCGCCGACCTCGGCGTGGACCCCTCCTCCCTCGAGTGGGACTCGTGGCAGCGGGAGGACCACCTGTGGGCGGTGGTCGCCCGGTTCTCGGTGGTGGATCCCTCGGCCGCCCCCGCCCACGACGAGCCGCTGGCCGAGTGGCTGTACAACCCCGCGAACCAGAGCGTGCGGCCGGCGAACCCGTGGGCGGAGTCCCTCACCGAGCCCGGCCCCCCGGACACGCCCCTCGGCACGGGGCTCGGCGTCCTGGACGGCGGCCTCGACCCCGAGCTCACGCAACTGCGCCGCTCGGCCGTGGAGGCCGACGACCTGCTCGACGTGCTGCAGGCCCGCCGCGGGCAGCGCATCGGCGAGGACGCCGACGGGGACGACGCCCTCGCCGAGATCCTGGGCCGTGGCATGGGCCACGTGGAGCGGCGGCCGCGCCCGCTCGCCGCCCCCGAGGACAGCTCCGTCTTCGACCGGCCCTTCCAGCCCGCCACGCAGTTCCCCGAGCCCGACGCCGCCCCGGAGCCCGCCCCGGGCCGGGCCGGGGCGCCCGCCGGCGGCCCGGACGCGCAGTGGGCGGAGGATGCCACCGGCGCGCCGGCCGAGCCCGCCGAGGAGCCCCCCGCCCGGGACGGCGCGCCCGCGAGCTCCCCGGAGCGGGCGCGGCAGCCCGGGCCGGAGCGCACCGGGCGCGACGACGGGGCCGCGCCCGCCGCGGACTCCTCCGGTGCCGAGGCGTCCGGGACCGACGGGACTGGCCCCTCCGGAACCGAGACGCCCGGACCGGTGACGCCCCGGACCGGGGCCTCCGGAATCGGGACGTCCCCGTCCGAGGACCCGCCGGGCGAGGACCCCGCCGACAGCACCGCTCCGGCCGCGCGAGAGGGCGCCGAGGACTCCACCGCCGAGGAGGAGTCCGCACCGGAACGGCCCCGTCCGCGCAACAAGACGGCGAAGGCACGGCGCTCCGCGCGGTCCTCGGTGCCCAGCTGGGACGAGATCGTCTTCGGCAGCTCCCCCGACTGAGCCCCGATGCGTGCCGTCCGGCACCCGCGGCCCGGCACGGGTTAGAGTGCACGCAGCAGGGGACGGCTCCGCGCCGTTCCTCCGGGTCCGCGCGCTCCCCCATCCCGCGCTCGGCCCGGACGGACGACACCACGTCAGGGGCAGCACGACATGGGCAATTCCATCGAGGACGATCTCTTCGGGGACGACGAGCGCGACGCCGCCACCGCGGAGGCCGCCACCCCCGGCGCCTCCGCCGCGCCGGCGGGACCGGCCGAGCTCGTCCAGGGCTCCGGACCGGGGCGGTTCGTCGCCGGGCTGGTCCTGGGCGCGGTCGTGCTCGTGGTGCTCGCCGGCGTCGGGGCGCTCTACCTGGGCGGGGTGGGGCGCAGTCTCTTCGGCAGCGGTCAGCAGGCGGAGTTCATCCCCGCCCCCTCGATGACCACGTCCCCGTCGGCCACCGCCTCGCCGACGCCCACCCGCACCCGCACGCCCTCCCCCACACCCTCCCCGACGCCGAGCCCCTCGCCCGAGGCCCCCGCCCCGCCGCCGCCCGCCCCGGAGCCGGTGCCGCCGGCCCCCGTGGTCCCCGCGCCGGCGCCCGTGCCTCCCGCCCCGGTCGCGCCCGAGCCCGTCGTCCCCGCGCCCGTCCCGCCGCAGCCGGTGGTGCCCGCCCCGGCACCCGCTCCTCCCGCGCCGCAGCCGGCCCCGCCCGAGCCCGGACCCGCGTCGCCCGAGAGGCCCGCGGAGGACGAGGAAGGCCCGGCCGAGGAAGGCCCGGCCGAAGAGGGTCCGGACGAGGAGGACCCCGTCGAGGAGGAGCGCGCCGAACCCGCCGCCGCCGGGGAGGGATCCGTCGAGGACGGAACCGCCGACGAGGCCGGCGGGGAGACCCCGGCGGCGCCCTGAGCGGGGAGACCCCGGCGCCGCCCTGAGCACGGAGCGACCGGGCCCGGCCCGCCGGCGGGCGGTCAGGCCAGGCGCAGCAGCGGGACCTCCCGCTCGGCGCGGGTGAGCGAACCGTGCTGACCCACCATGGACAGGACGCTGGGCCGGAGCCGGCCCAGGTCGAACAGTGCGATCGGGTCCCGCGCCAGCACCAGGAGGTCGCCGATCCGCCCGCGCACCGCCTCGCGCACGAGCTCCGGCGGCCCGAAGTAGCCGGCCTCGAGGGCGGCCTCCCGGGAGAGCAGCCACACCCGGGAGCCGAACTGCTCGCGCCAGGCGGCCACGAGCGCCCTGACGTCCCCGGCCGTGGCGTCCTGCTCCAGGTGCAGCTGCACCGCCCGCGGCTCCCCCGCCGTGTGCCGGACGCCGTCCAGCAGACCCGGCAGCCCGGAGAAGTCGACGCGGGCGTCCCGGGGGACGTCCACCATGCCGTGGTCACCGGTCACCAGCACGGTGGTGCCGGCCGGGACCCGGGCGACCAGCCGGCGCAGGGCCCCGTCGAGCTCCTCGAGCTGGGCCGTCCACTCCCAGGACTCCCAGCCCCGCGCGTGCCCGGTGCGGTCGAGCTCGTCCCAGTAGAAGTACATGAGGGCGTCCCGGCCCGCGGCGAGCTGGTCGAGCGCGGTGCCGACGCGCGCCGCCGGTCCCTCCGCGGCGACGAACCGGCCTCCGCGCAGGGCGGCCTCGGTGAGCCCGGAGCCGGCGAACTTGCCCCGGCTGACCGTGATCACGTCGAGGTGCTCGGCGGCGCGCTCGAACACCGTGGGCAGCGGCTGCCACGTGCGCGGGTCCACGGCGGCGTCCCAGCCCCCGAGCTGGTTCACGACCCGGTCCCGGGCGGGGTCCAGCACGTCGTAGCCCACCAGTCCGTGCGCTCCTGGGGCTGCGCCGGTGCCGAGGGACGCCAGTGAGGCCGCCGTCGTCGTGGGGAACGCGGCGTCCAGGGTGGACAGGCTCCGGGCGCCGGCCAGCACGGGGGCGTGCCCGGCGCGGGCCCGCAGCTGCGCACGCCCCAGCCCGTCCACCATGACGACGACGACCCGGCGGGCGGCGGGCAGGCCCAGCACGTCCCGGAAGCCGGGCACGCCCAGGGACGCCGCGGCCGAGGACATGACCTCCGCGACCGATCGGCTGCCGTAGCGGGGCGGGCCCGGCAGGTCGGCGGGCAGCGCGGGGAGGACCTCCTGCACCGCCCTCATCGGGCGGCGCCGCCGTCCCGGCCGGTGAACCGGTCGGTGAACCGGGTGCGCGGGGTGGCCGCGGCCGTCCGCCGCAGGGCGGGCGTGCGGCCGTGGGCCGGCTGGGCGATCTGCGCGCCGTCAGTCAGGGGGGAGAGGTTGGCCCGGCGCAGCGTGCGCGCGAACTCCCGCGCCCCCTCGACAGCGGCCGGGCCGTCGGCCTCCGCGCTGATCCGCAGCACGATGTCCTCGCGGGCCGCGGTGCCGGTGTAGCCGTGGTCGGCCTGGCACTGGGGGTCCTCGCACAGCGCGGGCGCCAGGTCCACGTGCAGGGTGCCCGTCCACGCGATGGCGAGGGTCACCTCGGAGATGGGGCTGTCCGGCCGGTAGTTGGCCGGCTGGTAGTAGGAGTAGCTGAGCGTCACGGAGCGGATCTGCGAGATCCCCACCGTCTCGGTGGAGACGCGGGCCACCACGTCACGGCCGCTCTCGTCGAACTCCTCGTCGTCCACGTGCGTCACGTGGAGCACGTCCTCGGCGAGCACCAGCACGGTGGTGTGGCGGTGCACCTCCGTCCGGTCGATGTGGGTCTCCAGCTGCACGAGGTGGGACACCGGGGACCGGCCGTCCAGGGAGTCCTGGACCACGTCGATCACCAGTTGCGGATAGAAGCCGGCCTTGTTGATGTCCTCGACCAGCCGCTGGCCGCGCTCACCTGAATACGTCATGGAGGACATTTTCCCCCACGCGCGCGCCCGCGCCCAACACGGGCCCTCAGGGCACGCGGAAGTAGCATCGCTCCTCCCCGCCGCCCTGGTCCTCGCAGACCCGTTCCAGCACCACGGGGGTCTCCTCCGGCGCCGGGCCGGGGGGTGTCGGCGCGCTGCGGGTGGCCGTGGGCGTCGGACCGGGAGCGGGGACCTGCTCCGCGGAGCCCAGCGGGTCGAGCAGCAGGTAGCCGCTCAGCAGCGCCGTCATCCCCACCAGGACCACGAACACGCCCGTCACGGCGCTGTTGCGGCGCCGGCGCCCGGGCCGCGCCGTCGGCGTGAACGCCCTCGTCCGCCGCCCCCCGGCCGGCCGGTGGCCCGCTCCGTCCCGATGCGGGACCGGGACGGGTGCTCCGGCGTCGGCGGGCCCCGGCGTGTCCCGCCCGGATCCGCCCGGTCGGGACCGCCCGGGCCCGCCGTGCCCGGGCTCGGTCCCGCCCGGTACTTCCGGGTCGGCCGCTCCCGTCCCACCCGGCCTGCCGCCGTTCGCCCCGGTGCTGCTCGGCCCGCTGTCGCTCTCCCCGGCGTCGTTCCCCCCGGAGCCGTTCCCCCCGGAGCCGGTCGCCGCGGAGCCGTCCTTCCCGGTGCCGGTACTCCCGTTGCCGGCACGCCCGGCGCCGGGAAGAGCGGTACCGCCGACCGCGGCGCCGGCCGCCCTGGCCCCCGAGGCATCGGCATCGGCGCCGGCGGCACCGGTGTCCACCGTGTCCGGTCCGTCCGGGAACGGGTCGCCGGTGCGCTCCCCCCGCGTTCCGGCCGCTCCGGCGCCGGGCCCCGCACCGGCCGGGTCCGCCGGACGCTCCGGGGCGTCCGTGCCGTCCCATCCGGTCAGCACCCGGCTCGCCCACGGCTCGGGCAGGGGGTCGAGGACGTCGAAGACCTCGAACGGCTCCCCGTCCCGCGTGCGCGCCGGGTCGAAGCGCCGCCGTGCCGCGCCCGCGGTGAGCTCGTGCAGCACGGCCACGGCCGCGTCCCGGCGCAGCGCGGGGTCCGGGGTGAGCAGCGCCGCGAGGTGCTCCGCGAGGTCGCCCTGCTCCCCCACCACCGCCCGCGCGTCGTTGGGCCCGAGGCTCTCCTGGGGCTCCAGCGAGGGGTCCAGCATCCGCAGCGCGGTGATCCCCGCGGCGTAGAGGTCCTGCGCGGGGCTCGGGTCGGTGAGCGCGTACGCCTCCGGGGGCAGGTAGCCGGGGGTGCCCACCACCGTGCCCGTCCGGGTCAGCCGGGCGTCCTGGACGCGCACGGCGATGCCGAAGTCGGAGAGGAGGACGTGGGGCCGGCCGGTCCCGGTGCTGTCCAGCATGAGGTTGCCCGGCTTCACGTCCCGGTGCACCCAGCCCTGGGCGTGCACGAACTGCAGCGCCTGGAGCAGCTGGGCCAGGACCTCCTCCGTGAGCTCCGCCGAGGCCGCCCCGTTGTCCAGCAGCGCGGACTCCAGGGTCCCCCCGTGGACGAGCGGCATCGCGATGACCACGTGCGCGTCCTCCGCGGCCCACCCGTACGGGGCGAGCACGTGCGGGTGCTCCAGCTTCACCGACTGCTCCCGCGCGAAGCGCAGCAGGTCCGCTGAGTCGCGCTGGCGCAGCACCTTGGCCGCGCACAGCTGCTGGAGCCGGCCGTCCCAGGCCCGCCACACGGACCCGCTGCCGCCGCGCGCGATGGGGTCGATGAGGGTGTACCGGCCGGCTATGGTGTCCGCCACGAGGTCCGGACCCGCCTAGCTGCGCATGGCCCGGCGCGCGCTGTCCGTCCGCTGCCGGGCGTTGCCGATCCCGACCGAGGCCCCGAGCACGGTCAGGGAGCCGCTGGAGACGAGCACCGGGTTCAGCTCCACGCGGGCGATCTCCGGGTGCCGGTCCTTGAGCAGCGCCACCCGGGAGACGAGGTCCTCCAGCCGGTCCACGTCCGCGGCCGGCACCCCCTGGTGGCCGAACAGCTTGCGGGAGGCCTTGGGCTCGCGGACCATCCGCCGCACGTCCTGGTCGGTCAGCGGCGGGACCCGGTGGGCCCAGTCCTCGAGGAGGTTCACGGCGTCCCCCGCCATCCCGAACGAGAGCACGGGGCCGATGAGGGGGTCCTCGATGGCCCGGAGCACCACGGCCTGGCCGGTGGGCGCCATGGACTGCACCTCGAGGTCGAAGGTGCCGAAGGGGGCGAGCGCGCGGTGCATGGTCTCGATGGCCGTGCGCAGCTGCCCGTCGTCCTGGATGTTGAGCTGCACGCCGCCCAGGTCCAGGCGGTGCCGGAGGTTGGGGTCCGTGGTCTTCAGGGCCACCGGGTAGCCGAGCCGCTCCGCGGCGGCCGGCGCGTCCGCGGGATCCGTGAACCGCTCGCTGGGCAGCAGGCCGATGCCGTAGGTCGCCAGCAGCGTCCGCGCCTGGTCGGCGTCCAGCTCCCGCAGCTCGTCGCCGGAGACCCCGGGCAGCACCGTCTCCACGAAGGTCTCGGCCGCCTCCGCGTCGATGCCCTTCGGCTCGGCGTGCCGGCCCTGGTCCTGGGCGCGCCAGCGGGTGTAGTCCACCACCTTGGCGAGCGCGCGCAGGGCCGCGCCCGGGGAGTCGAAGCAGGGCACGTCCAGGCCGTCGTCGGCGTGGTGCAGGGCGGAGACCGCACCCGGCTCGGTGCTGCCCGTGAAGACGACCACCACGGTCTTGCCGTGCTCGCGCCCCACGCGGCCCACGAGCTCGGCCACGGCCTCCGGCGTGGTGTCCGGGACCGGCATCAGCGTGACCACGGCGGTGTCGACGCCCTCGGCGCCGAGGCAGCTGTCGACGGCCGCCCGCAGCTGCCCGAGGGCCTCCTGCCCGCCGTCCGTGGTCCGGACCCCCGCCTGGGTCACCGCGACCTCCAGCCCCAGCTGCATGCAGCGGTCCTCCATGAGCTGGCCCAGGGCCAGCGCGTTCGAGACGAGGGCCGTGCGGCCGCCCGCGGGCAGGGGCTGGCCGGCGAGGATCCCGGCCACGTCCATCAGGTGCTCGCTCGTGTCCGCGCGGATCACCCCGGCCTGGCGGAACATCGCGTCCAGGGCCCCCGGCGGCGCCTGGGTGGTGCGCCCGGTGTGGCCGGGCGGCAGCCGCAGCCCGGTGACCTCGCTCTTGGCCACGATCACGGGCTTGTTCAGGGACAGCCGGCGGGCGATGCGGGAGAACTTGCGGGGGTTGCCCACGGACTGCAGGTAGAGCCCGCACGCGCGGGTCGCGGCGTCGTCCTCCCAGTACTGCATCATGTCGTTGCCGGAGACGTCCGCGCGGTTGCCGGCGGAGAGGTAGGTGGAGACCCCCACGTTGTGGCGCAGCGCGGCGGCGTTGAGCATCATGCCGATGGCCCCCGACTGGCTGAACAGTCCCAGGGGGCCCTCGCGCGGCACCGTCGGCAGGATCGAGGCGTTGAAGCGGGACTCCGGGGCCGTGTTGTAGAGCCCGAGGCTCGCGGGGCCGACCACGCGCATCCCGTGCGAGCGGGCACGGCGGACGAGCTCGGTCTGCCGGGCCCGGCCCGCCGCGCCGGCCTCGGCGTAGCCGCCCGTGACCACCACGACGGCGCGCACGCCCGCAGCGCCGCACTGGTCCACGACGTCGACGACCTGGTCCACGGGCACGGCGATCACGGCGAGGTCCACGCGCTCGGGGACCTCGCCGATGGAGGTGGCGTGGGTCATCCCCTCCCGCTCGAACGGCGTGGGGCTCACGCCGCTGAGCCGGCCGGCGAACCCGGAGGCGACGAGGTGCTCGACCAGCGCGTGCCCGGCGTGGCCGGGGTCCCGCGACGCCCCGATCACGGCGATGGAGGACGGGGAGAGGAGGTCGGCCATGGACAGGGCCTCGGCCCGGTGCTCCCGCGCGGCCATCACGGCCAGCGACTTCTCGGTCGGGTCGATGTCGAAGCCCACCACCACCACGCCGTCGTCGAACTTGCGGGTGAGCTCGTAGCCGGCCTCGGCGAACACGCGGAGCATCTTGCGGTTCTCGGGCAGGACCTCCGCGGAGAAGTGGTCGATCCCGTTCTCCCGCGCGGCGGCGGCGAGGTGCTCGAGCAGGATCGAGCCGATCCCCCGCCCCTGGTGGGCGTCGGAGATCATGAACGCGACCTCGGCGTCCTGCGGGTCGTCCGTGCGGTCGTAGCGGCCGACCCCGATGATCTGCTCGCCCAGCAGCAGCACGAAGCAGACGCGGTCCCGGTGGTCCACGCGGGTGAACCGGTCCAGCTCGCGGGCGGAGAGCGTCGGCTTGTAGGAGAAGAAGCGCAGGTAGATGGAGTTCTCGGACTGCGACCGGTGGAAGGCCAGGAGCGCGTCCCGGTCCTCCGGGGAGATGGGGCGCAGCTGCGCCGTGGCGCCGTCGCGCAGGATCACGTCGGCCTCCCAGTACTCGGGGTACTGTCCGGCTTCGTCCGTGTCCGCGGTCTCTGGAACCATAGACTTCAGGCTAGTAGACAAACCCGCACCGTCAACGGTGCGTCCCGGTGCGTCCCCCGACGTTCTGCAACGCCGAGCCGCGGGGGCCGCACCGGACCGACCCACGACCGAAGGACCCCCCGCTGTGATGGCTCGCCGCCGTGCGCCCTCCCGTCCGTCCGCCGAGGACGAGCTGCCCGCCGACTTCCGGGAGAACATCGTCGACATCGACGTGACCTCCGAGATGGAGACGAGCTTCCTCGAGTACTCGTACTCCGTCATCTACTCCCGCGCCCTGCCCGACGCCCGGGACGGGCTCAAGCCCGTCCAGCGCCGCATCCTGTTCATGATGAACCAGATGGGCCTGCGCCCCGACCGCGGTCACGTCAAGAGCGCGCGCGTCGTCGGGGAGGTGATGGGCAAGCTGCATCCGCACGGCGACTCCGCGATCTACGACGCGATGGTCCGCCTCGCCCAGTCCTTCGCGATGCGCCTGCCGCTCGTGGACGGGCACGGCAACTTCGGCTCCCTCGACGACGGCCCCGCGGCCTCCCGCTACACCGAGGCCCGGATGGCCCCGGCCGCCCTGGCGCTCACGGCCGACCTCGACGAGGACGTCGTCGACTTCGTGCCCAACTACGACAACCAGTTCACCCAGCCGGGCGTGCTGCCCGCGGCGTTCCCGAACCTGCTGGTCAACGGCTCCTCCGGGATCGCGGTGGGGATGGCCACGAACATGGCCCCGCACAACCTGCGGGAGGTCGTGGCGGGCGCCCGCCACCTCGTGGAGCACCCCGAGGCCACGCTCGAGGAGCTCATGCGCTTCGTCCCCGGCCCGGACCTGCCCTCGGGCGGGCGGATCGTGGGCCTCGACGGGATCCGGGACGCCTACCGGACCGGGCGGGGCTCGTTCAAGACCCGCGCGAAGGTCTCGATCGAGCAGGTCTCCCCGCGCAAGCAGGGCATCGTCGTCACCCAGCTGCCCTACATGGTGGGGCCCGAGAAGGTCACCGAGAAGATCAAGGAGGCGGCGCAGGCCAAGAAGCTGCAGGGCGTCTCCGACGTCGTGGACCTGACCGACCGCAAGAACGGCATGCGCCTCGTCATCGAGGTCAAGAACGGCTTCAACCCGCAGGCGGTCCTGCAGCAGCTGTACAAGTACACGCCCATGGAGGACTCCTTCGGGATCAACAACGTGGCGCTCGTGGACGGACGGCCCCGCACCATGGGCCTGCTCGAGCTGCTGCGGGTGTACGTGGAGCACCGGCTGTCGGTGGTCCGGCGGCGCACCGGGTTCCGCCTGGGCAGGCGGCGCGACCGGCTGCACCTGGTCGAGGGCCTGCTCGTGGCCATCGTCGACATCGACGAGGTCATCCAGATCATCCGCTCGTCCGACGAGACGGCCGTGGCCCGGGAACGGCTCATGGCCGTCTACGACCTCAGCCGCGTGCAGGCCGACCACATCCTCGAGCTGCGCCTGCGCCAGCTGACCAAGTACTCGCGGATCGAGCTCGAGAAGGAGCAGGAGGAGCTGCGCCGGGAGATCGCCGAGCTCGAGGAGACCCTCGCCTCCGACTCCCGGCTGCGGGCCCTGGTCTCGGCGGAGCTCGCGGAGATCGCCGAGGTCCACGGCGACGACCGGCGCACCGAGCTGCTCGAGTCGGAGGCGCTGCCGGCGCCGGTCGCCGCGGCGGCGGCCCCCGCCCCGGGGAAGGCCCCGGGGGGCGGGCTCTCCCTCGAGATCGCCGACGACCCGTGCTGGGTCTTCCTGTCCACCTCGGGCCAGCTCGCCCGCACCCCCTCCCAGGCGCCGCTGGTGGACCCGCCGCGGCGGATCAAGCACGACGCCCTGGTCTCGGCGGTGCGGGCCACCGCCCGCGGGGAGATCGGCGCGGTCACGTCGACCGGTCGCATGCTGCGCGTCCAGGTGATGGACGTGCCCGTGCTGACCGCCTTCGAGGGCACCCCCAAGCTGGGCGACGGCGTCCCGGTCAAGGACTTCCTCACCCTCGGCCGCGGGGAGCGGCTCGTGGGGCTCGCGCCGCTCAACGCCGTGCTGGCCCTGGGCACCCGCAACGGTGTGGTCAAGCGCGTCAGCCCGGAGTACCCCCTCAACCGGGAGGACTGGGAGGTCATCACCCTCAGGGACGGCGACGAGGTGGTCGGTCTCGCCGAGGCCGCCGACGAGGACGAGCTGGTGTTCGTGACCCGGGACGGCAAGCTGCTGCACTTCGAGGCCGGCGCCGTGCGGTCCCAGGGGCGCACCGCCGGCGGCGTCGCGGGGATCAAGCTGGTTTCGGGGGACGCCGTGGCGTTCTTCGGGGCCGTGCGCGCCGCGGACGAGACGCCCGTGGTCGTGACCCTCGCCCGTGCGGACGAGGTGCTGCCCGGCATGTCGCAGTACTCGGTGAAGGTCACCCCGTTCTCGGAGTACCCGCCCAAGGGCCGGGCCACCGGCGGCGTGCGCGCGCACCGCTTCCTCAAGGGGGAGACCGGGCTGGCGCTGGCCTGGGTCGGGCACGGTCCGGCCAAGGCCGTCTCGGCCTCGGGCGTGGCCCGGGCCCTGCCCACGGAGCACGGACGCCGGGACGGCTCGGGCGTGCCCACCGACCAGGTGATCGACGCGGTGGGCCCCGCCTACGGCTGAGACTCAGCGGCGGGGGCCGAGCAGGCCCATCTGCGTCACGGCCGCGCGCTCCTCCTCGAGCTCCCGGACGGAGCGGTCGATGCGGGAGCGCGAGAACCCGTCGAGCTCGAGGTCCGGGACGATGCCGGCGTGCCCGTCCCGGCAGACGACCGGGAAGGAGCTGACGAGCCCCTCCGGCACGCCGTAGGACCCGTCGGAGGCCACGGCCATGGACGTCCACCCGCCCTCGGGGGTCCCCAGGACCCAGTCGCGGACGTGGCACAGGGCCGCGTGCGCCGCCGAGGCCACCGAGGAGCCGCCGCGCACGTCGATGATCTCGGCGCCGCGGCGGGCGACCCGGGGGATGAAGGTGCTGTCCACCCAGTCCAGGTCCAGGCCCTTCTCCGCGAGCGCCTCGAGCGCCGGCCGGCCCCCGACCGTGGCGTGGGTCAGGTCGGGGTACTGGCTGGCGGAGTGGTTGCCCCACACGGCCACGCCCTCGATCTCGTCGACGCGCGCCCCGGCGGCCGCGGCCAGCTGCGCGAGCGCGCGGTGGTGGTCGAGCCGGGTCAGGGCGGTGAACCGCTCGCGCGGGACGTCCGGGGCGTGCGAGGCGGCGATGTACGCGTTGGTGTTGGCGGGATTGCCCACCACGACGGCCCGGAAGTCCTCGGCCGCGCCCCGGTTGACGGCCCGCCCCTGGACCGAGAAGATCCCGGCGTTGGCCTCGAGCAGGTCCGCGCGCTCCATGCCCTGGGACCGGGGGCGGGCCCCGATCAGCAGCCCCACCGAGGCGCCGTCGAAGGCGGCGTCCGCGTCCTCGAAGACCTCCACGCCGTCGAGCAGGGGGAACGCCCCGTCCTGCAGCTCCAGGGCCGTGCCCTCCGCGGCCCGCCGCGCCTGCGGCAGCTCGAGCAGGTGCAGCCGGACCGGCGTGCCGGGGCCGAGGAGGTCGCCCGCCGCGGCCCGGAAGACGGTGGCGTAGCCGATCTGGCCCGCGGCGCCCGTCACGGTGACGGTGACCGGCCGGGGCCGGGCGGGTGCGGTGGACGGGGTGTGCGGGCCGGTGGCGGTCATGCGGGGTCCTTCCTGGGGGACGGTCGCTCGTCCCTGCCCAGCGTAGCGGCCGGGCCGCCGTGCGGGTCCCGGCCGCTCCCGGGGCCCCGCGCCGGGCCCCTCAGGCGTCGATGCGCTCCTGGTCCAGCTGCGCGGCGCCCTCGATGATGAAGTCCTTGCGCGGGGCCACCTCGGAGCCCATGAGCAGGGAGAAGGCGTGCTCGGCGGCCTCGGCGTCCTCGACCCGGATCCGGCGCAGCATCCGGTGCCGGACGTCCATGGTCGTCTCCGCGAGCTGGTCCGCGTCCATCTCGCCCAGGCCCTTGTAGCGCTGGATGGGCTCCTTGTACCGCCGCCCCTCCGCCTCCAGCCGGGCGAGCAGGTCCTCGAGCTCGCGCTCGGAGTACGTGTAGACCATCTCGTTGGCCTTGCCGCCGGCGTTGACGATCTCCACCCGGTGCAGCGGGGGCACCGCCGCGTAGACCCGCCCCGCCTCCACGAGCGGGCGCATGTAGCGGTAGAACAGCGTGAGCAGCAGGGTGCGGATGTGCGCGCCGTCGACGTCGGCGTCCGTCATCATGATGACCTTGCCGTAGCGGGCCGCGGTGAGGTCGAAGGTGCGCCCCGAGCCGGCCCCGATGACCTGGATGAGCGCGGCGCACTCCGTGTTGGCGAGCATGTCCGTGATGGACGCCTTCTGCACGTTGAGGATCTTGCCGCGGATCGGCAGCAGCGCCTGGTGGTTCGAGGACCGGGCCAGCCGCGCCGTGCCGAGGGCGGAGTCGCCCTCCACGATGAACAGCTCGGAGCGCTCCACGTCGTTCGAGCGGCACTCGACGAGCTTGGCCGGCATCGAGGAGGTCTCCAGGGCGTTCTTGCGCCGCTGGGTCTCCTTGTGCACCCGCGCGGAGATGCGGGACTTCATCTCCGCCACGACCTTCTCCAGCAGCTGCCCGGCCTGCTGCTTGTCGTGCCGCCCGGTGGACGTGAGCTTGGCGGTCAGCTCCTTCTCGATCACCCGGCTCACGATCTGGCGCACGGCCGGGGTGCCCAGGACCTCCTTGGTCTGGCCCTCGAACTGCGGCTCGGCCAGCCGCACCGTGAGCACGGCCGTGAGCCCGGCCAGGACGTCGTCCTTCTCGACCTTGTCGCTGCCGGCCTTGAGCTTGCGGGCGTTCGCCTCGATCTGCTTCCGGAACGTCTTCAGCAGGGCCGCCTCGAACCCGGCCTGGTGGGTGCCGCCCTTGGGGGTCGCGATGATGTTCACGAACGAGCGCAGGGACGTGTCGTAGCCGATGCCCCACCGCAGGGCGACGTCGACCTCGCACGTGCGCTCCAGCTCCGTCAGCCTGGAGCGGCCGTTCTCGTCCAGGACCGGGACGTTCTCCGTGAACCGGCCCTCCCCCTGGAAGCGCCACACGTCCGTGACCGAGCTGTCCGCGGCGAGGTACTCGACGAACTCGGAGATCCCGCCGTCGTGCTGGAACACCTCCTCGTGGGTCCCGAACTCCCCCGGCGTGCCGGGCAGGCCCCGCTGGTCGCGCACGGTGATGCGCAGCCCCGGGATCAGGAACGAGGTCTGCCGGGCACGCTTGGCCAGCTCCTCGTAGCTGAACCTGGCGTCCGTCGTGAAGATCTGCTCGTCCGCCCAGTACCGGATCCGGGTCCCGGTGACCCCGCGCTTGGCCTTGCCGACGACGTCGAGCACCGACCCCTCCACGAACGGCTCGAAGCGCGCGTGCGGGGAGGGCCGGCCCTGGTCGACGAAGCGTCCCGGCTCGCCGTGCCGGAAGGACATCTGGTAGGTCTTCCCGCCGCGGTCGACCTGGACGTCGAGGCGCGCGGAGAGGGCGTTGACCACGGAGGCGCCCACGCCGTGCAGGCCGCCGGAGGCGCTGTAGGAGCCGCCGCCGAACTTCCCGCCGGCGTGCAGCTTGGTGAAGACGACCTCCACGCCGGTCAGCCCGGTCCGCGGCTCGAGGTCGATGGGGATGCCGCGGCCGTCGTCGTGGACCTCCACGGCGCCGTCGGCGTGCAGGACCACCGTGATCTGGTGGCCGAAGCCGGCGAGCGCCTCGTCCACGGAGTTGTCGATGATCTCCCACAGGCAGTGCATCAGGCCGCGGGAGTCGGTGGAGCCGATGTACATGCCCGGCCGCTTCCGGACGGCTTCGAGGCCCTCGAGGACGGAGAGGTGGCGGGCGTTGTACTCGGAACGGGACGGTGTCACGGGGATACGACTCCTGGGGGACGGCGGGATTCCCCACCACTGTAGTCGGGGCGGCGGACACGGCCGTCCCGGGGCGGCGGCCCGCCGCCGGGCGGCCCGACCTACGCCCGGGGCGAAAATCGGCTCCCGCCGGGATCGAATGTCCGACGGCCGTGGTTGTATGTAGCAGTACCCCGAAGCGTCCACGAGACCCCGGGTACCCGCACCGGCGGCCCCGCGCCCCGTGCAACGCGTACGACACAGGAGGAGGATCCCGTGAACGCAACATTGGAGAGCCGAGAACTCAATGCGACCGACCGCTGCGACGCGTGCGGCGCCCAGGCCTACGTCCGAGTGATCCTCGAGTCGACGGGCGGTGAGCTGCTCTTCTGCGCTCACCACGCGCGCAAGAACGAGCAGAAGCTGCGGCCCCTGGCCGCCACCTGGCAGGACGAGACCGAGCGCATCGGTTCCTGACCCGTACGCCCGCGACGGGCGGTCGACGCAAGGGATGCAAGGAGGGCCCCGACACGTGGTGTCGGGGCCCTCCTGCGTTCCCGGTGGCGCGTGCGCTCCCGACGGCACGCCCCTCCCACCGGTGCGGGCAGCGGGTCAGGCGCGGGCAGCGGCTGCGGCCGTGGCCGTCCCGCGCCCGGACGGCGTCCGGGCGCGGGACGGACCGCTCAGTCGAGGTAGTCGCGCAGCACCTGGGAGCGGGACGGGTGGCGCAGCTTGGACATCGTCTTGGACTCTATCTGGCGGATGCGCTCACGGGTCACGCCGTAGACCTTGCCGATCTCGTCGAGGGTCTTGGGCTGGCCGTCGGTCAGGCCGAAGCGCATCGCCACGACGCCCGCCTCCCGCTCGGAGAGCGTGTCCAGGACCGAGTGCAGCTGCTCCTGCAGGAGCGTGAAGCTCACGGCGTCCGCGGGGACCACGGCCTCCGAGTCCTCGATCAGGTCGCCGAACTCCGAGTCGCCGTCCTCACCCAGCGGGGTGTGCAGGGAGATCGGCTCCCGGCCGTACTTCTGCACCTCGACGACCTTCTCGGGCGTCATGTCGAGCTCGTTGGCCAGCTCCTCCGGGGTGGGCTCCCGGCCCAGGTCCTGCAGCATCTGGCGCTGCACGCGGGCGAGCTTGTTGATGACCTCGACCATGTGCACCGGGATGCGGATGGTGCGGGCCTGGTCGGCCATGGCGCGGGTGATGGCCTGGCGGATCCACCACGTGGCGTACGTGGAGAACTTGAAGCCCTTGGTGTAGTCGAACTTCTCGACGGCGCGGATCAGGCCGAGGTTGCCCTCCTGGATGAGGTCCAGGAACAGCATGCCGCGGCCGGTGTAGCGCTTGGCCAGGGAGACGACCAGGCGCAGGTTGGCCTCGAGCAGGTGGTTCTTGGCGCGCTTCCCGTCGTGGATGACCCAGCGCAGCTCCTTGCGGGTCTGCGGGTCCAGGGAGTCCTTCCCGTCCGCGAGCTTGTGCTCGGCGTACAGGCCGGCCTCGATCCGCAGCGCCAGGTCCACCTCCTGCTCGGCGTTCAGCAGCGCGACCTTGCCGATCTGCTTGAGGTAGTCCTTGACCGGGTCGGCGGTGGCCCCCGCGGAGACCACCTGCTGGGCCGGGGCGTCGTCGTCGTCGTTCGCGGTGATGACGAAGCCGGAGGTCTTCTCGTCCTTGGGCGCGGGCGCGGCGGCCGGGTCCTCGGGCGCGGCCACCTCCTCGGCCTCCTCGTCCTCGTCCACCTCGGGGTCGACCACTCCGGCCTCGTCGGTCAGGCCCGTCTCGAGGTCGGCGTCGTCGGTGACGACGACGTCCTCATCGGGTGCCCCGGCGACGTCCTGGGCCTCCTTGGCCGTGGACGCCGCGGCCTTCTGGCGGCCCGTGGCCTTCGGTGCGGCCGGAGCCTTCTCCGCGGACCTGGTCGCCGTGGGCGCCTTGCTCGCGGCGGTCCTGGTCGCGGTCGACTTGCCGGCCGTGGACTTCGTGGAGCCGGCCGCGGCGCTCTTGGCCGCGCCGGAGCGCGCGGCGGTGGACTTCGTCGCCGTGGTCTTCTTGGCGGCCACGGTCTTCTTGGCCGCGGTCGACTTCGCAGCGGCGGTCTTCGCCCGCGGCGACGCGCCCGTGGTGCCGGACGGCGACCGAGCGTCCCCGGTGGCCGGGGCCTCGGCGGCGGTGTCCGTCGTCTTCTTGCTGGCGGCAGGTGACACTGAGAGCCTTTCGTTGAGCGGTCACGGCGTCCGCCCTCGGGGCAACACGCCTATGACCCTGTCAAGTCCGTGCGCCGGGCAGAGTCCGGTGCGGCGGGCTTGAAGGGTCCTGACAGCCGGAACCACGCGTGCGCGGGATTTGTTCCCGTTCTGCCGCCGGATCCGAAAAAGCCCGGGACCCGGGGCGTCACGAGTGCCAGGCGGTGGCGCGATCCCGCGCCCAGAGCGGCACGGGACGGGCGTCGGCCAGGCGCAGGACCCGCAGTGCCGACGGGTGACCCGGGACCAGGGCCGTGGCCCGGCGGACGAAGTGCGCGGTGTGGGAACCGCGCGCCCGGAAGCGGTTGAGCTGCGCGAGCTCGACGAGCACGCCCGCGAGCACGGCCCGCTCCAGCGCCGCGTCCGCTCCGTCCCGCCCGGGATCCTCGGTCCGCTCGCCGGGCCCGGCGGGTTCCAGGAGCCAGCCGAGCACCTGCAGCACCCGGTAGAGGGTGTCGAGCAGCGGCCAGTGCGGGGCGTCCGCCCACTCGCCCGTGAGCACGCGGGACAGCCGGACGAGCTCCCCCGCGTCGGGTCCGGGCAGCGGGGCGGGACCCGGACCGGGGTCCGCCCCGGCCTGCGGCCGCCGGGGCACGGCCGGCAGCCGCGCGGGGGCCGGTGCGAGGGTGGGCCCGATCGGGACGCCCTCGGCGCCGGCCTGCGGGTCGTCGACGTCGTCGCACAGCTCGGCCCACATCGCGGCGGCCGCGAGGGCGCCGTCGAGGTCGTCCGTGGCGCAGGCCACGAGGAGCAGGTCGGCGAGCACGGGGTCCGTCAGGCTCGCGGCCAGGAAGCCGAGCAGGTCGTCGTCGTGGCCGAGCACCGCGGGCACGGGGTCCCCGGGCGAGCCCAGGACCCCGGCGAGGACGCCGGCCCAGACGGACAGGGCCGGCACGAGGCGGTCGAGGTGGTGCCAGGCGCCGCCCCCGGCCTGCGCCCAGCGGACCGCGGCGCGCCCGGCGCCCCGGTCGGTTCCGGCCGGCAGGGCCCCGTACTCGTGGTCCATCGCGAGCCGCGGAGCGGCCGCGTACGAGCTGCCGGAGGCCACGAGCGCGGCGTTGACGGCGCTGTCCTCGATGCCGGCGACGTCCTGGACGTCGGCCGGGTCATCGGCCGGCCACCAGCGGTCGCCGGCCACGATCCAGCGCCCCGCCACGGCCCGCCCGGCGCGCCGGGCGGCCTCGTCCACGAGCGCGAGCAGCCCGTCCACCTCGACGGGCCGGCCCCCCGCGGCGGACGTCGTGTACACGATCACGAAGACCCGGTCGCTCAGGACGTCGTGGCCCACGAGGTCGGCGAGCTCGGCGACGAAGGCCGCGCGAAGGCCCTGGTCGGACGGGCGGCCCGGGAGGTCCACGCGCACGCACGCCCCCGCCGTCCCGCCGCCGGCGGCGAACAGGACGAGGGAGTCGGCGGGCCAGTAGCCGAGGGTGTGCGGCACGACGGCGAGCAGGTCGGCCGCGCACCGGACGACGGGGACGAAGGGGTCTCGGATGGGGTGCTGTCTCATGGGCCCAGCGTGGGCGCGGCCGAGGTCCGGGCGCGCCGGTCCGCGCCCGGGCTGTGGACCGGGAGCGGGGCGCGGCTCCCGTTGCCGGCGCGGTGCAGTGCCGACGGACCCGTGCGGCCGGTCAGGCGGCGTCGTGACCGTGCCGGCGGCGCACCTTCCGGGCGGTGGCCAGCACGCCCGCGGTGCCCGCCGCCGCGATCAGGAACTGCGCGGCGATCGCGATCCGGAACGCGTCGGGGGCGTAGAGCTCGTCGCGGAAGCCCGCGGCGTGCAGCACGTCCAGGACGAAGCCGGTGACGAAGATGGCCAGCACGGAGGCGGTGAAGCCGCCCACGTTGACGATGCCCGTGGCGGTGCCCGAGCGCTGGGCCGGGTTGAAGCTGCGGGTGATGTCGAAGGCGATCATGGACGCCGGCATGCTGATCGCGATGACGCACACGGCGGCCAGCACGACCGGGACGGGCGCGGTCCCCGGCCAGACCAGCAGCACGGCCCACGCCGAGAAGATGACGGCGGTGACGCCCAGGGACAGGCGCACCCGGCGGTGCGGGCGGCGGGCGGTGAGCCCGCCCAGGCCTAGGGCCACGGCCAGGTTGGTCAGCACGAAGGAGGTCATCACGAGGGAGACCGTGGTGTCGGACAGGCCCTGGGCGTACTCGAGGTAGGGGTACCCCCACATGAGCACGAACGTGTTGCCCGCGAACTGGGTGGTGAAGTGCACCCAGAACCCGAGCCGGGTCCCGGGCTCGGCCACGCTCTGCCGGAGCACCTGGCCGGTGCGCCGCAGGCCCAGCTCCCGGTTCAGGACGTCCACCCCGGGGGGCGCGTTGCGGAGCAGGGCCGCGGCGAGCACGGCGGCGAGCAGCGCGAGGGAGGCCAGGGACACGAAGGACGGGAACCACCCGGTCAGCTCGAGCAGCCAGGCGAACGGGATGACGGAGACGAGCTGGCCGAGGTTGCCGACCACGCCCAGGAACTGGGTCAGCGGCGGCACCCGCAGCGCGGAGAACCAGGCCGGGATCAGGCGCATCACGCACACGAACGTGGCCGCGTCCCCCGCCCCCACGAGCACCCGTCCGGCCACGCCCTCGCCGACCGTGTCGGCCAGCGCCAGCTGGATCTGCCCCGCCGTCATGAGCAGCGCCCCGGCGGCGACCATGACGCGGGAGCCGAAGCGGTCCACGAGCACGCCCACGGGGATCTGCAGCCCCGCGTAGACGAGGACCTGCATCAGCGAGAACAGCGACAGAGCGGAGGCCGCGGTGCCGAAGCGCTCGGCCGCGTCGACCGACGCGACGCCGAAGCTGGTGCGCTGGGCCACGGCGCTGAAGTAGGCGAAGGTGCCGATCGCGAAGACCAGGTGGGCGCGGCGTGAGTCCTTGCCCGGCTCGTGGGCTCGGTACCGGTCGGACTGCATGCACTTCGCTCTCGGGGGACGGGACCGGGCCGGGACCCGGGACGGCGGGGCCGCCCGGGACGACACCGGGCCGGCCGCGCGCCGGGCGGGCTCAGTCCTGCTCGTCCTCCTGGGCGGCGAGGAAGGCCTCGGCCGCGGCGCCGATCTCGTCGGCGTCGGGGAGCTCGGACTCGTCCCCGACCAGCAGGGAGCGCGGCACCGAGGCGTCGACGACGTCATCGTAGCGCTGTTCCAGGCCGGCCACGACCGCCTGCACCTCGGGCGAGGCGCCGACCTGCTGGTCGATCTGCTGCTCGATCTCGCGGGCCGCCTCGCGCAGCTCGTCCGAGGGCAGGTTCAGCGAGGTCACGGCGCTGATGTGCTCGAGGGCGGCCACGGCGGCGTGCGGCAGGTGCGCCTCGGCCAGGTACTGCGGGACGTGCACGGTGAAGCCGATGTTGTCGATCCCGGCCTCGCCCAGCCGGATCTCGAGGAGCTGGGCGGCCGACGAGCTCATCTCCACGACCGGCTTCCAGGCGTGCTCGGCGGGCAGCAGGTCGGCCCGGTTGCCGTGCACCGAGACGATGAACGGCCGGGTGTGCGGGACCGGCATCGGGATCCCGGAGACGATCGCCACGAGCGAGACGTCCATCCGGCGGGCCAGGCCCACGACGGCCTCCGTGAACCGGTTCCACTGCAGGTCCGGCTCGGGCCCCGTGAGCAGCGCGAAGCTGCGCCCCAGGCCGTCCGTGACCAGCCGGAGGGACAGCTCCGGGTTCTGGAAGCCCTCGAAGTGGTCCTCACGGAAGGTCACGTGCGGGCGGCGGGCGCGGTAGTCGTAGAGCTGGTCCAGGTCGAAACGGGCCACGACCTCGTGCGGCAGGGCCTCCGTGATGGTGTGCTCGATCTGCACGGCCACGTGTCCCGCCTCCGCGTAGCCGGACAGGGCGACGATCAGCGGCAGGCCACGAACCCGGGCGTCCTCGAGCAGAGCGGGATTGCTCAGGTACAGCGAGGTGGGGTCCAGCACAGCTCTTCCTCCTGGGGTGGGTCGGTTCCGGGCGTCCGTGGGGAGACCGGTGGGGCACGCCGGCGGTGGCGGCCCGGATCATGTCAACCATCCGCGGGCACCGCGTTATTCCCCGCCGCACCGGGGGACGCCCGCACCGCGCCGCCGCCCCGGCGCGGCGGCGGGGCGGGGATAGGATCGAGAGCACGCCTGCCGGCCGGGCCGGGCCGCCGGGAGCGGTCCGGACCGGCCGGCCCGGACCTCAGCGAAAGGACGATCCATGCCCGACGTACAGGACCTGCTCGAGCCACGGGGCATCGAGCTCACCGCCACGCACAAGGCCCTGGGCCGGACCGCGGCCCACGCGCTCGTGCTCGCCGTGGAGAAGGGGCGGGAGGGCGAGACCTCGGGCCGGGTCGTGCTCCCCGCCGGGGAGCAGCGCCGGCTCGCCCCCGTGGTGGACGCCGCGGCGGCGCTGCGCGTGAAGGGCGCCGCCGACGAGGTGACCGTGGTGCCGGCCCCGTCGGGGCTGCCGTTCACCGTGGTGGTCCTCACCGGCATCGGCGTCCTGCCCGAGGAGACCGCCGAGCGCGCCGAATCGCTGCGCCGGGCCACCGGCGCGGCCGTGCGACGGCTCGCCGGGACCGACTCCGCGGTGCTCGCGCTGCCCGTCACGACCGAGGAGGACGCCGCCGCGGTCGCCGAGGGCGCCGCGCTGGGCGCCTTCGCCTTCGCCCACCAGCGGGCGGCGACCGCCGCCGGCGTGCAGGCCCCGCTGGCCTCCGCCGTGGTGCACGCCCCCGGGGTGGCGCGTGCCGCGCTGGGCCGGTGCCTCGACCGCGCCGCCGCCCTCGGGCGCGGCGTCCGGGCCGCCCGCACCCTCGTGGACCTCTCCCCCAACGTCATGTTCCCGGAGGCCGTCGCGGACTACGCCCGCCGGGCCGCCAAGGGCACCAGGGTCTCCGTGAGCGTGCTCGCCGAGAAGGAGCTCGCCAAGGGCGGCTACGGAGGGCTCCTGGGCGTGGGACAGGGCTCCGTGCACGGTCCGCGCCTCGTCAAGCTGGAGTACGCCCCGGCGCGCGCCGACAAGCACTACGCCTACGTGGGCAAGGGCATCACCTTCGACTCGGGCGGGCTCTCCCTCAAGCCCCCGGCCTCGATGATGACCATGAAGTCGGACATGGCCGGCGCCGCCGCCGTCCTCGCCGCGGTGCTCACCGCCGCCGAGCTCGAGCTGCCCGTGAAGGTCACCGGGTGGCTGTGCCTGGCCGAGAACCTGCCCTCCTCCACGGCCACCCGTCCCGGCGACGTCATCACCATCCGCGGCGGACGCACCGTCGAGGTGCTCAACACCGACGCCGAGGGACGCCTCGTGCTGGCCGACGGTCTCGTGGCCGCGTGCGAGGAGGGCCCGGACGCCGTCGTCGACATCGCCACCCTGACCGGTGCGCAGATGGTGGCCCTGGGCGCCCGGACGTTCGGGATCATGGGCGACGACGCCCTGCGCACCGCCGTGGCCGAGGCCGCCCGCGGCGCAGGGGAGGCCGGCTGGCCCATGCCGCTGCCCGAGCACCTGCGCCCGTCCCTGGACTCGAAGGTCGCCGACCTCAAGAACATCGGGGACAAGAACGGCGGGATGCTCGTCGCCGGGATCTTCCTGCGCGAGTTCGTCGGCGGCGAGGACGGCGCCCGGGTGCCGTGGGCGCACGTGGACATCGCCGGCCCCTCCTTCAACGAGGGCTCGCCCTACGGCTACACCCCGGCCGAGGGCACGGGAGCGGGCGTGCGCACGCTCGTGCGGCTGCTCGAGGACGCGGTCGCCGGGGGCCGCTGAGCTCCTGCGACACCCCCGCGCCGGAGGGAGCGCCCGCCTGGTCGCTCCCTCCGGCGTAGGGCTAAGGTATGTACGAAACGAACCCGTCACGGGACGGGAGCGACCCACCCGGAACGACGTCAACGCGCAAGGGAGCCAAACACGTGGCCGACAACGAATTCGACATCCTCGTCCTCGGCGGAGGAAGTGCCGGCTACGCGGCCGCGCTGCGGGCCGTCCAGCTCGGCTTCACCGTGGCGCTGGTCGAGAAGAACAAGCTCGGGGGCACGTGTCTCCACTGGGGCTGCATCCCGACCAAGGCCTACCTGCACTCCGCCGAGCTCGCCGAGGACGCCCGGGAGAGCTCCAAGTACGGCATCCACACCACGCTGGAGTCCATCGACATGGCGGCCGTGCGGGAGTACAAGGACAAGATCGTCGCCGGCAAGTTCAAGGGCCTCACGGGCCTGATGAAGATGCGCAAGATCACGGTCGTCGAGGGCGTCGGCAAGCTCACGGGCGAGAACACCGTCGAGGTCGACGGCACCACCTACACCGGGAAGCACATCGTGCTGGCCTCCGGCTCGGTCTCCAAGACCCTGGGCGTCGAGATCGGCGGTCGGGTCATGACCTCGACCGAGGCGCTGGAGATCGACTTCGTGCCCAAGAGCGCGATCGTGCTCGGCGGCGGCGTGATCGGCTGCGAGTTCGCCTCCATGTGGAAGTCCTTCGGCGTGGACGTCACCGTCATCGAGGGCCTGCCCCACCTGGTCGCCAACGAGGACCCGGCGATCGTGAAGGCGCTCGAGCGGGAGTTCAAGAAGCGCGGCATCAAGTCGAACCTCGGCACCTTCTTCGAGAAGGTCGAGCAGGACGACGACGGCGCGAAGGTCACCCTGGCCGACGGCAAGGTCTTCGAGGCCGACATCGTCCTGGTCGCCGTGGGCCGGGGCCCGAACACCGCCGACATGGGCTACGAGGAGCAGGGCATCCCCATGGACCGCGGCTTCGTCACCCCGGACGAGCGCCTGCACACCGGCGTTGGCAGCATCTACGCGATCGGCGACATCGTCCCCGGCGTGCAGCTCGCCCACCGCGGCTACCAGCAGGGACGGTTCGTGGCCGAGGAGATCGCCGGGCTGAACCCGGCCGTGGTCGAGGACGTCAACATCCCCAAGGTCACGTTCACCGAGCCCGAGATCGCCTCCGTCGGATACAACGAGCCGCAGGCCAAGGAGAAGTTCGGCGAGGACAACGTCGAGGTCGCCGAGTACAACCTCGCCGGCAACGGCAAGAGCTCGATCCTGGGCACCGGCGGCATGATCAAGCTCGTGCGCGAGAAGGACGGGCCGATCATCGGCTTCCACGCCATCGGCAAGCGCATCAGCGAGCAGATCGGCGAGGGCCAGCTCATCGTCAACTGGGAGGCCTACCCCGAGGACGTCGCCGCGTTCGTGCACGCCCACCCCACCCAGAACGAGGCCATCGGCGAGGCGGCCATGGCACTCGCCGGGACGCCGCTGCACGGCTGAGCGCGCCGTGACCCCGCCCGGCCGGGCGGGGTCTCCCCAGCATCCCGGCACCGGGCCACCACCCGGAGCGCACCATCGAAGGCACCATCGAAGGCACCGAAAGAGAGACGGTCGGACCATGTCAGAAACCGTAAACCTGCCCGCACTGGGCGAATCCGTGACCGAGGGCACCGTGACCCGGTGGCTCAAGCAGGTCGGTGACGAGGTCGCCGTCGACGAGCCGCTGCTGGAGGTCTCCACCGACAAGGTCGACACCGAGGTCCCCTCCCCCGTGGCCGGGACCCTGCTGGAGATCCGGGTGCAGGAGGACGAGGACGCCGAGGTCGGCCAGGTCCTGGCGATCATCGGCTCCGGGTCCGCCCCCTCCGGGGACGAGCCCAGCGAGAAGCCCGCCGAGGACACCTCCGGGCAGGAGGCCGAGGACGCCGCGACCGAGGCGGAGACCCCGGAGGCGACCGACGAGGCCGCCGAGCAGGAGCCCTCCGGTGACGAGTCCTCCGGTGACGAGCAGGCCCCCAAGGCCGAGGCCCAGGAGACGGGCGAGGGCAGCGAGATCACCCTGCCCGCACTGGGCGAGTCCGTGACCGAGGGCACCGTGACCCGGTGGCTCAAGCAGGTCGGTGACGAGGTCGCCGTCGACGAGCCGCTGCTGGAGGTCTCCACCGACAAGGTCGACACCGAGGTCCCCTCCCCCGTGGCCGGGACCCTGCTGGAGATCCGGGTGCAGGAGGACGAGGACGCCGAGGTCGGCCAGGTCCTGGCGATCATCGGCTCCGGGTCCGCCCCCTCCGGGGACGAGCCCAGCGAGAAGCCCGCCGAGAAGTCTGCCGACAAGCCGGCGGAGAAGCCGGCCGAGAAGCAGCCGGCGAAGCAGTCCACCGACGGCGGCGAGGGCTACGAGGGCTCCTCGTCCGGGAAGCAGGAGAAGGCGCCGTCCCGCGACGAGGCCCTGGTCGAGACCGAGGAGCCCGTGCTGGCCGACACCTCCGGGGACGAGCAGCAGGACGCGGCGCAGCGCGACGGCGCCCGCACCGAGAAGGCGGAGGCCCCGACCGGTGACAACTCGTCCTACGTGACCCCACTGGTGCGCAAGCTCGCCAAGAAGGAGGGCGTGGACCTCTCCACGCTCACCGGCACCGGTGTGGGCGGGCGCATCCGCAAGCAGGACGTGCTGGCCGCCGCCGAGCAGCAGAAGGGCGGCGAGGCTGCCGCCGAACCGGCCGCCGCCGCACCGGCGCAGGAGGCCGCCCCGGCCGCGCCGAAGGCGGACGCCAAGCGCGGGACCACGGAGAAGGCTCCGCGGATCCGGATGACGATCGCCCAGCGCATGCGCGAGTCGCTGCAGGAGGCCGCCCAGCTGACCCAGGTGACCGAGGTCGACATGACCCGGGTGGCCGTGCTGCGCGACCGGGCGAAGGCCAAGTTCCAGCAGCGGGAGGGCGCCAAGCTCACCTACCTGCCGTTCTTCGCCAAGGCGGTGGCCGAGGCGCTGCAGGCCCACCCCAAGCTCAACGCCACCTTCAAGGAGGCCGAGAAGGAGATCGTCTACAACGGCTCGGAGAACATCGCCATCGCGGTGGACACCCCGAAGGGTCTGCTGGTGCCGGTCATCAAGAACGCCGGCGACCTCAACCTCGGCGGCCTGGCCAAGCAGATCGCCGATCTCGGCTCCCGGGCCAAGGACGGCAACATCACGCCGGACGACCTCACCGGGGGCACGTTCACGATCACGAACCTCGGCTCCTTCGGGGCCCTGTTCGACACCCCGATCATCAACCAGCCGCAGGTCGCCATCCTCGGCACGGGGTCGATCGTGAAGCGCCCGATGGTCGTCTCCGACGCGGACGGCAACGACACCATCGCCATCCGTCAGATGTGCTACCTGTCGCTGACCTACGACCACCGCCTGGTCGACGGCGCGGACGCGGGCCGGTTCCTCCAGGCGCTCAAGGCGCGCCTGGAGGAGGGCCGCTTCGAGTCCGAGGTCGGTCTCTGACCGGGCCGGTCGTGGTCCCCGGCCCCCGCTGAGCACCGGCGGAGAGCACCGGACTCCGGGAGGGCGTGTTCCTGATCACAGGGAGCACGCCCTCCCGGCGTGCGCGGGCGGACCTCCGATAGGCTCGGAAGCATGACCTTCCTGACCGGACTCCTCGTCTTCCTGCACCTCGTCGGCGCCGCGATCATCGTGGGCACCTGGATCTACACCATGAAGCGCCCCACGGTGTCCCCCGGCCAGTTCCACGCCTCGCTGCTGAGCCTGGTGACCGGGCTCCTGCTCGTGGCGATCTACGAGATGGGCGACGGCGACGTCAACCACGTCAAGGTCGCCGTGAAGCTGCTCGTCGCTCTCGCGGTGGCGGTCGCCGCCTTCGTGGGGCAGCGGAGGACCAAGCGCGGGGAGACGGTCTCGACCGGCCTGGCCCACGCCGTGGGCGGGCTGGCACTGACCAACATGGCGGTCGCCACGCTCTGGTGACCCGCGTCCCCCACCACCGGACCCCCGGCGCTGCCCGTCAGCCCCGGGGGTCCTGCCGTGCCGGGTCCCACCGTGCCGGCTCCCGCTGCTCCGGACCCGGCGGCACCGTCGGGCCGGCCACGGCCTCCACCCCGGTCAGCCGCCAGCCCTGCTCGCCCTGGGCCAGGACGGCGAGGACCGTCTGCACCCATCCGTCCCCCGCCGGCACCACGGACGGTGCCGCTCCCGGCCGGCCCGGGTAGCCCTCCACCCGCACCTCGGCGACCAGCGCGACCGTGCCCGGCCCCGAGGACCCCGCGGGGGCCTCACGGATGCTCCCGACCTCGAGCTCGAGCGCGGAGAAGATCCCTGCGCCCCGGGCGATGGTCTCCCGGTCCGCCGCCGCCGCCTCGCTCCCCGCCGCGTACACCTCCTCCAGCAGACGTGCGTCCCCCGTGCGCAGGGCCTCGCCGCGCCGCGCCACCAGGACCCGCAGCGCCTTGCGGGGATCTGCGACGTCGGCGGGGTCCTGCCGTGTCCCGCCCCCGGGCCCGGCGCCCGGACCGGCCCTGCCCGTCGGCCCGGACGCGACGGGCCCGGGCGCGAGGGACCCGGGCGCGAGGGGCCCGGGACCGAGGGAGCGCAGCGGGACCGACCACTCCGCGCGGCCCGACGAGGCGGCCGGATCCGGCACGACCGCCGGGTCCGGCGTCGTCGCCGGGAACGGGTCGCCGTCCCCGGGCAGGAGCAGGGCGGCGCTGCCGGCGGCCAGCAGCAGTGCCACCGCGAGCACCGCCCGTCGCCTGCCGGCCCGGGGCCGCGCCGGGCCGGCAGGCGGGCTCCCCGGCCCGCGCGGGGTCGGCTCCCCGTCCCGCACGAGCAGGCCGGCCAGGTCCGCGGCGGTCGGCCGGGCGGCCGGATCGGCCTCCAGGGCGGCCTCGACCGCCCGGACGAGTCCGGCGGGGGCGCCGGGGCACAGCAGCGCCAGGGGCACGTGCCGTGCCTGCCGTGCCGGGGCCCGCCCGGTGAGCGCCGCCCACCCCACCGCGCCGAGCGCCCGGACGTCCTCCGCCGGGCTGCCGCCCCCCGTGCCGGCCCGCACGGCGGCTCGGAGCCCGGCCCCGTCCGTGGCCGCCGTGGCGCGGAGCAGGACCTGCCGGGCCGAGAGCTCTCCGTGGCACCGGCCGAGGGCGTGCAGGGCCGCCAGGCCGGTCGCGGCGTCCCGGAGCAGCGCGGCCGCCCCGGCGGGCTCCAGCCGGCCGCGCTCGGCCAGCCGGTCGGCGAGCGAGCCGCCCGCGACGAAGTCCTCGACCAGCCCCACGGGTGCCGCCGCCGGGCCCAGCAGCCCGCGCACGGCCACGAGACAGGGCTCCTCCCGGCCCGCCAGGGCGACCGCGAGCGAGAGGGCCGCGGCCCGCGACCGGTCGCGCTCCGGGCCCGGCTCCTCCGGGCAGGGACGCAGGACGAAGTGCTCCCCGGACCGCGTCTCCCGCACCAGCCACGAGCGTCCGCCCAGGCGGCGCACCGGCTCCAGCCCGTCCTCGGGCGGCAGCCGCGGAGGCGTCTCCTCCGCCGGCGCGCCTCCGGACGGGCCGGGGCGGCCGTGCGCACGGTCGTCCCGGACGGCCGCGGCGAGCCGTGCCCGGGCGGAGGCGGGCGGGCCCGGGGTGCCCTCGTGGTGGCCGCCGTGCGCGGCGGGGCGCTGGTCCATGGCCCCAGCATGCCCGCCCGGCGCCCGGGGCCGCGGGCGCCGTCCACAGCCCGCCGCGCGGCCCTCCGGCTCGCGCAGGGCCGGGCGCGCGATAGGCTGGGGACATGTCCCTCTGCTTCGAACGGCTCGGCTTCGATCCGCACCTCGTCGACTACCGCTCAGCGCTGGAGCTGCAGAAGAACGTGCACCGCGAGGTCGTCGCGGGCGAGCGGGCCAACACCGTGCTGCTGCTGGAGCACCCCCCGGTCTACACGGCCGGTCGGCGCACCGAGCCCCACGAGCACCCCACCGACGGGACCGAGGTCGTGGAGATCGGCCGCGGGGGCAAGCTCACCTACCACGGCCCGGGGATGCTCGTCGGCTATCCCATCGTCCGGCTGACCACGCCCATCGACGTCGTGCGCTTCGTGCGCCTGCTCGAGGAGATCATCCTGGCCGTGGTCGCGGACTTCGGGGTTCGGGCCACGACCGTGGCGGGCCGCTCCGGGGCGTGGGTGCTCGCGGACGAGCGCGGGCCGGACCGCAAGGTCGCCGCCATCGGCGTGCAGGTCTCCAAGCGGGCCACCATGCACGGCTTCGCCCTGAACTGCTCCAACGACCTGCGGCCGTTCGGCAAGATCATCCCGTGCGGCATCACCGACGCCTCCGTCACGAGCCTCTCGCAGGAGACGGGCCGGCTCGTGACCCCGGAGGCGGTGGTCGCGCGCATGGAGCAGGAAATATCCGCCCGCCGGGACGAGTTGTGCGAACAGTTCGTCCCGTCAGGGACCCCGGGTCCGCTGCCCTGGCCCACCGCCGTCAGCTGACCTGCGCCGCCCCGGGACCGCCGGGACCGTGAGCGCATCACCGTCGACATCTCGACAAGGAGACCGACCATGACCGTTGCCCCCGAGGGCCGCCGCCTGCTGCGCGTCGAGGCGCGCAACGCCGAGACGCCCATCGAGAAGAAGCCGTCCTGGCTGAAGAACACGGCGCGGATGGGCCCCGAGTTCCAGGAGCTGAAGTCCCTCGCCCGCGGCAAGGGCCTGCACACCGTGTGCGAGGAGGCCGGCTGCCCCAACATCTACGAGTGCTGGGAGGACCGGGAGGCCACGTTCCTCATCGGCGGCTCCAAGTGCACCCGCCGCTGCGACTTCTGCGACATCGCCACCGGCAAGCCCGACCTGCTGGACGTCACCGAGCCCCGCAAGGTGGCCGAGTCCGTCAAGGAGCTCGGACTGCGCTACGCGACCGTCACGGGCGTGGCCCGCGACGACCTCGACGACGGCGGCGCCTGGCTGTACGCGGAGACCATCCGCGCGATCCACACGCTGAACCCGAACACCGGCGTGGAGATCCTGATCCCGGACTTCCAGGGCGTGCCCGACCGGCTGCAGCAGGTCATCGACGCCGAGCCCGAGGTCTTCGCCCACAACGTGGAGACGGTCCCGCGCATCTTCCGCCAGATCCGGCCCGCCTTCACCTACGAGCGCTCCCTGGACGTCATCACCCAGGGCAAGGACGCCGGGATGATCACCAAGTCCAACCTCATCCTCGGGATGGGCGAGACGAACCAGGAGATCTACGAGGCGCTGTGCGACCTCAACGACGCCGGGTGCGACATCATCACCCTCACCCAGTACCTGCGCCCCTCCCCGCTGTTCCACCCGATCGACCGGTGGGTCAAGCCCGAGGAGTTCGTGGAGTTCTCCGAGATGGCCGAGGAGATCGGCTTCCTGGGCGTCATGGCGGGCCCGATGGTCCGGTCCTCGTACCGCGCCGGCCGGCTGTGGGCCCGTGCCATGGAGAAGTCGGGCCGGCCGATCCCGTCCCACCTGGCGCACATCGAGGACACCGGCAGCGCCTCCCAGGAGGCGTCCTCGCTCGTCCAGCGACTCCGCTGAGGACCGGCGGGCGCCGCCCCGCCCACCCGCTAAACTGGAGGACGGACCGCGGCCGGGCGCTCTCGCGCGCCGGCATCGCGGGTCCGCCGGAACACCGCCACCGCACCACAGGACGAGGTCTCACCGTGTCACCTTCCCACGCCAAGTCGCGCCCGACGTCGCGATCCTCCTCCCCCGGGAAGCCTGCGGGGAAGCCGACCGGGAAGCCCACCCGGGCGCAGAAGCGCGAGGCGAAGCGGCAGCGGAAGGCGACCAAGGGGCCGGGCTTCCTCAGCCAGATCAAGCAGGTCTTCAAGATGACCCGCGAGGTCGAGCCCAACATCGGCTGGTGGATGCTGCTGATCGGCCTCGGCGTCCTCCTCGCCTTCCTGCTCGTGGGCGTCCTGCTCGGCAACTGGATCACCGGGCTGCTCGTCGGCCTGCCCTTCGCGCTGCTCGCCGCCTCGTTCTACCTCTCCCGGCGGGCCGAGCGCGCCGCGTTCGCCCGGATCGAGGACCAGCCCGGGGCCGCCGGCGCCGCGCTGTCCGCGCTGCGCCGCGGCTGGATCGTCGAGGACCAGCCCGCGGCCATGGATCCCCGCACCCGCGACCTCATCTTCCGCGCCATCGGCCGTCCCGGCGTGGTCCTCGTGACCGAGGGGCCCGCGGGCCGGGTCGACAAGCTCGTCGCCAAGGAGCGCCGCCGGATCGGCCCCGTGATCCAGAACGTGCCGATCCACGTCATCAAGACCGGCAAGGGCGAGGGCCAGGTGCCGCTGCGCGAGCTGTCCAAGCAGATGAAGAAGCTCGACAAGAAGCTCACCCAGCAGGAGGTGCAGACCGTGCACAAGCGGATCAGCACCCTGGGCAACCGGCTGCCGATCCCCAAGGGCGTGGACCCGATGCGCGCCCGCCCGGACCGCAGGGCCATGCGCGGCCGCTGAGCCGCGGGTCTGCCCGACGACGACGGAGCCCCTCGCCTTCCGCAGAAGGCGAGGGGCTCCGTCGTCGTCGGGCGCCGTGCCGGTGCCTCAGCGGGTGCGGACCAGGACCGTGTCCACCGCCCGGTCGTGCAGGCCGCGCTGGTCCGGGTCGAACACGACCGCCGGGATCACCAGGCACAGCAGCAGGGAGCGGACCACGGCCCGGGCGAAGCCCGCGGGCCGCCCGGCCAGCGTCTGCACCTGCAGACCCAGCAGCAGGTGCCCCGGGGTGTGGCCGGTCGCGCCGACCAGCAGCACGTTGAGCAGGAACAGGAACGCCAGGGTCATCAGTCCCTGCTCGTTCCACTGGGGCACGAGCCACTGGGCGAGGGCCCAGCACAGGTACCAGTCCAGCACCAGGGCCACGATCCGCCGCCCCACACGTCCCACGGAGCCCGGCCCCTGCTCCGGGCGCCCGAGGCGCTGCCCCGGGTACTCCTGCCGGCCGGTCCCCGGACCCTCGAGCCACGAGCCCACATCACGTCTGTCGATCATCCCCCCAGGGTATCGGGGAGGGACTCCCCTAGACTGGCGGGAGACCGTGGCTCCCCCGGGCCCTCCTGCGTAACACCGAGGAAACACCCGGGACACGGAGCCTTAATGCCCGGTCCGTAGCGTTGTCCCCGGAAACGGACGCCGACCCAGCGCACCTGGCACGGCGGGCCAGCCCACCTAACAAGGAGAACAGCACATGTTCCAGACACCCGAGGAAGTCCTCGCCTTCATCAAGGACGAGGAGATCGTCTTCGTCGACGTCCGGTTCACGGACATGCCCGGCGTGCAGCAGCACTTCAACCTCCCCGCCAAGTCGGTGGACGACGACTTCTTCGTGCACGGGCAGCTGTTCGACGGCTCCTCCATCCGCGGCTTCCAGGGCATCGCCGAGTCCGACATGCAGCTCATCCCGGACCCCACCTCGGCGTTCGTGGACCCCTTCCGTGTCGAGAAGACCCTCGTGGTCACCTGCTCGATCGTGAACCCCCGCACCGGTGAGCCCTACCACCGCGACCCCCGCGGCGTCGCCGAGCGCGCCGAGGCCTACATGGCGTCGACCGGCATCGCCGACGTCGCCAACTTCGCCTCCGAGGCCGAGTTCTTCATCTTCGAGGACGTCCGCTACGACATCCAGCCGCAGGGCTCCTTCTACGCCATCGACTCCGACGAGGCCGCCTGGAACACCGGCCGCAAGGAGGAGGGCGGGAACCTCGGCAACAAGACCGCCACCAAGGGCGGCTACTTCCCCGTCTCCCCGGTCGACAAGCAGGCCGACCTGCGCGACGCCATGTGCGTGGCCCTGGACGAGGTGGGCCTCGAGGTCGAGCGCTCCCACCACGAGGTGGGCGCCCCCGGTCAGGCCGAGATCAACTACCGGTTCAACACCCTGACCAAGGCCGCGGACGACCTGCAGAAGTTCAAGTACGTCATCAAGAACACCGCGGACGCCTTCGGCAAGTCGGCCACGTTCATGCCCAAGCCCGTCTTCAACGACAACGGCTCCGGCATGCACTGCCACCAGTCCCTGTGGAAGGGCAGCGAGCCGCTGTTCTACGACGAGAAGGGCTACGCGGGCCTGTCCGACCTCGCCCGCTGGTACATCGGCGGCCTGCTCCAGCACTCCTCGGCCGTGCTGGCCTTCACCAACCCGACGGTCAACTCCTACCGCCGCCTGGTCAAGGGCTTCGAGGCCCCGGTCAACATGGTGTACTCGCAGGGCAACCGCTCCGCCGGCATCCGCATCCCGATCACGGGCACGAACCCGAAGGCCAAGCGCCTCGAGTTCCGCGCCCCGGACCCCTCCTGCAACCCGTACCTGGCGTTCGCCGCCCAGCTGATGGCGGGCCTCGACGGCATCCGCAACCGCATCGAGCCGGCCGACCCGATCGACAAGGACCTCTACGAGCTGCCCGCCGAGGAGGCCAAGGACATCAAGAAGGCCCCGGCCTCGCTCGAGGAGGCGCTGCTGGCCCTGGAGGAGGACCACGAGTTCCTGCTCGCCGGCGACGTCTTCACCGAGGACACCATCCAGTCCTGGATCGAGTACAAGCGCGAGTTCGAGCTCAAGCCGCTGTCCGTGGTCCCGCACCCGCTGGAGTTCTCCATGTACTACGGCGTCTGAGCCGCACCGCTCCACCGGGAAGGCCCCGGACCCCTTCGAGGGGTCCGGGGCCTTCCCCGTGTCGTTGTCGGCCCGGAGTCGTCAGTGCCCGTAGAAGAGACGCTCGAAGACGGCGCGGGCCTTGCGGGTGGTGCGCAGGTAGTCCTCCTCGAGCCGGCCGGCGCCGCCGTGCTCGTACCCGCACCAGCGGGCCACCGCCTCGAGGTCGGCGCGCTTCGAGGGCAGGGCGTCGGAGCGGCGCCCGGTGCGCAGGACGTTGCCGTTGCGCACCGCGGTGGCGAGCCGCCACGCGGCGGACAGGGCCGTGGCGTCCTCGGCCGTGACGAGGCCCGCCTCCTCCGCGGCGTGCAGGGCCGGCAGGGTGCTCGTGGTCCGCAGCCCCTGGACGCGGTGCCCGTGCTGCAGCTGCAGCGTCTGGACGAGCCACTCGACGTCCGAGAGACCGCCCCGCCCCAGCTTCACGTGCCGGGACGGATCCGCGCCGCGCGGCATCCGCTCGTTCTCCACGCGGGCCTTCATCCGCCGGATCTCCAGCAGCTGGCGCTCGGTGAACTCCTCCGGGTAGCGGCGCGGGTCGATGACGCGCCGGAAGGCGTCGGCCAGCTCGTCGCTGCCGGCCACGGGCAGGGCCCGGGTGAGGGCCTGGAACTCCCAGGTCTGCGCCCACCGGGCGTAGTACTCGGCGTAGGAGTCGACGGAGCGCACCATGGGCCCCTGCTTGCCCTCGGGGCGCAGGTCGTTGTCGATCTCCAGCACCCGCTCCGCCACGATGGGCGGCGTGCAGGGCGCCTTGAGCAGCTGCACCATCCGCTGCAGCAGCGTCTCGGCCTGCTGCCGGGCCGCCGCGGGGTCCGCGTCCCCCGCCGGGGCGTAGACGTACATGACGTCGGCGTCGGAGCCGTAGCCGATCTCCCGCCCGCCCTGCCGGCCCATGGCCACGACCAGGACGTCGGCGAGCCGCCCGTCCCGCTCGTAGACCTCCCGCTCCGCCACGTGCAGGGCGCCCAGGATGCACGCCCGGTCGATGTCGGACAGCGCCTCCACGACCTGCTCGACCTCGAGCAGCCCGGAGGTGTCCGCGAGCGCCACGCGCAGCTCCTCGCGGCGGCGGATCAGCCGGATCATCCGCACGGCCTCCCCGGGGTCGGGGTGGCGGGCCATCTGGGCGCGGATCTCGCTCCACAGGGTCTCGAAGGGCACCGGGCAGAGCTCGTCGTCCTGGCCGAGCCAGGCGGTCGCCTCCGGGGAGTTCTCCAGCAGGTCGGTGACGTACCGGGAGCTCGAGAGGATCTGGCACAGCCGCTCCGCGGCGGCGTTCGAGTCGCGCAGCAGCCGCAGGAACCACGGGGTGGTGCCGAGGGACTCGGAGAGCCGCCGGAAGCCCAGCAGCCCGGCGTCGGCGTCGACGCCGTCGGCCAGCCACTGCAGGAGCACGGGCAGCAGGGTGCGCAGGATCTCGGCCCGCCGGCTGACGCCGCGGGTGAGCGCCTCGATGTGCCGCACCGCGGCCTTCGGGTCCCGGTAGCCGAGGGCGGCCAGCCGGTCCCGCACCGACTCCGGCGAGAGCTGGGTGTCGGTGTCGGGCAGGTGCGCCAGGGCCGCGAGCAGCGGCCGGTAGAAGATCCGCTCGTGCATCCCCCGCACGCTGCGCTTGATCCTGCGCCACTCCTCGAGCAGCGAGTCGCCGGAGGGGCGGGCGGTGTCGGCGGCGCCGCGCAGCGACCGGGCGATGACCGTGAGCTCCCGCTCCGCGCGCGGCATGAGGTGGGTGCGGCGCAGGCGGTACAGCTGGATGCGGTGCTCGAGCAGGCGCAGCCAGCGGTAGTGGGCGGAGAACTGCTCGCTGTCCTGACGGCCGATGTAGCCGCCCTCGGAGAGCGCGGTGAGGGACTCGGTCGTGGCCTGCGTCCGGACCCGCTCGTCCGTGCGCCCGTGCACCAGCTGCAGGAGCTGGACGGTGAACTCGACGTCGCGCAGGCCGCCGGGGCCCAGCTTGATCTGGCGCTCGCCCTCGGCGGCCGGGATGTTGTCGGTGACCCTGCGCCGCATGGCCTGCACGGACTCGACGAAGCCCTCGCGCGCGGAGCTGCGCCACACGAACGGCTCGATGGCCTCCCGGTAGGCCGCCCCGAGCTCCGGGTCCCCGGCGACGGGGCGGGCCTTGAGGAGGGCCTGGAACTCCCAGGACTCGGCCCACCGCTCGTAGTAGCGCACGTGCGAGTCCAGGGTGCGCACGAGCGGGCCGTCCTTGCCCTCGGGCCGGAGGTTGGCGTCCACCTCCCAGAGGGGCGGTTCCGTGCCGCGGGACATGAGCGCCCGGGCGGTGCCGGTGGCGAGGGCCGTGCCGATGACGGTGGCCTCCGCCCCGTCCAGGGGCTCGGCGCCCTCCGGGTCCTCGACGGCCATGACGTGGACGACGTCGACGTCGGAGATGTAGTTCAGCTCCCGCGCGCCGCACTTGCCCATTCCGATCACGGCGAGCCGCACCCGGTCGACGGTCTCGGGGGCCCAGGTGCCGGCCGCCTCCGCACGGGACACGGCGAGCGCCGCCTCGAGGGCCGCGGCGGCGAGGTCGGCCAGCTGACGGCCCACGGCGGGCATGTGGTCGGCGGGGTAGAGCGCCCCGACGTCGCGGATGGCGATGCGCGCGAGCTCCCGCCGGTAGGCGACGCGCAGGGCGCTGCAGGCGGTGTCGCCGGTCTCGGCGGCCACCGGGGTGCGCGCGGCGGGGTCCGCGCCGACCGACGTCAGCAGCGCGGCGCGGAACTGCTCCGCGGGGATCTCCTCGGGCTCGGCGGCGGCGGGCTCCGCGAGCAGGTCCAGGTGCTCGGGGCGCCGGAGCAGGAACTCCCCGAGCGCCTCGGAGGCCCCCAGCAGCCGGAACATGGTCTCGGAGGCCTCCGGGCCGGCGTTGATCCGCTCGGCGAGCTCCGGGGAGCCCTCGAGGAGCCGGACGGTGAGCTGCAGGGCGACGTCGGGCGACGCCGCCAGCGACAGCCCCTCCAGGAGCCGGTCCAGGTCGACCTCGGCGAGCTCGGGGAAGCCGAGCCAGCGCTGGGCGTTGCCCGTGTCGGCGAAGCCGACCTTGATGAGCCGCCCGGACGCGACGGGGTCCGTGGCGGCGGCCGACTGGGGAGGGTGTGTCATGGGACGGTCCGTCCGGGGTCAGAGGATGCCGAGGTTGTTCTTGAGCTCGAAGTGGGTGACGACCCGGCGGTAGTCGTTCCAGTCGCGGCGCTTGTTGCGCAGGAAGTAGTCGTAGACCTGCTCCCCGAGCAGCTGGGCCATGAACTCCGACTCCTCGGTCTCCCGGATGGCGTCGTACAGGCTCGAGGGCAGCGGGTTGTGGCCGAGGGCGCGGCGCTCCGCGGAGCTCATCGCCGCGACGTCGTCCAGCTCGACCGGCGGGAGCTCGTACTCGTTCTCGATGCCCCGCAGGCCCGCGGCCAGCAGGGCGGCGTAGGAGAGGTAGGGGTTCGTGGCGGAGTCGATGCCGCGGTACTCGATCCGCGCGGCCTGCACCTTGTCCGGCTTGGACAGCGGCACCCGCACGAGGGCGGAGCGGTTGTTGTGCCCCCAGGACTGGTAGGACGGCGCCTCTCCCCCGCCCCACAGCCGCTTGTAGGAGTTGACGAACTGGTTGGTCACCGACGTGAACTCGGGGGCGTGCCGCAGGATGCCGGCGATGAAGTGCCCGGCGGTGCGGGAGAGCCGGAACTCGGAGCCGGCCTCGAAGAAGGCGTTGGTGTCCCCCTCGAACAGCGAGAAGTGGGTGTGCATGCCGGAGCCGGGGTGCTCCGTGAACGGCTTCGGCATGAAGGTCGCGTAGAGGCCCTGCGAGAGCGCGACCTCCTTGATCACCGTGCGGAACGTCATGATGTTGTCGGCGGTCTGCAGGGCGTCGGCGTAGCGCAGGTCGATCTCGTTCTGCCCGGGGCCCGCCTCGTGGTGGGAGAACTCGACGGAGATCCCGACGGCCTCCAGCATGCTCACGGCCTTGCGGCGGAAGTCCTGCACCACACCGCCCGGCACGTGGTCGAAGTAGCCCTCGTGGTCCACGGGGGTGGGCTGGCCCTCGGCGTCGAGGTCCGCCGACTTCAGCAGGTAGAACTCGATCTCCGGCGCCGTGTAGCAGGTGAAGCCCATGTCCGAGGCCTTCTCCAGGACGCGCTTGAGCACGCCGCGCGGGTCCGAGGAGGAGGGCTCGCCGTCCGGGGTGAGGATGTTGCAGAACATCCGCGCGGTGGGCTCCGTCTCACCGCGCCAGGGCAGGATCTGGAAGGTGGAGGGGTCCGGCTGCAGGAGCATGTCCGCCTCGGAGACCCGCGACAGTCCCTCGATGGAGGACCCGTCGAAGCCCAGTCCCTCCTCGAAGGCCGCCTCGACCTCGGCGGGGGCCAGGGCCACCGACTTGAGGCTCCCGACGACGTCCGTGAACCACATGCGCACGAAGCGGACGTCGCGCTCCTCGATGGTCCTGAGGACGAACTCCTGCTGACGGTCCATGGTTGCCTTCCTCGTCTTCCTGCCCGCGGCTCCGGCCGCCCGCGCGTGCTGTGCCGGCCGGGCACGACTGCTGTCCCGCCCACTCTAACGCGCGCCCCGCCGCGTCCGCCGGGCGGGACGGGCGGGGCCGGACGCGCCCGATAGGGTGGGGCCATGACCCAGGAGACACCCCGCCCGGCACCGGGCGCGCTGGACGTGCGCCGGGTGCGCACGCACCACCTGCGCGAGGCGAAGCGCCGCGGCGAGAAGTTCACGATGCTCACGTGCTACGACGCCCTGACGGCCGGGATCTTCGACGCGGCCGGGGTCGACTCGCTGCTGGTGGGCGACTCCGCGGGCAACAACGTCCTGGGCCACTCCAGCACCCTGCCCGTCACGGTGGACGAGCTGCTGCCGCTGTGCCGGGCCGTGTCCGGGGCCGCCGAGCGCGCCTTCGTGGTGGTGGACCTGCCCTTCGGCTCCTACGAGGCCTCCCCCGAGCAGGCGGTGTCCACCGCGGTGCGCTTCCTCAAGGAGGGCGGCGCGCACGCGGTGAAGCTCGAGGGCGGGGCGTGGTTCGCCCGGCACGTCGAGGCCATGGTCCAGGCGGGGGTGCCCGTGGTGGCGCACATCGGCTTCACCCCGCAGAGCGAGCACGCCCTGGGCGGGTACCGGGTGCAGGGACGCGGCGACGCCGCGGACGCGCTCGTCGAGGACGCCCGCGCCCTCGAGGCCGCCGGGGCCTTCTGCGTGCTCATGGAGATGGTCCCCGCCGAGGCCGCCGCGACGGTGGACGCCGCGCTCGAGGTCCCGACCATCGGCATCGGCGCCGGCCCCGCCACCACCGGGCAGGTGCTGGTGTGGCAGGACATGCTGGGCCTGCGCCGGGGCCGGATGCCGCGCTTCGTCCGGCAGTACGCAGACCTCCACGGCGTGGTCACCGAGGCCGTGGGCCGCTATGTCGAGGACGTCCGCTCGGGGACCTTCCCGGGCCCGGAGCACGGTTTCTGAGCGACCCCCGCGGACGCGGCGCCCCCGGCGCCCGGCCGCTCAGCCCTCGTCGAAGGCGCGGTCCTCCTCGTCCCACTGCCGGGTGCGCTCCGCGGCGAGCTTCAGGGCGTTCTGCGCCTCCTCGCGCGTGGCGTAGGGCCCGAGCAGCTTGCGGTAGTCCGACTGCGGGCCCTCCTCCACCTGGTGGGTGTAGACGTTGAACCAGTACTCGCTCATGACCTCTCCTCTCGTCGGCCGCCGGGCCGGACGACCGGGCCGGCTCCGTGCCCGGGGCGCTAGGGTAGATCCTAGGCCCGGACCGGCCCGGACGGGGCCGGCACACCCGATCCAGGAGGTCCAGACCCCCGTGCCCACGCACAACCTCACCGCGCCCGCCCCCGGCGGCACCGCTCCCGTCGGGACGCTCGTGCCCGGCTCCGTGACCCCCGGCCGGCCCGTGCCGGCCGCCATCCCCCGCCCGGAGTACGTCGGCCGGGCGGAGCCGGACGAGGGCCGCGGCGGCAACGTCTACACCCCGGAGGAGATCGAGCGCATCCGCGAGGCGGGCCGGATCGCGGCCCGCGCCCTGCAGGAGGCCGGCCGGGCCGCCGTGCCCGGCACCACCACGGACGAGCTCGACCGGATCGCCCACGAGTACATGTGCGACCACGGGGCCTATCCCTCCTGCCTGGGCTACCGGGGCTTCCCCAAGTCCATCTGCACGTCCCTCAACGAGGTGATCTGCCACGGCATCCCCGACTCCACGGTGCTGGAGGACGGCGACATCATCAACCTGGACGTCACGGCCTACAAGAACGGCTTCCACGGCGACACCAACCGGATGTTCCTGGTGGGCGAGGTCGACGAGCAGTCCCGGCTGCTGGTCGAGCGCACCGAGGAGGCCCTGAACCGGGCCGTCAAGGCAGTCCGCCCGGGCCGCGAGATCAACGTCATCGGCCGGGTCATCGAGAAGTACGCCCGGCGCTTCGACTACGGCGTGGTGCGGGACTTCACGGGACACGGAGTGGGCCGGGAGTTCCACTCCGGGCTGATCGTCCCGCACTACGACGCCGCGCCCTCCTACGCCACCCCCATGGTCCCCGGCATGGTCTTCACGATCGAGCCCATGCTGACCCTGGGCACGATCCAGTGGGAGCAGTGGGACGACGACTGGACCGTGACCACCCGGGACCGGCGGCGCACCGCGCAGTTCGAGCACACCCTCGCGGTCACGGAGGACGGGGTGGACGTCCTCACCCTTCCGTAGCCCCTGCCGTAGACTGCCCCCTGATCATCCGACCACGGCCCCACGAGAGGACCGCTCCATGACCACACCAGACCGCGACGCCGCCGCCGTCCCGAACCGCCGCGTGATCGGCATCGACTTCGGCGGCACCGGGACCAAGGGCGGGATCGTGGACCTCGACACGGGCGAGCTCGTCGGCGAGCGCTTCCGGATCCCGACGCCCCGCCCCGCCACTCCGGAGAAGGTCGCCGAGGTGGTGGAGCAGATCGTCGCGGAGCTGCAGTCCCGCCCCGAGGCCCCCGCCCCGGACTCGCCGGTGGGCATCGTCTTCCCGGCGATCATCAAGGAGGGCGTCGCACTGTCCGCGGCGAACATCGACAAGTCCTGGATCGGCACGAACGTGGACGCGCTCATGACCGAACGGCTCGGCCGCCCGGTCGAGGCCCTCAACGACGCCGACGCCGCGGGGCTGGCCGAGGCCGTTTACGGCGCCGGGCGGGGGGTCAAAGGCCTGGTCATCGTGATCACGCTGGGCACGGGGATCGGTTCCGCGCTGATCCTCAACGGGAAGCTCGTGCCCAACGCCGAGCTGGGCCACCTGGAGATCGACGGCCACGACGCCGAGACCAGGGCGTCCGCCGCCGCGCGCGAGCGCGAGGACATGCCGTGGAAGAAGTGGGCGACCACCCGGCTGCAGCGCTACTTCAGCCACGTGGAGTTCCTGTTCTCGCCCAACCTCTTCGTCGTCGGCGGCGGGGTGTCGAAGAAGGCGGAGAAGTTCCTCCCCTTCCTCGAGCTGCGCACGCCCCTGAAGGTCGCCGAGCTCCGCAACAACGCCGGCATCGTGGGCGCCGCCCTGTGGGCCGGCATCCCGCACGAGCCGGAGAGCTGAGCCGGGTCCCGACGACGACGACGCCCGGTCACCTCCACGTGGAGGTGACCGGGCGTCGTCGTCGGGACCGGAAGGTCCTGCGGGCGCGAAAAAACCCGCCGGGAGCCGCGGCTTCCCCTCCGCGGCCCCCGGCGGGAGCTTGTGGTCCCCACTCTACGGCTCCGCCGCGGCCTGCGGCAAGAGACACGCCGGGACGTGCCGGCCGGGGCGGGGCGTCAGAGCAGCCGCGGCTGGGAGACGCCCTCGACCCCCTTGCCGCGCGGACGCCGGCCGGGGCGCCGCTTGGCGGCGCCGATCGGCTCCACGGTGGCGGGGATGGTCTGCTGCCCGGTCTGCTCGGCCTGCTGCCGGCGCAGGAGGTCGATGGCCTCCTCGAAGTCGCCCAGGCCGTCGAAGGCCTGGTAGACGCTGGCGAAGCGGAGATAGGCCACCACGTCCAGCCGGCGCAGCGGGGCCAGGATCGCGAGCCCCACCTCGTGGGCCTCGATCTCCGCGGCGCCCAGCGCCCGGATCGTCTCCTCGACCTCCTGCGCCAGCATCGCGAGGTCGTCCTCGCTCACCGGCCGGCCCTGGCACGCCTTGCGCACCCCGTTGACGATCTTCTGCCGGTCGAAGGGCTCGGTGACGCCCGAGCGCTTGATCACCGAGATCGTGGTGGTCTCGAGCGTGGTGAACCGCCGGCCGCACTCTGAGCACTGGCGGCGGCGGCGGATCGCCGTCCCGTCGTCCGTGGTGCGGCTGTCGACGACGCGGGAGTCGGTGTGACGGCAGAACGGGCAGTGCACGGTCGGATCAGCTCCCGGTGCGGATCGTGATGGCCCGCCCGTGGGCGGGCAGGTCCTCGGAGCGGGCGACGGCCACGATGTCCTCCCCGATCCGGGACAGCGCGTCCTGGGTGTACTCGACGATCTGCACGGCCTTCATGAACGCGGTGGTGGACAGGCCCTGGGCGTGCACCGCCGTCCCGCCCGTGGGCAGCACGTGGTTCGAGCCCGCCGCGTAGTCGCCGAGCGGGACGGGGCTGTAGGGGCCCAGGAAGATGGCCCCCGCGTTGCGCACGCGGGCCGCGACCTCCTGCGGGTCGGCGGTGTGGATCTCGAGGTGCTCGGCGGCGTAGGCGTCGGCCACGGCGATCGAGGCGTCGAGGTCGTCGGTGAGCACGATCCCGGACTGCGGCCCCGACAGGGCGGTGCTGATCCGCTCCCGGTGCTTCGCCTCGGGCACCTGCCCGGCGAGCTCCGCCGCGACCCGCTCGGCGAGCCCCGGCGAGTGGGTGATCAGCACGGCACCGGCGGCGGGGTCGTGCTCGGCCTGGGAGATCAGGTCGGCGGCCACGTAGGCCGGCACGGCGGTGTCGTCGGCCAGCACCGCGATCTCCGTGGTCCCCGCCTCGGCGTCCACCCCGACCACGGAGCGGAGCAGGCGCTTGGCCGTGGCGACGTAGACGTTGCCCGGGCCGGTCACGGTGTCGACCGGCTCGAGGACGTCCTCGCCGTCGGTGACCCCGTAGGCCATGGCGGCCAGCGACTGGGCGCCGCCGATGGCCCAGACCTCGTCCACGCCGAGCAGCCCGGCGGCGGCGAGGATCGTGGGGTGCGGCAGGCCGCCGAACTCCTTCTGCGGCGGGCTGCACAGCACCACCGAGCCGACCCCGGCGGCCTGGGCCGGGACGACGTTCATGACCACGGACGAGGGGTACACGGCCAGCCCGCCGGGCACGTACAGGCCCGCCCGGCGCAGGGGCGTCCACCGGTGCACGAGCACGGCGCCCGGAGCGACCTCGACCCGGGCGTCGGCCGGGCGCTGCGCCCGCGCGAAGGCCCGGGTCCGTTCGATCGCGGTCTCCAGGCCCCGGCGCACGGCGGGGTCCAGCTCCTCGACGGCCCGGCGGATCTCCGCGGGGTCGACGCGCAGGGAGGCCTGCTCCACCCCGTCGAAGCGCCGCGCGTAGCGGCGCAGGGCCTCGGCGCCCTCGGTGCGGACCGCGGCGAGGATCTCCTCCACGGCCTGCTGCGCCGAGGCGAGCGACGTGGAGCTCTGCCGGGGCACGGCCGCCCGCAGCTCGGACCAGGACAGGTGCCGGCCGCGCAGGTCGATCGTTCGCAGGGCGGGAGTCGTGGTCGTCTCAGCAGTAGTCACGCCTCCCATGGTATTCCACCGCGGCGACCGGCCGCGGGCGCCGGGTCCTGCGCTCGGGCGCCCGGTGGCTCAGACCTCCAGGCAGGTCGGGCCGAGCAGGACCTTGAGGTCCCCGAACAGGGCGGGCGAGGGGTTCACCCGCAGGTCCGGGCCCAGGCGCAGCACCTGCACCTTCTGGCGCGTCTCGAGGTGGATGCGCACCTCGGAGTCCCCGCGGTGGTTGCGCAGCACCGCGCCGATCTCCTTGACCGTCTCCTCCGTGGCGCGGAACTCGGGCAGGGCGATGAGCACGGGTCCGCTGTGCCCGTCGGCGGAGAGCTCCGGCACGGTGAGCTCCTGCGCGGAGATCGTCACCGAGCCGTCGTCCCGGCGCTGCAGCCGGCCCTTGATCACGCAGATCAGGTCCTCCGCGAGCACGCCCGCGATGGGGGCGTAGGCCTTGCCGAAGAACATGACCTCGATCGAGCCCGTCCGGTCCTCGAGCTCCACCCGCGCGTAGGCGTTGCCCGAGGTCTTGGCGATCCGCCGCGACAGGGAGGTGATCATCCCCGCCACGGTCACGACCGCGCCGTCGGGCCGGCCGTCCTCACCCAGCAGCGGCTGGATCGAGGTGTCGGCGTACTGCCCGAGCGCCTCGTCGAGGCCGCGCAGCGGGTGGTCGGAGACGTAGAGGCCGAGCATCTCGCGCTCGAAGGCCAGCAGGTCCTTGCGCTCCCACTCGGGCACGTCCGGCACCGCGACGGTCAGCGACGTGGTGGGGTCCTCGTCGTCCAGGCCCATGCCGCCGAAGAGGTCGAACTGCCCGGCCGCCTCCTGGCGCTTGACGGCCACCGTGGCGTCCACGGCCTCCTCGTGGCAGAGCACGAGCCCGCGCCGGGTGTGGCCCAGCCGGTCGAAGGCGCCCGCCTTGACCAGGGACTCGATGGTGCGCTTGTTGCAGACCACGGCGGGGACCTTGGCGAGGAAGTCGTTGAAGGAGGTGAAGGCGCCGTGCTCCTCCCGGGCCTCGACCATCGCGCTGACCACGTTGGCGCCCACGTTGCGCACCGCGCCCATGCCGAAGCGGATGTCGGTGCCCACCGGGGTGAAGTTCAGCGCGGACTCGTTGACGTCCGGGGGCAGCACGGTGATGCCCATCCGGCGGCACTCCGTGAGGTACAGGGCGAGCTTGTCCTTGTCGTCGCCCACCGAGGTGAGCAGCGCGGCCATGTACTCGGCCGGGTAGTGCGCCTTGAGGTACGCCGTCCAGTAGGACACGAGACCGTAGGCCGCGGAGTGGGCCTTGTTGAACGCGTAGTCCGAGAACGGGAGCAGGATGTCCCACAGGGCCTTGATCGCGGCCTCGGAGTAGCCGCGCTCGGCCATGCCGCCGTGGAAGCCCTCGTACTGCTTGTCCAGCTCCGACTTCTTCTTCTTGCCCATGGCGCGGCGGAGGATGTCCGCCTGGCCGAGCGAGAAGCCCGCGACCTTCTGGGCGATCGCCATGACCTGCTCCTGGTAGACGATCAGGCCGTAGGTGGTGTTGAGGATCTCCGCGAGCGGCTCCTCGAGCTCCGGGTGGATCGGGGTGATCTCCTGCTGGCCGGTCTTGCGCAGCGCGTAGTTCGTGTGCGAGTTCGCGCCCATGGGACCCGGGCGGTACAGGGCGATGACCGCGGAGATGTCCTCGAAGTTGTCGGGGCGCATGAGCTTGAGCAGCTGGCGCATGGGCCCGCCGTCGAGCTGGAACACCCCCAGGGTGTCGCCGCGGGCCAGCAGCTCGTAGGACTCGGCGTCCCCGAGCCCGAGGTTCTCGAGGTCGAGGACGAAGCCGTCCTGGTTGAGGGTGATGTTCTCAAGGGCGTCGGAGATGATCGTGAGGTTGCGCAGGCCCAGGAAGTCCATCTTGATCAGCCCGAGCCCCTCGCACGTGGGGTAGTCGAACTGGGTGATGACCTGGCCGTCCTGCTCGCGGCGCATGATCGGGATGATGTCGATCAGCGGGTGCGAGGACATGATCACGCCCGCCGCGTGCACCCCCCACTGACGCTTGAGGCCCTCGAGGCCCTCGGCGGTCTCGAAGATCTTCTTCGCCTCGGGGTCCTGGGCGAGCACCTCGCGCAGCTCGTCGGCCTCGCCGTGGCGCTTGGCGGAGTCGTCGTAGACGTCCTTGAGGGAGATGCCCTTGCCCATGACGTCCGGCGGCATGGCCTTGGTGAGCTTCTCCCCCATCGAGAAGGGGTAGCCGAGCACGCGCGAGGAGTCCTTGAGCGCCTGCTTGGCCTTGATGGTGCCGTAGGTCACGATCATGGCCACGCGCTCGTCGCCGTACTTCTCCGTGACGTAGTGGATCACCTCGGAGCGGCGGCGGTCGTCGAAGTCGACGTCGAAGTCGGGCATGGACACGCGGTCCGGGTTGAGGAAGCGCTCGAAGATCAGCCCGTGCTCCAGCGGGTTCAGCTCGGTGATGCGCATGGCGTAGGCGACCATGGAGCCGGCCCCGGAGCCGCGGCCCGGGCCCACCCGGATCCCGTTGTTCTTGGCCCAGTTGATGAAGTCCGCGACCACCAGGAAGTACCCGGGGAAGCCCATCTGCAGGATGATGCCCTTCTCGTAGTCCGCCTGCCGCTGGACGTCCTCGGGGATCCCGCCGGGGAAGCGGTGGTGCAGGCCCCGCTGCACCTCCTCGACGAACCAGGACTCCTCGTCGTGGCCCTCGGGGGTCGGGAAGCGGGGCATGTAGTTCGCCGAGGTGTCGAACTCGACGTTGCACCGCTCCGCGATCTCCAGGGTGTTGTCGCAGGCCTCCGGGAAGTCGCGGAAGAGCTCCCGCATCTCCGCGGGGGACTTCAGGTAGAACTCGTCGGCGTCGAACTTGAACCGCTTCGGGTCCGCCAGGGTCGAGCCGGACTGCACGCACAGCAGGGCCGCGTGGGACTTCGCGTCCTCGGCGTGGGTGTAGTGCAGGTCGTTGGTGGCCACGAGCGGCAGCTGCAGGTCCTTGGCCAGCCTGAGCAGGTCCCCGGTGACCTGCTTCTCGATCCCCAGGCCGTGGTCCATGAGCTCGCAGTAGAAGTTCTCGGCGCCGAAGATGTCGCGGAACTCCGCCGCGGCCTGCCGCGCCTCCTGGTACTGGCCCAGGCGCAGGCGGGTCTGGACCTCCCCCGAGGGGCAGCCGGTCGTGGCGATCAGCCCCTTGCCGTAGGTGCTGAGCAGCTCCCGGTCCATGCGCGGCTTGTACAGCTGGCCCTCGAGCGACGCGAGGGACGAGGCGCGGAACAGGTTCTGCATGCCCTGGGTGGTCTCCGCGAGCAGCGTCATGTGCGTGTAGGCGCCGCCGCCCGAGACGTCGTCCCGGCCGCCGTCGGCGAACTTCACGCGGGTGCGGTCGGAACGGGCGGTGCCCGGCGTCAGGTACGCCTCCACGCCGATGATGGGCTTGATCCCCGCGTTGCGGGCCTTGTTCCAGAAGTCGAAGGCGCCGAAGACGAAGCCGTGGTCGGTCGTCGCGAGGGAGGTCATGCCCTGTTCGTGGCAGGCCTCGAAGAGGTCGTCGAGCCGTGCCGCACCGTCGAGCATGGAGTACTCGGTGTGCACGTGCAGGTGGGTGAAGCTGTTCTTGCCGGTCGCCGTCGTCACCCGACCAGTGTAGTGGCCCGCACGGACCCCGCCGCCCCGCCGGCAGGGGCCCGGCGGGGTGCCGCGACCGGGCCCGGAGCGGCGGCGCCCCGGACGGGGGCGGCCGCGCCGGGACGTCCCGTCCCAGGCCCGGGGCCGGGCGGCCGGCTCAGGCGGGTCCGCCGTCGCGCAGCGTCTCGAGGGCGAAGGAGAGGTCCGGCGGGTACGGGCTCCCGTACTCGACGGGCTCCCCCGTCCCGGGGTGCTCGAAGCCCAGCCGCACGGCGTGCAGCCACTGCCGGGTGAGCCCGAGGCCGGCCGACAGCGCGGGGTCCGCGCCGTAGGTGAGGTCGCCGCAGCACGGGTGGCGCAGCGCGGAGAAGTGCACCCGGATCTGGTGGGTGCGGCCGGTCTCCAGGTGCACCTCCACGAGCGCCGCCCGGCCGAAGGCCTCCAGCACCTCGTAGTGGGTGATCGACGTGCGGCCGCCCTCGACCACGGCGAAGCGCCAGTCGTAGCCGGGGTGGCGACCGATCGGGGCGTCGACCGTCCCGCGCAGGGGGTCCGGCAGGCCCTGGACCACGGTGTGGTAGACCTTCGTGACCGTGCGCTCCTTGAACGCGCGCTTGAGCGCGGTGTACGCACGCTCGGTGCGGGCCACGACCATCAGCCCGGACGTGCCGACGTCGAGCCGGTGCACCACGCCGGCCCGCTCGGGGGCCCCGGAGGTGCTCACGGTGACGCCCGCGCCCGCGAGGGCCCCGACCACGGTGGGCCCCTTCCAGCCCGGCGAGGGGTGCGCGGCGACGCCGGGGGGCTTGTCGATCACCACGATGTCGTCGTCCAGGTGCACCACGCGGAAGTCCTCGACGAGCTGGGGCACGATCCGTGCCGGGTCCTCGGGCACGGGCACGTGCACGGTGAGCGTCTGGGAGGCCTCGACCCGGAAGGACTTGGCGACCGGCCGGTCGCGGTGCAGCACCCGGCCCTCCGCGCAGAGGCCGGCGGCCGCGGAGCGCGAGAGACCCGTCAGGGCGGCCACGGCGGCGTCCGCGCGGTGGCCCTCGAGCTCGGGCGGGACGGTGAAGCGCTCCGGCACGTGCTCCCCGGGATCAGCCACGGGGACCCTCCTCCGGCGAGGCCTCGAGCCGCTGCGCGTCCGGGCCGGGCGAGCCCGTGCGGGTGCCGTCGAGCTCCCGGCCGAGCAGGGTCAGGAGCACCACGAGGGACACCCCCACGACCACTCCGCAGTCGGCGATGTTGAAGATCGCGAAGCGCGGCACGGCGATGAAGTCCACGACGTGCCCCACCCCGAAGCCCGGGAGCCGCAGCAGCCGGTCGGTCAGGTTGCCCAGCGCCCCGCCGAGGACCAGGCCCAGGGCGAGGGCCCAGGCGCTCGAGCGGACGCGGCGGAGGGTGAGCACGATGAGGACCGAGACGACCGCCATGACCAGGGTGAACACCCAGGTGATGTCCTCGCCCAGGGAGAAGGCGGCGCCGGGGTTGCGGATGAACTGCCACCACAGCAGACCCTCGACCACGGGGATGCGCTCGCCCAGCGTCATGTGGGAGACCACCCACCACTTGGTGAGCTGGTCCGCGGTGTAGACGAGCAGCGCGGCGAGTGCCGCGAGGAGCAGGACGCCCCGCGGCACCCCGGGCTCGGGTGCGCCGGCGGGGACTTCGGGCGGCTCGCTCATGCTCTCCTCGGGTGACGGTTCGGGGTTTCGGATCCGGCCCGCGGAGCGGGCCGGCGGGACCGCGGTCCCGTTCCATGGTGCCACGTCCGCCCGGGGGCGCCCCGGGACGGACGACGACGGAGGGACCGGCACGTGGCCGGTCCCTCCGTCGGTGCTGCGCCGCGGCCCGTGGTCAGGCCTGCTCGGTCCGGACCGCGCCGGTGGCGCCGTCCGCCGTCGGCGCGGGCTCGAGCGACGGGGTGGTGTCCAGGTCCTGCAGCTGGTCCTGGATGTAGGTCTTGAGGTTGGTGCGGTAGTCCTGCTCGAAGGCGCGCAGTCCCGAGACCCGGGACTGCAGCTCGGCCTGCTCCTCCTGCAGGGCGGTGAGGGTCTCCTCGCGCGTTCGCTGGGCTTCGGTGACGAGCTCCTCGGCCCGGTCGCGGGCCTCGCCGATGATCCGGTCGCGCTCGGCCGTGCCCTCGGCGACGTACTCGTCGTGCAGCTTCTGGGCCATCGCCAGGACGCCGGCCGCGGACTGCGCCGCGCCGGAGGCGGGCGCCGTCTCCGCCGGGGCGGTTTCGGCGGCACCGGTCGCCGGCAGCTCGGCCTCGTCGGGCGCGGCCGCCTCCTGCGGGGCGCCGCCGGCGGCCTCGCCGGGGGTCGGCGCGCCGGCGGTGTCCTCCGCGCCCGGGAGGCCGGGCTCGGAGACGGGCGAGGGCGTGGAGTCCTTGGGGGCGACGGGCTGCCCGGCGGCCTCGAGCTGCTGCTTGAGGTCCGTGTTCTCCTGGTTCAGCCGGCGCAGCTCCACGACGATCTCGTCGAGGAAGTCGTCGACCTCGTCCTGGTCGTAGCCCTCCCGGAACTTGGTGGGCTGGAACCGCTTGTTGATGACGTCTTCGGGCGTCAGGGCCATGAGTGCATTCCTTCGTGGGCGGGGCGCGGGCGCGGCCCGCGGCGGGGGATCCGTCCGACCGGGGCCGGGGCGGCGCGGTGGCCGGCACCCGGTGGTCGTGCGGTTACAGCGTACAGGCCGGTCCTCGGCCGGACCGGCGCGACGTCCGGCGGAGCGCCGGGTCAGATCAGCATCGAGCCGACGATGCCCTGGACGATGCTGACGGCGAAGATGAGGATGAGGAACCCGAGGTCCAGCGACACCCCGCCGAAGCGCAGGGGCGGCACGATCCGGCGCAGCCACCGCATCGGCGGGTCGGTCACGGTGTACACGGCCGAGGCCCCGACGAGGGCGGCTCCGCGGGGCCGCCAGTTGCGGGCGAACATCTGCACCCAGTCGAGGACGAGGCGCGCGAGCAGCGCGACGTACACGAGGTGCAGCGCCAGGTACAGCACGGAGAGCAACAGGTCCATCGGTCCGCCTCAGTCCTCCTGCTGGTCGTCGGTCTCGTCCTCGCCGCCGGCAGGGTGCCCGACGACCTCCACGTAGGACGGGGTGAGCAGGAAGACCTTGCCGGTCACCCGCTCGATGGAGCCGTGCAGGGCGAAGACCAGGCCCGCGGAGAAGTCCACCAGGCGCTTGGCCTCGGCGTCGCCCATGTCGCTGACGTTCATGATGACGGGCGTGCCCTCGCGGAACGCCTCCCCGATGGACTTCGCGTCGTTGTAGGAGCGGGGGTGGACCGTGGTGATGGTGCGCAAGGTCGAGCTGTCCTCTCGAGAGCTGGAGGGGGCGCGTTTGATGGGGGTGACCGGCGCCCGGTACTCGGCCGACCGGCGCGGCACGGCCACCGCGGTGGACTCGTGGGCGCGGGCCTCGCGCGGCTCCTCGCGGACCGCGACGGCGGACTGGTGCTCCTGGCGGGACGGCGTCGGGTCGTCGTAGTCCTCGTCCGTCTCGGCGAGGCCGAGATAGATCATGGTGCGGCGCAACGCTCCGGCCATGGTGCTCTCCTTGACTGTCTGTGCGGATATCGGCGGTGGGGGGAGTTCCGGGATCCTGGGACCGCCTGCGCCCGTCGTGCTGCCCGGAACGCGGTACGGCCCCGGCCCCGCAGGGCCGTCCTCCAAGCTATCCTACGGGCGCCCGGGGGCCGAGGATATCGGAGCCGACGCGCACGTGCGTGGCTCCCCGGGCGACCGCCTCCTCGAGGTCCTGGCTCATGCCCGCGGACACCGCCGTGGCCTCCGGCAGCGTCCGCCGCAGCTGCTCCGAGATCTCCCGGAGCCGGTCGAAGGCGGGCCCCGGCGGCGCCCCCAGCGGGGCGACGGCCATGATCCCGCCGGCGCGCAGCCCCTCGGTCCCGTCGATCTGCTCGGCGAGTCCGACGACGTCCTCGGGCCGGGCCCCGCCGCGGCGCTCCTCCGCGTCCAGGGAGACCTGGACGAGGCACGTGAGGTCCTGGTCCGCGCACGGACCGGGCGCCGCGTCACCGGCCGCCACGGCCTCCCGGTGCCGCCGGACCGCCTTGCCGAGGGCCGTGACCAGGGAGGCCCGGTCCACGGAGTGCACCCAGGACGCGTAGCGCACGACCGACTTCGCCTTGTTGGACTGGAGCTGGCCCACGAAGTGCCAGGTGAGGGGACCGTCCACGAGCCCGGCCACCTCCCGCGCCTTCGCGGCGGCCTCCTGGTCCCGGTTCTCGCCGACGTCATGGACGCCGAGCCGGTGCAGCCGGGCCACGTCCGCGGCGGGGAAGAACTTCGTGACGGCGACCAGCACGGGCTCCTCGGCCGCCCCGCCGCGCTGCGCCGCGGCCGTGATCCGTGCGCGCACCCGCTCGAGGGAGCGGGCGAGCTCGAGGGTCCGGGGGTCGTTCCCGCCGCCGGCGGCGGCCGGGTCCGCGCTCACGCCGCGTCCCGTCGGCGGGGACCGGCGCCCCAGACGAGACCGACGATGCGGCCGGATCCGGGGTCCCGCCGGTGCGAGGACAGGTGCTCGTTCTCGAGGGTGCAGGAGGAGCCCGCGGCCCCCGTCGGCTCGACGACGCCGACCCCGAGGGCGGACAACCGCTCCCGGGCCCCGCCGCGGAGGTCGAGGGCCGGGGTGCCCCAGGACGTCGTGGCGGCGACCGCGGGGATCCGCGCGGCAGCCTCCTCGCGCATGGCCGCCGGCACCTCGTAGCAGCTCCCGCAGATCGACGGGCCGAGCCAGGCCGAGAGCCCGCGCGCGCCGCGGCCCCGCAGCTGCTCGACCGCGCGCTCGAGCACGCCGTCGAGCAGACCGCGGCGGCCGGCGTGCGCCACGCCGGTGACCGGGCCCTGCGGGCCCTCTCCCACCAGGACCACGGGCACGCAGTCGGCGACCATCACGGCCAGCGGCACGCCCTCCGCCGTGACCGCGGCGTCCGCGGTCGGCACGCCCGGGCGGTCCTGCCGGTCGGCGTCCAGGACGTCGGTGCCGTGCACCTGGTCGAGGAACACCAGGGCCCCGCCGGCCACGCCGATCGACCGCTCGAGCGCGGCGCGGCGGGAGCGCACCGCCTCCGGGTCGTCGCCCGTGTGCAGCGCGAGATTGCCCGCGCCGCGGTCCGTGAACGCCACCCGGACGCCCTGCGCGACCTCGTCCTGCCACCAGAACACCGGGGCCTCCTGCCGTGTCTCGTCGTGCCGCCGCCGGGGGCCGGCGGCGGGGTTAAAGCGCCCGGGGGCGGACGCGGGTCCTCCGCGTCCGCCCCCGGGGCGCGGAACTCACTTCAGGAAGTCGGGGAAGTCCAGGGAGTCCTTGCGCGCGGAGCCCGCCCCGGCGCCGGCCTCGGCCTCGGCGGGCAGGTCGACGTCGAAGCCGGCGTCGTCGGGCACGTCGTCGTTCTGCACCGGCTGGGCCCACCGCTGCGCGGTGGAGGGCTGGCCGAAGGACGGGGCGCCGCCGCGCTGGGGGGCGCGCCCCAGGCCGGCGGGCTGGCCCGCGCCGGAGCCGAAGGCCGCACGCGTGGTCGCCGCCTGCTGCGCGGCCGCGTTGGTGTTGTTGGCGTTGGTCTCGGGGCTCACCGAGTCGAAGCCCGCGGCGATGACCGTGACGCGGGCCTGGTCGCCCAGGGCGTCGTCGATGACCGCGCCGAAGATGATGTTCGCCTCCGGGTGGGCGACCTCCTGGACCAGGCGGGCGGCCTCGTTGATCTCGAACAGGCCGAGGTCGGAGCCGCCCTGGATGGACAGCAGCACGCCGTGGGCGCCGTCGATGGAGGCCTCCAGCAGCGGGGACGCGATGGCGAGCTCGGCGGCCTTCACCGCGCGGTCCTCACCCTGTGCGGCGCCGATGCCCATGAGCGCGGAGCCGGCGCCCTGCATCACCGACTTCACGTCCGCGAAGTCGAGGTTGATCAGGCCCGGGGTGGTGATCAGGTCGGTGATGCCCTGCACGCCCGAGAGGAGCACCTGGTCCGCGGACTTGAAGGCGTCCAGCATGGACACGTTCCGGTCCGAGATGGAGAGCAGCCGGTCGTTGGGGATCACGATGAGGGTGTCGACCTCGTCGCGCAGGGTCTCGATCCCGTTCTCCGCCTGGTTGGACCGGCGCCGGCCCTCGAAGGTGAACGGGCGCGTGACGACACCGATGGTCAGGGCCCCCAGGGAGCGCGCGATCCGGGCGACCACGGGGGCGCCGCCGGTGCCGGTGCCGCCGCCCTCGCCGGCGGTCACGAAGACCATGTCGGCGCCCTTGAGGACCTCCTCGATCTCCTCGTGGTGGTCCTCCGCCGCCTGGCGCCCCACGTCGGGGTTGGCGCCGGCGCCCAGGCCGCGCGTGAGCTCGCGCCCGACGTCGAGCTTGACGTCGGCGTCGCTCATCAGCAGGGCCTGCGCGTCCGTGTTGATCGCGATGAACTCGACGCCGCGCAGCCCCTCCTCGATCATCCGGTTGACGGCGTTGACGCCGCCGCCGCCGATTCCGACGACCTTGATGACGGCCAAGTAGTTCTGGGGGGTGGAGGAGTCCATGGGTACCTAACTTGAGATGGTTCGGGTCCGGAAACGCGTGCTGTTCCTCGACCTTCGATCGAAGGTCGAACATCAGGCCGTCAGCTGCTGTCCCGGGAGGTTCGATGTCGAGGTCAAGCCTAACAACCACGGGGAGCACCTGCACGACAAGCCATACCGCTTTCGACACTTTTCGCCAAAACCGCACGTCGTACGCCCCTGGGTCGCTTCTTTCGACCTCTGGTCGAACCTGAGGCCGGCGGCGGGCACGGACGTCGTCCGTCAGCGCACCACCGGCCGCGTCGGGCTCGACACGTCGTAGGTCTCGACCCCGCTGCCGGCGCCGCGCGCCTCGACGAGCTCCCGCAGCACCTGCGACTTGAGCTCGCTGTCCTCGGCGGTGCCCCAGACGACCGTGCGGCCGTCGGTGAAGGCCAGCTCCACCGAGGACAGGGACTCCGCCGAAGCGGTGCGCAGCTGCGCGAGCACGGACTCCGGCAGGGCGGCCAGCACGTCGGCGATGGCGTCGAAGCGCTCGCTCTCGAGCACGTCGCGGCCGCCCGTGACGACGGGGACGCCCGCCTCCTCCGCCGAGCCGGCGGTCATCAGCTCCACGCCCTCCGAGTCGACGACCACGAACTCGTCGCCGTCCTCGACGGCCGCCACGGGCACACGCTCGTGCAGCGCCACCACGAGGTGGTGCGGGGGCTCGAGCAGGACCTCGATGGAGCGGACCTGCGGGATCCGGCCCACCCGGTCCCGCACCTCGTCCTTGGAGATCCGGGTCAGGGGCACGCCCCGGTAGGCCTCCAGCGCGGACTCGACGCGGGCGGGGTCCGTCAGCTCGGCGCCGCGCACCGAGATCTCCCGGACGGCCAGTGCCGGGGAGAGGAACAGCACCCCGGCGAGCACCGCGAGCGCGGCGAGGACGCCGAGGACCGCGCCGATCCGCCGGCGCCGGCGCCGCGCCCCCGGAGAGGCGGGAAAGGCGACGACCGTGGCGCCGGCCGTCGTGGCACCGGCCGTCGTGGCACCGACTGCCGTGGCGCCGACTGCCGTGGCGCCGACCGCCGTGGCGCCGACCGCCGTGGAGCCGGCCGCGGTAGAACCGGCCGCGGTAGAACCAGCCGCGGTGGGACCGGCCGAGGTGGAGCCCGCCGAGGTGGGACCGGCCGAGGTGGGACCGGCCGAGGTGGGACCGGCCGACGTGGCGCCGACCGCGGTGGAACCGGCCCGTGGCGGCTCGTCCGCCGGGGGCACCCGGGAGGCGGTGAGCGTGCGGGACGCGGCCCGCTCCTGCCGGTGCCGCCGCCACGCGCTGAACCGGCCGCCGGCGGCCGGGACCTCCTCGAGGTCGTCGTCGTCGGCCAGGGGCGTGACCTTGGTGCCGTCGTTCACGCGCACGCGGCCGGCCCGCGGTGCGCCCGTGCCGGGGGCGCCGGCCGCGCCGGGATCCGTGCTCCCGGCCGTGGGCCGGTCCCCGGGCCCGTCCGGCGCGCCGGGGAGACGCTGCGGGTCGGTGTCCTCCCCCGGCGCGGGGACCGCGCCGTCCCCGGCCGTGCCCCCCAGCCGCGGCTGGCGCGGTCGGCCGTGCCGGCTCATCAGCGGGCTCCGAGCCGGTCCACGAGCCGGGGGCCGAGGGCGGTGACGTCCCCGGCGCCCACCGTGAGCACCAGGTCCCCGGGCCGCGCGGCCCGCACGGCCTGGTCGACGGCGTCCGAGCCGTCCGGCACGTAGCGGACGTGCGCGGGAGCGCGCTCGGTGACGATCTCGCTCGTGAGGCCCGCGACGGGCTGCTCCCGCGCGGCGTAGATGTCGATGACCAGGGCCTCGTCGGCCAGCGCGAGGGCGTCGGCGAACTCGGCCGCGAACTCGCGCGTGCGGGAGAACAGGTGCGGCTGGAAGATCGCGAGCACCCGGTACCCGGCCGCGACCTCGCGGGCCGCCGTGAGGGCCGCGACCACCTCGGTGGGGTGGTGGGCGTAGTCGTCGAAGACCCGGATCCCGTCGATCTCCCCCCGCAGCTCGAAGCGCCGGGCGGAGCCGTGGAAGCCGGCCAGTCCGCGCACCGCGTCCGCCGGCGGGACGCCGGCCTCGAGGGCCACGCAGAAGGCGGCGGTGGCGTTGAGGACGTTGTGCCGGCCCGGCACGGCGAGCTCGAGCTGCTCCTCGCGGCGGTCCGCGCCCTCCCCCAGCAGCAGCGTGCTGCGGGTGCGCAGCCCGTCCGCCGCGCCGGGGAGCACCTGGACGTCGGAGCCCGGGTCCGTGCCGTAGCTGACGACGCGCCCGCCGGCGGCCCGGTGGCGCTCCGCGAGCGCCCGCGAGCCGGGGTCGTCCTGGCAGGCCACGAGCAGCCCGTCCCGGGGCAGCGTGGCCGCGAACTCGTCGAAGGCCCGGAAGAAGGCCTCGCGGGAGGCGTAGTGGTCGAGGTGGTCGGGCTCGATGTTGGTGACCACGGCGATCCGCGGCGCGTACGCCAGGAAGGAGCCGTCCGACTCGTCGGCCTCCGCCACGAACCACCGGCCCGGGCCGAGGGCCGCGTTGGAGCCGAGGTCCGCCACGTGCGCGCCGATGGCCCAGGAGGGCCCGAGCCCGGCGGCGTGCAGCGTGAGCGCGGCCATGGCACTGGTGGTGGTCTTGCCGTGGGTGCCGGCGACGGCCACGACGTCGCGGCCGTGCATCGCGGCCGCGAGCGCCGCGGAGCGGTGGAGCACGCGCAGCCCGGCGGCCCGGGCGGCGGAGTACTCGGGGTCCCCGGGCGGGATCGCGGTCGACACGACCACGGTCTGCGCCCCCTCGACGTGGCGGGCGTGCTGGCCCACGTGCACGGTGGCGCCCAGGTCCTGGAGCTGGCGCAGGCCCGGCGAGTCCTGCCGGTCCGAGCCGCTGACGGGCACCCCGCGGGCGAGCATGAGCTTCGCGACGGCGGACATCCCCGCCCCGCCCATGCCGATGAAGTGCACCCGGCCCAGCCGGGCGGGGTCGGTCTCGTGCTCAGCGTCCACGGGGGACCTCCTCGAGGATCAGCCGGGCCAGCACGGTGTCGGCGTCGCGCACGCCGTGGCCGCGGCTCGCGGCGGCCATCGTGGCGAGCCGGCCGGGGTCGGCCAGCAGCGGGTGGACGTGCCGGCGGTACCAGTCGGGGGTGAACGCGTCGTCGGCCACGAGCTGCGCCGCGCCGGCCGCCACGAGGGAGGCGGCGTTGAGGGCCTGCTCGCCGTTGCCGACGGGCAGCGGGACGAACACGGCGGGCAGCCCGACGGCCGCGACCTCCGAGACGGTCGCGGCGCCGGCGCGGGCCACCAGCAGGTCCGCGGCGGCGTAGACGCGCTCCATCCCGTCCACGTACTCCACCTGCACGTAGCCCGGGGCGCTCAGCGGCGCGCCGTCGTCCCGGGTGAGCTGCTTGCCCCGGCCGGTGACGTGCAGGAGCTGGTGGCCGTGCTCGGCGACCTCCTCGGCCACGCCGGCCACGGTCCGGTTCATGGCGAGGGCGCCCGAGGAGCCGCCGGTGACCACCACGGTGGGCAGGTCTGGGTCGAGCCCGAAGGAGCGGCGCGCCTCGGCGCGCAGCGCCTCGCGGTCCAGGCCCGAGATCTCCCGGCGCATGGGCATGCCGACGGTCACGGCCCCGCGCAGCGGGGTGCCGGGGAACGCGACGGCCACGGTCCGGGCCCAGCGCGCGCCCACCCGGTTGGCCAGTCCCGGCCGGGCGTTGGCCTCGTGGACGACGATGGGCAGGCCCCGCCGGGCGGCGGCGAGGTAGACGGGGGTGCAGACGTACCCTCCGACGCCGAGCACCACGTCGGGCCGGACGCGGTCCAGGATCTCCCCCGCCTGCCGCACGGCGCCGAGGAGGCGCCCCGGCAGCCGGACGAGGTCCACGGAGGGCCGGCGGGGCAGCGGCACGCGGTCGACGAGCTCGAGCTCGAGTCCGGCCTGCGGGACGAGCCGCGTCTCCATCCCGGAGGCGGTGCCCACCGCCGTGAGCCGGGCCTGCGGGGCCTGCTCCCGCAGGGCGGCGGCCACGGCCAGGAGCGGGCTGACGTGCCCGGCGGTGCCCCCGCCGGCCAGCAGGACCGACGGCGCGGGGCCTCCGGTGGTGGGTTCGGACGGTGTCATGCGCGATCCTCGTTCGGGGTGCGGGGGCGGGGGGTGCGGGTGGGGACCTGGATCCGGCGCGGCAGCCGGGTGAAGGACATCACCACGCCGACGGCCGCGAGGCTCATCAGCAGCGACGACCCACCGTAGCTGATGAACGGGAGGGGGATGCCGATCACGGGCAGCACCCCCGTGACCATGCCGATGTTGATGAACGCCTGGCCGACGAGCCAGGTGACGATGCAGGCGGTGGCGATCCGGACGAAGCCGCTGCGGGCGCGCAGGATCACGCGGGCCATCGCCAGGGCCATGACCGCGAACAGGGCCAGGATCAGCACCGTGCCCAGCAGGCCCAGCTCCTCGCCGATGATCGAGAAGATGTAGTCGTTGTGCGCCTCGGGGACGTAGTTGTACTTGAGCCGGGACTGGCCCAGCCCCACGCCCCACCAGCCGCCGGAGGCGAGGGCGTTGAGCCCCTGCTCGGCCTGGTAGCAGGCGTCGGTGGCCCCGCACTCGCCGAACAGCCAGCCGGTGATCCGGTCCACGCGGTGCGGCGCGGTGACGATCGCCAGCGTGCCGGCCAGCGCGGCCCCGGCCGCCGCGAGCACGAACAGGCGCAGCGGCGCCCCGGCGAAGAACAGCGCGGCCGCGTAGATGAGGACGAAGACCAGGGCCGTTCCCACGTCGTCGCCGAGCACGATCATCAGGGCGGGCACCCCGACGCCCAGGCCCGAGGGCCACAGGGCCTGGCGCCAGTCCCGCACGGCGTCGCCCTGCCGGGCCAGCACCGCCGCCAGCCAGAGGGCGACGGCGAGCTTGGCGGCCTCGGACGGCTGGAAGGACTGCCCGCCCACCACGATCCAGTTCCGGTTGCCGTTGATCTCCTGCCCCAGCGGGGTGAAGACGAGCAGCAGCAGCAGCACGGCGAGGACGAGGAGCCCGGTGGCGCCCCGGCGGTACCAGGAGGTGGGCACGAAGGACAGCCCGAACATCAGGAGCACGCCCAGCCCCCCGTAGGTGGCCTGCTTGACGAAGTACGAGTAGGCGGACTCCTGCGCGGAGATCGACTCCACCGCCGAGGCGGAGAGCACCATCATGATGCCGATGGCCGTGAGCAGCAGCACGGATCCGGCCAGCGCGTAGTAGGAGTGGACGAGCGGACCGTCCACCAGGGCCCGCCAGAAGCGGCGGGCCCCGCCCAGGGAGCCGCGGGCCGTCTCGGCGAGTCCCGGCCGGTCCCGCACCTCGGTCACGAGAGCCGTCCCACGAGCTCGGCGACCTCCCGGACGAACGCGTCGCCGCGGTGGGCGTAGGAGCTGAACTGGTCCATCGAGGCGGACGCCGGGGCCATCAGCACCGTGTCGCCCTGCTGGGCGACCTCGTGGGCGAGCCGGACGGCCTCGCCCATCACGGCGTCGCCCGCCCCGGCGCCGGGACGCTCCGCCGTGCGCAGGACGGGAACCTGCGGGGCGTGGGCGGCGAGCGCGGCGAGCAGCGAGTCGTTGTCCGTGCCGATGAGCACCACGGTGCGCAGCCGCCCGGCGTGCCGGGCGACGAGCCGGTCGTAGGAGACGCCCTTGGACAGGCCGCCGGCGATCCACACCACGGAGTCGAACGCGGACAGCGCGGCCTCGGCCGCGTGCGGGTTGGTGGCCTTGGAGTCGTTGATCCACAGCACGCCGTGGGTCGTGGCGACGGCCTGGATCCGGTGGTCGCCGGGCTCCCAGGCGCGCAGCCCGTCCCGCACGGCCTCCGGCGGCGCGCCGGCCGCCCGGGCCAGCGCCGCGGCGGCCAGGGCGTTGGCCACGCCGTGGGGCGTGGGAAGGGGGCCGGTGTCGGTGATCGAGGCGAGCTCGAGGGCCGAGCCGCGGCGGTCGTCGAGGAAGGCCCGGTCCACGAGCAGGTCCTCCACGACGCCGAGCATGCTGACGTCCGGGGTCTCGAGGGTGAAGCCCACCGCGCGGCAGCCCTCCACCACGTCGGCCTCCTCGACCATGCGCACGGTCTCGGCCTGCTGGGCGTTGTAGACGCAGGCCACCCGGGTGTGCTCGTAGATCCGGGACTTGTCCGCCACGTAGTTGTCGTAGCCGCCGTGCCAGTCCACGTGGTCCTCGGCCACGTTGAGCACCACGGACGCCAGCGGCGACATCGAGGACGTCCAGTGCAGCTGGAAGCTGGAGAGCTCCACGGCCAGGACGTCGTGCTCGACCGGCTCGCGCAGCGCGTCCAGGATCGGGGTGCCCACGTTGCCGACGGCGGCCGCGCTGAGCCCGGCGGCCCGCAGCATCGCCGCGGTCATCCCGACCGTGGTGGTCTTGCCGTTCGTGCCGGTGATGCAGACCCACTCGGCGGTCCTGCGCCCGGCGCGCTCGCGGACCCGCCAGGCGAGCTCCACGTCGCCCCAGATCTGGATGCCCTCGGCGGCCGCGGCGGCGAGCAGGGGGTGGTCGGGCCGCAGCCCCGGGGAGGTGACGACCAGGTCGGGGCGGGCGCCCTCGACGTCGGGCACGGCCTCCTGGTGGCCCTCCCCCAGCAGGACGCCGGCGGCGCCCACGATGCGCAGGGTCTCGGCCTTCGCCCGGGTCCCGGGGGTGTCCGCCCCGTCGACGACGACGACGCGGGCGCCGAGCTCGATCAGCGTGTCCGCGGCGGCGAAGCCCGAGACGCCGATCCCGGCCACGACCACGCGCAGCCCGGCCCAGTCCGCGTCCCAGCTGGTGAGCCCGGCGAGCCGGGGGCGGTCCAGGACGGGGTTGTCGTTGCTCGCGTGGATCATTGGATCATTCCTCCGTGGGAGAGCAGCCAGTCGCCGTAGAAGACGCCGAGCGCGGCCGCGACGAACAGCCCGGCGATGATCCAGAAGCGGACCACGATGGTCACCTCGTTCCAGCCCTTGAGCTCGAAGTGGTGCTGCAGCGGCGCCATCTTGAAGATGCGCTTGCCGCCGGAGAGCTTGAAGTAGCCGACCTGCAGGATGACGGAGACCGTGATCACCACGAACAGCCCGGCGATGAGCACGAGCAGCAGCTCGGTGCGGGTGAGCACCGCGAACGCGGCGAGCGCGCCGCCGAGGCCGAGGGAGCCCGTGTCGCCCATGAAGATCTTCGCCGGAGAGGTGTTCCACCACAGGAACCCCACGAGGGCCCCGACCAGGGCGGCGGCGGTGAGGGCGAGGTCGGCGGCGTCGCGCACCTCGTAGCAGACCCCCTGGGCCACGGACCCGCAGAGGTGGGTGTTCTGCCACATGGCGATCAGCAGGTAGCCGCTGAACACGAGGATGGACGCGCCGGTGGCGAGGCCGTCGAGGCCGTCGGTGAGGTTCACGGCGTTGGTGGTGGCCGTGGCGATCAGGTTCACCCAGATCACGAACAGCACGGCGCCCACCACCGTGCCCGCGAACGCGAGGTCGAGGGAGGTGTCCCGGGTCACGGAGATCGCGGAGGACGCCGGAGTGGCGCCCTGCGGACCGGGCACGAGCAGCACGAGCAGCGCGAACGCGGAGCCGATGAGGCCCTGGAGCACGATCTTGCCCACGGGGCTGAGCCCGAGGTTCTGCTTCTTGGCGATCTTCTTGTAGTCGTCGATGAAGCCGACGAAGCCCATGCCCAGCATCAGCAGCAGCGCGGAGAGCCCGGAGAGGGTGACGCCCCCGTAGGCGGGCCACACGAGCCCGGAGATCAGGTGGGTCAGCCCGTAGGCGAGCACCACGGAGCCGAGGATCGCGACCCCGCCCATGGTGGGCGTCCCGCGCTTGGTGTGGTGGCTCGTGGGCCCGTCGTCCCGGATGAACTGGCCGTAGCCGCGCCGGGCGAGGAACTTGATGAAGGCCGGGGTGCCGAAGAGGGACAGCACCAGCGCGAAGCAGGCCGCCATGAGGATCTGGATCATGCCGGCTCGTTCCCCTCCGCGGGCGATCCCGGGGCGGTGGGCCTCCCGCTCGGGTCGAGGGAGGCGTTGACGAAGGGGCCGGCCGAGAGCCAGTGGTCGCCGCGCGCCGGGGCGTCGTTGCCGGGAGCGGGCCCGCCGGCGTCGCCGCCCGCGCCGGCCGCGACCCGGTCCCCCAGGATCCGCAGTCCGGCGGCGTTGGAGGACTTGAAGAGCACGACGTCACCGGGTGCGAGCTCCTCGCGCAGGATCTCCTCGGCGTCCTCCGGGGTGGCCGCCCAGGTCGCCTCGTTGCCCCACGAGCCCTCGAGCTGGGCGGCGTCGTACACGGGGCGGGCGAGGTCGCCCACCGCGATCAGCTTGGAGATGTTCAGCCGCACGACCATCCGGCCCAGGGCGTCGTGCTCCTCCACGGTGCTGTCGCCGAGCTCCAGCATGCCGCCGAGCACGGCCCAGGTGCGCCGGGGCGCCGAGCCGCCGGAGCCGCGGCCCAGCTGGGCCAGGGTCTGCAGCGCGGCGCGCATCGACTGCGGGTTGGCGTTGTAGGCGTCGTTGATCACCGTCACCCCGTCGGCCCGCTCGGTGCGCTCCATCCGCCACCGGCTCGCGGCGCCCTGGGCGCTGAGCGAGGCTGCGATCCGCTCCGGGGCGACCCCGGCCACGAAGGCGGCGGACGCCGCCGCGAGCAGGTTGGTCACGTGGTGCTCCCCGATGAGCCGGGAGACGATCCGGTGCTCGGAGCCGTCCGGGAGGTGCAGGCGGAACTCCGGGCTGCCCCCGGGCCCGAGCCGGACCTCGGAGGCGTGCACCCGGGCGGCCGGGACCTCGGGCAGCACGTTCGCCGGGGACTCCCCGAAGAACAGCACGGGCGCGGCCGTGCGGCGGTGCATCTGGCGGACCAGGACGTCGTCGTCGTTGAGGACCGCCACGCCGTCGGCGCCCAGGGACTCGACGAGCTCGCCCTTGGCGCGGGCGATGTTGGCGACGCCGCCGAACTCGCCGGCGTGGGCGGAGCCGACGCACAGGACCACCCCGACGTCGGGGCGGACCATCCGGCACAGGTAGTCGATGTTGCCGATCTTCGTGGCGCCCATCTCGATGATGAGGAACCGGGTGTCCGGCTCGGCCTCGAACACGGTCAGCGGCACGCCGACCTCCCCGTTGTACGACCCGCGGGGCGCGACCGTGGGACCCTCCGCGGAGAAGATGCCCCGCAGGAGGTCCTTGGTGGTGGTCTTCCCGACGGAGCCGGTGACGGCGATGACCTTCACCTCGTGGTCGGCGCGCAGCTGGGCCACCACCCAGGAGGCGAGCCGGCCCATCGCCTCGACCACGTCGGGGACCAGCACGGCCGGGTAGGCGACGCCCGCGGCGTCGGGGACCTCGCGCTCGACGAGGGCGAGCACGGCACCGGCGGCGAAGGCGGCGCCCACGTACTCGTGGCCGTCGGTGACCTCGCCCGGCTTGGCGACGAACAGGGTCCCGGGACGGGCCTCCCGGGAGTCGGTGGCGACGTGCCGGACGGCGGGCGCCTCGGCGGCGGCGCCGACGGGGCGGCCCCCCGTGATCTGCGCGAGCTGTGCGGCGGTGAGTGCGATCATCGGTTCTCCCAACGGTCCTGCTGCCCGTCGGCCAGCGCGGCCCGCAGCTCTTCCCTGTCGTCCAGCGGGTGGTCCACGCCCCGGATCTCCTGGACCGTCTCGTGCCCGCGGCCGGCCACGAGGACCGAGTCGTCGGGTCCGGCCATGGCCACCGCGGCGCGGATGGCCACGGCGCGGGGCTCGAGCACGAGCACCTCCTGGGCCCTGGCCCCGGCGTCGCGGGCCGCGAACGCTCCCGCGGCGACCTCGGCGCGGATCCCCCCGGGGTCCTCGTCGTGCGGGTCGTCGTCCGTGACGATCACGACGTCGGCGTGCCGGGCGGCGATCTCGCCCATGACGGGGCGCTTGGACCGGTCCCGCTCGCCCGTGGCCCCGAAGACCACGATGACGCGGCCGTCCTCGTCGGGCGGCTCGACGGCGGCGAGCGCGCGGCGCAGGGCGTCCGGGTTGTGCGCGAAGTCGACGACGGCGGTCGGCTGCGTGCCGACGAGCTGCATCCGCCCGGGCACGTCCGTGGTGAGGGGGTCCGCCTCGTCGAGCACGCGCTGCACGTCGGCGGCGTCGACCCCGGAGGCCACGACCATGACCACGGCGAGCGCGGCGTTGGCCACGTTGAAGTCGCCCGGCAGGCCCGTGGACACGCGCAGCGTCCGGCCGTCCCGGTGCCGCAGCGTGAAGGAGTGGCCGATCCCGCGGCGGGTCAGGGTGCTCAGGGTCCAGTCCGCGCCGGTCCGGTCCGGTCCGGCGTCCCGGTCCCCCGGCACGCCGCCGCGCAGGGCGATCGTGTCCACCTGCTCCGGGCCGAGCTGCTCCCGGGCGTGCTCGGCCATCCGCAGGCCCCAGGCGTCGTCCTCGTCCTGGACCACCACCACGGCCCGGCGGGTCCGCTCCGGGGTGAGCAGCTGGGCCTTCACCGCGAAGTACTCGTCCATCGAGCCGTGCAGGTCGAGGTGGTCCTGGGTCAGGTTGGTGAACCCGGCGACGTCGAAGCGGACCCCGTCCACCCGGTGGAACTGCAGGGCGTGGGAGGAGACCTCCATGGACGCCGCCGTGATGCCGCGCTCGCGCATGAGCGCGAGCAGCGCGTGCACGTGCGGGGCCTCCGGGGTGGTGAGCCGGGAGGGGATCGACTCGTCGCCGGCGAGGATCTCGATCGTCCCGATCAGACCCGTGCGGTGGCCGAGCGCCCGAAGCACCGAGTTGGTGAAGTAGGTCGTGGTCGTCTTGCCGTTGGTCCCGGTCACCGCGAACAGGGCCGGGGCGGTCCCGTCCTCCGGCCGGGAGCCGTAGACGCGCGCGGCGATCGTGCCCACGGACCGGCGCGGGTCCGGGGACTCGACCACGGGCAGCCGGATGCCGGCTTCCCGGAGGATCCCGGCGCCCTCGGCGTCGGTGAGCACCGCGGCGGCGCCCGAGCGCTCGGCGGCCGCGGCGAACCGGGCGCCGTGGGTGCGGGCCCCGGGCAGGGCCGCGTAGAGGTCGCCGGGACGCAGCTGCCGGGAGTCCAGGGAGATGCCGGTGACCTCCACGGCGCGGGACGGGGCGGTGCCGCCGGCGAGCCGGGCGGTCTCCGCGAGGCTCAGCGGCCGGGGCCGGGCGGGGCGCATCGTCTGCGCGTCGTGTCCCTGCTGGGCTGTCGCGTCCATCAACGTCCTTCGTGGTCTGGTCGGCGGGTGGGTGGTCCGCCGGGTGCGGGGGGGGGTGCGGACCCGGGGGTGGCCGGGCACGGCGATACGGAAGTCTAGTCGCCCTCGTCGGCCCGCCGGGACGCGGCCGGGGCGGGAGCACCGGCCGCGGCGGCCGCGGGCCCGGCCTCGGCGCCGTCCTCCGGTGCCTCGGCGGCGCCGTCCTCCGGTGCCTCGGCGGCGCCGTCCTCCGGTGCCTCGACGCCCGGAGGGGTGTCCACCGGCGCCGTCTCCTCGGCCTCGTCCTCCTCCGGGTCGTCCGTGCGCAGCGGGATCTCCACGGGCTCGGTCGTCGAGGGCGGGACGTCGTAGTGGCGCAGCACCTGCCCCATGATCTTGCTGAAGGTGGGGGTGGTGCCGATCGTGCGCACGTCGCCCTGGGGCCGCTGGAGCGTGACGGCCACGAGGTACTGGGGGTCCTCGATGGGGGCGACGCCCACGAAGGAGGTGGTGTAGCCGTCGTAGCCGCCCTCGGGGCTCGGCGCCTCCGCGGTGCCGGTCTTGCCGCCCACCCGGTAGCCCTCCACGGCCGCCTCCTTGGCGCCGCCCTGGGTGACGGTGACCTCCATCATGTCGAGCACCTGCTCCGCCGTCCCCTCGGAGACGACCCGTTCGCCCTCGGGCCGCTCGACCGGGGTGCTGGTGCCGTCGGGCGCGATCACGGACTCGACCACCCGGGGCTCCACCTGGACCCCGCCGTTGCCGATCGCCTGGAAGATCGTGGCGGTGCGCAGCGGGGTCTGGGCGACGCCCTGGCCGAAGAGCACCGTGTACTGCTGGCGCACGTCCCACTGGTCCGCGCTCGTGAGGATGCCGGGCGACTCCCCCGGCAGCTCGATCCCCGTGGTCTCGCCGACGCCGAAGCGCTGCATCCACTCGTGGCGCTGCTCCGGGGTGAGCTTGCCCCCGACCAGGACGGTGCCCGTGTTCATCGAGTCGGCGATGATCCCGGCGAACGTGCGCTGCTGCTCGCCGTGGTCGAAGGCGTCGGTGATCTTCTGCCCCTCGATCTCCAGGAACGGGGGCACGGTGATCTCGGTGTGCGGCGTCACCACGCCCTCCTCCACGGCGGCCGCCGCGGTGAGGATCTTCTGGGTGGAGCCCGGCTCCACGGCGTTCTGCACGGAGCGCACGCCGAGGTCCTCGGGGGCCGCGGAGCCGATGTCGTTGGGGTCCACCGTCGAGGAGTCGGCGAGGGCGAGCACGGCGCCGTCCTCGATCCGCATCACCACGGCCGTGCCCCACTCGGCGTCGAGCTCCTCGGCGCGCTCCATGACGGCCTGCTGGGCGAAGAACTGGACGTCGCTGTCGATCGACAGCTGCACCGAGGAGCCGTCCTCCACCGGGCTCTCCTCCTGCGGCGCCACCGGGATCCGCACGCCGTCGGCGCTGATCTCGAAGGTCCGGCTGCCGTCCGTGCCGCGCAGCAGCTCGTCCTGGGTCTGCTCGATCCCGCCGAGCGCCTCGTCGTCCCCGCCCATGAAGCCGACCACGCTGCCGGCCACCGGCCCGTTGGGGTAGATCCGGTCGGAGGACGGCTGCCCGTACACGTAGGGCAGGCCGAGCTCGCGCACGGTGTTCCACTGCTCGGGCGTGACCCCGCGGGCCACGTACTCGAACTGCTTGTCGCCGTCCAGGGCGTCCTTGACCTCGGCGTCCTCGAGCTCGAGGGCGTCGGCGAGCTGGTAGACCGCCTGCGTGGGGGTCACGGTCTCCGTGGTGCCGTCGGCCAGGGGGCGCACGAACTCGCGCACCAGGGACTGGTCGACCGTGACGTCGTAGCGCTGCAGCGTGCGGGCGAGGACGTTGCCGTGCGTGTCCCGGATCTCCCCGCGCAGCGCGGGCACCACCTCGGTGCGGGACCGCTCCCCCGCGGCGGCCTCGGCCCGGCCCGCGGCGTCGAAGCCCTGCACCCACACGAGCCGGAGCCCGAGGACCACCAGCAGGCCGAGCACGAGGACGACGCCGATGTGGCTGCGGCCGATGCCTCGGGCGCCGGGGGCGTCACCGGTGGACGTCGAGCGTGCGCGTGCCACGTGTCTGCCTCGTTCCTGGTTGCGACTGGGGGATGTCCGGAGAGCTGCTGCCGGCGGGTGCGGGGGCCGGTGCCCCCGTCACTCCCCGGGCGTGCGCTGCGGCGGCGCCGGGAGGGAACCGCCGTCCGCCTCCGGTCCGCCGGCCGGCGCGGCGTCCTCGCGGGCCCGGCGCTCGGCGTCCTCGCGCTCCTGCTCCGCCTTCTCCTGCTCGCGGTCCTCGGCGCGCTGGGCGGCGCGGTCCGCGGCCTCCGAGCCGGTCTGGTGGGCGTGCTCGACCAGGATCTCGTGGTTCTCCTGGGGCTGCGCGGGCAGCGGGTCGCCCTCGACGGTCCCGTCCGTGAGGTCGACCGTGCCCGAGTCCTGAGCGGGGACCATGCCCAGGTCCGTCGCCATCACCGCGAGGTTCTGCGGGGCGTTGTAGAACTCGAGGTCCTGGGTGAGCGCCTCGTTCTGCTGGCTGAGCGCCTGCTCCTGGGCCCGCAGCTCCACGAGCCGGTACTGGCCGCCGGAGATCTGGATGTTCAGGACCAGGATGGAGGCCAGCGCCACCACGAGGGCCACGAGGCTGAGCACCACGGTGGAGACCCGCTGCCGCCGTGCCCGGCCCGGGACCACGGACAGCGGGGCACGGCTGGACCCGGACGGCTCCTCCTGGTGCGGTGCGGAACTGCTCAGCTGCCGGGCGGAGCTGCCCTCCACCGGCGGGCGCTGCCCGCGCCGCCCGGCCCAGGCACCGATGCCCGTGCGCGCGGCGGCCGTCCGTGCGGGGCGTCGCTGGAGTCCGGTTCCGCTCATGCCGTGTACCTCTGCGCGTTCTGTGCTGTGGGGGGAGTGTTCTCTCGGATCCGCTCCACCGCGCGCAGTCGCGCGGAGGCCGCCCGGGGGTTCTCGTCGATCTCCCGGGGGGTCGGGGTCTCGGTCCCGCGGGTCAGCACCCGCAGGGTGGGCTTGTGCTGGTCCAGCTCCACGGGGAAGCCCTTCGGCGCCGTGGACGTGGCGCCGCGGGCGAAGGCCTGCTTGACGATCCGGTCCTCGAGGGAGTGGTAGCTCATGGCCACGACGCGCCCGCCGACGGGCACGGCGTCCAGCGCGGCCGGGATCGCCCGGCGCAGGACGTCGAGCTCCTCGTTGACCTCGATCCGCAGCGCCTGGAACGTCTGCTTCGCCGGATGCCCCTTGCGGTGCTGGGCCGCCTGGGGCACGGCGCCCCGGACGACCTCGACGAGCTCTCCCGTGGTGCGCAGCGGGGTCCTGGCCCGCTGCGCCACGATCGCGCGGGCGATGCGGCCGGCGAAGCGCTCCTCGCCCCAGTCCCGCAGGATCCGGCGCAGGTCCGCCTCGCTGTAGTCGTTGACCACGTCCTGGGCCGTGACCGTCGCCGTGGCGTCCATCCGCATGTCCAGGGGCGCGTCGTAGGAGTAGGCGAAGCCGCGCTCCCGCTCGTCGAGCTGCAGGGACGAGACCCCGAGGTCGAAGAGCACCGCGTCCGCGTGGTCGAACCCGTGCCGGCCGAGGGCCTCAGGGATCCGGTCGTACGTCGTGTGCACGGGGTGGAAGCGGTCCCCGAACGGGGCCAGCCGGGCCCCGGCCAGCGCGTGCGCCTGCGGGTCCCGGTCGATGGCCACCAGCTGCAGGCCGGGGAAGCGCCGCAGCAGCGCCTCGGAGTGACCGCCCATGCCCATCGTCGCGTCGACCGCCACGGCGCCGTCCTCGCCGAGCGCGGGAGCCATCAGGTCGAGGCACCGCTCGAGCAGCACGGGGACGTGGAGCTGCTCGGCTGGGCGTTGCGCCATGGGCCCTCTCTTCGGCGGTCGACGGTGGTGCGGTCTGCGGTGGCCGGCGCCGGGTCGACGCCGTGGTGCGGCGGCGGGCCTTCCAGGATCAGAACCCCATCCGCTGGCCGTCCCTCGAATCCGGCCTGGCTCAGGGGAAGGTGAGTCAGGACGGTGACGGCTGTGCGGCTGGAGATCTCATCCGGGAAGCGGCTCCGCGTGCTCCGCGGGTGGTCTCGGCGGCCCTGCGCTCAGAAGAGCCCGGGCACCACTTCCTCCTCGGTCTCGGAGAAGACGGCCTCCTTCTCGTTCAGGTACTCGTTCCAGGCCTGGGCGTCCCAGATCTCCGCCCGGGTGCCCGCGCCGATGACGGCGAGCTCCCGGCCCAGCCCGGCGTAGTCCCGCAGCGGCGGCGGTATGGTGACTCGGCCCTGCTTGTCCGGGACCTCGTCCGAGGCACCCGAGAGAAAGACCCGGATGTAGTCCCGGGCCTGCTTCGAGGACAGCGGCGCCGCCCTCAGCTGCTCGTGGACCCGTTCGAACTCACGGACGCTGAACACGTAGAGGCACCGCTCCTGACCACGGGTCAGGACGAGTCCCTCCGCCAGCTCCTCCCGGTACTTCGCCGGCAGGATCAGGCGGCCCTTCTCGTCGAGACGGGGTGAGTACGTTCCGAGAAACATGCTCACCGCCTCTCCAGCCCGAGAGTTCTCCCAGATCCATCTCTTCGCCCCACTTTACTCCACTTCACTCCCCGGTCAACGAACGCGGGGGCCGGGCGCCGCGGCGTGGCGCGGCGCCCGGGGCCCGCGGCCGGCGTCGCCCCAGGTGGCCGCGGGCGTGCGCCGGTGGAGGGCCGTGGTGGGCCGCGCGGGGCGGCGCGGCGGGGGCGGTCCGGCGCCGGCGGGGAGCGTCGTGGCGGGCCGCGGGCGGACCGTGCTGGAGCGCGGTGGGGGGCGCCGTGGCGAGCGGTGGGGAGGACAGTGGAGGACGGTGGGCGGGCCGTTCCCCGGGCACCAAAAAGCTCCCCGGTGGCGCACCGGGGAGCTGTCGCACGCCGCGCTCCTGGGCGCGGCGCGGTGGGAGGTGGAGGGATCCGGCGGAGCGGTCCTCCGGGGCGGGGCCCTACGGACGGCGTGCCACGGGCGGCTCCGCGAGCCGGTGGGGCCGGTCCGGGCCGGTCAGGAGGACGGGCCCCCGGAGTTGCGCTGGTCCCAGCGCTGCTCGAGGTTCTGCAGGAAGGGGGACGAACGGCGGGGCGGACCGCCCTTGCCGGCCTCGCCGCCGGAGCTCGGCTTGCCGGAGCGCATCGTGGCGACGTAGACACCGGCGCCCATCACGACGAAGCCCAGGACCCCGACCAGGATGGAGTCGATGACCACCCCGCCCAGGAGGACGAGCAGGCCGACGACGGCGATCACGATCCCGAGGACGATGTTGCGGGTGGAGGCACCCTTGACGGCACGGGAGCCCATGCTCGTCACGAACCTCGGGTCGTCCGCGTGGAGCTGCTTCTCCAGCTGGGCCAGGAGCTGTTGCTCGTGCTCGGACAGTGGCACGGTAGGCCTCCTCATCCTTCGGGTGCGGATTCCCCGGCTGTTCCGGCGCCGCCTGTTACCAGGATAGACCGTCGGGTGCGGATTTGGCACCGCGCACACGGCTGTCAACAGCCTCCGAATTGGCTTGCTGATTCCGTGGTGCGGGCGGCAGGAGGCGGGCCGGTCCCAGGCGTTCGGCGCCGAAGCGGGCGTGCACCCGGTCCATGGCCTGCTCGGCGGCCCCCCACTCCTCCTCGCGGCCGTCCAGGCTCAGCTGCAGGGCGTCCGTGGCGGGCTCCAGCCCCTCGGCCCGGACGCCGATGAGCCGGACCGGCTGCGGCCGGCTCCCGAGCTCGCCGAGCAGGCCCGTGCCGTGCTCGAACAGGTCGTGGGCGGAGGTGAAGGGGTGCTGCAGCGTCCGCGAGCGGGTGATGGTCGTGAAGTCCGCCCAGCGCACCTTGAGCCCCACCCGGCGGGCGCGCAGCCCCTGGCGGCGCAGCCGCGAGGCGGTCCGGTGGCTCAGCCGCAGCAGGGCCTCGTGCAGCACCCGGTCGTCCGCGACGTCACGGGGGAAGGTCTCCTCCGCGCCCACGCTCTTCTCCTCCCGGACCGGCTCGACCGGACGGGGGTCGCGCCCGTTGGCGAGCTCGTGCAGGTGGTGGCCGGCGGCCCGGCCCACCAGGCGCGCCAGCACCGGGACCGGGGCGGCCGCGAGGTCCCCGACGCTGCGCAGCCCCGCGCCGGTGAGCGTCTCGGCCGTGCGCCCGCCGACGCCCCAGAGAGCCGAGACCGGCAGCTCCGCCAGGAACGCGACGGTGTCCTCGGGCTGGACGAGCAGGAGACCGTCCGGCTTGGAGCGGGTGGAGGCGATCTTCGCGACGGTCTTGTTGGCCCCGATCCCCACGGAGGCGGTGAGCCCCAGCTCTGCCCGCACCCGGGCGCGCAGGGCGCGGGCGATGCCCACCGGCGGGCCGAGCCTCCGGACGGCTCCGGCGACGTCCAGGAAGGCCTCGTCCACGCTGATCTGCTCCACCCGGTCGGTGATCTCCCGGAACATGGCCATGACCCGCCGGGAGTACGCGGCGTAGGCGTCGCGGTGGGGCTCGAGCAGGACGGCCCGGGGGCACATGGCCCGGGCCCTCGCCAGCGGCATGCCGGAGCGGACGCCGAACTCCCTGGCCTCGTAGGAGGCGGAGAGCACGACGGAGCGGTGGCCCGCCCCCGCCACGATGACCGGCCGGCCCCGCAGCCCGGGGGCGGCGAGCAGCTCCACGCCGACGTAGAACATGTCCATGTCGACGTGCAGCACGGCGCACGAGCGCCAGCGGTCCAGCCGGTCCTTCCGCGTCTCGTCCACCGTGTCCTCCTCCCGGGTCCGGCACAGCATAGCCCTCGGCGCGGACATCGCGGCCGCCGTGCGGGCACCTTCCCGGGCCCGAGGTCCCCGGCCCGTCCGCCGGGCCTTCGATAGGCTGGGCCGGACATCCCGGAGGCCCGTCAGCGGCCGTCCGCCGCCGTTCCGAGACCGAGGTCCAGCCACCCATGACGCGCCCGCCGCTCCCGCACCACCCCGACGTGTCCTCCGGCACCGCGCCGCAGGCCGGGCCCGGGGACGCCTTCCGCGCCGAGGACGAGCGGTTCGTGGCCCGGCTGCACGAGGAGCTGGACGAGTTCTTCGGGCGGCAGCGGGCGGTCCTGGGCGGGATCTCGGCGGAGGCCCTCCCGCTGCTGGAGGCCGTGGCCGCGCTCTCCGCCGGCGGCAAGCGGCTGCGCGCGCGGCTGTGCTACTGGGGCTGGCGGGCGGCGGGCGGCGACCCGGAGGACCCCGCCGTGGTGCGGGCCGGTGCCGCGCTGGAGCTGTTCCAGTCCGCCGCGCTCATCCACGACGACGTCATCGACCGCTCCGACACCCGCCGGGGAGCTCCCAGCGTGCACCGGCGGTTCGAGTCCGCGCACGCGGACCGGGGCTGGGCCCTGGACGGCGCCGCCTTCGGCGTGGCCGCCGCGATCCTCTCGGGGGACCTGTGCCTGTCCTGGAGCGAGCAGCTGTTCGCCGCGGCCACCGCCACGGCGCCCGGCGGCCGCCGCGCCCGGACCGTCTTCGACCTCATGCGCACGGAGGTGATGGCCGGACAGTACCTGGACGTGCAGGGCGAGGTCGCCGGCGGGGGCCAGGACCGCGCCGGCGCGGTGCAGCGGGCCCTGGACGTCATCCGGTACAAGTCGGCGAAGTACTCGGTGGAGCACCCCGTGGTGCTCGGCGCGGCCCTGGCCGGGGCGCCGGAGGAGGTGCTGGAGCGCTGCTCCGCCTTCGCCCTGCCCCTCGGCGAGGCGTTCCAGCTCCGCGACGACGTCCTGGGCGTGTTCGGCGACCCGGCGGCCACGGGCAAGCCCGCCGGCGACGACCTGCGCGAGGGCAAGCGGACGGTGCTCGTGGGCTACGTGCGCACGCGCGGCAGCGAGGCGCAGGTCGCGCGGCTCGAGGCGGCCCTGGGCCGGCCTGACCTCACGGAGGAGGACGTCGCGGAGCTGCGCGCGCTGATCACGGCGTGCGGCGCCCTGGGCTCCACGGAGGCGCTCATCGACGGGCTCAGCCGCGAGGCGTTCGCGGCGCTGGACCGGCTCGGGGCCCACGCCGTGCCCATGGCCGCGCTGCGCGCTCTCGCGACGGCCGCGGTCCGGCGCTCGTCCTGAGCCCGGTGCGCCGTGCCCGCCGGCGGGCACCGCGCACCGGTCAGGGGCGGGTCACCAGGCGAGGGCCTGCGCCCGGCGGCGGATCTCCGTCTTGCGCCCGTCCCGCAGCGCGTCCACCGGGCGGCCCGGCAGGGACTCGTCCTCGGTGAACAGCCACGCGATCGCCTCGACGTCGGTGAAGCCGGAGTCCCGCAGGACCGCCACCGTGCCCTTCAGCGAGTCGACCACGGCGCCGTCCAGCAGGAACGCGGCCGGCACCCGGCGGATGCCGTCGTGCGGGTTGCGGACGGCGAGGAGCGTCCCGTCGTCGACGAGACCGTGGACGCGGGTGACCACGAGGCCGAGCTGCTCGGCGACGTCGGGCAGGGGCAACCACTCCTGGACGAGGCCGTCCAGGCGGTCGAACTCCTCGGTGCTGATTCCGGATGTGTTCTTCACGCCCCCAGAGTGCCACGTCCGCCGGTGCCCGTGCCACGCGGGCCCGCCACGGTATGCTCGACCCGCGGAGCCGGCTGAGACCTCCGCACCTTCCCCGATCAGCGTCAGAGAGCCCCTTCATGCCGTTTCCCCCCGACAGCGACACGACCGACCCGAACGACGCACCCCGCTGCAGCACCACCGGGTCCCCCGCAGAGCCCTCCGGCGAGTCCTCCGGCGCGCAGGACGACCGCTCCCCCGGCTGGGCCCGCCGCGCCCGCACGGGCTCGGCGGTGACCGCCGTCGCCGCCCTGGCCGCCCTGGGCGGGGGGACCGTGGCCCACGCCGCCCCCGCCCAGACGGCCCAGGTGGCGGCGGCGCCCCTGCTCGCGGAGCAGCCGACGACGAAGACCCCCGTGCACACCGTGTCCCCCGGGGACTCCCTGTGGGCGGTCGCCCAGCGCCACGGCGTCGCGGTGGACGAGCTCATGCGGTGGAACGACCTCTCGGGCGCGGCGCTGCTGATGCCCGGGCAGGAGCTGCGCCTCTCCGACGGCGCGCCCGCCGCCGCCGGATCCCCGGAGAAGGCCGCCCCGCCGGCGGAGGACCCGCCCCGCACGCACCACGTGGTCCGCTCCGGGGACTCCCTGTGGAGCATCTCCCAGGAGCGCGGGGTGACGGTCCAGGAGCTCCTCGAGGACAACGACCTGACGGTGAACTCCCTGCTGCGCCCGGGGCAGCGGCTGTCGGTCGCCGCGCCGGCCCCCGCCGCCGTGCGGACCGCCGCGACCCCGGAGCCGGCCGGGGCACCGCGTCCGGAGCGGGAGCGCGCCGTCGGCGACACGTTCCTGGGCCGCACCTACGAGGGCAGTGTGGTGGACTCCGCCAACCGCCACCACGAGCAGCTCGCCTCCCGCCCGGCGCCCTCCCGGGAGGAGATGCGCCGACTCGTCCACGACACCGCCGTCCGGATGGGCGTGGACCCGGCCCTCGCCCTGGCGCACGCCTACCAGGAGTCGGGCTTCGACCACCGGGCCGTCTCCCCCGCGGACGCCGTGGGCGCCATGCAGGTCATCCCGGCCGCCGGGGACTGGGCCTCGGGCCTCGTGGGCCGGGAGCTCGACCTGCTCGACCCGCAGGACAACGTCACCGCCGGCGTGGCCATCATCCGGCAGCTGGGCCGCGCCGCGCCCAGCACCGACGTGGCCATCGCCGCGTACTACCAGGGCCTGCACGGGGTGAAGAAGTACGGGATGTACGACGACACGAAGCAGTACGTCAAGAACGTCAAGTCCCACCGCGAGCGGTTCGGTCCGTGACCTCCGACCCAGCCGGCGCACAGCGCCCCGCCCTAGGCTGAGCCCGTGCAGCACGCGCTCCCCGACCACCTGACCGGGACCCTCCTCGAGGGCCGCTACGAGCTGGGTCCGCGCATCGCCCGGGGCGGCACCGCCACCGTGTACCGGGCGGTGGACACCCGCCTGCAGCGCGTCGTGGCGGTCAAGCTCATGCACGCCCACCTCGCGGAGGACCCGGCCGCCGCGGACCGGTTCGTGCGGGAGGCCCGGGCCGCGGCACGGCTCTCCCACCCCCACGTCGTCTCCGTGCTCGACCAGGGGCACGCCCCGGACGGGGTGCCCTACCTGGTGATGGAGCACGTGGCGGGCTCGACGCTGCGCGACCTCCTGCGCCGGCGCGGAGCCCTCCCCCCGGGCGAGGCACTGGCGCTGCTGGAGCCGGTCCTCGACGGGCTCGCGGCGGCCCACCGGGCCGGGCTGGTGCACCGGGACGTGAAGCCGGAGAACGTGCTGATCGACGGCACCGGCCGGGTGACGGTCGCGGACTTCGGTCTCACGCGCGCCGTGGACCAGCACACGGCGACCGGGACGGTGCTGGGCACGGTGGGCTACGCCTCGCCGGAGCTCGTGACCGGGCAGCGGGTGGACACCCGGGCGGACGTGTACTCGGCCGGGATCGTGCTCTTCGAGCTCCTGGCCGGCCGTCGGCCCTTCGACGGCGCCCCGCTGGCCGTGGCCCGCGCCCACGCGGAGGGCGCCGTCCCGGACCTGCGCGCCCTGGACCCCGGTCTCCCGGCCGGCCCGGCGCGGCTCGTCGCCCGCGCCACGGCCCGGGACCCGGAGCAGCGCCCGGCGGACGCCGGCAGGTTCCTCGAGGAGCTGCGGGCGGTCCGGGCGGGACTGCGGCCGGACGAGCTCGCCCGGCGCCCGGCACCGGGCAGCGGCTCCCCGGCCGCACCGGGTCCGGGGCAGCGGGCCGCGTCCGCCCCGGACGGCGGGAGCACGACGGTGCTGGGCCCCGGCGACGGGACCACCACCGTGCTGGACCCCGCGGGCGCGCCCACCGAGGCCCTGGGACCGGCGACCGCGGCCACGGAGGCCCTCGGCCCGGCGGCCGCCCGGGTCCGGCCGGCGGGGACGCCGGGCGCTCCCGCGGCGAGCCCCGGGAGGCCGCCGGGCCCCGGCGGGCCGGCCGCGCCCGCGCGCGGCTCCACCGACCCCTGGCACCCCGAGGTCGAGCTGCGCCCCTCCCGCCCCCTGCACGCCGCGGGGACGCTGGCCCTGGTCGCGCTCGCGGTGGCCGCCGCGGCGTTCCTGGGCTGGCTCCTGGGCTCCGGGCCCGGCGGGACCGTGAGCGTGCCGGACGTGCGGGGAGCGGGTCCCGAGCTCGCCGAGCAGTACCTGGCCGGTGCGGGTCTGGACAACGTCGCCGTGCACGAGACCGAGGACCCGGTGGCCCCCTCCGGCACCGTGCTCGGCACCGACCCGCCGGCCGGGTCCACCGTGCGGGCCGCGGAGCAGGTCGTCCTGCTGGTCTCGACCGGCCCCGAGCGCACGACCGCGCCCGACGTCGCCGGGATGACGGAGGAGGAGGCCCGGGCGCGGCTCGAGGACGCCGGGCTGGAGGCCGGCACCCGGACCGCGGTGCCCGACGACGCCGCGCCCGGGACCGTCGTGGGCCAGCACCCCGACGCGGGCACGGCGGTGACCGTGGGCACGGCGGTGGACCTGGCGGTCTCCGGGGGGCCGCGCACCGACACCGCCCCCGGGGTCCTGGGACGGCCCGTGGACGAGGCGGTGCAGGTCCTCGCGGAGGCGGGCTGGACGGCGCGGGTCGAGGAGCGCCTCGGCGCCCCCTTCGGCTACGTGGTGGCCCAGACGACGGACGGGGCCGAGGTCGTCCTGACCGTCCTGTAGCGGACGGCCGGTCCGGCCCCGGCCCCGTCGGCCCGGTCCTGTGCTCAGCGGCGGGAGAGGTAGCCCGCCACGAGGAACGCGATCTCCAGGGACTGCATGTGGTTCAGGCGCGGGTCGCACAGCGACTCGTAGCGGTCCTGGAAGGAGGACTCGTCGACGGGATCGGCGCCGCCGAGGCACTCCGCGACGTCGTCGCCCGTCATCTCCACGTGGATGCCGCCGGGGAACGAGCCGATGGCCTCGTGCACCTCGAAGAAGCCGCGGACCTCGTCCACCACGTCGTCGAAGTTGCGGGTCTTGTAGCCGGACGGCAGGGACACGGTGTTGCCGTGCATGGGGTCGGTGACCCACACGACCTTGGCGCCGGAGCGCTCCACGGCCTCGACGAGCGGGGGCAGCTTCTCCCGGATGTTCTTCGCGCCCATCCGGGTGATGAAGGTCAGCCGCCCGGGCTCGCGCTGCGGGTCGAGCTTGTCGATGAGCGCGAGCGCGTCGTCGCCGGTGGTCTTCGGGCCGAGCTTGACGCCGATCGGGTTGCGCAGCCGGGAGAGCAGGTCCACGTGGGCGCCGTCGAGCTCCCGGGTGCGCTCCCCGATCCACAGGAAGTGCCCGGACGTCCCGTACGGGAGGTGGGTGCGGGAGTCGATGCGGCTCAGGGCCCGCTCGTAGTCCAGCAGGAGGGCCTCGTGGCCGGCGTAGAACTCCGTGGTCCGCAGGGCGTCGAAGTCGGCGCCGCACGCGTCCATGAACTTCACGGCGCGGTCGATCTCGCGGGCCAGCGACTCGTACCGGGCGTGGGCCGGGTTCGTGGTGAAGCCCATGTTCCAGGCGTGCACGAGGCGCAGGTCGGCGAACCCGCCCGTGGTGAAGGCGCGGATCAGGTTCAGGGTGGAGGCGGAGGTGTGGTAGCCGCGCACCATCCGCCGCGGGTCGTGGGCCCGGGACTCCTCGGTGAAGTCGAAGCCGTTGACCATCTCGCCGCGGAACGTCGGCAGGGTCGTGCCGTCGCGGGTCTCGTCGTTGGACGAGCGGGGCTTCGAGAACTGCCCGGCCATCCGGCCCATCTTCACGACGGGCATGGACGCGCCGTAGGTGAGCACCACGGCCATCTGCAGGAGCGTCTTGACCCGGGCGCTGATCCGGTCGGCGGTGGCGCCCTCGAAGGTCTCGGCGCAGTCCCCGCCCTGCAGGAAGAACGCCCGGCCGTTGGCGACCTCGGCCAGACGGTCGCGCAGCTTGTCCACCTCCCCCGCGAAGACGAGGGGCGGGACCGCGTTGAGCTCGGCGATCGAGGCGGCGAAGTCGGGGTGGTCGCGCCACGTCGGCTGCTGGTCGGCGGCCAGATCGCGCCAGTCGTCCAGCCCCGGGTAGTCGGCCGCTGAGGGCACCGGGGAGGCCAGGTTGCGGAGGCTGTCGGGAACGGTGAAGTCGAGCATCATGTCTTCCTATGTCTCGTCCGGGGCGGGGCCGGGCGGGGGATCAGGGGGTGGTGGGCGGCGGGGCGTCCCCGTCCGCGGGCTCGGGACGGTCGCGGTGGGTGATGGAGTCCGCGGTCCGGCGCGCGCTCCGGGCGGCGGTGCGCGCCCTGTCCTTGGCGCTGCCGACGATCTCCGCGGCGGCCTGCCTGGTCTCCTGGCGCTTCTGCCCGGCGAGCCGCTTCTTGTGCTCCGAGGCGTAGACGTCCACGTAGACCTGGCCGGAGAGGGCCTGGATCGCGTGCATGATCTCGTCGGTGACCTCGCGCAGCAGGGCGTGCTCGCTCTGCCGGCCCCGGTAGCGGGAGAAGTCGAGCGGCTCGCCGAAGATGGTGGTGACCCGGGCGCTGCGGCGGGGCAGCGGCAGCCTGGTCCCGATCGGCTGCACCTTGTCGGTGCCCACCATGGCGATCGGCACGACCGGGGCGCCCGTCTCGAGCGCGAGCCGGGCCACGCCGATCTTGCCCTTGTACATGCGGCCGTCCGGGGAGCGGGTGCCCTCCGGATAGATCCCGAGCAGCTCGCCCTCGAGCAGCTTGCGCCCGCCGTTGCTCAGGGACTTCGCGCTGGCCCGGCCGCCGGCCCGGTCCATGGGGATCTGGTTGATGGCGCGGAAGAACGCCGCCACCGCCCTGCCCTTGACCCCGGGGCTGTCGAAGTACTCCGACTTCGCCAGGAAGAACACCTGCCGGGGCACGGCCACGGGCATGAACACCGAGTCGGAGACCGAGAGGTGGTTGCTCGCCAGGATGGCCGGGCCCTCGGCGGGCACGTGCTCCAGGCCGCGGACCTCGGGCCGGAAGGCGACGTTGATCAGGGGGCCGACGACGTAGCGCTTCAGAAACATGTAGACCATGTGGGTAGAGGACTCCTTCGTGCTGATCGGGATGTCGCGAGGGTCCGTGCCGCTCGGACCGGGTCCGGCCTCCGGTATTCTCTCACGTCCGCGCGGGCGCCGCCGCCGGTGCACCCGCCGACGGCGCCCGGTCCTGACATCATGGAGGCATGACGCCACCCGTCGAGGACCAGCACCTGCCCATCCCCTCCCCGGACGGGACGCCCGCCGCCGAGGAGGCTCCGGGCGCCCCCTTCCGCCTCCCGGCCGACGGCCCCGCGGGCGCGCTCGTGCTGCACGGCTTCACCGGCGTCCCGTTCAGCGTCCGCCCCTGGGGCCGGGCCCTGCACGAGGCGGGGGCCGAGGTCGTGGGGCCCCTGCTGCCCGGCCACGGCACGCGCTGGGAGGACCTCGCCGCCGTCCGCTGGGAGCAGTGGCGCGACCACGCCGCCGAGCAGGTGCGGGAGCTGCGGGCCCGGCACGACGTCGTGCTGGTGTGCGGGCTGTCCATGGGCGGGGCGCTCGCCCTGCACCTCGCCGCGACGCTGCCCGTCGACGGGGTCGTGGCCCTGAACCCGGCCCTGTCCCTCGTCAGCCGCACGGCGCGGTTCGCCCCGGCCCTGCACCGCGCGGTGCCCTCCGTGCCGGGCGTGGGGGACGACATCAGCCTCCCCGGGGTCACCGAGCACGCGTACCCGCGCACGCCCGTGGCGGGCGTCGCCGAGCTGGGCCGGTTCATGGCCCGGACCCGGAGGATGCTGCCCGCGGTCACCGCCCCCGTCCTGGTCCTGCGCTCGCTGCACGACCACGTGGTCTCCGACGCCTCGCACCACCACGTGCTGCGCCGGGCCGGTGGGGACGTGGAGCTGGTCCGGCTGGCGGAGAGCTTCCACGTGGCCACCCTGGACCGGGAGGCGGACGTGGTCGCGGCGCGGTCCGTGCGCTTCCTCGACGACCTGCTGGCCGGCCGCAGCCCGGTGACCGCGAGACCGCTGCGACTCGCCGCCCGGGGGGTGCGGCGATGAGCGCCGGCCCGGGCGCCCCCGGTGGCGCCGGCCAGGGACCCGAGGACGAGTGGAGCCGGATCGTGTCGGACCTGGACGACGTGCGCCGGGCCGGCGACCGGCACCTCGCCGGGCCGCGGGACTGGTCCCCCGAGGACGCGGTCTTCGGCGGGCCCCCCGCGGGGGCGGAGGACCCGGAGGGCGCCGAGGAGGCCGAGGACGACGACGCGCCCTACTCCCCCGACCCGGGACCGGTCACGCAGGGACTCAGCGGCGGGGCCCTGCTGTCCTGGACCGTGCTGGTCGGCGTGCCCGTCCTGCTGGTCGCGCTCTCCCTGCTGCCCGGCTCCCTCCCGTGGTGGGCCATCGTGGCGGGCCTGGTCGCGGTGACCGCGGCGATCGGCCACCTGCTGAGGTCGCTGCCCGACGACCGCGACGACCTGGACGACGGCGCCCGCGTCTGACGTCGTTTGCGTGAGCCAATTCACTAGACTGGCCGGGACGGCACACCGACCCCGAACCGAGGAGAACCCCATGCGCCACGTCGCGACCGACGCCCTCGTGGACCCGCCGGTCCACAGCCGCATCACGGACTTCCTGCTGATGCAGGCGGACCGGGCCGAGGACCCGCACCTGTACACCGTCCTGGGGGCGGAGGGTGCGTCCCGTGAGGTGCACGCCCGGGAGTTCCTGGCCTCCGTGCAGGGGGTGGCCAAGGGGCTCGTGGCCGCCGGGATCGAGCCGGGCGACCGGGTGGGCATCCTCAGCCGGACCCGCTACGAGTGGACCCTCGCGGACCTCGCGATCTGGTACGCCGGCGCGGTGCCCGTCCCCGTCTACGACTCCTCCTCGGCCCAGCAGATCGCCTGGATCATGGGCGACTCCGACGCCAAGGCCGTCTTCGTGGAGACGCAGGCCCTCGAGGACTCCGTGCACGCGGCCGCGCGGGAGACGCCCTTCCGGGCCGCGGAGAACGTCTGGCGCCTCGACGGCACGGGCACCGGTCTCGACGAGCTCGCCCGGGCCGGCGCGGACGTCCCGGACGACGAGCTCGAGGCCCGCCGCACCTCGCGCACCCTCGAGGACGTCGCCACGATCATCTACACCTCCGGGACCACCGGTCCGCCCAAGGGGTGCGAGCTCACGCACGGGAACTTCGTGCGGCTGTGCGAGAACACGACCCTGGTCGTGGCGGACATCATCCACCCGGGCGCGCGCACACTGATGTTCCTGCCGCTGGCCCACGTGTTCGCCCGCTTCGTCGAGGTGATCGCCCTCTACTCCGGGACCGTCCTGGCGCACACCCCGGACGTGAAGAACCTGATGGCCGATCTCGAGGCCTTCCGGCCCACGTTCATCCTGGCCGTCCCGCGCGTGTTCGAGAAGATCTACCAGAGCGCCCGCCTCAAGGCCGAGAAGGCCGGGAAGGCGAAGTCCCTGATCTTCGAGCGCGCCGTGGCCACGGCCGTGGCCTACTCGAGGGCCGGGCAGGCCGGCCGGGTGCCGCGGGTGCTGCGGGCACGCCACGCCCTCTACGACCGGCTCGTGTACTCGAAGCTGCGGGCGGCGATGGGCGGGGAGGTCACGCACGCCGTCTCGGGCGGCGCCGCCCTCGGCACCCGGCTGGGCCACTTCTTCAACGGGATCGGCGTGTACGTCGTCGAGGGCTACGGGCTCACGGAGACCACCGCCCCGATCGCCGTCAACACCCCGGAGATCGGCAAGATCGGCACCGTGGGACTCCCGCTGCCGGGCAACGAGGTGCGGATCGACGAGGACGGGGAGGTCCTGGTCCGGGGCGCCCACGTCATGCGCGGCTACCACGGGCGCGAGGACCTCACGGAGGCGGCGTTCGAGGACGGGTGGTTCCGCACGGGCGACCTCGGCTCCCTCGACGAGGACGGCGCACTGACCCTCACCGGGCGGAAGAAGGAGATCATCGTCACCGCCGGGGGCAAGAACGTGGTCCCCAACGTCCTCGAGGACCCCATCCGCGCCTCGGCCCTGGTCTCCCAGGTCATGGTGGTCGGGGACGACCGGCCGTTCGTGGCCGCGCTCGTGACCCTCGACCAGGACGTGCTCCCCGCGCGCCTGGAGCTGATGGGCCTGGACCCCGCGATGCCCGTGGCGGAGGCCGCGCGCCACCCGCAGGTCGTCGAGCACGTCCAGAACATCGTCGACCACGCGAACCAGGCGGTCTCCCGGGCGGAGAGCATCCGGGCCTTCGAGATCCTCGACGTCGACTGGACGGAGGCCTCCGGGCACCTGACCCCGTCCATGAAGATCAAGCGGGCCAGGATCGCCCAGGACTTCGCGGACCGGATCGAGGAGATCTACTCGCGCCCGGCCCCCGAGCCGGCCCCCGCCCCCGCCACCCCGGCGGAGCGGATCAAGGAGAAGCTCTCCCAGGCGCACCTGCCGGGCCGCGGGTAGCGGGTCGCTCGGCGGCCGGGAGGATCACCGGCCGCCGACGAGGGCCTCCGGGGCCAGCGGTGAGTGCTCGGGGACGTCGAGGCCCAGCAGGGCGTTCTCGACGACCTCGCTCAGGGCGGGGTGGATCCAGTACTGGCCGCGGGCCATCGTGTGGGCGTCGAGCCCGAAGGACATGGCCTGGACCAGCGGCTGGATGAGCAGGGAGGCCTCCTCGCCGATCAGGTGCGCGCCCAGCAGGCGCCCGGTGCCCTTCTCCGCGATGAGCTTGCACAGGCCCGTGCGGTCCTCCATGGCCCACCCGTACGCCGTGGCCCCGTAGTCCTGCACCTTGACGGTGATCTCACCGCCCTGCTCGACCGCCCACTGCTCGGCCTCCTCCTGGGTCATGCCGACGGACGCGATCTGCGGGCTGGTGAACACGGCGGAGGGCACGAACCGGTGGTCGGTGGCCCGCAGGTCGCCGGGGTGCAGGAGGTTGTGCTGCACCGTGCGGGCCTCGGCGTTGGCGACGTGCTTGAGCTGGTAGGGCGAGCTGATGTCGCCGAGCGCCCACACCCCCTCGACGGGGCGGCCGCCGGAGAGGGCGCGCTGGTACTCGTCGACGGCCAGCAGGCCGTCCTCCCGCACGTCCAGGCCGCCGGCCCGGGCGTCGAGCACGTCGGTGTTCGGCTGCCGCCCCGTGGCCACCAGCACCACGTCCGCGGGCAGCCGCAGGACGAGCTCCGGGTCCTCCGGGTCGTGGAAGGTGACCATCGCGGCGCACTCGTCGCCGTCCCACTCCTCGACCCCGCTCAGCGTCCAGCCCGTCTCGAGCTTCCACTGCCGGGAGGCCTCGCGCGCGAACCGCTCGGCGATCTCCGGGTCGTGGTAGCGCAGGATGCGGTGGGAGCGGTTGACCTGGGTCACCCGGGAGCCCAGGCTCGAGAACACGTGGGCGAACTCGGCACCGATGTAGCCGCCGCCGACCACCACCACCCGGTGGGGCAGCTCGTCGATGCGCATGACCGTGTCCGAGGTGTGCACCTGCGGCAGGTCGATGCCCGGGATCTCGGGCCGCACCGGGCGCGAGCCGGCGGCCACCACGATCTGCGCGGCCGTGAGGTCCTCCCCCGACGCGGTCCGCAGGGTCCGCGGACCCGTGAAGCGCACGTGCTCCGAGTAGACCGTCACGTTCGGCAGCGTCCGGCGGTACTCGAGCCCGCCGTGGGAGATCGCGTCGATCCGTCCGAAGATCCGGTCCCGCATCTCCCGCCACCGCACGCCGTTCACCGCGGCGTCGAGGCCGAGCCGCCCGGCCTCGTGGGCGCGGCGGGCCACACTGGCCGGGTACGCGTACATCTTCGTGGGGATGCACCCCACGTTCAGGCACGTGCCGCCGAAGGTCCCGCCGTCGATGATCGCGACGTCCAGGCCCTCGTACTCCTCGGTGAGGATGGAGTTGCCCGAGCCGGAGCCGATGATGATGAGGTCGAAAGTCCGCATGGCGCCCATCCTATGCGCGGCGCGCGGCCGCTCCGGGCGCCCGGCGCCACGGCCCCGTCGCGGGGCCGTGGCGCCGGCGGGCCGGCTCAGCCGGCGGGCTCGAGGGCGATCAGGAGGTCCCCGCCGGAGACCTGGGTGACGCCCTTCAGCGCCACCCGGGAGACGGTGCCGCCGGTGGGCGCGGTGATGGAGGCCTCCATCTTCATGGCCTCGATGGTCGCGACCTGGCCGCCGGGCTCCACGGTGTCGCCCTCGGCCACGGTCACGGTGACGGCCCCGGCGAACGGGGCGGCCACGTGACCGGGGTCGGAGGGGTCTGCCTTCTCCGTCTCGGGCACGGCCGAGGCGACCGAGGTGTCGCGGACCTCGATCATCCGGGGCTGGCCGTTGAGGGTGAGCATCACGGTGCGCATGCCCTTCTCGTCGGCCTCCGAGATCGCCTGCAGGGTCACCAGCAGGCGCACGCCCTTGCCGAGGGAGATCACGTGCTCGTGCTCCGTGGTCAGCCCGTAGAGGAAGTCGCGGGTGTGCAGCAGGGCGAGGTTGCCGTACTTCGCCCGGCCGGCCTCGTACTCGCGGGTCGGGCCCGGGAACAGCAGGCGGTTGAGCGTGGCCCGCCGGGTCGCGGAGTCCCCGTTGAGGGCCTCGGCGTCCTCGGGCGCCAGCTCGGTGACCCCGACCCGCACGTTGCGCCCCTCGAGCGCCTTGGAGCGGAAGGGCTCGGGCCAGCCGCCCGGCGGGGTCCCCAGCTCACCGGCGAGGAAGCCGATCACGGACTCCGGGATGTCGAAGCGCTGCGGGTCGGCGGCGAACTCCGCCGGGTCCACGCCCATCCCCACCAGCTGCAGGGCGAGGTCGCCGACGACCTTCGAGGACGGGGTGACCTTCACCAGCCGGCCCAGCATGGCGTTGGCGGCGGTGTACATGTCCTCGATGTCCTCGAACCGCTCGCCCAGGCCCAGGGCGATCGCCTGCTGGCGCAGGTTCGAGAGCTGCCCGCCCGGGATCTCGTGCCGGTACACCCGCCCGGTGGGGGCGGTGAGCCCGGACTCGAACGGGGAGTACATCCGGCGGATGATCTCCCAGTAGGGCTCCATCGCGGAGATCGCCTCGAGCGGGATCCCGGTGTCCCGGTCGGTGTGCGCCAGCGCGGCCACCAGCGCCGAGGCGGGCACCTGGGAGGTGGTCCCGGCCATCGAGGCGTCGGCGACGTCGACCGCGTCCACCCCGGCCTCGATCGCGGCCATCAGCGTGGCCAGCTGCCCGCCGGCGGTGTCGTGGGTGTGCAGGTGCACCGGCAGGTCGAAGCGCTCCCGCAGGGCGCCCACCAGCCTCGCCGCCGCGGCCGGGCGCAGCAGCCCGGCCATGTCCTTGATCGCCAGCACGTGCGCCCCGGCGTCGACGCACTGCTGCGCGAGGTCCAGGTAGTAGTCCAGCGTGTACAGGTCCTCGGCCGGGTCCAGCAGGTCCCCGGTGTAGCACAGGGCGACCTCGGCCACCGCGGTCCCCGTCGCCCGGACGGCCTCGATGGCCGGGGCCATCTGCGACACGTCGTTGAGGGCGTCGAAGATCCGGAAGATGTCCACGCCGGTCGCCGCGGCCTCGGCCACGAACGCGTCCGTGACCTCGGTGGGGTACGGGGTGTAGCCCACGGTGTTGCGCCCGCGCAGCAGCATCTGGATCGGGATGTTCGGCATGGCCTCGCGCAGCAGCCGCAGCCGCTCCCACGGGTCCTCCCCCAGGAACCGCAGGGCGACGTCGTAGGTCGCCCCGCCCCAGGCCTCCACCGACAGCAGCTGCGGCAGCGTGTGGGCGTACGCCGGGGCCGCCGCGAGCAGGTCACGGGTCCGCACCCGCGTGGCCAGCAGCGACTGGTGGGCGTCGCGGAACGTCGTGGAGGTCACCGCCACGGCCTGCTGCTCCCGCAGCGCGGCCGCGAAGCCCTCGGGGCCCAGCTCGAGCAGCTTCTGCCGCCAGCCGTCGGGCGGGGTGTGCTCGGAGGGCCCGTCGAAGGGCGAGCGGAACGGCTCGTCCTGCTTGTCCCCGGGGTAGTGCGGCAGCTTGGTGCGCGGGTCGATGCCCTCCACCCGGTCCCCGTTGGGCCGGTTCACGGTCACCTCGGCCAGCCAGGTCAGGGCCTTGGTGGCCCGGTCCCCGGAGGTGCGGGCCTCCAGCAGCTCGGGGCGGCGCTCGATGAAGTCGGTGGCCACGTTGCCGGCGAGGAACTCGGGGTCGGCCAGCACGGCCTGCAGGAACTGGATGTTGGTGGCCACGCCGCGGATCCGGAACTCCGCCAGCGCGCGCTGGGACCGGTGCACCGCGGTGGGGTAGTCCCGGCCCCGGCAGGTGAGCTTGACCAGCATCGAGTCGAAGTGCGGGGAGATCTCCGCCCCGGCGTAGACCGTGCCCCCGTCCAGGCGCACCCCGGCACCGCCGGCGGAGCGGTAGGCGGAGATCTTCCCCACGTCGGGGCGGAACCCGTTGGCCGGGTCCTCCGTGGTGATCCGGCACTGCAGGGCGGCGCCGCGCACGGTCAGCTGGTCCTGGGCGATCCCCAGGTCCGTCAGGGTCTCCCCGGCCGCGATCCGCAGCTGGGACTGGACGAGGTCGACGTCGGTGATCTCCTCCGTGACCGTGTGCTCCACCTGGATGCGCGGGTTCATCTCGATGAACACGTGCTGGCCGGCCCGCTCTCCGGCGGTGTCCACCAGGAACTCCACCGTGCCCGCGTTGACGTAGCCGAGCTCCTTCGCGAACTTCACCGCGTCCCGGTGCAGGGCCTGGCGGATGCCCTCGTCGAGGTTCGGGGCCGGGGCGATCTCCACGACCTTCTGGTGCCGGCGCTGCAGCGAGCAGTCGCGCTCGAACAGGTGCACCATCCCGCCGTCGTGGTCGGCGAGGATCTGCACCTCGATGTGCCGCGGGCGCAGCACCGCCTGCTCCAGGAACACGGTGGGGTCCCCGAACGCGGTGTCGGCCTCGCGCATCGCCGCGGCCAGCGCCTCGGGCAGCGCCTCCGGGGTCTCCACCCGGCGCATGCCGCGGCCGCCGCCGCCGGCGACCGCCTTCACGAAGATGGGGAAGCCGATTTCCGCCGCCTGCGCCAGCAGCTCGTCGGGGTCCGCCGAGGGCTCCGTGGAGGCCAGGGTGGGGATGCCCGCGCGCTTGGCCGCCTTCAGCGCGGCGACCTTGTTGCCGGCCAGCTCGAGGATCTCGGCCCGGGGCCCGACGAAGGTGATCCCCTCCGCCGCCGCCGCTCGGGCCAGCTCCGGGTTCTCGGACAGGAACCCGTAGCCCGGGTAGATCGCGTCCGCCCCCGACTCCTTGGCCACCCGGACGATCTCCGCCACGTCCAGGTACGCCCGCACCGGGTGGCCCTCCTCCCCGATCCGGTAGGCCTCGTCGGCCTTCTGCCGGTGGATCGAGTTGCGGTCCTCGTAGGGGAACACCGCCACCGTCTTGGCCCCGAGCTCGTACGCGGCGCGGAAGGCGCGGATCGCGATCTCGCCGCGGTTGGCCACCAGGATCTTGGAGAACATCAACACCCGTTCCGCACCCGGGTCCGTCCGGTGGACACCCGGGCACTGATTCTTGAGAGGTCGTGCGAGGTAGCGCACGGGGCCAGCATGACCACCCGTGCGCGGTCCTGACCAGTGAACCACGCCGTCACCGGGCAAACCGTGACCCCGGTCACAGAACGGCATCCCGGTCAGACTACACCGCGCGGCGGGGACGGCGGCCCGGCCCGCGGACGGCTCCGCGCCGGACCCGGGCGGACGGCGCGCACCCGGCTACGATGGGCGCAGCCGTCCCCTCGCCCGGCCCCCGTTCCCGGAGCCGAGGAGCCGCCTCCCCCGTGTCCCCGCGAGCGAAGGGTGTCCCCTCCGTGCAGATCGTCAGCGTCAGCAGCCTCAAGGGCGGTGTCGGCAAGTCCTCCGTGACCCTGGGGATCGCCTCCGCGGCCCTGCAGGCGGGAGTGCCCACGCTGGTGGTGGACCTGGACCCGCACGCCGACGCCACGACCGGGCTGGGGGTGCACCCGGAGCGCGGTCACGACATCGGCGAGGTGCTGCGCAGGCCCCGCCGCGGGTCCCTCGAGCGGGTGGTCGTGGCCTCGTCCTGGGCGGTGCGGGACGGTCTGGACAGCAAGGCCCTCGACGTCGCCCCGGGTTCGGCCCGGTCCTCCCACCTCGACCGCTCCGACTACCGGGACAAGGACCTCGGCCGGCTGGAGCGGGCGCTCTCCGGCGCCACGGGCTACGACCTGGTGCTCGTCGACTGCCCGCCCACCCTGAGCGCGCTGACCCGCACCGCGTGGGCCGCCAGCGACAAGGTGCTCTCCGTGGCGGAGCCCTCGCTGTTCTCGGTGGCGGGGACCAAGCGCACGATGACGGCGATCGCCCAGTTCGAGCAGAGCCGCACGTGGGCGGTGCCGGCGGCCGGCGTGGTGGTCAACAAGGTCCAGCACTCGTCGGTGGAGCACCGTCACCGCCTGACGGAGCTGCAGGAGCTGTTCGGCCCGCTGCTGGTCAGCCCGGTGATCCCGGACCTGCCGGTCTGGCAGCAGGCGCAGGGAGCGGCCTGGCCGATCCACCGCTGGCCGGGGGCGGAGGCCCGGGACATCTCCGGGCGGTACACGGCGATCCTGCAGGGCCTGCTCGACGGCCCGTCCTGAGCCGCCGGGATCAGCCGGCGTTCTGCCGGCGGGCCCGGCGGGCGGAGAGCTCGTCGTCGGGCAGGGGCTCCTGCGCGGGGGCCCGGTCCTGCCCGGTGTGCTCCCCCGGCAGCGCCGCCAGGGTGCCCTCGACCTCGCGCCACACCCGGCCCACGGCGATCCCGAAGACGCCCTGCCCGCCCTGCACCAGGTCGATGACCTCGTGCGGTGACGTGCACGCGTAGACGCTCGCGCCGTCGCTCATCATCGTCAGCCGCGCGAGGTCCTCGACGCCCTGGGCGCGTAGCGCGCCCACCGCGGTGCGGATCTGCTGCAGGGAGACGCCGGTGTCCAGGAGCCGCTTGACGATCTTGAGGACCAGGATGTCCCGGAAGCTGTAGAGGCGCTGCGTGCCGGACCCGGAGGCGCCGCGCACGGTGGGCTCCACGAGCCCCGTCCGCGCCCAGTAGTCGAGCTGGCGGTAGGTGATGCCGGCGGCCTTGCACGCGGTGGGCCCGCGGTAGCCCACGGACTCGTCGCGGACCACGGAGTCGTCGAAGAGGACCCCCTGGGTGCCGTGCGCCGGAGGGCTGCCGGTCCCCGCCGTGCCGCCGGGCTGCTCGCGGTCGCTCACGCCGCCTCCTCGCTCGTGGACCCGGTCCTCGCGGTGCCGGGAGTGGATGGTCTCGCAGAGACGTCCGGATCCCCCCGGGAACACCTCGAGTACAGCTTCGACGGTAGACCTCCCCGGGGGCCGGGTCAAAGACATCAGCGGGCCGGGTCCCGTGTCGGGCGGACGGGCGTGCGGGCCCGGGTCAGAAGTCCTCGGGGTCGACGTTGTCGAGGAAGTCGCGGAACTGCTCGACCTGCGTCTCCGGGGGCAGCTGCTGCTCGCCCTCGCCCGGGCGGTGACCGGGCTCCCGCAGCTCGCCGTCCCCGCTCATGACGAGGCCGGCCTCGTCGAGGACCGTCTCGGTGCACAGGATGGGGCAGTCGGTGCGGGCGGCCAGGGCGATCGCGTCCGAGGCGCGGGAGTCCACGACCGTTCCGTCCGAGAACTCGAGCGCGGCGTGGAAGACGCCCTCCTCCACCGTGTGGATCCGCACCCGGGTGAGGGTGCGCCCGAAGGCGGTGGCCACCGACAGCACGAGGTCGTGCGTCAGGGGCCGGGGCGGCTCGATGCCCTGCACGGCGAAGACGATGGACGTCGCCTCGTTCGTGCCGATCCAGATCGGCAGGTGCCGCCCGCCCTCGACCTCGCGCAGGACGACGACGGGCTGCGCCGACGGCACGTCCATGCGGACGCCGGCGATCTCCATCAGGACCTGGTGCACGGCCATGTCAGCCCTCCACCGCAGCCCGCTCCTGGAGCGCGGCGATCTCCGAGCGCACGAGCGAGGTGTGGATGGTGAGGCACAGCCCGGAGATCTCCTCGGCGCGCTCGACGGCGCGGGCCCGCGAGGCCGCGTCCCGGCGGGAGCTCAGGGGCGCCACGGCCCGTTCGACGAGGCCCAGCTCGCGGTCCGCCGCGGCCTTGAACGGGCGCAGGTGGCGCGGTTCCAGGCCGTGGGCCGTCAGGGCGTGGGCCGCGCGGGTGATGGCGAGGGCGTGGTCGTCGAAGGCCCCGTTCTGCTCCCGGATCAGGCCGTAGCTCACGAGCTCGCGGACCAGCGGGATGCCGGCGCCGGTGCGCGCGGCGAGCTCCCGCAGGCTGTAGGTGCGCGGCGCGCTGACGACCGGCAGGGGTGCGGTGATGGGATCGGCGGACTCCGCGGCGCGCCGGGCGTCCTCGTCCCGGGCGTCCTCGTCGGCGTCCAGCCGCTCCCGGATCACCTTCAGCGGGAGGTAGCGGTCGCGCTGGAGCTCCAGGATGCGGCGCAGCCGGTCCACGTCGGCGCGCGAGAACTTGCGGTAGCCCGAGGCGGTGCGGGCCGGGTGGACCAGGCCCTTGTCCTCCAGGAAGCGCAGCTTCGAGGCGGTGATGCCGGGGTGGTCAGCGCCGAGCTCCTTGAGCACGGCGCTGATGCCCACCCGGGGCTCGTGCTGGACGTCGTCCCGGTGGGGATCGGTCTCCGCGGGGTCGGTCATGGCTCCCTTCTACTGGTCCGACTGCGAGCGCAGCGAACGGTAGAACGTGAACCGGAACTTCCCGATCTGGACCTCGTCGCCGTTGTCGAGCTGCACGCTGTCCACGCGGTCGCCGTTGACGTAGGTGCCGTTCAGGGACCCGGAGTCGATGATCTCGAAGGTGTCGCCGCGCCGGACGAACCGGGCGTGCCGGCGGGAGACGGTGACGTCGTCGAGGAAGATCTCGGAGGACGGGTGGCGGCCGGCGGGGACCTCGTCCCGGTCCAGGAGGAAGCGGGAGCCGGTGCCGCCGCTGTCGTGGGCGACGAGCAGGGCGCTGCGCGGCGGCAGCGCGGAGACCGCGGAGCTCTCCTCGGGCGAGAGCTTGTGGGAAGCCGCGTGCGAGAGGACCTCGGCCACGATCTGGATCGACGTGGTCTCCGGCTCCCCCTGGGGTGCGTTCGAGCCGTTCTGGGTTCTGGACATCTCTTCCCTCGACTGGTGACGTGATGGTGGACGGATCCTGTGGGACCCCGACCCCGCGACCTCCTGTCCCGGCGGTTTCCGGGCGACCGGCCGGAGCCACCCGGTTGCTCTTCAGTGTACCGGGTGGTGGAGACACGCAAGGGCCGCCGGGACACGTCCCGGCCGGGGTGCCTGCGCGGTTCAGTCCAGCTGGGCGGCGTAGCCCTCGGCGTCGAGGAGCCCGGACCGGTAGTCCTCGGCGGCGGGGCGCACCTCGAACAGCCAGCCCTCCCCGTAGGGGGCGGAGTTCACGGTCCCGGGCTCGTCCTCGAGCGTCTCGTTGACCGCGGTGACCTCGCCGGAGACGGGGGCGAAGATGTCGCTCACCGACTTGGTGGACTCGATCTCGCCCACGGAGGCGCCGGCCTCGACGCTCTCCCCGACCTCGGGCAGCTGGACGAACACGACGTCGCCCAGCTCGTTCTGCGCGTGGTCGGTGATCCCGATGCGCACCGCGCCGTCGGCGTCGGGGGCGGCGATCCACTCGTGCTCGGCCGTGTAGGACAGGTCGGCGGGAATGTTGCTCATGGGGTCACTCCTGGTCCGGCGGGTGCGGTCGGCTCGATTATGGCACAGACCCCACCGCGGGCCCGGGCGTGCGGGAGCACAGGGTGTCGGACGCTCAGCGGCGCTCCCACGCGGTGATCTCGGCGTGGATCGAGCGCTTGCGCTCCGGCCCGGCGAAGGACGCGTCCACCGAGTTGCGGGCCAGCACGGCCGCCTGCCCGTCGGTGAGGCCGAGGGCGTCGCGCAGCCCCTGGAAGACGTCCCCGACGTAGCCGCCGAAGTACGCCGGGTCGTCGGAGTTGACCGTGACCAGCAGGCCCCGCTCGAGCATCTCCAGGACGGGGTGGTCGGCGAGCGTGTCGACCACCCGCAGCCGGACGTTGGACAGCGGGCACACGGTGAGCGGCACCCGCTCGGCGACGAGCCGGTCCACGAGCCGGGGGTCGCGCAGGCACTGGATCCCGTGGTCCACCCGCTCCACGCGCAGCACGTCCAGGGCCTCCCGGACGTACTCGGGGCCCGCCTCCTCCCCCGCGTGGGCGACGACGTGCAGCCCGGCCGCCCGCGCTCGCGCGTAGACCGCCTCGAAGCGGGCCGGCGGGTGGCCGACCTCGGCCGAGTCGAGGCCGATCCCGTCGATCCGCGCCAGCTGGTCCCCGAGCGAGTCGAAGAGCTCCTCCGCCTCGGCCGCGGGCCGGTCCCGCAGGAAGCACAGCAGCAGCGTGCCGGTGAGCCCGTGCTCGGCGCGGGCGGCGTCGAGGGCGGCGCGGATGCCGTCGACCACCGTGCCGAGCGGCACTCCCCGGGCGAGGTGCGCCTGGGGGTCGAAGAAGACGTCGACGTGCCGCAGCCCCTGCGCGGCGGACCGTTCGAGGTACGCCCGGGTCAGGGCCTCGAAGTCGGAGGCGTCGCGCAGCACCGCCATCGTGGCGTAGTAGAGGCGGAGGAACGAGGACAGGTCCTCGAACTCGTACTGCCGCCGGAGCTCCTCGACCGAGCCGTAGGGCAGCTCCACCCCGTTCTTGGCGGCCAGCTCGAGGGCGAGCTCGGGCTCGAGGGTGCCCTCGATGTGCAGGTGCAGCTCCGCCTTCGGCAGGGCGTACAGGTCGTTCAACTCCGGCGCTCCTTCGGGACCGGCCCCGGGACCGGGGCACTCGACGTTCCGTGCAGTGTATGCGCCGCGGCCCGCCGTGGGGCGCCGCCACGGCGGGCCGGCCGTGCGGGTCCGCCGCCGCCCGACGGCGTCCCCGGCGGGGCGACCCCTGGGGACCGTGGCCGGCGTGGCCTAGGCTCGCGAGGAGAAGCGCTCGGCGGAAGGAGGACCGGATGTCCGGTGTCGTGGTGGTGGGGCAGGTGGCGCGGGATCTCGTGCTGACCGTGGAGGAGGTCCCGGCGGCGGGCGGGTCGACGGACGTGCTCGAGCGGCAGGAGCTGCTCGGCGGCAAGGGCGCCAACCAGGCCGTCGGGTGCCGCCAGCTCGGGGCGGAGGTCCAGCTCGTCGGCGTCGTCGGACAGGACCGCGCCGGCGAGGAGGTGCTCGCCCAGGCCGCCGGCGACGGGATCGGCGTCGGCGCCGTGGTGCGCCGCCCCGGCGCCCCGACCGCGCTGCTCGTCGACCTCGTGGGGCCCCGCGGGGTCCGCCGGCTGCTGGAGGACGTGGACGCCCGGACGCTGCTGACGGCCGAGGACGTGCGCGCGAGCCGGGACCTGCTGCGCTCGGCGGACGCCGTCCTGGTCCAGCTGCAGCAGCCGGGGCCCGCCGTGGCGGAGGCCCTGGAGGCCGCCGCGGCGGGCGGGGCGCTGACCGTGGCCGACGGCGGCCCGGCGGACGAGGACGTGCGCCGGCGGGTGCTGGCCACCGCCGCCGTGGTGCGGGCCGACACGGCCGAGGCCGAGGCCCTGGTGGGCTGGGCGCCGCAGGACGTGCCGGGGACGGTGCGGGCCGCGCGGTCGCTGCTCGCGGAGGGCCCGCGCGTCGTGGCCCTGGCGACCGGGGAGGGCGACGTGGTCGCCTGGCCGGGCGGGCACGTGGTCCTGCCGCACCTGGGCGAGGACCCCGTGGACCCCACCGGTGCCGGCGACGCGTTCGTCGCCGCGCTCACCGTCGCGCTGCTGCGCGGCGAGAGCCCCGGGTCCGCGGCCTGGTGGGCCGCCGCCGCGGCGGCCCAGGTCGTGGGCACGGCCGGCGGCCGGCCGGACCTCGACCCCGACCGGCTGCGCGAGTCGGCCGCCCGGGCCCGGCAGTAGGCCGCGCGGGGCCTGCCCGCGCCGCCCCCGGAAACGAGAGAAGGCCGGTGGTCCGCGTTCCCGCGGTCCACCGGCCTCGAATCGTCGGGCTGACAGGATTTGAACCTGCGACCCCTTGACCCCCAGTCAAGTGCGCTACCAAGCTGCGCCACAGCCCGAACTGCTCAGTGCGTTCCCGCCCCGAGCACTCGCATCACATTACAGCAACCTCCGGCGGAATTCATCTCGGCCGGCGCCTCAGCGCTTCCGGCTCCGCTTCTCCCGCACGCGCATGGACACCTCGATGGGCGTGCCCACGAAGCCGAAGGTCTCGCGGAGGCGGCGGGTGATGAACCGCCGGTAGCCCGGGTCCAGGAAGCCCGTGGTGAACAGCACGAAGCGCGGCGGGCGGGAGGAGGCCTGGGTGCCGAAGAGGATGCGGGGCTGCTTGCCGCCGCGCACGGGGTGCGGGTGGGCGGCCACGATCTCGCCGAGGAACGCGTTGAGCCGCCCGGTGGGGACGCGGGTGTCCCAGGACTCGAGCGCCGTCTCGAGGGCGGGCACGAGCTTGTCCTTGTGCCAGCCGGTCTTCGCCGAGACGTTCACCCGCGGCGCCCAGGCCACGTGGGCGAGGTCGCGGTCGATCTCCCGCTCCAGGTAGTAGCGGCGGTCCTCGTCCATGAGGTCCCACTTGTTGAAGGCGAGCACGAGGGCGCGCCCGGAGTCCACGGCCAGCTGCAGGATGCGGACGTCCTGCTCGGAGAGGACCTCGTCCGCGGCCAGCAGCACCACGGCCACCTCGGCGCGCTCGAGCGCCGCCTGGGTGCGCAGGGACGCGTAGAAGTCCGCGCCCTGTGCCATGTGCACGCGGCGGCGGATGCCGGCGGTGTCGATGAACCGCCACGGCTTGCCGCCGAGCTCGATCAGCTCGTCCACGGGGTCGCGGGTGGTCCCGGCCAGGGGGTCCACGACGACGCGCTCGGACCCGGCCAGCTTGTTCAGCAGCGACGACTTGCCCACGTTGGGGCGCCCGATGAGCGCCACGCGGCGGGGGCCGCCCGTGAGTTCGGTCTCGGCGACGGCGGAGAAATCGGGCAGCACCTCCATGACCGCGTCGAGGACGTCGGCGGCGCCGCGCCCGTGCAGGGCCGACACCGGGTGCGGCTCCCCCATGCCGAGGGACCACAGGTAGGTGGCCTCGACCTCGAGCTGCGGGGAGTCCACCTTGTTGGCGACCAGGATCACCGGCTTCCGGACCTTGCGCAGCATCTTCACGATGGCCTCGTCGGCGGCGGTGACGCCCACGGTGGCGTCGAGCACGAGCAGCACGGCGTCGGCGAACTCCACGGCCATCTCGGCCTGCTCGGCGACCCGGGCGTTGATGCCCTTGGCGTCGTACTCCCACCCGCCGGTGTCCACGAGGGTGAAGTTGCGCCCGTTCCAGGTGGCCCGGTAGGAGACGCGGTCCCGGGTCACGCCCGGGGTGTCCTCCACGACGGCCTCGCGCCGGCCGAGGATGCGGTTGACCAGGGTGGACTTGCCCACGTTGGGCCGCCCCACGATGGCGAGCACCGGGGCGGGCCGGCGCACCGGGGCGCGGTCGCCGTCCTCCGCCCACTCGGCGAGCAGCGCGGCGTCCTCCTCGTCGAGCTCGTAGTCCTCGAGCCCGGCCCGCAGCGCCTGCGCGCGCTGGTCGGCCTCGTCGTCGTCGATGGCCGCGAGCCGCTGGGCGACGTCGTCCGTGCTGCCGCCGAGGAGCTCGGCCTCGTAGGGGTCGTGCGCGGTGTCGTGCGCGGGGTTCTCGGGGTTGCCGGTCATGGCTGTCCTTCGCTGGGCCGGGTGCGGCCGGTCGGGGTGCGGAAAATGTCTCGGGGGCCCGGGCGGGCCGGTCTAGGCGGAGCGGCCCGCGGCCCGGACGACCACGTCGACGACGGCCTGGACCGTCTGCTCCACGGTGAGCTCGGAGGAGTCGATGGTCACGACGCCGTCGGCGGCCTCGGTGAAGTTCACGACCGTGGAGTCCTTCGCGTCCCGGCCCACGACCTGGGCCCGCAGCCGGTCGGCGTCCTCGACGCCGCCGATCTGCAGGCCGCGGCGGGCCATCCGGGCCCGCTCGTCGGCGGTGAGCAGGATCCGGGCGTCGGCGTCCGGGGCCACCACGGTGGTGATGTCCCGGCCCTCCGCCACGATCCGCCGGCCGCTGTCCGCGATGATCTCCTGCTGGCGGGCCACCAGCACGGCCCGTGCCGCCGGGTTGGTGGCCACCGCGCTGACGGCCTCGGTCACCCGGGCGCCCCGGATCTCGACCCCCACGTCGGTCCCGCCGACGAACACGAGCTCCCGGTCGGGGTCGGTGCCCTGGGCGAGCGGGAAGTCGCGGGCGGCCTCGGCCACGGCGTCGCCGTCGGCGAGGTCCACGTCCCGGTCGAGGCACCACCACGTCAGGGCGCGGTACATGGCGCCCGTGTCCAGGTAGGCGAGGCCGAAGCGGCGGGCCACCTCCTTGGACACGCTGGACTTGCCGGAGCCGGAGGGGCCGTCGACGGCCACGACCAGCGGCCGTCCGGCCGGGGCCCCGGTCCCGGGGGCTGCGCTGCGGGCGGTGTTCGTTCCGGTGTTCACTGCACGACCTTCCATCCGCGCTCCTGGAGCGCCTCGACGAGTTCCTTGCGGCGGTTGGGCAGCACCGAGACCTCGACGAGGCCCACGGGCTGGCCCGGGGAGTGCTCGAGGCGCAGGTCCTCGAGGTTGACCCCGATCTCCCCGATCTCCGTGAGCAGGCGGGCGATCTGCCCGGGCACGTCACCCACGAGGACGGTCAGGGTGGCGAACGCCCGGGGGGCCCCGCCGTGCTTGCCCGGGATGCGGGCCTGGCCGGCGTTGCCCTCGGCCACGAGCTGGGCGATGTCCAGCCGCGCGCCGGGAGCCCGCGGCTCCTCGAGGGTGGCGATGAGCCGCTCGAGGTCCTCGCGCACGCCGTGCAGGGACGCGACGACCGGCCCGGCGTTGGCGGAGAGGATCTGCACCCACAGGCCGGGGTCGGAGGCGGCGATGCGCGTGGTGTCCCGCAGGCCCTGTCCGGCGAGGGACAGGTGGTGCAGCGGCGTGTCCTGCAGCCGGGAGGCCAGCAGGGAGGACATCACCTGCGGCAGGTGGGAGATCAGCGCGACGGTCGCGTCGTGCTCCCGGGCGTCCATGAACGTCACGGTCGCGCCGAGGTCCACGGCGAGGTTCTTCGCCGCGGCGAGCGCCGCGGGCGCGGAGCGGCCCGAGTCGCACACCACCCACGGCATGGACGTGAACAGCTCGCCGCGGGCGGCCACGGGCCCGGACTTCTCCCGGCCGGCCATGGGGTGGGTGCCCACGTACCGGGTGAGGTCCCCGCCCAGGGCGCGCACGTCCTCGAGCACGGCCTCCTTGACGGAGGCGATGTCGAGGACCACGGCGTCCGGGTGGCGCCCCAGCGCCTCGACCACGGTCTGCGCGGTGACGTCGGGCGGGGTGGCGACGACGACGAGGGCCGGCTCCGGCACCCCGGCCTCCCCGGCGGCGCGGCAGGAGCGGCCCGCGCCGATGTCCTGGGCCACGGCCTCGGCGGTGGGCGAGGAGTCCTGCAGCCAGACGTCCACGCCGAGGTGGCGCAGGCCCAGCCCGATGCTGGCGCCGAGCAGGCCGGCGCCGACCACGAGCACGGGCCCGGAGGTCGCCGCGGGGGCCGCGGGCGCGGAGGGGGTCTGCGTCACGGGTGCTCCTTACATGCCGACCGAGGCGAGGAGGTGCCCGACCTCGGTCTTCGAGAGCCGGCGGATGGTGCCCTGGCGCTGGTCCCCGATCCGGATGGGGCCGACCTCGGTGCGCACGAGCTTCTCGACGGGGTGGCCCACGGCGTCGAAGAGCCGCCGCACGATGCGGTTGCGCCCGGAGTGCAGGACGACCTCCACGAGCAGGTGCCCGGGGGTGGAGTCCACGAGGCGGAACGAGTCCACGGAGGCGATGCCGTCCTCGAGCTCGATGCCGGCCTTCATGGCCGCGCCGATGCCCTTCTCCATGGGCCCGCGCACCTGCACGAGGTAGGTCTTGGGGACCTCGTAGGAGGGGTGGGTGAGCCGGTTGGTCAGCTCGCCGTCGTTGGTCAGCAGCAGCAGGCCCTCGGTCTCGACGTCGAGGCGGCCCACGTGGAAGACGCGCTCGTTGCGCTGCTGGTTCAGGTAGTCGGACACGCACGGCCGCCCCTCGGGGTCGTCCATGGTGGAGAGCACGCCCTCGGGCTTGTTGAACGCGTAGTAGACGAGGTTCTCGTCGAGCTGGACGCGGACGCCGTCGACGTGGATCTCGACGCTGTCCGGGTCCACCCGGATGCCGAGCTCCGTGACGGTCTCCCCGTTGACCTGCACCCGGCCGGCCTCGATCATCTCCTCGCACACCCGCCGCGAGGCCACGCCGGCCTGAGCCATGAGCTTCTGCAGCCGCACCCCGTTCGGGTCGTGCTGGTCGAGCCGGTCCACGGGCGGGTTCTTGGGCCGGCGCTTGCGGTGCGGCGGGCGGTACGGAGTGGCGGGCATCCGCCGGGCGCTCTTCTCGGAGGACGCGAAGGGACGGGGCCCGCGGTCCTGGCCGGCGCCCGCCGGGGACGCGCCCTTGGCGCCGCCCCCGGCGGCACCTCCCTTGGCCGGGCCGCCCTGGGACCCGCGGCCCCGGGCTCCGCCCTGGGGCGCGGCGCCCTTGGCGGTGCCGCCCTTCGCGGTGCCGCCCTTCGCGGGGCTGCGGCCGGGGGCGCCCTTGCCGCCCTGGTAGGACGTGCCGCCCTGGCCGGTGCGGGGCTTCCGGCCGCCCTGGGACCCGGGCGCGCGGCGCCCGCCGGGCCCGGGTCGCCCGGATGATGAACGTGAAGTGGCCATGGTGGTGTCTCAGTCCTCGTAGTGGTCGATCTGGTCGATGCCCGGCAGATGAGGGGCGATGTCGGGGAGCTCGTCGAGCGAGCCGATGCCCATCTTCTCCAGGAAGAACGTGGTGGTGCCGTAGAGCACGGCGCCGGACTCGCCGTCCCGCTCGAGCTCACGGATCAGGCCCCGCTGCACGAGCGTGCGGACGACGCCGTCGACGTTGACCCCGCGGATCGCGGAGATGCGCCCCCGGCTCACGGGCTGGCGGTAGGCCACGACGGCCAGGGTCTCGAGGGCCGCCTGCGACAGCCGGGCGGTCTGTCCCTCCGCGACGAACGCGGAGACGACGGGGGCGAACTCGCCGCGCGAGTGGATCCGCCAGCCGGCACCGGTGCTGCGCAGCTCGAACCCGCGCGGCGCCAACGTACCATCATACCCCGGATCCGCGCCGACGCCGTCGTACTCCGCACGGAGCCGGTCGAGGACCCGCTGCACGGACGCGACCGGGAGCACCAGGGCGGCGGCGATCGCGTACTCGCTCACCGGCTCGTCGGCGACCATCAGGATCGCCTCGACGGCGGCCCGCACGCCGCCGGGCAGCGCCTCGAGGTCCGGTCCGTCCTCGGCCGCGGCGCTCACGCGGAGGCTCCCGAGACGGCCGGGACCTCGACCGGGGTGGTGTCCGGGGACGGGAGTCCGTGCGGGGACTCGCCGCCGTCCGGGGCCCCCGCGGCGTCCTCGGACAGCCGGTCGGCGGTCCACCCGGTGCCTGCCCCGGTCCAGCGGACCGTCAGCTCGCCCAGCGGCTGCTCCTGGGCGAGCTCGAGCACCGCGTCCCGGTACATCTCGAGCAGCGCCAGGAACCGCACGACCACCGCGAGGGTGGACCCCGCGTCCGCGACGAGCACCCGGAAGGAGCGCGGGGCGCCGTCCTCGAGGAGCCCCGCGAGGATCTCGGCCTGGTCGCGGACCGTCACGACGGCCTCGTGCAGGTGGTCCACCGCGACCTCCGCGGGCGCCCCGGGCCGGGACGTGAAGACCGAGCGGGCGATCTCGGCGAACTGCTCGGGCGTGGTCCGCCAGTCGAGCTCGGGCAGCGCGGCCGCCACCTCCGGGTCCAGGGGCACGGACCGGGGCAGGCGGGTGGACTCGGCCCGCATCCGCTCGTCGAGCAGGACCGCCACCTCCTTGAACGCCTTGTACTGCAGCAGGCGCGCGAAGAGCAGGTCCCGCGCCTCGAGCAGGGCCACGTCCTCCTCGTCCTCGACCTCGCCGCGCGGCAGCAGCCGGGCGGCCTTGAGGTCCAGGAGGGTGGCGGCGACCACCAGGAACTCGCTGGCCTCGTCGAGGGCGCGCGCCGAGCCGTTCCGGTGCAGGGCGCGCACGTACTGGAGGAACTCGTCGGTGACGGTGGCCAGCGCGATCCGGGTGATGTCCAGCTCGTGCTTGGCGATCAGCGAGAGCAGGACCTCGAAGGGCCCCGCGAAGTCCTCCAGCCGGACCGCGAAGCCGCCGGTCCCCGTGGGGTCCGGCAGCTCCTCGGGATGCATCAGGGCGCGCCGCCGCGCGAGATGAGCTCCCGCGCCAGCTGGCGGTAGGACTCGGCGCCCTGGTGGGCCGTGGCGAAGGACAGGATGGGCTCGGCCGCCACCGTGGCGTCCGGGAACTTCACCGTGCGCTTGATGACCGTGTCGAAGACCTTGTCCCCGAACGCGTCCACGATCCGGGCCATGACCTCGCGGGAGTGCAGGGTCCGGGAGTCGAACATGGTGGCGAGCACGCCGTCGATCTGCAGCCGGGGGTTGAGCCGGTCCTGGACCTTCTCGATGGAGTCCACGAGCAGTGCCACGGCGCGCAGGGCGAAGAACTCGGCGATGAGCGGGATGACCACCCCGTGCGCCGCCGTCAGCGCGTTGACCGTCAGCAGCCCCAGCGAGGGCTGGCAGTCGATGATGATGACGTCGTAGTGCTCCTCGAGCTTGCGCAGGGCACTGGCCAGGACCTGCTCGCGGGCCACCTCGGTGACCAGCTGCACCTCGGCCGCGGAGAGGTCGATGTTGGCGGGGAGCAGGTCGACGCCCTCGACGTCGGTCTCCTGGACCACGTCCCAGACGTCCACGGAGCGGTCCATCATGACGTTGTAGACCGTCAGCTCCAGCTCGTGGGGGTTGGCGCCGAGACCGGCGGAGAGAGCTCCCTGCGGGTCGAAGTCGACCAGCAGGACCTTGCGGCCCAGCTCGGCGAGCGCGGCGCCCAGGTTGATGGTCGAGGTGGTCTTGCCGACCCCGCCCTTCTGGTTGACCATCGCGATGATCCGGGCGGGCCCGTGGGTGGAGAGCTCGGGCGGCTCGGGGAAGTCGCGGACGGGACGGCCGGTCAGGCCGACGGTTCCCGTCCCGGCCTCGCCCGTGCCGGGGATCCTCTCGTCGCTCTGCTGGCTCACTCGTGGCACCGCTCTTTCGTTCGTGGTCGCCCCCGGGCGGACCGGCCCCGGGCACGGGGCGGCCCGGGCCGGACGGGCCGACCTGGGGCTTTCCTGGACTCGATCAGCTACCAGGGTACCGCCGCCGCCGGGCGGCCCCGAATTCCCGGGACCGGTGGAGCCGGCAACGCCCCGCGCCCGCCGTGCCCGGACGGGCACGGCGGGCGCGGGGCGACGCCGGGGCGGGTCAGCGCACGCCGGCCCCGACCTCGACCTTCTCGGCGACGGAGTCCTCCACGCGGGCTCCGGCGCCGCCCCGGGGAGCGGGTCCGTCCTCGGCGGCGCCGTGCGAGTGGGCGGCCATGGTGGCCTCGTCGAACGCGTCCCGGCCCGAGAGCACGCGCTCGACCTGGACGAGGTCGATCTCCCGGGTCCACTTGCCGATCAGCAGGGTGGCGACCGCGTTGCCGGTGAAGTTGGTCAGGGCGCGGGCCTCGGACATGAACCGGTCGATGCCCACGATGATGCCCACGCCGTCGACCAGGTCGGGCCGGTGGGACTGCAGCCCGCCGGCGAGGGTGGCGAGGCCCGCACCGGTCACGCCGGCGGCGCCCTTGGAGGCGATGATCATGAACACCAGCAGGGAGACCTGCTCGCCCAGGGCCAGCGGGTTGCCCATCGCGGAGGCCACGAACAGGGCGGCCATGGTCAGGTAGATGGCCGTGCCGTCCAGGTTGAAGGAGTAGCCGGTCGGCACCGTGACGCCGACCACCGGCTTCGAGACGCCCACGTGCTCCATCTTGGCGATCAGCCGGGGCAGGGCCGCCTCGGAGGAGGAGGTCGAGAAGATCAGCAGGTACTCGCGGCCCAGGTACTTCATGAGCCGGAAGATGTTGATCCCCGTGACCGCCTTGAGCAGGCCGCCCAGGACCACCACGACGAACAGGACGCAGGTGAGGTAGAAGGCGATCATCAGCGTGGCCATCGAGACGATGGCCTGCACGCCGGTCTCCCCGACCACGCCGGCGATCGCGCCGAACGCCCCGACGGGGGCGGCCCACATGACCATGATCAGGATCCGGAAGACCAGGGCCTGGACGTGGCCGACGGCCTTGAGCACCGGCTTGCCGGCCGGGCCCATCTGCTGCAGCGCGAAGCCCACGACCAGGGCCACGAACAGGGTCTGCAGGATGTTGCCCTCGGTCAGGGAGGACAGCAGCGTGGTGGGGATGATGCCGAGCAGGAAGCCGATGGTCCCGCCCTCGCCGTCCCCGTGGCCGGCGTCCGTGATCTCGTACTCCGAGCCCTGGATGTTCAAGCCCTCGCCGGGGTGGATGAGGTTGCCGACCAGCAGGCCGATGCCCAGTGCCATCGTGGACATCGCCATGAAATAGGCCAGGGCCAGGCCGCCGACCTTGCCGACGGTCGCCGCCTTGGCGATGGAGCCGACGCCCAGGACGATCGTGCAGAAGATGATGGGGGCGATCATCATCTTGATCAGGGCGATGAACGCGGTGCCGACCGGCTTGAGCGACTGGGCGAACTCCGGGGCCACGAGGCCCAGGACGGCGCCGGCGACGACGGCGACGATCACGAAGACGTACAGGTAGTGCGTCCTGTCCTTCTTCTGCTTCTGGGCGGGCGGTTGCGGGTCGACGGGGTCCGTGGCGACGGTGGCCATGCTGCTCCTCCGGTTCGGTGGGCGGTGCGGGTGCTCGGGGCCCGTGGTCGGGCCGGTGTGACGAGTCTCACCGGCGCCCGTCGCCCTGTCGTGTTGTGGTCATAATGGTCGTGACGCCCACCACAGCCGAGGGAGGGACGACCGGGAGATCGAGGAGCGGACATGTCCCTGGCCAGGCGCTACCTCCTGCTGCAGCTGGCCGTCGTCGCACTCGTGACCCTCGCCGTCTCCCTGGTCCTCTTCGCCCACGAGCGCGGGGCCGTGGTGGAGCGCGCCGAAGCCGTGACCCGCGTCCTCGCCACGGCGCTCGCGGACGACCCGTACGTGCTCGAGGCGGCGGGCGGGCCGGACCCGCACGCCGTGCTGCAGCCGCTCACGGACCGGCTGCTCGCGGACACGGACCTCGACTTCGTCACGATCATGGCCCCGGACGGCACGCGCTGGACGCACCCTCTGCCCTCCTCGGTCGGCGAGGCCTACCGCGGGGACCGCTCGCACGCACTCGCCGGGCAGACCTGGACCAGCACGGAGCGCGGCAACCTCGGCCCCTCCGTGCGCACGATCGCCCCGGTCCGGGACGGGGACGGCACGGTCGTGGCGCTCGTGGCCACGGGTGTCCTCCTCGAGGCCCTCTCGCAGCAGGCGCTCGCCCAGCTGCCGGCGGTGCTCCTGGTCGGGCTGCTGCTGCTGGCCGGATCGGCGACGGTCGCGGCGCTCGGCTCCCGGTACCTGGGCCGGGTCACCCACGGCTGGGGGCCGGAGGAGCTCGCCCAGGTGCACTCGCTGCACGACGCCGTGCTCAACGAGGCCACGGAGGGCCTCCTGCTCGTGGACACGGCCGGCGCGGTGCAGGTGCTCAACGCCCGGGCCCGGGAGCTGCTCGGGGTCCGGACGCCGGCGGCCCCGGGACCGGCCCGGCACGAGCCCCTGCCCGTCGCGGCCCTGGACCTGCCGGACGCGCTGGCCGTCCTGCTGCGCGCCGGCGCGCCCGTGCAGGAGCAGTGGTTCGTGGTCGGGGAGCGCACCCTCATCGTCTCGGCCCTCCCGGCCCGCGGAGCGCTCGCGGGGCGCGGCACGATCGTGATCCTGCGGGACCACACCGAGATCTCGCGGCTCTCGGGACAGCTGCGCGCCACCGCTGCGCTGGCCGGGGCGCTGCGGGCCCAGACCCACGAGCACGCCAACCGCATGCACACGGTCGTCTCCCTGCTGGAGCTCGGCCGCGACGAGGAGGCCCTCGGCTTCGCCTCGGCCGACATGGTGCGCACCCGGGTCCTGTCCGAGGACCTCCTCGCCCACCTCGACGATCCGTTCCTCGCGGCCCTGCTGGTCGGCAAGACCGCCGCGGCCCACGAGCGCGGCGTGGAGCTGGAGGTTGTCGTCGACCCGGACGCGCCCCGGATCCCCGTCTCCCCCGCCGACCTCGTGACCCTCGTCGGCAATCTCGTCGACAACGCCGTCGAGGCCGCGGCGGCCAACGCCGACCGGGTCCGTCCCGTCGTCGAGGTCGAGATCGCCCGGGCGCCCGACGCCGCGGATCCGGCCCGGGACGCGGTCGCGATCACCGTCGCCGACACCGGGATGGGCGTCCCCGAGGGCCTCGCTCAGGAGGTGTTCGAGCTCGGCGTCAGCACCAAGCCGGCCGGCCCCGAGGGGCGCGGCGTGGGCCTGCACCTGGTGCGGGAGGTCGCCGACCGGTGGGGCGCGCGGATCGAGCACCGCAACGACGGCGGGGCCGTGTTCACGGTGACCGTCCCGGTGACCCGCGACGCCCCGGCGGAGCGGGCCCCGTGAGCGCGCCGGTCCGCGTCCTGGTCGTCGACGACGAGCCGCTCACCGCCGCCGCCCACGCCCAGTACGTCGAGCGCTCGCCGGGCTTCGAGACGGCCGCCACCGCCGTGTCCGGGCGGACGGCCGTGCAGGCCGTGCAGGCCGCCCGGCGAGCGGGGCGGCCCGTGGACCTCGTGCTCCTGGACGTGAACCTCCCGGACATGTCCGGCCTCGACGTGGCCCGCACCCTGCGCGCCCGCGGCGAGACCGTGGACCTGCTGGTCATCACGGCCCACCGGGACGTGGCGACCGTCCGTGCGGCGGGCACGCTCGGCGTCGTCGGCTACCTCATCAAGCCCTTCACCTACGCCGTGTTCGAGGAGAAGCTCGCCGCCTACCGCCGCTACCGCTCCGCCCTGGGCGCGGCGGGGACCATGGGGCAGGCCGAGGTGGACCGCGCGTTCGCGGCCCTCGGCGCCTCGGCCCGGCCGGACGCGCCCAAGGGGCTGTCCGCCCAGACCCTGGAGTCGGTCACCGCACTGGTGCGCGGCGGGGGCTGGCTCTCCGCGGGGGAGGTCGCGGAGCGCAGCACGCTGTCCCGGGTCACCGCCCGGCGCTACCTCGAGCACCTGGCCGCACGCGGTCTCGTGCAGCGCCGCCCGCGCTACGGCACACCGGGCAGGCCCGAGCTCGAGTACGGGTGGGCCGGGCAGGACGTCTCCCCCGGCCGCTGAGCACGGCCGTCCGGCGACCGCGCCGGGGCGTCACCCTTCCCGGGACGGGCGCAGCACCTTCTCGAGGACCTCCAGCACGGAGGGGTCCTCGATCGTCGAGGGCACGGCGTAGTCCTCGCCGTCGGCCATCTGGCGCATGGTCTTGCGCAGGATCTTCCCCGACCGGGTCTTGGGGAGTCCCTCCACGACCGAGACGTCCTTGAAGTCGGCCACCGCCCCGATCTGCCGGCGCACCAGCGCCACGAGCTCCTCCTGGAGCTGCTCCACCGGCAGGTCGGCGCCGGTCTTGAGCACCACGTAGCCCGCGGGCCGCTGGCCCTTGAGCGGGTCCCCCACACCGATCACGGCGCACTCGGCCACCGCCGGGTGCGAAGCCAGGACCTGCTCCATCGCCCCGGTGGAGAGGCGGTGCCCGGAGACGTTGATGACGTCGTCGGTGCGCCCCATGACGTAGACGTAGCCGTCCTCGTCCACGTGCCCGGAGTCGCCCGTGGCGTAGTAGCCGGGGAACGCGGTGAGGTAGGAGTTCACGAACCGCTGGTCGTCCCCCCACAGCGTGGTCAGCGTGCCCGGCGGCAGCGGCAGGCGCAGGGCGATGTTGCCCTCCTCGCCGACCTCGACCGGCCGGCCCAGGGGGTCCAGGATCTCCACCCGGTAGCCCGGCACCGGCACGGACGGCGAGCCGGCCTTGAGGGGCAGCCTCTCGATCCCGAAGGGATTGGCGCAGATGGCCCACCCCGTTTCCGTCTGCCACCAGTGGTCGACGACCGGGACGCCCAGCACCCGGGAGGCCCAGTGGTACGTCTCGGGGTCCAGCCGCTCCCCCGCCACGAACAGGGTCTGCAGGGCGCCGATGTCGTGCCGGCGCACCAGCTCGCCCTCGGGATCCGCCCGGCGGATGGCGCGCAGAGCCGTGGGCGCGGTGAACAGCACCTTGACGCCGTGGTCCTCGACGCGCTGCCAGAACGCGCCGGCGTCCGGGGTGCCCACGGGCTTGCCCTCGTACAGCACGGTGGTGGCCCCGGCCAGGAGCGGGCCGTAGACGATGTAGGAGTGGCCCACGACCCAGCCGACGTCGGACGCGGTCCACATCACCTCGCCGGGGCCGACGTCGTAGATGTTGCGCATGGACCACGTCAGCGCCACGGCGTGCCCGCCGTTGTCGCGGACCACGCCCTTGGGCGTCCCGGTGGTCCCGGACGTGTACAGCACGTAGAGCGGATCGGTGGCCGCGACCGGGACGGGCGCCGCGGGCTCGACGCCCTCGACGGCGCTCGCCCAGTCGAGCCACTCCACGGCGGGCTGCCCGTCGGACCCGGCCCGGCCCCGGGCGTCCTCGACCGTGGTCTCGAACCCGGGGCGCTCGTGCACCAGCACCGTCCCGGGCGCGTGCTCGGCCATCCGCAGGGCCTCCTCGATCGCCGGGATGTACTCGATCCGCCGCTTCGGCTCCACCCCGCCGGTCGTGGTCACCACCACCACCGGCCGGGAGTCGTCGATCCGGGAGGCGAGCTCCTTCGGGGCGAACCCGCCGAAGACCACGGAGTGCACCGCGCCCAGCCGGGCACAGGCGAGCATCGCCACCGCGGCCTGCGGGATCATCGGGAGGTAGATGAGCACGCGGTCGCCCTTGCCCACCCCCCGGGCCGCGAGCGCCCCGGCGAACAGGGCGACCTCGTCCCGCAGGCGGGCGTAGCTGAAGCGCTCCTGGACGCCGAGCACCGCGGAGTCGTAGACCAGCGCGGTGCGCTCGCCGTGCCCGGCCTCCACGTGCCGGTCGAGAGCGTTGTAGGAGGTGTTGAGCTCGCCGTCCGGGAACCAGCGGTAGAGGGGGGCGGTGGTGTCGTCGAGGGCCCGGGTGGGCTCGCGCACCCAGTCCACCGCGCGGGCGGCGTCGAGCCAGAAGCCCTCCGGGTCCTGCACGCTGCGCTGGTAGACCTCCGCGTAGCCCTCGCCGTGCGGCGGTGTTCGGTGGTCGGTGCTCATGGGTCCTCCCGGGGTTGCGGTCCTGCCGGACACCCTAGTGGTGCAGGTCACAGGGAACAAGACCCTTGTATACATTGACGGGGAATCCCCTCAATCACGACCCGCCGCGCTCGCCATCCTGCGCCAACTGTGTATACAATGGAGGGGCATTGTGATGCCTGTCACGCAGGCTCCGCGCCGCATTCCCCGGCGCGGCCCCCGAGAGCGAGGAGGGAGCCCCGTGCGAGCGAGCGACCGCGCCTACGAGGCGCTGCGCGAGGACATCGTCGAGTGGCGGCTGCTCCCGGGCCAGGTGCTCGGCGAGGTCGAGCAGTCGGAGCGCTTCGGCATCTCCCGCACGCCGATCCGCGAGGCCCTGAGCCGGCTCACCGCCGACGGGCTCGCGGAGACGCACCGGGGCCGCGGCGTGGTGGTCTCCCAGGTCTCCCTCGAGGACGTCCGCGCCCTGTTCGAGCTGCGGGAGGCCCTCGACTGCCGGGCCGCCCGGCTCGCCGCCCGGCGCCGCGACCCGGTCGCCTTCCAGCAACTGGCCGCGGAGCTCGAGGCGGTCGTGGCCCAGCTGCACGGGCCGGGAACGGACCGGGCCGGGTACTACGACCTCGTGGAGCGCATGGACCGGGCCATCGACGAGGCCACGGCCAATCCGTACCTGACCGCGGCCCAGCGCTCCCTGCGCCTGCACCTGGCCCGGGTGCGCAAGCTGTCCCGCACCAACCCCGACCGCCTCGCCCGGGCGGCCGCCGAGCACGCCCAGATCGCCCGCGCCGTCGCGGAGGGCTCCGAGGAGCTCGCCGAGGCCGCCACGCGCGTGCACCTGGCCAACTCCCTGCAGGCCGTCCTGACCACCCCTGTCCGCGAGTGGGTCCAGCCCGCTCCCCCGCTCGAGGCCGCCGGCTGAGCGCGGGCACCCCCGATCCGATCCCTGGTCGGTCCCCGATGAGAGGAAAACCCATGACCGTTCTGCACCCCGTGCGCGTCCACCCGTCCAAGGACAACCTGCCCCGGCAGGAGCAGCTGGCCTGGAAGATGGCCGAGGTCGCGGCGGACCCGGTCGAGGTCACCCCGGAGGTGACCGAGATGGTGATCAACCGGGTCCTGGACAACGCCTCGGTGGCGATCGCCTCGCTCAACCGGGACCCGATCGTCTCGGCCCGGGACCAGGCGCTGTCCCACGCCCCGGGTCCGCACGGGACCGGGTCCGCCCTCTACGGGGTGGCCGCCGACCAGCACAAGGTCTCCCCCGAGTGGGCCGCCTGGGCCAACGGCGTGGCCGTGCGCGAGCTCGACTACCACGACACCTTCCTGGCCGCGGAGTACTCCCACCCCGGCGACAACATCCCCCCGATCCTGGCCGTGGCCCAGCACGTGGGCGCCACCGGCCACGACCTGGTGCGCGGCATCGCCACCGGCTACGAGCTGCAGGTGGACCTCGTGAAGGCCATCTGCCTGCACGCCCACAAGATCGACCACGTCGCCCACCTCGGCCCGTCCGCGGCCGCCGGGATCGGCACCCTGCTGGGCCTGGACGTCCAGACGATCTTCCACGCGATCGGCCAGGGCCTGCACACCACCACCGCGACCCGCCAGTCCCGCAAGGGCGAGATCTCCACCTGGAAGGCCCACGCCCCCGCCTTCGCCGGGAAGATGGCCGTGGAGGCCGTGGACCGGGCGATGCGCGGGCAGACCTCCCCCACCCCGATCTACGAGGGCGAGGACGGAGTCATCGCCTGGCTGCTGGACGGGCCGGGTGCGGCCTACGAGGTGCCGCTGCCGGCCCCGGGCGAGGCCAAGGCCGCGATCCTGGACACCTACACCAAGGAGCACTCCGCGGAGTACCAGGCGCAGGCCTGGATCGACCTGGCGCGCAAGCTGCACCGGGAGCGGCCCGAGCTGGCCGACCCGGAGCGGATCGAGCGGATCGTGCTGCACACCTCCCACCACACCCACTACGTGATCGGCTCCGGGGCCAACGACCCGCAGAAGTACGACCCCTCCGCCACCCGGGAGACCCTCGACCACTCCATCCCCTACATCTTCACCGTCGCCCTGCAGGACGGGGCCTGGGACCACGTGGGCTCCTACGCCCCCGAGCGCGCCGGGCGGCCGGACACCGTGGCCCTGTGGCACAAGGTCACCACGGCCGAGGACGCGGAGTGGACCCGCCGCTACCACTCCCTGGACCCGGCCGAGAAGGCCTTCGGGGGCCGGGCCGAGATCACCCTCACCGACGGCTCCACCGTGGTCGAGGAGATCGCCGTGGCCGACGCCCACCCGCTCGGGGCCCGGCCGTTCGCCCGCGAGCAGTACGTCGCCAAGCTGCGGACGCTGGCCGCCGGCGTCGTCGCCGACGAGGAGCTGGACCGGTTCATCGACGCGGCCGAGAACCTCCCGGACCTGGGCGCCGGGCAGCTGGACGCCCTCAACGTCACCGCCGCCGTCGAGCTGCGCACCGGAACGAAGGGAATCTTCTAGACCATGCTGTTCTCCACCACCACCCCCGAGGCCAAGCGGACCGCCCTGCGCGAGATGCTCGCCGGGCCGTCGATCGTGCAGTTCCCCGGCGCCTACACCCCGCTGTCCACCAAGCTCATCCAGGAGCAGGGCTTCGACGGCGTCTACATCTCCGGGGCCGTGCTCGCCAACGAGCTCGGCTTCCCCGACATCGGGCTCACGGCCCTGCCCGAGGTCGCCGCCCGGGCCGGGCAGATCGCCCGGACCACGGACCTGCCCTGCCTGGTCGACGCCGACACCGGCTTCGGGGAGCCCATGAACGTGGCCCGCACCGTCCAGGAGCTGGAGAACGCGGGCCTGGCCGGGTGCCACATCGAGGACCAGTTCAACCCGAAGCGATGCGGCCACCTCGACGGCAAGAACGTCGTGGACCTCGACACGGCCGTGAAGCGGATCCGGGCCGCCGCCGAGGCCCGCCGGGACGAGAACTTCCTGATCATGGCCCGCACCGACATCCGCGGGGTGGAGGGCCTGGGCGCCGCCACCGACCGGGCCAGGGCCCTGGTGGACGCCGGGGCCGACGCGATCTTCCCCGAGGCGATGGCGGACCTCTCGGAGTTCGAGGCGATGCGGGCGGCCGTGGACGTGCCGATCCTGGCGAACATGACCGAGTTCGGGAAGTCGCAGCTGTTCACCGCCGACCAGCTCCAGGACGCCGGGGTGAACATGATCATCTACCCGGTGACCCTGATGCGCGCCGCCCTGGGGGCGATGGAGCGCGTGCTGCAGAGCATCCGCGCCGACGGCACCCAGGAGGCCGCCGTGCCGGACATGCTCACTCGCGCTCGGCTCTACGAGCTGGTGGACTACAACGGGTACAACCAGTTCGACTCCGGGGTCTTCGACTTCGAGGTCCCCGGACTGCACCACTGACCGCACCGACCACGTGAAGGAGACCACCATGACCGAGACCCAGAACGAGGTCCGCAAGGGACTGGCCGGCGTCGTCGCCGACTACACGGCCGTGTCCAAGGTGAATCCGGACACCAACTCCCTGCTCTACCGCGGCTATCCCGTGCAGGAGCTGGCCGCGTCCTGCTCCTTCGAGCAGGTCGCCCTGCTGCTGTGGAACGGCGAGCTGCCCACCGACGCCGAGCTGGCGGAGTTCACTGCCCGGGAGCGGGAGCACCGGGCCCTGACGCCCGAGCTGAAGGCGATCATCGACGCCCTGCCCACCACCTGCCACCCCATGGACGTGTGCCGCACCGCGGCCTCCGTCCTGGGCGCGCAGGACCCGCAGGCCGAGGACTCCTCCCCGGAGGCGAACCTGGCCAAGGCGCAGAAGCTGTTCGCGGCCATGCCGGCGGTGGTGTGCTACGACCAGCGCCGCCGCCGCGGCCAGGACGTGGTGGAGCCGCGGGCGGATCTGGACTACTCCGCGAACTTCCTGTGGATGGCCTTCGGCGAGGAGGCCGATCCGAAGGTGGTCGAGGCGTTCAACACCTCGATGATCCTCTACGCCGAGCACTCCTTCAACGCCTCCACCTTCACAGCGCGGGTGGTGACCTCGACCCTGTCGGACCTGCACTCGGCGGTCACCGCCGCGATCGGCGCGCTCAAGGGTCCGCTGCACGGCGGGGCCAACGAGGCCGTCATGGAGACGTTCGTGGAGCTGGGCATCCGCAAGGAGGAGTCGGCCGCCGACGCCGAGGCCCGCGCCAAGGCCTGGATGGACGAGGCGCTGGCGGCGAAGAAGAAGGTCATGGGCTTCGGCCACCGCGTGTACAAGCACGGGGACTCGCGGGTGCCGACCATGAAGGCGGCCCTGGACACGATGATCGAGCACTACGGCCGGGACGAGCTGCTGGGCCTGTACAACGGGCTCGAGAAGTCCATGGACCAGGCCAAGGGGATCAAGCCCAACCTCGACTACCCGGCCGGTCCCACCTACTGGCTCATGGGCTTCGACATCCCCACGTTCACGCCGCTGTTCGTGGCCGCCCGGATCACGGGCTGGACCGCCCACATCATGGAGCAGGTGGCCGCCAACTCCCTGATCCGCCCGCTGTCCGAGTACAACGGCCCCGACGAGCGCCACCTGTAGCACGGCGCCGAGAGAGGGGGGCGGGTCCGCGGACCCGCCCCCCTCTCCTGCGTGCCCCCGTCCGCAATGGTGCGCGGCGGCCGGGACCGGACCGGCTCAGTAGGTGGGCGCCGCGGGCAGCCCCATGTAGTGCTCGAGCGTGGGGATGTCCTGGTCCACCATGCCGGTGGCCACGTGCACCCCGACGTAGCGCAGGTGCCACGGCTCGTAGGCGTAGCCGGTGGTCGCCGTGCGGCCGCGGGGGTAGCGCACGATGAAGCCGTGCTCGTGGGCGTGCTCGCGGGCCCACGCCCCGGCGGGGGTGTCCTCGAAGCAGCTCTGCAGGGCGCACTGCCCGCTCGGGTCCCCGATGTCCATGACCAGGCCGGTCTGGTGCTCGCTGTGCCCGGGACGGGCCGAGATGAGATCCGCCTGCGCCTGCCCGTAGAGCGCCACGTAGTGGCGGTAGAGACCGTCCTGCGTGGCGTAGGAGCGGTAGCCGCTGACCGCCGTCATGGGAGCGCCGTCCGCGGCGGCCTCCCGCTGCATCCGCCGGAACGCCGCGGCGGCGTCCGACCGCAGGAGCTGCCCGCCCACGGACTCGAGGGGGCGCGGCACGTGATCGGCGGGGTCCAGGGGGCGGCGCTTGTTGACGACGACGTACACCGACGCGGCGCGGTCGATCTCCCGGGCCACCCGGGTCCCGGCGCCGCGCGCCCAGGTGATGGACCCGCGCTGGAAGGACTGCCGGCAGCCGCTGCCGGAGCAGGACTCCGCCGAGACGGGGTAGCCCAGGGCACCGTGCTCCGCGCCGTGGCGCAGCCACGCCGCCCGGATGCCGCCCACGGTGGGGTGGGCTCCGCTCGGCCGCGACCACAGCACGACCCCGCCCTCGAAGGCCTGGTAGCAGCCGGCGTCGCGCAGCCCGCAGACCTCACGGCCCACCGGGTAGCCCAGCCGGCCCCGCTCGTAGTCCTGCGCGGCCCACGCGGCACGGATCGCGCCCCACGTGGGACGCGCGCCGGTCCGCGGCGACCAGTGGATGGTCCCGCGCTCGAACTTCTGGTAGCAGCCGTCCCGGACGAGCCCGCAGCGCTCGGGGCCCAGAGCGCTGCCGAGACGGCCCTCCGCTCCCCCGAGCCGCTGGTGCTCGGCCTGGATCGCGGTGGCCCCGAACGCCGGGGTGCCGAGTCCCGGGAGCACCAGTCCCAGTGCGCAGAGCAGCACGAGCAGCATCCGGCGCGTCCGTCCGGCTCTCCCCGTGGTCCGCAGCGTGTCCTGCTCCGGGCCCTGCTGTGTCTCCTGCCGCGTGTTCTGCCGCGTGTCGTTGCGCATGACGTCCCCGTCCGTCCGCCCGAGCGGGGCGCCCGAGCGTGCGTCCAGGCTAGGCCTCCGGCCGGTCTTTCCGACAGCACCGACCGGTGTGTGACCGATCGGCGACGGGCCGCCGGGACGGGCGGCGGCCCCCGGGCGCGGGGACCGGCAGCGGCCCCCGGGCGCGGGAACGGAGGACAGCTGCCGGGTGAGGAAACGGACGACGGCTATCGGGCGCGGGGATGGGCGGCGGCGTAGACCTCCCGCAGGGAGTCGACGGTCACCAGGGTGTAGACCTGCGTGGTGCTGACCGACGCGTGGCCGAGCAGCTCCTGGACGACGCGCAGGTCGGCTCCGCCCTCCAGGAGGTGGGTCGCGAAGGAGTGCCGCAGCGTGTGGGGGGTGATCCGATCGCCCAGCCCCACCCGCTCCGCCGCGCTCTTCACCGTGGACCACGCCGTCTGGCGGCTGATCCGCCCGCCCCGGGCGTTGAGGAACAGCGCGGGAGTGCCGCGCCCCTTGGCGGCGAGCGCCGGCCGGCCCCGCACGAGCCAGTCGTCCACGGCGCGCACGGCCCAGGAGCCGAGGGGCACCATCCGCTCCTTGCCGCCCTTGCCGAACAGCCGCACGAAGGGCATGCCCGCGCCGGTCTCCTCCGGCTCCCCGCCCCGGCGCACGGCCCGGGAGAGGTCGTCGACGTCGAGTCCGGTCGCCTCGGAGATGCGCGCCCCGGTCGAGTAGAGGAGCTCGAGCAGCGCCCGGTCGCGCAGCTGCTGGGGGGTCTCGGTGCCGGTCGACTCGAGCAGCGCGGTGACCTGCTCCACCGGGACGGCCTTGGGCAGGCGCATCCCGGGCGTGGGCGGCGGGACGGGCGCGGCGGGATCCGTGCGCGTGAGGCCCTCGAGGGCCCAGAAGCGGTGGGCGCCCCGGACCGCGACGAGGCAGCGCGCGGCGCTGCGGGTGCTCAGGGGAGCCCGGTCCTGCGACCCGGCCGAGAGGTCCCGGAGGAAGTCGCGCACGTGTCCCGTGCCGATGCCCTCCGGGGTGGTCACGGGCGGGTCCGTGCGCTCCCGCAGGTGCTCGGCGTAGCGGCCCAGGTCCCGCCGGTAGGCGGCCAGCGTGTTGGCGGCGAGGCCCCGTTCGACGGCCAGGTGCTGCAGATAGCGCTCCAGTGCCCGCTCGAGGGCGTCCCCGGGCGTCTTCCCGGCCCCCTCGGCCGTGGCGCCGCCGGCCGGGACACCGCCGGCCGTGGCGCCACCGGCAGGGCTTCCGGTCACCGGAGGTCGGGGTGGCCGGGCCACGGGGAGTCGGCCGGGCGCAGCGACCGGTAGTCCTCCGACCGGGCCGCGTGGGCGGCGAGGATCCCGATCACCGCCGCGGGCGAGTTCAGGCGGCCCTCCAGCACCGCCCGCACCGCGCCGTCGAGCGGCACCCACGCCCCGTGGATCTCCGCCTCCTCGCCGTCGCGCTCGTGGAGCTCGTGGTCGGGGACGTCGCTCAGGCCGCGCGCCAGGAACACCCGGTTGGCCTCCGAGGAGGAGCCGGGACTGTTGTGGAAGTCCACGAGGACGTCCCAGCGCTCGGCGCGCAGGTCGGCCTCCTCGGCGAGCTCCCGCTGGGCCGCCGCGGCGGGGTCCTCCCCCTCGACGTCCAGCAGGCCCGCGGGGATCTCCCACATGGTCATCCCGACCGGCCGACGGTACTGGTTGATGAGGAACACCTCGTCCTGGTCGTTCAGCACGAGCACGGACACGGCGCCGGGGTGGGTGATGTAGTCGCGCCGGAGGGGGTCCTCCCCCCGGGCGAGCTCGAACTCGTCCCGCCGGACGTCCCAGATGAACCCCTCGTAGACCGTCTCGGAGGCCACGGTGCGGCGGTCGCTGAACCGGTCGGAGAGCTCCTCGGCGGTGAGGTGGCGGATGTCCATGGGGATCCTTTCCGGGGAGGTCCGCCCGCCGCTCGGCGGCGGGCGGGGCTGGCGGCGGGGGGGGGACGGTGCAGGCGCCGGTCCCCGGGAGGACGCGGCGCCTGCACCGTGCTGCCCGTGCGGTGACGGGCGCGGGCTCAGCGGCCCTCGGCCTCGCGGCGCTCGAGGGCGGCCTTCACGAGCCCGTCGAACAGCGGGTGCGGGCGGGTCGGGCGGGACATGAGCTCGGGGTGCGCCTGGGTGCCCACGTAGTACGGGTGCACGTCCGCGGGCAGCTCCACGAACTCCACGAGGGTGCCGCCCGGGGAGGTCCCGGAGACCACGAGGCCCGCCTCCTCGAGACGCTCACGGTACTCGTTGTTGACCTCGTAGCGGTGACGGTGGCGCTCCTTGACCTCGGTGGAGCCGTAGGCGCCGGCCACCACGGACCCGGGCCGCAGCTGCGCGTCGTAGAGGCCCAGCCGCATGGTGCCGCCGAGGTCGCCGGCGCCCTGGACGAACTGCTTCTGCTCGTCCATGGTCGCCACGACCGGGTACTCGGTCTCGGGCTCGAACTCCGTCGAGGAGGCGCCGCCCAGTCCCAGCTCCGTGCGGGCGTACTCGATGACCATGCACTGCAGTCCCAGGCACAGGCCGAGGGTCGGGATGCGGTGCTCCCGGGCGAAGCGCAGGGTGCCGAGCTTGCCCTCGATGCCGCGGATGCCGAAGCCGCCGGGGACGCAGATCGCGTCGACGTCGCCGAGCTCGCGCTGGGCGCCCTCCGGCGTCTCGCACAGGTCCGAGGCCACCCACTTGATCTTCACGCGGGCGTCGTTGGCGAAGCCGCCGGCGCGCAGGGCCTCGGAGACCGACAGGTAGGCGTCCGGCAGGTCGATGTACTTGCCGACCATGGCCACCGTGACGAAGTGGGCGGGCTCGTGCACGGCCTTCAGCAGGCGCTCCCACTGCGCCAGGTCGGCGTCGCGGTAGTCCAGGCCCAGGTAGTCCAGGATGTACGTGTCCAGCCCCTGGGAGTGCAGGGTCCGGGGGATGTCGTAGATGCTCGGCGCGTCCGGGCAGGAGATCACGGCGTCGTGGTCGACGTCGCAGGCGTTGCCGATCTTGCGCAGCATCGTGTCGGGGACCTGCCGGTCGGAGCGCAGCACGAGCGCGTCCGGCTGGATGCCGAGCCCGCGCAGGGCGGCCACGGAGTGCTGGGTCGGCTTGGTCTTCAGCTCGCCCGAGGGGCCGATGTAGGGGATCAGCGACACGTGCAGGTAGAAGACGTTGCGGCGGCCGACGTCCTGGCGGACCTGCCGAGCCGCCTCGAGGAACGGCTGGGACTCGATGTCGCCGACCGTGCCGCCGATCTCGGTGATGATGATGTCCGGCTGGTCGTCACCCTCCGCGCGGCGGCGCATGCGGTTCTTCAGCTCGTCGGTGATGTGGGGAATGACCTGGACGGTGTCCCCGAGGTACTCCCCCCGGCGCTCCTTGGCGATGACCGTGGAGTACACCTGGCCGGTGGTCACGTTCGCCGAGGCGTCGAGGTTCTCGTCGAGGAAGCGCTCGTAGTGGCCGATGTCGAGGTCGGTCTCCGCCCCGTCGTCGGTCACGAAGACCTCGCCGTGCTGGAAGGGGTTCATGGTGCCCGGATCGACGTTGAGGTACGGATCCAGCTTCTGCATCGTCACGGAGAGCCCGCGTGCCCGCAGCAGCATCCCGAGGGACGAGGCGGTCAGGCCCTTGCCGAGGGAGGAGGCCACGCCGCCCGTCACGAAGATCTGGCGGGTCACCTTGCCCGGTCGCTGGTTTTCGGTCTGCTGTGCGCCGGCCTCGCGGGCGGCTTCGTTTGCATTCACCACGGAATTCGACCCTATCATTCTTGTCCTCCCGGGACGTCGGTTGCGTGCTGGGGATCACCGTGCGGAGGCGTCTCGGAGCACCGCCCCGCGGACCAGTTCCCGGGCGTGCTCCCGCGCCGCCGCGGAGTCCTCGTGGCCCGCGAGCATGCGGGCGAGCTCCACCACGCGCTCCTCCTCGTCCAGCACGCGCACGTCGCTGACCGTGGCGTCCGGGCTCTTGGTCACGAGGATGTGCTGATCGGCGAAGGCCGCGACCTGCGGCAGGTGCGTCACCACGAGGACCTGGACGTGCTGGGCCAGCATCTTCAGCCGGCGGCCGATCTCCACGGCGGCCTTGCCGCCCACTCCCGAGTCCACCTCGTCGAACACGAACGTCGGCACGGGGTCCACAGCGGCGAGGACCACCTCGATGGCGAGCATGAGCCGGGACAGCTCACCGCCGGACGCCCCCTTGCCGAGGGGCCGCGGCGCGGCGGCGGCGTGCGGCTTGAGCAGGAAGGCGATCTCGTCCCGCCCGTGGCCGGAGAACTCCTCCGTGGGCTCGACCTCGATGACGAGGGAGGCGTTGGGCATGGCCAGCGCCGTCAGCTCGGAGCTGACGGCGGCGGAGAGCCGGTCCGCCGCGTCCCGGCGCCGTTCGGTCATCCGCGCCGCCAGCTCGCTCAGCTCCGCGTGCAGCTGCTCGAGCCGGGCGCGGAGCTCCTGCTCCCGGGCCGGGTCGTCGGTGAGCTCGTCGAGACGCGCCCGCGAGCGCTCCGCCCAGTCGAGGACCTCGTCCACGGTGGCGCCGTACTTGCGGGTCAGCGCCTTGAGCTTGGCCCGCCGGGCCTCCACCTCCGCCAGGCGTGCGGGGCCCTCGTCGTCGAGCCCGGAGGCGTAGCCGGAGAGGTCCGCGGCGATGTCGTTGACGAGCACGGCCAGTTCGGCGACCCGCCCGGAGAGCTCCTCGAGCTCCCGGTCGGAGCCGGCCTCCTGCTCGAGGGCCCGGTGGGCCGCCGCCACGAGGGCGGTCGCGTCCGGGGTGTCGCCGTCGGCGAACTCCCCGCCGCTGAGGGCGGCGTGGGCCGTGAGCGCGGCGGCGCGCAGCTGCTCGAGGTTCGTCAGCTTCTGGCTCTCCTGGTCCAGGCGCTCGTCCTCCCCCGGCTGCGGGTCCACGGCGTCGATCTCCTCGAGGGCGCCCTGCAGGCTCTGCGCCTCGAGGGCGCGCTCACGGCCGTGCTCGGTGACCTCGCGCAGGGTCTGCTGCACCGAGCGGTACTCGGTGAGCCGCTCGCGGTAGCGGCGCAGCTCCGCGGCCAGCTCCTCCCCCGCGTACTGGTCCAGGGCGTGCCGCTGGGCGGCCGGGGACTTCAGCCGCAGCTGGTCGGACTGCCCGTGCACGGCCACCAGGGTCTGGCCCACCGCGGAGAGCGTGCCCACCGGTGCGGAGCGGCCACCGACGTGGGCACGGCTGCGCCCCTCCGCGGTCACGGTCCGCGCGACGGTGACGAGGGCCTCCTCGGCGTCGCCGACGGCCTCGACGTCGACGGCCCCGCCGGCGTCCTCGACGAGGGCCGCGGCGGGGTGGCCGGCCGGGACCCGCACGACGGCCTCGGCCACGGCCCTGGGCGCCCCGGAGCGCACGGCGCCGGCGTCGGAGCGGTTGCCCAGCAGCATCCCGAGGGCCGTGACCACCATGGTCTTGCCCGCGCCGGTCTCACCGGAGAGGATGCTCAGCCCCGGGCCCAGGGGCAGCACGGCGTCGGTGATGACGCCGAGGTCGTGGATGTGGATCTCCTCGATCATTCAGCCGGCCTCCCCGGTCTCGGCCCGGGAGCGGCGGGAGGACGGGGCGTCCGGTTCGTGGGGCATCTCGTGCCCCACCGTGGACTTCTGCGGCTCCTGCGCCCGCCCGCCGGCGGTCCGGTCGCCGCGGACCGTGGGCAGGGCCGTGGTCCGCGCCGCGGCCGCCTCGTGCGGGGGCACCGGGCCGCGCCAGCCGCTCGTGGGCAGCTCGAACTTCTTCACGAGCCGCTCCGAGAAGGGGGTGCGGTGCATCCGTGCCAGGTTGACCGCCTTCGGGGAGCGCACCACCTCGATCCGGGAGCCGGGCGGCAGCTCGGTGGTCCGGCGGCCGTCGCACCACAGCACGCCGCGGGCGTCGGTGCGGGTGAGGACCTCGACGGCCATCATCGAGTTCGGGGAGATGACCAGCGGCCGGGAGAACAGGGCGTGGGCGCTCAGCGGCACCATGAGGAGGGCCTCGACCTCGGGCCACACCACGGGCCCGCCCGCGGAGAACGCGTAGGCGGTGGAGCCGGTCGGGGTGGCGAGGACCACGCCGTCGCACCCGAAGGTGCTCAGCGGTCTGCGGTCCACCTCGATGACCACCTCGACCATCTTCTCGCGGTCGCCCTTCTCCACCGAGGCCTCGTTCAGCGCCCAGGTGTGCAGGACCTTCTTCTCGTCCTGCCACACGGTCACGTCGATCGTCATGCGCTGCTCCACCGTGTACCGCCCGTCCACGATGGCCTCCACGGACTCGCGGAGGTCGGAGCGCTCGCTCTCGGCGAGGAAGCCCACGTGCCCCAGGTTCACGCCCAGCAGCGGGGTGTCCACGCTGCGCACCAGCTCGGCGGCGCGCAGGATCGAACCGTCCCCGCCGAGCACCATGACGAGCTCGATCTCCCGCAGGGAGACGTCCTCCTCGATGACCTCCACGGGCGCGAGGGGCACGGCGTCCTCCTGGAGCGCCTCGAGATCGTCCCGGGAGATCACCGGCACCAGGCCGGCCTCGTGGAGCTGCAGACAGGAGTCGCGGGCGGCGTCCTTGGCCTCTTCCCGGCCCATGTGGGCCATGACCAGGATCTTTCTGCTCACACCGGGTCCTCCCGTTCTCGACTGCTCGGTGCACGCGGGCGTCGTCGTGGCCGGGACCGGACGGTCCGTGGCGCGCGCCGTGCCCGCGGACCGGGCACCGCTCACCACACTACGCGAGGGCGGGGACACTCAGGACGGCGGATCCCGGCGGCACCACAGGAAGAACTCGTGGTTGCCGTCCTGGCCCGGCAGCGGGCTGCGCTCACGACCCAGGACCGAGAGCCGGTGGGTCCGGGCCGCGGCGGCCACCGCCTCGACGGCCCGGGCCCGTTCCTCCTCGCTGGTGACCACCCCGGTGCGCGCGAGCCGGTCGGCACCGACCTCGAACTGCGGCTTGACCATCAGCACGAGGTCCCCGCCGGGCACGGTGGCGGCCGCCAGCGGCGCCAGGACCAGGGTCAGCGAGATGAAGGACAGGTCGCAGACCGTGAGCTCCGCCGCGCCGCCGATGTCCTCCGGCCGCATCCAGCGCACGTTCATGCCCTCGAGCACGCGCACCCGGGGGTCGGCCCGCAGCGCGGGATCGAGCTGGTCGTGGCCGACGTCCACGGCGACCACCTCCCGGGCGCCCCGGCGCAGCAGCACGTCGGTGAAGCCGCCCGTCGAGGCGCCGGCGTCGAGACACCGCTTGCCCGCCACGCCGATGTCCGGGAACGCGGCGAGCGCCCCGGCCAGCTTGTGCCCGGCCCGGCTGACGTAGTCCGGGGCCTGCGCGGGACGGACCTCCAGCCGGTCCTCGGGGCCCACCCGGACGGAGGGCTTGGTCGCCGGCCGGCCGTTCACGAGCACCCGGCCCTCGCCGATCCACCGGGCGGCGACCGTGCGAGAGCGGGCCAGCGCGCGCGCGGTCAGCTCCTGGTCCAGCCGGGAGCTCACCGCGGTCCCGCCTCCTCCTGTCCGGTCCCCGGACGGGGCACGAGACCCGCGGGAACAGTGCCCGGCTCCGCCTCGAGCTCGGCGACGAGTGCCGCGTGCAGCTCCTCGTAGCGCCCGGGATGCTCCGCCACCGGCAGCGTCTCCAGCTCCACGGCACGCTCGAGCACGGCGTCCACCCCGTGGTGACCGGTCGGACGCAGAGCTGCGCCGTCCTCCCCGGTCCCGTTCTCCCCGGCCCCGTGCGAGGGCACCGGCCGTCCGGTCATGCCGAGGGCTCCCACTCGGGCTCGGGGACCACCGGGACGTCGGAGTCGGGGTGTGCCGCCCACCAGGCGGCGCACCCGGCCCGCCAGGCGTCGAGATCGTCCTGGGCGCCCCGGATCCGCAGCCGCGCGCCGTCGGTCACGGCCTCCGCCGCTCCGCAGCGCGCGGTGTGCTCCCGCTCCGAGGACACGACCTCGACCTCGGGGTACGGCTCGAAAAGCTCGTCCAGGGTGCCGACGACGTGGTCGGGGCGCTCCGCGGTGCAGGCGGCGAGGATCGTGTGCACGGTGTCCACGCCGGTGAGGACCGCGATCGTCGAGAAGCCGGCGGCGTTGCCGCCCCGGATGTCGGTGTCCAGCCGGTCCCCCAGCACCACGGGCCGGGTGCTGCCCGCCCGCTCCGCGGCGGTGCGGAAGATGGGCGCCTCCGGCTTGCCGGCGACGACCGGCGGCCGCGCCGTGGTGGCCGCCACCGCGGCCACCAGGGTGCCGTTGCCGGGGGCCAGGCCGCGGGCCTGCGGAATGGTGCGGTCGGTGTTGGTCGCGACCCACAGCACGTCGGGGTCCGCCAGCGTGTACGCGGCCTCGGCCAGCTCCGCCCAGCCCAGGCCGGGGTCGAAGCCCTGGATCACGGCACGGGGCGCGTCGGACTGGGCCCGGACCGGGACCAGCCCGGCGTCCGCCACCACGTCGGCCAGGGCCTGCGACCCCGTGATGAGCACGGCGGTGCCGGCCGGGACCCGCTGCGCCAGGAGCTCGGCGCCGGCCTGCGCCGCGCTCACGACGCCGTCCGACGTCGTGGGCACCCCGAGATCGGTCAGGTGCTCGGCGACCGTCGCCACGGAGCGCGAGGCGTTGTTGGTCACGAACACCACGGGCACGCCGTCCGCCGCGATCCTCCGCAGGATCTGCGGAGCTCCGGGGATGGCGTGGGGACCGGCGTAGACGACGCCGTCCAGGTCGCTCAGGACGGCGTCGAACCGGTCGAGCAGCCGCTCAGCCATGCTCCGGGCCGCCGTCCGCGCCGCCGTTGCCGTCCGCGTCGTCGAGGTCCGCGAGCTCCGCGTCGTCGTCCGGGTCGAGATCGGCCTCGGAGCCGCCCTCGAAGTCGTCGTCGGGGTCCAGGTCCTCCTCACGGTCCGTCTCGTCCTCCTCGTCGTCCGGCTCCTGGTCGGAACCGTCGTCGAGCACGTCGTCCGACTGGTCGTCCCCGTCGTCGAGATCGTCGCCGACGCCGTTCCCGGTGCCGACGCCGGGAGCGCCCGCGGCCGCACGGGTCGGGGCCTGGTCCTGGGCGGGCTCCTCGACCGGCTCCTCGGCATCGGCCAGGACGACACCGGCGGCCGGCACCTGCTCGGTCTCGTCCTCGTCGTCGAAGTCGATGATCTCCGGCTCGGCGAACTGCCCGGTTCCGAGAGCGGCCTCGGCCACCACGGCCTGCCGGTCCCACGTCAGGGCCTCCCGGTCCCTCCCGACGCCCCGCAGGGCCTCGGCGTAGGCACGGAACAGCCGGGGGCTGTAGGCGAAGCCCCGGTTCTTGTCGAGCTGCGGAATGGTCAGTGCTTCCACCGCCCCCTGGGCGTCCCCCTGGTCCCGCCGCATGCCGGCCAGGACGATCGCCAGTTCCACCTTCTCGCCGGGCTCGAGGGACTGCACGGCCTCCGACGTCGCCAGCTCGACGGCCTTGTCCAGGCGCCCGAGGGCCCGCTCGCAGTCCACCATCAGGGGAAGGTGGATCTCGGCGCCGGTCATCCGGCGGAACGTGCGCAGCTCCTTGAGCGCCAGCGCGAAGTCGCCGGCCTCGTAGGCCGCGATCCCCGTGGCCTCCCGCACCGCGGCGATGCGGCCTCCGCGCCGTCCGGCGGCCTGCGCGTGCTCGAGGGCGAGCTCGGGCGCGTCGAGCAGGTAGCGCCCGGCCATGACCAGGTGCTTGGCGACGGCCTCGGCGTTGCGCGGTTCGAGCGCCCCCAGCTGGGCTCGGGTGGGCTTGTCGAGCTCGCGGCCCGTGACGTCGTCGTCGACCTCGGGCGCACGGTGACGGTGGGTCGAGACGTCGTCCCGGTCATCACGCCGGCCACGGTAGCCCTCGGTGCGGTCCGGGAAGCCGGCGCGGTGGTCACCGCGCGGGGCGTAGCCCCCACGGCGGTCGTCCTGACGGTCGTCACGACGACCCGGTCCACCGTAGCCTCCGCGCCGGTCGCCCTCACGGCGGTCGCCCTCACGCCGGTCACCACGAGGGGCGTAGCCTCCACGGCGGCCGTCCTGACGGTCGTCACGACGGCCGCGGTAGCCCTCGCCCTCACGACGCGGACCCCGCTCACCCTGCCGCTCATCACGACGCTCGCCCTCACGCCGGTCACCACGCGGAGCGTAGCCACCGCGGCGATCGTCCTGACGGTCGTCACGACGGTCGTCACGACGGCCCGGGCCACCATAGCCTCCGCGCCGGTCGCCCTCGCGCCGGTCACCACGCGGAGCGTAGCCCCCACGGCGGTCGTCCTGACGGTCGTCACGACGGCCGCGGTAGCCCTCGCCCTCACGACGCGGACCCCGCTCACCCTGCCGCTCATCACGACGGTCAGCACGCGGGGCGTAGCCCCCACGGCGATCATCCTGCCGGTCGTCCCTGGGCCTGCCGGTGGCACCGCGCGCGCCGTAGCCGCTCCGGTCGCCGTCGCGCGCGTCGCGGGACGGGCCGCGTCGTCCGTCGTCGGGCCGCCCCCGGGACGGCGATCCGGAACGGTCACCCTCGCGTCCCGCTCCTCCGCCGGGCCGACGGTCGCCGGATCTTCCGTTCCGACGCTCGTCCCGGGACCCGTGCTGGAATGACTCGGACACGTACCGCTCCTCTGTGCCGACGCAGTGCCGGTCGGCTCTCGTGGATGTCGGCGGTGTCCGGAAACGGTCCGCCATGCTGATCGTCCCCATTGTATAAGCAGGCCCGGGGCCACTCCGCCCCGATTCGTTCCCGGCTGCGCCCTCGGCGGATGATGGACCCATGACCAAAAAACCCCTCACGTCCCACCTCCTGGTGCGCGTGCTGGTCGGGATCGTCCTCGGCATCGCCTGCGGTCTGTTCTTCCCCGAACCGGTCGCCCGCCTCTTCCTGACGTTCAACGGACTCTTCAGCGCGTTCCTCGGTTTCCTCATCCCCTTGCTGATCGTCGGGCTCGTCACACCGGCCATCGGCGACCTCGGCCGAGGAGCCGGCAAGTGGTTGGGCGTGACCGCCGCCATCGCGTACGCCTCCACCGTCCTCGCCGGCCTCCTGGCCTTCCTCGTGGCACGCGCCGGCTACCCGTGGCTGCTGGGCGGGGAGCGCGAGCTCGACGCGCTGGCCAGTCCGGAGGAGAGCGCCCTCACCGGCTTCGTCACCCTCGAGATGGAACCCGTGTTCGGCGTCATGACAGCACTCCTGCTCGCCTTCTGCCTGGGCGTGGGCATCACCCTCATCCCCGGAAACACCCTCCACCGGAGCATGGACGACCTGCGGGGGATCATCATGCGCATCGTGGAACTGGTCATCATCCCGCTCCTGCCCCTCTACATCTTCGGGATGTTCATGGGACTCACCATGAACGGGCAGATCCTGGTGGTCGTCTCCACCTTCTCGAAGGTCGTGCTCGTCGCCCTGGCCCTGTCCGTGCTGCTGCTCGTGGCCCAGTACGTGGCCGCGGGAGTCTACGTGGGCCGCAACCCCGCCGTGCTGCTGAAGAACATGCTCCCGGCCTACGCCACTGCGCTGGGCACGTCCTCCTCCGCCGCGACCATCCCCGTCACCCTCCGGTGCGCGGAGGTCAACGGTGTCCGCCCGCCCGTGGCCGGATTCGTGGTCCCGCTGAGCGCGACGATCCACCTCGCAGGGTCCACCCTGAAGATCGTGCTCTTCTCGGCGGCCATCATGACCATCACGGGAACACCGATCGACGACCTGACCTACGTGGGCTTCATCCTCATGCTGGGCATCACGATGGTCGCGGCCCCCGGCGTCCCCGGCGGTGCGATCATGGCCGCCGTCGGTCTGCTCCAGGGCATGCTCGGCTTCGACGAGACCGCCGTGGCCCTCATGATCGCCACCTACATCGCCATCGACTCCTTCGGCACCGCCACGAACGTGACCGGGGACGGCGCCATCGCCGTGGTCATGAACAAGCTCATCGGCGAGCGGGCCGTGAGCGAGGCCGACAGGGTGGCCTCGCCGGAGCGGGAGCCCGCGGACACTTCGCTGCGCCGCTGAGCCGGCAGCTGCCCGTCCTGCGCCACGAGGAAGGCCCCGACCGGACGGTCGGGGCCTTCCTCGTGGCGGGTCCGTACGGCCCTCCGGAGATCACTCACGCAGTGCCCAGTGGAGCTCGGTGCGCATGGCCGCGGGGTCGTCCCCCGGCCGGGGCTCCGTCACGTAGACCTCCCACATGATGTCGCCCAGCCCGAGCCCTTCCCGTTCCGCCCACTCCGCCAGGTGCTGCCAGGACCGTCCGAGGTCGTCGTAGTTGCCGCGGTGCACGGACGACGCCGTACGGGACGCGCGCAACCGGCCCGGTACGACCGACCCCCGGGCTGTGACCGGCCGCGTCACGGGGAAGCCCACGTCGAGATGGACCGTTGCCGCCGGGACCCCGTGGTACACGGCCATCGGAGGCCCGGACGGCACGAAGGCCCCGTCGGCGATGGCACGCCGCAGGTCGTCGAACGCCCGGTCGAAGAATGCCCGCAGTTCGCTCATGGCGACCGTCCCCGTCACCACGGCCGTGGACTGCTCCTGCTGTTCGGTCACCCGCGGGGAATCTGCGTCCTGGTCCGTCGTGTCCATGCCCGCATTATGCGCCCGCTTCCGGACTCGTGCGCGTATGACAGGACGATCCCGGGTCTCGATGCCGATCGAGGTCGTTAAATGCGGGGAGCCCCCGCACGGTGTGCGGGGGCTCGACCCTGGTGGTGTGGTCCGGCGGTGTCCTACTCTCCC
>NZ_JAVFWZ010000054.1:0-654 GCF_040981245.1 Kocuria cellulosilytica | reverse complement strand
CGCGGCCGCGATCAGCCCCTGCAGCACCAGCATCAGGGCTCCGTGGTGCACGTCGGCGCCTGCGCGGGTGCGCCCGGCCGCACGGCTCATCGGACGACCAGGGTTGCGGACATCTGCGGGTGGTAGGTGCAGATGATCGGGTACTCACCCGGCTCCTCGGGGGCGGTGAAGGTGACCGTCTCCCCACCTGCGGCGACGGCGTCGAAATCCCCGTTGCTCTCGGCGGTGACGGTGTGCGGGGCGGCGTCCTCGTTGATCACTGTGACCATGGCCCCGGGCACGACCGAGTCGGGGAGCTCGTACTGGAACTCCCTGATCCTGATCACGACCTCCTCCGCGGCTGCCGGCTCCGGAGAAGTGGCCGAAGGGCCGGAGGTGGCCGGTGCCGCCTGGGCAGAGGACGGGGCGGTGGAAGCAGCACTCGAGGAGGGGGAGGTCGGCACGGACCCGGAGGGTCCGCTCTCGGCGCCGCACCCGGTGAGAGCGACCGCAGCCGCTACCACAGCGACGCCGAGCATTGTCCGTTGGAGATTCATGACTGTTCCTTTCAGGGACCGCCGGCGGGCGCCGGTGGTCCGGAGTCAGGGCCCGGCCTGCCCCGGCGCCCGGCACCGCGATCGTGCGGATCGGAACTGCCTCCGCGGTCGTCGTGGA
>NZ_JAVFWZ010000053.1:0-656 GCF_040981245.1 Kocuria cellulosilytica | reverse complement strand
GCCGAGAACCCGGAGAAGAACGTGCCCCGGGCCATCCGCACCGTGTTCGTGCGGATCCTGCTCTTCTACGTGGGCGCCATCACCGTGATCGGCTTCCTCATTCCCTACACCAGCCCGAACCTGCTCACGAGCGGGGTCGAGGACATCTCCATCTCCCCGTTCACCCTGGTGTTCCAGAACGCCGGGGTGCTGGCGGCGGCCTCGGTGATGAACGCGGTGATCCTCACCGCGATCCTCTCCGCCGGCAACTCCGGGCTCTACGCCTCCACCCGCATGCTCTGGGCGCTGGCCGAGGGCGGCAAGGCCCCGAGGTTCCTCGCGAAGGTCAACCGCCGCGGCGTGCCCATGAACGCCCTGATCGCCACCACCCTGGTGGGCGGGGCGTCCTTCCTCACCACCTTCATCGGGGACGGGGACGCCTACGTGTGGCTGGTCAGCGCCTCCGGGCTGGCGGGGTTCATCGTGTGGATGGGCATCGCCTGGAGCCACTACCGGTTCCGCAAGGCCTACACCGCCCAGGGCAAGGACCTCGCCGACCTCCCCTACCGGGCGCGGTTCTTCCCGCTGGGCCCGGTGGTGGCGCTCGTGCTGTGCGCCGTGGTGATCCTCGGGCAGAACTACCAGGCGTTCATCGGCGACATGGACCTGATGGCCGC
>NZ_JAVFWZ010000052.1:0-657 GCF_040981245.1 Kocuria cellulosilytica | reverse complement strand
GGGCGACTCCGCGGCGGCGAAGGCCACGAACCGCTCCTGGCGCCCGCGCACCTTGATCCACAGCTTCGCGCCGCGCCCGGCCTGGCCCCGCTGGGCGGCCCTGACCTTGGGCGCGGACAGGGCCGGGGTGAACTCGACCCCGCCCAGGGCGCCCAGGGGCAGGGTGACGACGACGGCGGAGGCGGTGAACCGGGTGCCGTCGGCGGTGGTGACGGTCGCGGTGTCCTCGCCCTGGTCCACGGCGGTGACGGGGGTGGTCAGGGGCAGGTCGACCTCGGCGTCGGCACGGATCGCCTCGATGAGCCGTTTCGTGCCGCCGTCGAGCTTGTAGGTGGCGCAGGCTTCGAACATCAGCTTCCAGTCGCCGTTGGAGATCGCCGCCCAGCGCAGGGCCTGGGTGTAGGCGGCGTCGTCGAGGCGGCCGTTGAAGTTCAGCGCCCAGAACGACCGCACCAGTTCCCGGACGTCGGGCTCCAAATTCAGGTCGTCGATGGCCTGCGCCAGGGTGATGTGGTCGATCTCGGTGCAGACCGGGTTGTGCATCGGCTCCCAGGGCAGCGGGAAGACCTCCCGGGAGCGGGCCAGCAGGGCGGTGTTGGCCTCGTCCATCAGCTCGAGGATCTCCTCGGCCCCACCCTGCACGATCCTGCCGTCGAC
>NZ_JAVFWZ010000051.1:0-659 GCF_040981245.1 Kocuria cellulosilytica | reverse complement strand
CTCCGCGCCGAACCTGGCCTGGGAGCACGTCCCGCTGGTCGAGCGGCTCCGGCGGCTGCCGCCCTTCCGGGGCCCCGCGCTGACGGCCGGCAACGACAGCGTGCTCGCCGCGCGCACCGAGGTCCTGCACCGGCCCGGGGAGTCCTTCCTCTTCCTGCACGGCGAGACCGGCATCGGGGGCGCCGTGGTCCTGGACGGGCGGATCCACCGGGGCGAGCACGGCTGGGCCGGGGAGCTCGGCCACGTCACGATCACCCCCGGCGGGGAGCTGTGCCGGTGCGGCCGGCGGGGCTGCCTCGAGGCCTACGTCAGCTACCACGCGCTGCGGGCGCGGACGGGGCTGCCGGAGGACGTCCGGATCGAGGACCTCGTGGCGGCCACGGCCGAGCGGCTGCGGAGCCGGGACGCGGTCATGGAGATGATCGGGCGCCCCCTCGGGGTGGTGCTCGCGAACTCGATGAACGTCCTGGACCTCTCGACGGTCGTGCTCTCGGGGTACTTCGCCCCCATCGCGGCGGAGCTGGAGCCCGTGCTGCGGGAGGTCGTCGAGGCGCACGCGCTGACCGCGGAGGTGGGACCGATCGAGATCCAGCGCTCGGCGGCGGACGCCCACCCGGCGCTCAGCGGCGCGGCCGCCACGGCCCTCGAGCCGATCCTGG
>NZ_JAVFWZ010000050.1:0-663 GCF_040981245.1 Kocuria cellulosilytica | reverse complement strand
GTCGTCGGTGGACTCGTCCATGATGATCCGGCCCGCGTCGATCACGAGCACCCGCTCGAGGAGGTTCGCGACCTCGTCGATGAGGTGGCTCGAGAGCAGCACCGTGCGCGGGTGCTCCGCGTAGTCGGCCAGCAGGCGGTCGTAGAAGATCTGCCGGGCGACGGCGTCGAGGCCGAGGTAGGGCTCGTCGAAGAAGGTGATCTCCGCGCGGGAGGCGAGGCCGATGATGACGCCGACGGCCGAGAGCTGCCCGCGGGAGAGCTTCTTGATCGTGCGCTTGAGCGGCAGCTGGAACTCGTCGATGAGCTCGTCGGCGAGCTCCTGGTCCCACCGCGGGAAGAAGAGCCGCGCCGAGGTGAAGGCATGGCGCGCGGTGGCGTCGTCGGGGTACTTCTGGCTCTCGCGCACGAAGCACATCCGGCTGAGCACCCGGGCGTTCTCGTAGGGATCCGCGCCGAACACCCGCACCTGCCCGCTGGTGGGCAGGTTCTGTGCGGTGAGGATCGACATCGCGGTGGTCTTGCCGGCGCCGTTGCGCCCCAGCAGGCCGTAGATCGTGTTCTCCTGGACGTCGAAGCTGACGTCGTCGAGAGCGAGCTTGTCCTTGTAGCGTTTCGTGAGGTTTCGGACCTCGATCACGGGGTTCATGCTGTCCTCCGATCC